>NZ_JBITKM010000002.1:53694-820126 GCF_044461025.1 Micromonospora sp. NPDC049900
GTCCGCCCCCCCCCCCCCGCGCCCCCGGGCGCCGCCGCCCGGCCGCCCCCCGCGGGCGCGCCCCGCCGGCGGGGCGGGGGGGGGGGGCCCCGCGCCCCCCCCCCCCCCCCCCCCTGCTCTCTCTCGTGCGGATCAGGCGATCCGGCGGCGGAACAGCACCGATGAGAGCAGCACCGCGACCGCCAGCATGCCCAGGCACCAAGCCGCCGCGCGGGCCGGCGCCGCGCCGACCGGCAGGTCGAGCAGCAACCCGCGCAGCGACTCGATGACCGGCGTGACGGGCTGGTGTTCGGCGAAGCCGCGCAGCCAGCGGGGCAGCGTCTCGACCGGCACGAAGGCGCTGCTCGGGTAGGGCAGGAACATCACCAGGAAGGTGTACCCGCCGGCTGTCTCGGGCGTACGGGCCAGCAGCCCGAACGCCGCCGACAGCCAGGACACCGCCAGCAGGAACAGCAGCAGCACCCCGGCGGCGGCCAGCCAGCGCAGCGGTTCCACGGCGGGCCGGAACCCGATGACGACGGCGACGGCCAGCACCAGCACGGTGGAGACCGTGTTGCGCGCGATGCTGGCCGCCACGTGACCGCCGATGATCGAGGTCGCGCCGACGTCCATGGTGCGCAGTCGCTCGATCATGCCGTTGGTCATGTCCGTGGTGACGCTCACCGCCGTGCCCGCCGCGCCGAAGCCGGCGCAGAGCAGCAGCACGCCGGGCACCACGTAGGTCACGTACGTCGAGCCGGTGTCGATCGCCCCGCCGAAGAGGTAGACGAAGACCAGCAGCAGCATCACCGGCAGCAGCAGCGAGGTGAGCAACGCGTCGACGTTGCGGCGCGACAGCCGGACGCAGCGGCCGATCATCACCGCCGTCTGCGATCCGCGTACGGCCAGCTCAGACATGGGTCACCTGCCGTCGGGTGGGCGCCGGAGTGCCGGTGAGGGTGAGGAAGACGTCGTCGAGGGTCGCCTCGCGGACGGTGAACCGGACCACCCCGTGACGGTCCGGATCGATCTCGTCGAGCAGGGCACGCACCTGCGGCGCACTTCCGTCGGTGGCCACCGACAGGGCGAGCCGGTCCGGGTCCCGGTCGGTGACCCGGTCGCCCAGCAGTGCGACCGCCTGCCGCAGGCCGCCCTCCTCGCGCCAGGTCAGCTCCAGCCGGTGCGCGCCGAAGCGGCGCTTGAGGTCGTCGGCGGTGCCCTCGGCGGCGATCGCGCCCCGGTGCAGCACGGTGATCCGGTCGGCCAGTCGGTCGGCCTCCTCCAGGTACTGCGTGGTGAGCAGCACGGTCACCCCGGTGCGGGCCAGTTCGCCGACGACCTCCCAGAGCCCCTGCCGGCTGCGCACGTCCAGGCCGGTGGTGGGCTCGTCCAGGAACACCACGGACGGCTGCCCGACCAGGCTGGCGGCGAGGTCCAGGCGGCGGCGCATGCCCCCGGAGTAGGTGATCGCCCACCGCCCGCCCGCGTCGGTCAGCGCGAAGCGTTCCAGCAGATCGGTGGCGCGCTTGCGGGCCGCCGGCCCGGACAGCCCGGCGAGCCGGGCCAGCATGGTCAGGTTCTCCAGGCCGGTCTGGGTGTCGTCCAGGGCGGCGTGCTGGCCGGCGAGGCTGATCGTCCGCCGGACCCGTCGTCGGTCACGCACCACGTCGTGGCCGGCGACCCGGGCGCTGCCCCCGTCGGGCCGGGTCAGCGTGGCCAGGATCCGCACCGTGGTGGTCTTGCCGGCCCCGTTCTGGCCGAGCAGCGCGTGTACGCCGCCGGCCTCTACCCGCATGGTCAGCCCGTCGAGGACGACGAGGTCGCCGAAGGACTTCCTCAGCTCGACCAGCTCGACCGCGGGTGGTCCGTTCGCCATGGTCACTCTCCGCTTTCTGCGTATGTCGTACGCTTAACTGCGTAGACGATACGCAGAAGTTACGATGAGGGTCAAGCCCGGCCGGTGGAGGTACATGTGAGCGACGGTCCCGACGTCGAACTGCCCGAGAACATCGCGCTCGCCTGGGGGCTGCGCGACCGTCCGAGCCGAGGCCCGAAGCGCGGCCTCAGCCTGGAACAGGTGGTGGCCGCCGGGATCCAGGTCGCCCAGTCCGAGGGGCTCGGCGCGGTGTCGATGAGCCGCGTCGCCGGTGAGCTGGGCGCGGCGACGATGTCGCTCTACCGGTACGTGCCGACCAAGCACGACCTGCTCGACCTGATGGTCGACACCGCGTACGGGCCGCCCCCGCCACCGCGCGCCCCGGACGAGGGCTGGCGCCCCGCGCTGACCCGCTGGGCCGAGGGGAACCTGACCGCGCTGCGCCGCCAGCCGTGGATCAGGCACGTGCCGATCAGCGGCCCGCCGATCAACCCCAACCAGGTCCGCTGGCTGGAGTACGGCCTGGCGGCCCTGGCCGGTACCGGCCTGCGCGGCACCGAACGCGTCTCCACCGTCATGCTGGTCAGCGGGTACGCCCGGAGCTGGGCCACCACCACCGCCGACCTGACCGAGGCGGCGGTCCGCAGCGGACAGACCCCCGACCAGGTGGGCCTGCACTACTGGCGGCACCTGGCCCGGCTCACCGCCGACGGGCCCTACCCGGCGATCCACGAGTTGATCGCCGAGGGCGACGAAGAGGACGACTTCGTCGACGCGGAGTGGCGCTTCGGGCTCGGCCGGGTGCTCGACGGCGTCGAGGTGATGATCCAGACGCGCACGACGGACGGCCGGTGACCGCTCAGGACCGGTCCAGCAGGTCGAGCACGGCACGCTCGGCCTGTTCCCGGTCGCTGTCCCGGCCGACCGGCACCACCACGCCGTCGTGGAACAGGTCGACCACCCGAGGGTCCACGTAGGAGGTCCGGGCCACCGTCGGGGTGTTGCCGAGCAGCTCCGCCACCTCGCGCATCACGCCGGCCACCGCCCGCCGACGTGCGGTGACCGACCTCGGCTGTCCGAGCACGGCCAGCTCGGTGGCCGCCCGGACGGTGGCGTGCCAGGTGCGGAAGTCCTTCGCCGTCATCTCGCCGCCGCTGGCGTCCCGCAGGTAGTCGTTGACCTCGTCGGCCCGTACGTCCCGCCACTGCCGGCCGTCCCAGTAGCCGAACAGCCGGTCCGCCGCCCGTCGACGGCGACGCAGGTGGGTCAGCACCCGGCACAGCTCCGGATCGGAGACCAGGCGGACCTGCTCGATGCCGCCCTTGGCCGGGAACTCGAAGACCACACAGCCCTGGCGGGACCGGGCGTGTTCGGGGCGCAGGGTGGCGACGCCGAAGGTCGGCTCGTCCCCGGCCGCGTACTGGTCGCTGCCGACCCGGAAGGTGCCCATGTCGAGCAGCCGGGTCACGGTCGCCAGCACCCGCTCGCGACGCAGCCCCCGCCCGGTCAGGTCCTGGCCGACCCGTTCCCGCAGCACCGGCAGCCGGCGGGCCACCTCCAGCACGTGGTCGAACTTGGCCTCGTCCTGCCGCTGCCGCCACAGCGGGTGGTAGAGGTACTGCTTGCGGCCTGCGGCGTCGATCCCGGTGGCCTGGATGTGGCCGTTCGGATGCGGAGCGATCCACACCTGCCGCCAGGCCGGCGGGATGACCAGGGCCCGCAGCCGGGACAGCTCGTCCGGGTCACGCACCGGCTCGCCGCGCGGGTCGAGGAACGACCAGCCCGGACCGCGTCGCCGGCGGCCGTATCCCGGCCGACCCGGATCACTACGCCGCAACCGCACGGTCCGCCCGCACCACCCGTTCCACCTCCTCGACGGCGGCCAGCACCGCGTCGACCCCGACGGCGGTGACCGCCGGGTGACCGCCTACCCCGTCCGAGGTCGGGCATGCGCCGCCCCAGAGCACCCGGTGTCGTCGTCGTTCCGGCGGCGGGCCCCACCGGGCGGGCGGGACCGGCCCGAAGATCACCACCGACGGGGTGCGGTAACCGGTGGCCAGGTGCGCCACGCCGGTGTCCCCGCTGACCACCAGCCGGGCCCCGGCGACCAGCGCGGCGAGCTGCCCGAGGTCGGTCCGCCCGGCCAGCACCGCATCGCCGGGCAGCCCGGCCTCGTCCGCGACCCGAGCCGCGGTGGCCCGCTCCCCCGTACCGCCGGTCAGCACCACCCGGTGCCCCGCGTCGGTCAGCTCGCGGGCCAGCGCGGCGTACCGACCGGGCGGCCAGCGCTTGGCCGGCACCTTGGAGCCGGGATGCAGCACCGTCACGCCGGTCGGCACGGTCCCCGGCGACGGCCGCCGCAGGTCCAGGTCGGTCGGGTCGGCCGCGATCCCGTACCAGCGCAGCAGCCGGCACCAGCGCGCCACCTCGTGCTCCGCGTCGTCCCACCCGGGCCCGTCGGCGTGCGCCGCCCGCGCGTCGGCGAAGGCGAACAATCGGTCCGGGCCGGTGCCGACGAGCAGCCGGTGCGAGCGCGGTCCCCGGCCGTGCAGGTTCACCGCCACCTCCACCGGCCCGCCGGGCGCCCCCAGCCGGTCCAGCCCGTCGGTGGGCAGCAGCCGGTCCACGCCGCCGACCAGCTCGACCAGCGGGCCGAGCCAGTCCGGCGCGGCGAGCACCAGTTCCCGGTCCGGGTACGCCGCCCGCAACGCCCGCAGTGCCGGGACCGCCGTGGCGAGATCACCGACACCGAGGGCGCGCAGCACCAGGATCACGGGTACGAGGTCTCCTGCTCGGCGCAGACCACCATCTCGCGTACCGCGCAGCCGGCCGGTTGGGAGAGCGCGAACATCACCGCGGCGGCGGTATGCGCCGGGTCGTTGAGGATCGCGTCCGGCCCCGGACGGTACTGCGCGTCGCGGTCGTCGAAGAAGGCGGTCCGCATGCCGCCCGGCACCAGCAGCGTCACGTTCACCGCCCCGGCCAGCTCGGCGGCGAGCGCGCGGGTGAAGCCGACCACGCCGAACTTCGCCGCGCAGTACGCCGTGGCGTCGCTGACCGCCTTGACCCCGAGCGTGGACGCCACCGTGACGATGCTGCCCCGGGCGGCCTCCAGGAAGGGCAGCGCGGCCCGGATCACGGCGGCGGTGGCCAGCAGGTCCACCGTGACGATCCGGTCCCAGGTCTCGCCGGGCACGTCGGCCAGGCGGCCGGGCACGTCCACACCGGCGGCGGTCACCACCGCGTCGAGACCGCCCTCGCGCTCGGCGAGCTGCCGGGTGGCGGCCTCCGCCGCGCGGGTGTCGGCCAGGTCGCACTCGACCCAGGCCACCCCGTCGCCGGGTGCCTGCCGGTCCAGCACCAGCGGTCGCCCGCCGGAGCGGGCGACCGCGGCCACCACCGCCGCGCCCAACCCGCTGGACCCGCCGGTGACCAGCACGGTGCGTCCGGTGCCGGGCGCGCTCATCGGGACACCCCCACGCCGGTACGCGCCGCCGTCGCGGCGATCAGGCCGGTGGTGGACCGGCCGTCCAGGTACGGCACCACCACCGTGTGACCGCCCCAGCGGCGCAGTATCTCGGCCTCGGGCAGACAGTCGCCGTCCCCGCCGCCGGTGGCGTAGTCCCCGCCCTTGACCCAGATGTCCGGGCGCAGCCAGGACAGTGCCGCCGCCGGAGTCGACTCGTCGAAGATCATCACCGCGTCCACGCAGCTCAGCGCCGCCAGCAGGCGGCTGCGGT
Organism: Micromonospora sp. NPDC049900; assembly: GCF_044461025.1. Taxonomy (NCBI): domain Bacteria; kingdom Bacillati; phylum Actinomycetota; class Actinomycetes; order Micromonosporales; family Micromonosporaceae; genus Micromonospora; species Micromonospora sp. NPDC049900. The sequence goes on from NZ_JBITKM010000002.1 coordinate 59,290, forward strand.
CGTCCTGCCGCACGACCGGGCGGTCCGGGCCCTTGAGCCCGCTGACGCTGGCGTCGGAGTTGAGGCACACCACCAGGCAGTCGCCGAGTTGCCGAGCCGCCTGGAGGGTCGCCACGTGACCGGCGTGCAGCAGGTCGAAACAGCCTCCGGTCGCCACGACCGTGCCCCCGGCGGCACGGACCCGGGCCACCGCGGCGGCGGCTGCCGCCACCCCGACCCGGTCGCCGCCCACCGCGGTGTGCACCGCCTGCGGGGCCCGCCGCACCGCCGTCGGCAGCGCGGTCGCCACTCCCCCGTCCGCCACGTACGCCGACGCCTCGGTCACCGCCTCCTGCACCGCCTCGGAGAGCAGCGCGCCCCGGCCCAGGGCCAGTCCGGCGGCGACCGCGAACCGGTCCCCCGCACCGCAGGTGTCGCCCTCGGCGGCCACCGGCGTCGGCACCACCAGCGGGGTCGACCCGGCGTGGCTGAGCAACGCGCCGTCGGCGCCCAACGTCACCGCCACCGCACCGGCCCGCCAGCGTTGCCGCAGGCGCTCCGCGCCGTCGGCGGCGGTGGCCAGCCGGGTGGCGGCGGCGGGTGCCTCGACCAGCTCCTGCACCTCCGACTCGTTCGGCGTGACCAGGTGCACCCCGGGCACCGCCGCCGGTCCGCGCGGGTGCGGGTCCCAGACCACCGGGGCCCGGGTCGCCGCCAGGGCCGCCCGCAGCGCCGGCTGCCGCGCCACCCCCCGGCCGTAGTCGCTGACCAGCACCACCGACGCCCGCTCGATGACCCGCAGCACCGCCTCGGCGGGTTCGCCCGGCGTCTGAGCGCCGCCGCCCCGGTCGTGGCGCAGCAGCACCCGCCCACCGGCCCGCAGCCGGATCTTCTCCGGGGTGGACCCGGCCAGCCGCAACGGGTACACCTGCACCCCGGCGGCGGCCAGCAGCACCCCCAGCCGGGCCCCACCGGCGTCGTCGGCCAGCGCGGTGACCAGCACCACCTCGGCGCCCTGCGCGGCGGCGAAGACGGCGGCGAGTCCGGCCCCGCCGGGCCGGTCGACGTGCGCGGTCTCGTCCAGCACCGGGACCGGCGAGTCCGGACAGAGCCGGTTCACCACGCCCTCCACGTCCCGGTCGAGCAGGGTGTCGCCGACCACCACCACGGGTCCCCTCACGCTTGCCTCCTCACGCCTCGACCGGTCGGCCGGCCCCACCGTCCAGCACCACCTCGACCCCGGCGCGGACCGGACCGGCCGCCGGTGCCTCCGACGCCGCCGGCACCACCGGCTCCACGTACGCCACCGCCGGTCGCTCGGCCATCGCCCGCTCCACGTACTCGCAGAGCAGGTGACTGGAGACCAGGTGCAGTTCCTGCACGACCTGCGAGTCCGGGCAGTCCACCGCGAGCGCCTCGTGGACGGCGTCGGCCAGCGGATTCGGTGCCGGGCCGGTGAACGCCCAGCACCGCAGCCCGGCCTGGCGACCCGCCCGCGCGGCGGCCAGCAGGTTCGTGCTGCCACCGCTGGTGGAGAGCAGCAACAGGACGTCGTCGGGGCGGCCGTGCGCGCGGACCTGCCGGGCGAAGACCTCCTCGTAGCCGTAGTCGTTGCCGATCGCGGTCAACGCCGAGGTCTCGGCGTGCAGGGCGATGGCGGACAGCGGCTGCCGGTCCTCGCGCAGCTTGCCGACCAGCTCGGCGGTGAGGTGCTGCGCCTCGGCGGCGCTGCCACCGTTGCCGGCCACCAGCAACCGGCCCCCGGCGGTCAGGTGCTGTGCCAGGACGACCCCCCACCGGGCCAGCAACGGCTCGCACCGCCGGTACGGCGCCAACGCGGCGGCCAGGTGCGCCAGGTGCGTCTCCAGCGGGTTGCGCCCCGGCATCAGGCCACCACCCGGGTCGGCCGGTGCACGGCGGCCACCTCGGCGTACAGATCGGCGAGACGTTCCGCGGTGACCGTCCACGAGTAGTGCTGCCGGGCCCGCGCCCGGGCCGCGCCCGCGTACGCGAACCGGCGGATGCGGTCGTCGAGCAACCCGGCCAGCGCCTCGCCCAACGCCCTCGGGTCACGCGCCGGCACCAGGTCCCCGGTCACCCCGTCGACCACGGTGTCCCGCAACCCGCCCACGGCGGTCGCCACCACCGGGACCCCACACGCCATCGCCTCCAGCGGGGTCAGGCCGAACGGCTCGTACCAGGGGGCGGCGACCAGGATGTCCGCCGACCGGTACCAGCGGCCCATCTCCTCGCGCGGCACCGCGCCGACCAGCCGCACCCGATCGGCCACCCCGCAGCTCCGGGCCAACGCGCGCAGCCGCCGGGCGTACGGGTCGGTCTCCAGCAGCCCGGCGGGCGGGCCGCCCACCACCACGCACTCGGCATCCGGCACGTGCGCCATCGCGCGGACCACGGTCTGGAAGCCCTTGCGTTCCACCAGCCGTCCGACGGTGAGGATGCGGGCCCGTCCCGGCTCCCGTTCGGCGGCCGGGCCCAGCGGGGCGAACGTGCCCAGGTTCACCCCGGACGGCACGACCGTCATCGCCGAGCGGGGCACCCCCATCCGGACCAGCTCGCCGACCTCGTCGCGGCACTGCGCGATCACCCGGTCCACCGACCGGCCGAGTTGGAGTTCGTAGCCGATCCGCCGGGCCGGGCTGGTGTCCTGGACACCCTGGTGGCGGCGCTTGACCGTGCCGAGCGCGTGGTACGTCTGCACCACCGGCACGCCGACCTGCCGACCGGCCTGCACCGCCGCCAGCCCGCTCATCCAGAAGTGTGCGTGGACCACCTCGGGCGTCCAGTCGCCGCGCCAGCGCTCCACCAGCCAGGCACCGAACGCGCGCATGTGCGGCAGCAGCGCGTCCTTGGCCACCGGCTCGGCCGGCCCGGCGGGTACGTGCACCACGTCGTAGCCGTCCGGGCTGCGCACCATCACCGGCAGGTCCACCGCGTCGCGCCGGGTGTAGACGCGGACGTCGTGCCCGGCCGCGACGAGCGCGGCGGAGAGTTCCGCGACGTGCGTGTTCTGGCCACCGGCGTCCTCCCCGCCCAGGATGGCGAGCGGGCTGGCGTGCTCCGAGATCATCGCTATCCGCATACTTCCTCCTCCAGCAGCCGGTCCCAGTCGGCGAGGAAACGGTCGAGGCCGTAGCGTTCCCGGGCGGCGGCCCGCGCCGCCTGCCCCGCCAGCCGGGCCCGCTGGGGCTCGGCGACGAACCGGTCGGCGGCCTCCAGCAGCTCGTCGACGCGGGTGTCCAGCGCACCGGCGTCCGGCGGCACGGCCATCACCGCCTCGGTGCTGGCCAGCGCCACCACCGGCATGCCGATGCTCATCGCCTCGATCAGGCTCAGCCCGAGCGAGGTCCACCGGCACAGGTGCAGGTACGCCCGGCGGCGCGCCAGCTCGGCGTGCATCCGGTGCTGCGGTACGTCGTCGTGGCTGGTGAGGCGGTCGGCGGGCAGGCCGAGGTGGTCGGCGAGCCCGGCCACCTTCATGCCGAAGACGTCCAGCGGGGCGATCTCGGCGAACCGGGGCAGCAGGTCGGTGCCGGTGACCCGCCAGCGGCGTACCGGCTCGTTGATCACCACGGCCAGCCGGTCCAGTTCGCCGGTGTACTCGACGGCCGGTGGCACGATGCCGTGGTCGACCACGGTGGTCCGGGTCGTGCCGGTGTCCCAGAACAGCTCGTTGAAGGCGGTCACGTGGGCGACGAGCAGGTCGTCGCGGTCGGCCATCGGGTGGCGGCTGTGCGGCACGTCCCCGTCCTTCGGGGTGTTGTGCTCGACGTAGATCGCCGGCACGTCCCGGCCGGGCCGACGGCCCAGCCACCGCTCGGCCAGCTCCAGCTCCTCCGGGCGTTGCAGGAGGACCACGTCGACGTCGCTGTCGCGCAACTGCTCCGGGCTCACCTCGGCGGCGCTCTCCGGCCAGGTGTACGTGCGAGCCCGGCCCAGCCCGTACGGCCCCCGGTCCGGGGTGGCCGGCACCAGGTAGCGGTGTTTGCCGTGCACGAACGACGTGGTCCACGAGCCGTGCACGTGCCAGAGCAGGATGTTCATCGGCCGCCTCCCGCCGCCGCACGGGACACCACCGGGCGGGTGGGCACCGGGTCCGGCGGTACGCCCAGCAGCCGGAGCGCGTCGACGACCGCGCCCGGGGAGATTTCGCTGAGGCACGGGTGACCGGGCACCGGGCAGCGCGCGGCGCGGCTGTCACGGCATCCGGCGGTCGCGTCGCCGAGTCGTACCGTCGGCACCCGCCAGGGGCCCCACTGCCCGAACGGCACGGTGGGGGCGAACAGGCTCACCACCGGCACCCCGGAGGCGGCGGCCAGGTGCGCCGGGCCGGTGTTGCCGACCACCAGCGCGCCGGCACCGGCCACCACGGCGGCCAGCTCGGCGAGCCCGGTCCGGCCGCCGAGGTCGCGGGCGTACCGGCCGGCGACCCGGGCGGTCAGCTCGCGTTCCTGCGGGCCGCCGGTGACCACCACCCGGTGACCGGCGGCGGCCAGCTCCCGGGCGATCCGCTCGGCCAGCTCCGGCGGGCAGCCGCGCGCCGGCGCGTCCGAGCCCGGGTGCAGCACCACGTATCCCGGCTCGCCGGCCTCCGGCGGCGGGGCGGGCACCGGACGCAACCGCAGGCGCGGCTCGTCGTGGGCGGGCAGCGCATACCCGGCGGCGGCGGCCAGCGACAACGCGCGTTCGGCCTCCGGCACACCGGCCGGTACCCGGTGCCGGACGTCCAGCAGGCTCCCCGGGTAGTCGTCGCTGATCGCCGCGATCCGCCGCACCCCGGCCATCCGCAGCAGCAGGGCCAGCGGCAACGGCGACTGGTGGAACGAGGTGAAGACGACCGCCTCGTCGGCGGCGACGGCCGCCAGCCGGGCGGTCAGGGCGGCCATCTCGGCGGGGTCGACGGGTCCGGGTTCGGGATCGATCCACGGCAGCCGGTGCTCCACGATCTCGTCGACGCCGGGCAGCAGTTCGGCGGCGGCCCGGCCGCGCGGGCCGCAGAGCAGCACCACCCGGTCGGCACCGGCGGCCACCGCCCGGACGCCGGGGCCGGTGACCAGCACGTCGCCGACCGAGTCGGCGCGCACCACCAGCACCGTCCGTCGCGGTCCGGTCGCGGGTGTCGGTGCCGGGCGCAGTGCCTGTCGGCGGCGCAGGATCTCGTCCACCGCCGACGGCAGGTCGGCGGCGAGCCAGCCGGCGGCGGCGATCTCCTCGGCCCGGGTGACCGGTGTGGGCACGAGGATGCCCGCCGCACCGGCGGCCAGCGCGGCGGTGACGTCCCGGCCGATGTCGCCGATCAGCACGCAGCGCGCGGGTACGGTGCCGAGCGCCCGGGCGGCGGCCTGCACCAGCCCGGGTGCGGGTTTGCGGCAGGCACAGCCGTCCCCGTCGTCGTGCGGGCACACCTGCCACGAGTCGAAGGGGCCGAGCAGGTCCTCGACCCTACGGTGCACCCGGCGCAGGTCCGCCTCGGTGAACAGGCCCCGGGCCAGCCCGGACTGGTTGGTGACCACGGCGAGCCGCAGACCGGCCGCGCGCAACCGGTCCAGCGCGGCCCGCGCGCCGGGCATCGGCCGTACCTTGTCCGGGTCGCCGTTGTACGGCACGTCCTCGACCAGGGTGCCGTCCCGGTCCAGCAGAACCGCGTCGAACAGGGCGGGACCGGCCCGGTCGACGCCGGTCAGCACCCCGGCTGACCTGCGCTGATCCGGCTCCCCACGGTCCTGTCGCACGGGCGGCGGGTTCCCTGCGCCCCGAGGAGTAAACGTCGATCGGGGCGTGGTCGACGGGTACCGGCCCACCGACCGACGCACCGCCGCTCGCGGGTGGCCTTACCCACGGCCCCCGAGAAGCTAACCCGTGCTGCCGTTAGCCGGGCCGCCCACCTGGGTACGGCCCTGTGCGTGGCGATCGTGGAGCGGGTCATCGAGGCACCGGTACGGCAGGTCTGGGCGGTGCTGGCCGACGGGTGGACGTACAGCGACTGGGTGGTCGGCACCGCGCACATGCGCAACGTCGACGACGACTGGCCCCGGGTGGGGACCCGGCTGCACCACCGGGCCGGCCCCTGGCCCCTCTCCCTGGAGGACTCCTCCCAGGTGCTGGAGTGCGAGCCGGAACGCAAGCTGGTGCTGCGGGTGAAGCTCTGGCCGGCCGGCGAGGGCGTGGTGGTCTTCACGCTGGAACCGGTCGGGCCGACCAGCACCCGGGTCCTGCTCGGCGAGGACTTCGCCGCCGGCCCGCTGCGGTGGCTGCGCACCAAGATCAATGACTTGGTGCTGCACCAACGCAACAAGGAGACGCTGAGTCGGCTCGCGGACATCGCCCGCCGCCAGAAGGCACCGGACTGACCTGGGCAGGGGGAGCCGATTCCCCCTGGAACGGACAAGTGGCTACGCTCACGGGGAAGCCTGTCCGCAGACCGAGGATGTCCCCCATGATCGAACCCGTCCAGTTACCCACGCCGTGGGGGGACGCGCGCCTGACCGTCGTGGTACCCACCTACAACGAGGCGGGCAACCTGCCACTGCTGGTCGAGCGCCTGCTCGCCCTGCCGTTGCCGGGCCTGAAGGTGCTGGTCGCGGACGACAACTCCCCGGACGGCACCGGCGAGGTGGCGGACAAGCTGGCCATCGAGCACCCGGAGCGGATCGAGGTCGTGCACCGGCCGGGCAAGGAGGGCCTCGGCCGCGCGTACGTGGACGGGATCAGCCGCGCCCTCGACGGCGGGGCCGAGTACGTGGCCCAGATGGACGCCGACCTGTCCCACCCGCCGGAGGCGCTGCCGGGGATGCTCGGCGCGCTGCTGTCCACCCAGGCCGGTGTGGTGATCGGCTCCCGATACGTGCCCGGTGGCGAGCTGGACGAGAACTGGCCGCTGTACCGGCGCGCGCTCAGTGGCTGGGCCAACCTGTACGTGCACACGCTGCTGCGGGTCCGCATCCGGGACCTGACCGCCGGGTTCAAGATCTGGCGGGCCGACGCGCTGCGTGACATCGGGCTGGAGCGGGTGCAGTCCAACGGCTACAGCTTCCAGGTGGAGATGCACTACCTCGCCACGAAGCTGGGGCACACCATCCTGGAGGTGCCGATCCGCTTCGAGGAGCGACGCGACGGCGACTCGAAGATGACCACCGCCACCAAGATCGAGAGCGCGTTGATGCCGTTCAAGCTGCGTACCCGGCATCGCGGCATCGAGCGCTGAGCCACCGCGCGGGCCGTGACCGGCCGCGTCGGGGTGGCCGGTCGCCACGACGCCTCAGCGATACACGGCCCGGTGGGCGGTGTCCACCGCCCGGCGATAGGCCCCACCGGTGAACGCCCGGTCCCGGGCCAGCGCGGCCCGGGCCGCGTTGGCCCCCGGCGCCCCGTGCACCCCACCGCCGGGATGCGCCGACGCGCTGGCCAGGAAGAGCCGGTCGACCGGGGTGTCCGCGCGGCCCAGTCCGGGCACAGGGCGCAGGAACAGTTGCTGGTAGGGCGCGGCGGTGCCACCACCGAGGGCACCGCCGACCAGGCTCGGGTTGGCCTCCTCCAGATCGGCCGGCCCGAACACGTGCCGACCGACCACCAGGCTCCGGAAGCCGGGCGCGGCGGCCTCCAGCACCGCCTCCATCCGCTCCACGTGACCGAGCACGTCCTCGCTGCGCCAGTGCCGACGAAACGGCAGGTGCGTGTACGACCAGAGCGACTCGGTGCCCGGCGGGGAGTGGCTGGGGTCGGCCACCGTCATCTGCCCGACCAACAGGAACGGGTCGCGGGGCAGCTCACCTCGGGCGAGCGTCGCGGAGTAGCCGGTCAGCCCGCCGAGATCCGCACCGAGGTGCACGGTACCGACGGTGGCCAGCCGCCGGTTGGTCCACGGCACCGGCCCGGACAGCGCCCAGTCCACCTTCAGCGTCGACCCGTCCCACCGGAAGTGCTCCAGGTCCGCCACCAGCCTCGGTGGTAGCGCCGCCGCGCCGACCAGGTCCAGGTAGAGCGCGGGCGCGGGCACGTCCGCCAGCACCGCCCGGCGCGCCCGGTACAACCCGCCGTCGACGGTGCGCACGCCCATCGCCCGACCCCGGGCCACCAGGACCCGGTCCACCCGGGCGTCGTGGCGGATCCGGCCGCCCCGCTCGGTCAGCCGGGCCACCAGCGCGTCGGTGATCTTCTGTGCCCCGCCGGTCGGCACCGGCCAGCCGACCTGCTGGCCGAGCATCGCCAGCAGCCAGCCGTACAGGCCGGAGCCGGCGTCCTCGGTGGACAGATCGGTGTGCAACGCGCAGCCGGCCATCAGCGCCGGCCCCCCGGCACCGGTGAACAGTTCCTCGCCGAGGCGGCGCACCGGCAGGACCATCCGCCGGGCCAGCCGCAACGCACCGCCGGTGTGCAGCCGACGCAGCATGTCCAGACCGGGGCGTACCGGTGGGAACGGGGTGCCGATCAGGTCCAGCATCGGATCGGCGATGTGCTGCCACTGCGCGTACGCGGCCAGCCAGCGTTCGCCGTCGCCGGGCGCGAACTCCTCCAGCGACGCCGCCGTGACCTCGGGGTCGCGGTTGAGCAGGGCGGCCCGGTCGTCCGGGAAGAGGTGGGCCAGCACGTCCGGGGCGTGCCGCCAGGCCAGTCCGTACCGGGTCAGGTCGAGCCCGCGCAGCACCGGGGAGGCGTAACCCAACGGGTAGAAGGAGCTGTAGAGGTCGCTGAGGTAGCCGGGCGCGGTCACCTCCGCCGAGCGCACCGCTCCGCCCGGCGCGCCGGTCGCCTCCAGCACCAGCACGTCCCAGCCCGCGTCGGCGAGCAGGTTCGCGGCGACCAGGCCGTTGTGGCCGGCGCCGACGACCACCGCGTCGGCCTGCTCGGCGCCGAGAGAACCGGACGACATCATCCACCGACGCTACCCGGGCTCAACCGGGCGAAACGTTTGCCCGGCGACCATCGGGGCATGCAGCGCGCCATGTACACGGTTGCGCAGCTCATCGGTGGGGTGTGGGGGGCCGGCGGGGAGGCCGGTGACCTGGTGGTGCACGACCCGGCGACCGGCGCTGCGGTGACCGCCGCCCCGGTCGCCACCCCGGACGAGGTCGGCAAGGCGGTCGCGGCGGCGCGTGGCGTGGCGGCCGAGTGGGCGGCGACGCCGCCGGCCGAGCGGGCCGCCGCGTTGCACCGGGCCGCCGACGCGGTGTCCGCCGCCGCCGACGAGCTGGCCGAGGCGACCACCGCCGAGATGGGCAAGCCGCTCGCCGACGCCCGGGGCGGCGTCGAGGCCGGCATCGCCACCCTGCGGCAGTACGCCGAACTCGCCCCGGCCCGGGGCGGGCGGACCCTGCACGGCGCGCCCGACGCCCTGGACTTCATGACACCGCAGCCGCGCGGCGTGGTCGCCGTGATCACCCCGTGGAACGACCCGGTGGCGGTGTCCTGCGGGCTGCTCGGCGCCGCCCTCGTCACCGGCAACGTGGTGCTGCACAAGCCGAGCGAACGCACCCCGGCGACCGGGTGGCTGCTGGCCCGCGCGTTCGACTCGGCGCTACCGGCCGGTGTGCTCTCGCTGCTGACCGGCGGGGCGGAGACCGGCGCGGCGCTCGCCGGTGCCGAGGTGGACGTGGTGGCGCACGTCGGGTCGACCGTGACCGGACGGGCCGTCGCCGTGGCAGCCGCCCGCAGCGGTGCCAAGGTGCTGTTGGAGAACGGCGGCAGCGACCCGCTGATCGTGGACGCCGACGTGGACCCGGTCTGGGCCGCCGGGCAGGCCGCGATCGGCGCGTTCGCCAACGCGGGGCAGATCTGCGTCGCGGTGGAGCGCGTCTACGCGCACCGCGACGTGGCCGAGGACTTCGTCGCCGCGCTGGTGGAGCGGGCGGCGGCGCTGCGCGTCGGGCCGGGTGGCGATCCCGCCACCGACCTGGGTCCGCTGGTCGACCGGCGGCACCGCGACCAGGTGCACGGGCAGGTGACGGCGGCGGTCGCCGACGGGGCGCGGATCCGGGTCGGCGGGACGCTGCCGGAAGGGCCGGGCGCCTTCTACCCGGCCACCGTGCTGGACAACTGCCGGCACGACATGGCGCTGGTGCGGGAGGAGACGTTCGGGCCCGTCGCGCCGGTGGTGGTGGTCGACTCGTTCAGCGAGGCGCTGCGGTGTGCCGCCGACTCGCCGTACGGGCTGGCGGCGACCGTACTGACCGGGTCGATGAGTCACGCCCAGCGGGCCTGGCGGGAACTGCCGGTCGGCACGGTCAAGGTGAACGCGGTCTTCGGCGGCGCTCCGGCCGGGGCGGCCCACCCGCGTCGGGGCAGCGGTCAGGGCTTCGGCTACGGGCCGGAGCTGCTGGACGAGTTCACCGCCGTCAAGGCGGTGCACATCGAGGCACCCGGCGGCGGGCACTGGTGAGGACCGCGCCGGTACGCCGAGGGCCCCGACCCGTGCCGGTGACGGCGGGGTCGGGGCCCTCGGGGCGGCGGGTCAGTCGCCGCGTGCCCTGGCGGTCTGCCGGTCGTTCGCCTTCTGGATGGCGCTGACCAGTTCCGGCTTGCTCATGCTCGACCGGCCCCGCACGTCCAGTTCGCGGGCCCTGGCCATCAGGTGCTCCTTGGGGGCGTTCGCGTCCACCCCACCGGCGGTGGGTGCCCGCCGTTCCGGGCCGCCTCCGGCGGCCTGTCGGTCACTCGGGCCCTTGCGGCCCTTGGGCTCCCAGTGGTCGCCCACCTTCTCGAACTCGTGCTTCACGGCGGCGAAGGCGGTGCGGTGTGCCCGTTCCCCCTCGCCGTACGTCTCGACGGCCGAATCGTGCGTCTTCTCCCAGGTGCGCTGTGCCTTCTCCGGGGAGCGCCGCAGCGTGCTGGGCAGTACCTCGCGCCCGGGCATCTCGATCCTCCTCCGTGGTCGGGCCATTCCGACTGGCGTTCCCCGCCCCGGCGGCGCCAAACCCGGAATCCGGTTTGCCGCCGAGCGGCCGGGGGTACCGGCCGGGCCACCCGGCGTACCCTGGTGCCGGTCGTCAGCAGGGAGCGGTGATGACCACGACGAACCCGGACGCCACGGCCGAGGAGCCGCCGGTGTCCGATCTACCCGCCCGGATCCGGCAGTTGCACTGGTCGACGTGGCGGGGCGTGCTGGTCCGCAGCGGGCGCAACTACCTACAGGACAACTGCACCGACTGGGCCGCCGCGCTCACCTACTACGGCGTGCTCGCGCTCTTCCCCTCCACCGTCGTGGTGGTCGCCCTGGTCGGGCTGGTCTCGGACGGGGAACGCACCGTCGACACCGTGCTCGACCTGGCCCGGGACGTCGGGGCGGGTTCGGTGGTGGCGAACGAGAACTTCGTCGGCGTGGTCCGGGGCGTGGTGGAGCAGAACAGCTCGGCCGGGGTGCTGCTCAGCTTCGGTCTGCTCGGCGCGCTCTGGTCCGCCTCGAACTTCATCGCCTCGTTCACCCGCGCCTCGAACACCGTCTACGGGGTGACCGAGGGGCGGCCGGTGTGGAAGCTGCGGCCGATCCAGATCGGGTTGGCGGCGCTGTCCCTGGTGCTGCTCGCCGTGGTGGCCACCGGGCTGATCGTCAGCGGGCCGGTCGCCGACGCGGTCGGCGACCTGGTGGGCGCCGGGGGCGCGGCCCGGACCGCCTGGTCGGTGGTGAAGTGGCCGGTGCTCGCGATGATCGCGATGCTGCTGATGTCGATGCTGTTCTGGGTGGCGCCGAACGTCCGCCAGCCCCGGTTCCGGTGGCTCACCCCGGGCGGGGTGGTGGCGCTGGTCGCCTGGGCGTTGGGTTCCTTCGGCTTCGGCCTGTACGTGGCCAACTTCGGCTCGTACGACACCACCTACGGCAGCCTCGGCGCGGTGATCGCGTTCCTGGTCTGGCTCTACCTGTCCAACTCCGCCCTGCTGCTCGGGGTGCAGATCAACGCGGAGTTGCAGCGCGGACGGGTGCTCCAGTCCGGCGTGCGCGACGCCGAGGAGCCCGTCCTGCCACCGCGGTCACCGGCCGCTTCGTGACCCGGTGCCGGGTTTACCACCCCCTCCCCCGGGTAGCGCAGAAGGCATGGAACGGGGCAGCAGCAAGCACTCACCGAGAGTCGACGACCAGATGGAGCAGGAGGTCAACGGCCTGGTGCAGGGGCCGGGGACCGGCGGCTCCCGGGTCGACGAGTTCCGGGTGCCGGAACCGGCGGGCGAGGACCAGCCGGAGGCGACCACGGTCGTCGGCGGCGAGAGCCGCAGCGGCACGCCGCAGGGCATGACGTCCGAGGACGTGGAGGGCCGCAGCCGGCTGGGACGGTTCATCACGATGACCGCCCTCCCCGGTGACCGGGCGGCCCTGCTCGCGAACGCGCGGGAGAACGAGGCGCCGGCCGATCTGCTCGCCGAGTTGGAGCGCCTGCCGGAGAGCACCCGGTACGAGACGGTGTCCGAGGTCTGGGCCGCACTCGGCCACCGGAACGAGACGACGCGCTGGTGAGGCTGGCCTGCGGCCCGCCCCCGCACCGGCGCAGGAGAGGATTCTGATGAGTGGTGTGACCGAGCACGTGGACGTGGCCGTCCCGGTACGGACGGCGTACGACCAGTGGACGCAGTTCGAGGAGTTCCCCCACTTCATGGAGGGCGTCGAGGAGGTCCGTCAGCTCTCCGACACGCTCACCCACTGGACCGTGGAGATCGCCGGGGTCAAGCGCGAGTTCGACGCGGAGATCACCGAGCAGCTCCCGGACGAGCGGGTCGCCTGGCATTCGACCGGCGGCACCAAGCACGCCGGGGTGGTCACCTTCCACCGGCTCGACGAGCAGAACAGCCGGGTCAGCCTCCAGTTGGAGTTCGACCCGCAGGGCGTCCTCGAACAGGCCGGCGACAAGCTGGGTGTGGTGGACCGCCGGGCAAAGGGTGACCTGCAACGCTTCAAGCAGTTCATCGAGCGACGCGGTCAGGAGACCGGCTCCTGGCGCGGCACCGTCGACCGACCGCAGCCCTGATCCCTTCCGTACCTTCCGCCACGGCCGCCGCTCACCCGGCGGCCGTCGCCGGTGCCGGTGGTCGCGCCGGTGCCGGTGGTCGCGCCGGTGCCGGCATCGCCGGGTCGCGCGGTGCGCCGTTTGGCCGGTGCGGGTGGGGGTAGGGCGAGGGTATGAGCGACGACAGGGTGTGGCGTGACGAGGAACGGCTGCCGTTGGAGGAGCTCGACCGGGCGGTCGCCCGGTCCACGCTCGACGGGCAGTCCGACGACGTGACCGGCAACGACGCCGGGGAGGAGGCCGCGTTCGGTCACGGCCCGGAGGCCGCCGACCGGGGTTCGCAGGTCCCCGGTACGGGTCGCGAGCCGACCGACCCCGAGCGCGCCCACCGTCCCTCCACCACCGGACGTACCGGCCCGGACACCCTCTGACCGCACCACCGGATCATCGCCGATCGGGGCGCGGTATCGGGCTTTTCATCCCGTCAAGCGCCTTCTGTGAAGACGCCACGCCCATGATCGGCGGTGATTGGGTCGGCCGGACGGGTCAGGATTCGGACGGGTCGGACAGATTCGGCCGTTCGGCTGACGGCAATGCCGCGACAGCGCGCAAGACTTTCGGGATGCATCAGGGCTCCGGCTTCCTCACCACGCGTCAACGCCGCCTGGCATGGCTCGGCTTCCTGCTCGCCGCCGCTCAGGCACCCGTCTCCGCCCGCTTCACCGAGGACAGCTCCTGGCTGTTCAGCCTCTGCGTCGCACTGATGGTGGCGACTGTGATCATCGCGGACGACACCGCGCGCCGCCGTCCGGCGGACGCCCGCTCGACGGAGTAGGCGCACCCGGGCCGCTGCGGGCGGCGCACCGCCCTCACCCGGCCTCCGGCGGGCGGGCCTCGTGACCCGTCCGACCACGGGTACGACGCCGTTCCTTCATCTCCGCCTCGTACACGTGCCGCCGGCCCCCGACCAACTCGTCGCGGGCGGTCCGGTCCAGGTCACGGAAGAGCGCGTAGTACCCGTCGTCGAACTCCTCGACGAGCTGGAACGTCCAGCGTCCCGCGATCACGTTGCGACCCACCAACTCGTCGGCGATCCGGTCGGCGATCGCCTCGTGCCCGGCCGCACGGAACATCCGCACCGCCTCGTCCAGCATCAGGTCGGCGTGCCCGATGCGCTGGTGCATCGAGTACAGCTCGCCACGGGCGCGTTCCACGCACTCCAGCGCCTCGCTGAGCCTGCCGAGCGCCTCCACCGTGTCGTCGCTCACACCGGCCGGTCGTCGGTGCCGCTCCTCGGGGCCGTCGGTGGTGTCCATTCGTGCCTCCCTGTTGCCGCCACTGCCCGGATGGGCGGTCGCACGTCCGGGTCCGGATGCCCGGCACGACGACCGGCCGACCCCCTGACCAGCCGTGCGGCCGAGGCCGCCGCCGGTCCGGGTTGGCTAGATTCGTTCCCCATGCGCGTGCCGTCGAACCGGGTTCGGACCCGTACCACCGTCGAGGACAACCGGTCGGCCCTGATGGCGCTCGCCACCGCCATGGGTCTGGACGGGCTGGCCGCCGCTGCCGCCCTGCCCGGCCTGCTCGCCGCCGTCGACCAGCACGCCGCCGCGGTGCGCGACAGCCTCCGGGGCGACGACGCCCCGCTGACCGCCGCCGCCCTGGCCGGCTACGCCGAGGGGCTACGGACCGCCGCCGACGAGCACGGCTGGCAGCCACCGGCCACCCCGGTCGAGTGGGCCGAGGCGGACTGGGTGCTGGTGCGACTGCTCGCCGTCTGCGCGCTGACCGCCGCGCTGGACACCCCGGCCCCGCAGCCGCCGTCGCTGTGACGCGAACGGGTGCCCGCCGTGTGGCGGACACCCGTCGGCGGTACGCGTCCGGTCACCGACCGAACTGCTGGGTCTCGTCACCCGAGTTCCCGGACTGGTACGTGCCCCGTCCCCCGGACATCGAGGACTCCTGCCCTCGCGACATGGCCTGGGTGCGCTCGGCACCCGCCCGGTCGGCCATCTGCCGCTGCATGTCGCTGCGTCCGGCCTGGGTGCCCTGCCGCTGTTCGCGGACGGCCCGCGACTCCTCCGCGATCCGGTGGAGCCAGCCGTCCCAGCGGTTCTGCATGGGCTTGACCAGACCACCGCCCACGCCGACGATCAGGATGCCGGCCACCGTGGCGAGCACCGCGATCAGGACCGGAGTGGTGACGGTGGTGGCGATGCCCACCTGGTTCAGCGCGGCGATGACGCCGAGCGCGATGATGAAGACCGCCGTCAGGTCGGCCAGCACCCGCCCGTACGACAGACCACCCAGCGCACCGCTGACGAGGTCCCGTACCGCGTTGGCGATCGCCGCGGCGATCACCACGATCACGATCGCCACGAAGGCCCGGGGCAGCCAGGCCACCACGCCGCCGATCAGGTTGCTGATCGCGTTCGGACCCCAGACGCCGAAGGCGAACTGAAGCGTGAACAGCAGTACGGCGTAGTACGCCAGGCGGGCCAGGATGTCACTGGCGTCGTACCTGGTCCGTTCGAGCGCGCGCTTGATGCCGCCCCGTTCGACCGCGCGATCGAACCCCACCCGTTCCAGGACCGTATCAACGATCTTGAGCACGGCTCTCGCGATGAGCCATCCGACCACCAGGATCGCGATGAACGCGATGGCCCTCGGTACGAACAGCAGCACCGACCTCCACATGTCGGCCACAGCGTCACCGATGTTGACCTGCCTGGCCGCCAGGGTTTCCGGCATGATGTCCCTCCTGTCGCATGGACTGCCCCGCGCGCATACCCCAACGTCGGGGCGGCACGCCGCGCAGGTCACCTGCTTTTTCCCGACACATCCCGACAGAACGGCCCTGACCTGCCCTGATGGCCCGACCCGAACCGCCGGGCGCATGATCGGAAACACGGGTCGAGGGGTCGGGCTAGGCTGCGGTCATGCCAGGAACGGTCGGGCGAGTCCCCACGCCAGCAGGTCAGGCGCCCCGTGCGCCGGTGCCGCGCGCCACGACCGTCGTCGGCCACCACGAGTGGGGCGCGACCGTGCTGGGCACCCGCGAGTCCTGGGACCCGGCGGTCCGCGCCGCCGTCGAGGTGGTGCTCGCCTCACCCGCGCCGATGGCGCTCTACCTCGGCGACGAGTTGCTACTGCTCTACAACGACGCGTACGCCGAGTTGATCGGCGACCGGCACCCGCAGGCCGTGGGGCGGCCCGCCGCCGAGGTCTTCGACCGGGCGTGGCGGCTGCCCGGCGTCGGTGACGTGGTCGAGCAGACGTACCGCACCGGGGAGCCGTTCCTGGAGAAGGAGGTGCCTCTCCCCCTGCACTCCGACGGCCTCGACCCGTCGGTCTACATCTGGGCCTGCTCGACCGTCCGGGACAGCCGGGGCCGGATCGCCGGGGTGCTGTCGGTGGTCGCCGAGACCAACCCGGCGACCCGCCAGTTGCAGGAGCTCAGCGATTTCGCGGCGGCGTTGTCCGGCACGCTGACGCTCGACGACGTGGCCCGGGTCGCGCTGCGGTACGCGCTCACCTCGTTCGACGCCGACCGGGTCTCGTTCGCCGTCGACGACACCGGCGGTGGGGGCGGCTGGCGGCTGGTCCGCCGGGTCCGTGGCGAACTCGTGGACGAGGCGGACGAGCGGCTGCCCCCGCTGTGGCGGCGCGGGCCGGCGGACTGGCCGGCACCGGCCGCGCTCAGCGCGCGTACCGGTCAGGCCCGGTTCGTCGACGACGGCGAACCGCTGCGCGAGACCGCCGCCGACCGGCACGACCAGCGGGTCCGCGCCCTGGCGTCGGTGCCGCTGCGCGCCTCCGGGGTACGCGGCGCGCTCACCGTCGGATACCGCACCCCGCACACCTGGACCGCGCCGGAACGGGCGTTGCTGGCCGCGTCGGCCGAGTTGGTCGGTCAGGCGACCGAGCGGGCCCGCCGCTTCGAGACCCAGCACGGCACCGCCCAGTTGCTCCAGCGCAGCATGCTGCCGGAGAACCTGCCGAGCCTGCCGCTGCTGCGGATCGCCGCCCGATACGACCCGGGGGTCGACGGCAACGCCGCCGGTGGCGACTTCTACGACGCCTTCGTGCTGCCCACCGGCGACCTGGGGGTGGTGCTCGGCGACGTGGCCGGGCACGACGTGCAGGCCGCCGCCCGGATGGGACAGGTACGCGCCGCGCTGCGGGCGCTGGCGCTCAACGACCCGCGTCCCGACCAGGTGCTCGTCGGGCTGGACCGGCTGGTGACCAGCCTCGGGTCCGAGACCGGCACGTACGAGCTGTTCGTGACCGTGGCGTTCGGGGTGATCGACGTGCAGCGGGAGCTGCTCACCCTGGCCAGCGCCGGTCACCCGGCCCCGCTGGTACGGCGCTGCGGGCCCGGGGGCGAACCACGGGCCGAGTACGTGGACGTGCCGACCGGCGCGCCGCTGGGCATCGGCTACCACCCCGCCACCGGCACCGTCGCGTTCTCCCCCGGCGACACCCTGCTGCTGTTCAGCGACGGTGTGGTGGAGCGCCGACGGCAGGGGCTGTCGCACGGCCTGGCCCGCCTGGCGGAGTCGGTGGCCGCCGCGCCCAGCGGTGACCCGAGGGCCCTCTGCGCCACCGCGTCGTCCTCGGTCCCCGGTGCCACCGAGGACGACGTGGCCGTCCTGGCCGTCGAGTACGCGCTGCGACCGAGCCGGTCGGCCCGGATGGAGGTGCCGGCCGAGCCGACGGCGCCGAGCCGGGTCCGGCACTGGATGACCGCGCTGCTCACCGAGTGGCGGGTGGCCGAGTCGGTGATCGGCGCGGCGGTGCTCTGCACCAGCGAGTTGACCACCAACGCCCTGCTGCACGCCGGCACCGAGGCCCGGGTGGAGATCGACCTCAGCCCGGAGCGCCTGCTCGTCTCGGTGGCCGACTCCGGGTCCCGGGGCACGGTGACGCGGGCCCGCACCGACACGCTGAGCAGCCGGGGACGCGGGCTGGGGCTGATCGAGGAGCTGAGCGACGCCTGGGGCACCGACCCCACCGTGCGCGGTTCGACCGTCTGGTTCGAGATCCTGCTCCCACCCGGCTGACCCCGCCCGGCGGGCGACCCGGCCCGCGCCTCAGGTCAGCCGCTGGACCAGGGCGCGGCCGAGGTCGCGGCCGGACCGCCAGGCGGTCTGCACCCGGGACTCGCCGAAGACGTCCCCGGCCAACCCGATCCCGTCGCCGTCCAGATGGAACGCGACGTGCTCGCCGGAGGTGGGCTTGGCGTACGTCCAGCGGTGCACGTGCACGTGCTCGGCGCGCTCGGGTAGCGCGAGCAGGTCGCGGACGGCCGCCTCGACGGCCGACGCGGCGCCGGTGGGCTGCGCGAGATGACCGGCGGCGAACTCCGGCGTGGTGTGCGCGACCAGCACCGGTGCACCGTCACCGCGCCGGTCGCCGTCGTCGCAGACCAGGCTGAGCAGCGGATGGTCGTTGACGAAGGCGCCCCGGAAGTCGGACCAGCGTCGGGTCGGGAAGCGCAGCACGGCGGAGAGCGTCGGCGCCCAGCGCTGCCGCCCGGCCGCCTCGGTGGCGTCGGCCAGGGCCGGGTCCAGCAGCAGCGCCGCCTGCGGGCCCGGCATCGCCAGGACCGCCGCCGCGCACGCGGTGCCGTCCACCAGCGGACCGGCCTCGACGCCGAGCACCAGCCGGTTCACCACCACCGGCAGGTCGCGGGCCAGGTGCTCGACAAGGGACCGCAGACCCCGGGGAGCGGACCAGCGCATCGGCCCGGCGACCTCGCGCCGCCCGGTGCCGTCGTAGGAGACGAAGGTGTCGGTCCACTCGTGGGCCAGGCCGGCGGCCTCCCATTCGCGTACCACCTCGGCGAACTCCGGATCGCTCACCGTCAGGTAGGCCGCGCCCAGGTCGGCGGGGCGGCCGTCGAAGCGTTTGCTGGCCATCCGCCCACCGGCCACCCGACCGCGTTCGCGGATCTGGACGGGCACGCCGGCCCGCGCCAGTTCCGCCGCGCAGGCGACGCCCGCGATCCCCGCACCGACCACCACGACACCCGTCCGATCCAGACCCATCCGGTGATCGTATTCGCGACCTGGCCCACGTGGCGGCGACCGAGCGGCGACCGTCGATCCTCCGGATACTTCCGGAAGGTCTTCACAAGTTCGCAACCGGCCCGTACCTTGTCGGACATGTGGGAGCGCTTCCACGCACTGTCTTCGATGCATACGAGGAGCAGTCCATGAGAACCCGAGGCACCTATGCCGTGGTCGGCGCCGTCGCGACGGCCCTGACCGTGGTCGCCACCGTCGGCGTGGGCGCGTTGCGTCCCGCGCCCGCCGCCGCCGCCGACTCCGTGTTCTACGTCGATCCGGACACCAGCGCCGCCCGCTGGGTGGCCGCCAACCCGAACGACTCCAAGGCCGCCGTGATCCGGGACCGGATCGCCAGCGTCCCGCAGCCCCGCTGGTACACCACCACCAACACCTCGACCGTACGCGCCGAGGTCAGCTCCTTCGTCACCGCCGCCGCCAACGCCGGCAAGATCCCGATCCTGGTGGTCTACAACATCCCCAACCGCGACTGCAGCAACCACAGCGGGGGCGGTGCGCCCAACCACTCCACCTACCGGCAGTGGGTGGACCAGGTCGCCGCCGGGCTCGGCGGTCGACCCGCCACGATCATCCTGGAGCCCGACGTACTCCCGATCATGACGAGCTGCATGAACGCCAGCCAGCAGGCCGAGGTCCGGGCCTCCATGGCGTACGCCGGCAAGGCGCTCAAGGCCGGCTCGTCGGCGGCGAAGGTCTACTACGACATCGGCCACGGCGGATGGCTCGCGCCCAGCGAGGCGGCTGCTCGGCTCAACGCGGCGGACATCGCCAACAGCGCCGACGGCATCTCGGTGAACGTGTCGAACTACCGCCGCACCGCCG
The DNA here is from genome assembly GCF_044461025.1 of Micromonospora sp. NPDC049900. Lineage (NCBI taxonomy): Bacteria > Bacillati > Actinomycetota > Actinomycetes > Micromonosporales > Micromonosporaceae > Micromonospora > Micromonospora sp. NPDC049900. Next base: position 79,127 of record NZ_JBITKM010000002.1, read on the forward strand.
ACGAGGTCTCGTACGCCAAGCAGATCATCCAGGCCACCGGCATCTCCCGCCTCAAGGCGGTCATCGACACCAGCCGTAACGGCAACGGCCCGGCCGGCTCGGAGTGGTGCGACCCGCCGGGGCGGGCGATCGGCACGCCGAGCACCACCGCCACCGGCGACTCGGCGATCGACGCGTTCCTCTGGGTGAAGCTGCCCGGCGAGGCCGACGGCTGTATCGCCGCGGCCGGACAGTTCGTGCCGCAGCGGGCGTACGACCTGGCGATCGCGGCCGGCCCCCCGCCGACCACCACCCCGCCGACGACGACCCCGCCGACCACCACTCCCCCCACCACCACGCCGCCGACCACGCCGCCCCCGTCCAACCCGCCCGCCGGAAGCTGCGCGGTGACGTTCACCCCGAACACGTGGGCCGGCGGCTTCACCGCCGAGATCCGGGTCACCAACCGCAGCGTGGCGCTCACCGGCTGGACGCTCGCCTTCAACGCCGGCTCCGGCGTACGGCTGAGCAACGGCTGGAACGGCACCTGGAGCCAGTCCGGTGACCGCATCGAGGTCCGCAACGTCGCGTACAACGGCAGCGTGCCCGTCGGCGGCACGATCAGCGTGGGCTTCCAGGGCACCTACAGCGGCAGCAGCCTGCCGACGCCCGGCCCCTTCACCCTCAACGGCGGCACCTGCGCCTGACCGGCGCGCCCCCAGGACCACACCGGGCCCACGGGCCACCACCACAGACCGGGCCTCCGGCCGACACCGCGACAGCGGCGGCCGGGGGCCCGGTCGCCTGCGCGGGACCGGCCGGTACCCGATCCGCCACGGGCGTTACCGCTCGCCCCAGGCGGGAACGCGAGCCGAGACGAAGGAGGAGACCCATGACCACACAGTCGAATCCCTCGGCGTGGCAGCCCGGCGTGACCGGCGGCGACACCCTCCCGTCCGGCCCCGGAGGCCGCACCGCGGCACCCAGCGGCGACGGGCACGGCCCACCGGCCGGACCGCCGACCGTGACACTGGGCGCGTACCCGGACTATCCGTCCGCGCAACGCGTCGTGGACTATCTGGCCGACAACCGCTTCCCGGTCGAACGGACCGCCATCGTCGGCACCGACCTCACCCTGGTGGAGACGGTGCTCGGTCGGCTGACCACCGCGCGGGCCGCGCTGATCGGCGCCGGTACGGGTGCCTGGCTCGGACTGTTCATCGGTCTGCTGTTCGGCATCTTCACGGTCGGCAACTGGCTGGCCGTGCTCCTGGTCGGCCTGGTCATCGGTGCCGTCTGGGGTGCCGTGTTCGGCGGGGTCGCGCACGCCATGACCGGCGGCAAGCGGGACTTCACCTCGGCCAGCTCACTGCGGGCCAACCAGTACGCGGTGACCGTCGAGGCGGACGTCGCCGAACAGGCCCGACAGCTCGTGGGCCGACTGCACCTGGGCGGTCGCTCGGCACAACCGGCGACCTGACATCACGCGAGGCCCACGGGTGGGAACTCTCCCGCCCGTGGGCCGCTTCGCGTGGTCAGGGCCGCGCTTCCCCGCAAGGTCACGACAGTGAGCCCGACGGCACGAGGTGGGGAGTCGACCATTCCCCGGTCGCGCATCGGGGCGGGCCCTCCCCGAGGCGACCTGTCAGGGCCGGTCGCCCTGACCACCGCTGTGCGGCACCCGCTCCGCCGGGACGACGCCGAGCCGACCCGCCTGGTAGTCCTCGAACGCCTGGATCAGCTCGTCCCGGCTGTTCATCACGAACGGGCCGTACTGCGCCACCGGCTCGCGGATCGGCTGCCCGCCCATGATGTAGAGGTCCAGCGTCGGGGTGCGGCTGTCCTGCCGGGCGTTGGCCTTGAACCGCAGCGCGTCGCCCGGGCCGTGCACCGCGAGCTGCCCGGTGCGGACGCCGCGTCCGTTCGCGCCGACCGTGCCCCGGCCGCCCAGCACGTACACCAGGGCGTTGAAGTCCGGCCGCCACGGCAGGTCGACCTGCGCGCCGGGCTCGACCGTCACGTGGGCGACGGTGATCGGCGTGTACGTCGATCCGGGTCCCTGGTGCCCGGCGATCTCACCGGCGATCACCCGGACCAGCGCGCCACCGTCCGGCGTGGTGACCAGTGCCGCCTGGTTGCCCCGGATGTCCTGGTATTTCGGCGGGTTCATCTTGGCCACCTTGGGCAGGTTGACCCAGAGCTGGGTGCCGTGGAACAGACCACCGCTGACCACCAGGTGCTCCGGCGGCGCCTCGATGTGCAGCAGGCCACTGCCGGCCGTCATCCACTGGGTGTCGCCGTTGGTGATGGTGCCGCCACCGCCGTGGCTGTCCTGGTGGTCGAAGACCCCGTCGATGATGTACGTGACGGTCTCGAAGCCGCGGTGCGGGTGCCAACTGGTGCCCTTCGGCTCGCCCGGCGCGTACTCCACCTCGCCCATCTGGTCGAGGTGCAGGAACGGGTCCAGCTCGGTGGTGGGTACCCCGGCGAAGGCCCGGCGCACCGGGAAGCCCTCGCCCTCGAAGCCGCTGGGCGCGGTGGTCAACCGGCGGACCGGACGGATGACGGTGGTCGACTCGTCGAGCTTGGGCAGTCGGGGCAGGACGAGGACGTTGTCGACGGTGATGGCGGGCATCGGAAGCTCCTTCAGCTCTCGCGGGGGGCGGTGCCGGCGGTGCCCTGCAACCGCTGGCCGAGTCGGGTGAAGACCGTGGTCAGGCAGGCGATCTCGGCATCGTCGAGGTCGTCCATCAGGTGGGTGCGGACCGAACGCAGATGGTGCGGGGCGGCCTCGCGCAACGCCATCAGCCCGGCGGCGGTGAGCACCGCCTCGCTGCCCCGCCCGTCGTCCGGACAGGGCTGCCGGGCGACCAGGCCACGCCGCTGCATGGAGGAGACCTGGTAGGTCAGTCGACTGGGCGAGAAGACGAGCCGACCGGCGAGCTCACCCATCCGCAGCCGCTGCCCCGGGGCCTCGGCGAGCAGCACCAGCACGTGGTAGTCGGCGAAGCTCAGCTCGCTGGCGGCCCGCAGGTCGTCCTCCAGCCGGGTGAACAACCGCTGGCTGGCCTCGATGTAGGCCCGCCAGGCGGCCAGTCGCACCTCGCTCAGGTTCTCCGTCATGGCGCCACCGTAGCACTTATTCAAGATTTGAACAATGGAGCCCCGGGCAGCACCATCTGCACCACACTCCCCAGGTAGATGATTCGGTCAAAATTTGAAGCGACACCGCGCCGACCCTCGCCGATCTTGGAGGAGTGGCGGGCGTTCCGGGGCTTGTGTGCCTTGTGTCGCTACCACAAGTCCATGATCGCGGGGGGCGTGCCCGCGGGGCGGGGCGTGCCCGTCGTGGGGCATGCTCCCCGACGGAGGACGCGGCTGTGCGACACTTTCGCGTCGTGGAACTGACCGGCCCCGGCCTGCTGCTACGCCCCTGGAGCACCGCGGACGCGCCCGCCGTGCTGGCCGCGTGGCACGACCCGGCCATCGCCCAGTGGAACCCGCAGGGCGACGCGTTCGACCTCGACACCGCCCGGCAGTGGGTTCGGTGGCGGGCCGACTGGTCCCAGGGCACCCACGTCTCGCTGGCGGTGGCCGACCCGACCCGACCGGAGATCATGCTCGGCTCGGTCTCGCTGCACCGCATCCACGCGGGCGACGCGTCGATCGGCTACTGGATCGTCGCCGCCGCCCGCCGACGGGGCCTGGCCTCGGCGGCGGTCCGACTGCTCACCGAGTGGGCCTTCCGCGACCTGGGCCTGCACCGCATCGAGCTGTGCCACGCGGTCGCCAACCCGGCCTCCTGCCGGGTCGCCGAGCGGGCCGGGTATCCGGTCGAGGGCACGCTGCGGCAGTCACACCGCTACGGCGACGGCCGACGCTACGACGAACACCTGCACGCCCGCCTCGCCACGGACTGAGCCCTGCGGCGACGGCGCGCCAGCCGGGTCAGGAGACGGCGAATATGCCGGCCACGCCCAGCAGGACCATCACCAGTACGGCCAACAGCGCACCCCGCTCGCTCTCCACCGCCTGCTCGCGGTGCTCGGTCACGGAGTTCGTCATCTCGCCGTGCATGGTGCGGCCTCCTCGCTGCTCGGGCCGAAGCCGGGCCCACGGCACCGGCACGGACGGCCGGCGGGACGAGCCCGATCCGGGATGGTGAGGCCGGGGCGGCCTCCGGGTGGTCACGCCGACGCGCACGGCGATGTCGCCCGGCGCACCGGGGCGTACCGACCCGCGACTGGCTTACCCACCTGGAACAGGGAAAACCCGAAAGAGGCCCGGATTTCTCAGCCGATGGACGGCCGGCGCGGGCTCAGTGGTGCGCGGGCAGCGGGCGTTCGGCGTACGGCACGTCCGTCGACCCGGACTCCGGAGTGTCGAGCACGGTCAGCCCACCCGGGTACGCGAACGACGCCCGGGGCGAGTAGTAGCCCCACCCGATGGTGAGCGGGTTCTCCGGCCGCAGCGCGTACACGGGGTGCTCCGGGTCCAGGAACTCCACCGACTCGATCTCGAAGGAGGTGCTGGGCTCGGCGACCACCGGGTAGATGCTGCTCACCAGCCGGTCGTGCAGTGCGGTGACGTACCGGTGGTGGCCGTTGTGCACGGCGTGACCGGTCTCACCGGCACGCACCCGGGCCCGGATCACCGGCACGCCGCCGATGGTGGTCTCGGTCACCAGTTCGTGCCCGTTCGCGACGATGGTGGTGTCACCGGTCAGCGCGGGAGCGCCCCGGCCGAGGGCGTACTGGCGGACCAGTTCGCTGGAGGTCACGTAGTGGGTCCACCAGCCCCCGGGGGTCACGCCGTCGGGCGCGTCCACGCCGGCCAGGGTCACCCCGAGGTAGGTCAGCGAGTACGAGCCGAAGCCGGAGGTCTGGCTCGCGTCGTCCACCACGTACTGGTTCATGAAGACCTGGCCGCCGGGATGCGGGCACAGCCCGGCCGGGACGAGCGCCGCCACCGCGTCCGGATCCGCCGGCAGCCAACTGAAGTACAGCGTCCGGCAGTTCACGACGAGTTGGGGCACCGCGGGGTCGAGCACAACACCTCCGGTCGACAGTTTTCCCGCGACGCTATGCCCGGTCCCACCGACGGGACAACGACGGATAGGCGACAGTCGTCACACCGACCCGGCGGCATCTCCCCCGATCGGCGGCGTCAGCCCGCCGTCCGTCCGGGCCCGCGCGAGTGACGACCGATGAGGGGATCGTCCGAACCGCCCAGTGGAGATCACGAATCACCCTCCGAACCGGCGGTAGTTGATGGACGAATGACCGATTGAGTAGGTTTCATGCCTCAAAATCACTTAAGCACATCGTCCGTTCGGCTAGATTTCTGCGGCACCATCAGGCTAAGGTGACTCCCGAACGGACTAACAGCTCTAAACCAAAGCGTCACGTCTTTATCCGCGGACGAGGTGCAGGGAGGACCACCATGACCGCGCTCACCGAAACGGCGACCGCCCCGGCGCCGAAGCTCGACCCGCGATCACTCTCCGACAGTGCCACCGACCTACTCAACGCGATGGCCGCGCTGCCGGCCGGGCACCCGTCCCGGGCCGCGCTGCGGGACCGGGCGATCGAGGCCTGGCTGCCGCTGGCCAACCACCTCGCGCACCGCTACAGCGGGCGCGGCGAGCCCACCGACGACCTGGCCCAGACCGCGGCCGTCGGCCTGATCAAGGCGATCGACAAGTTCGATCCCACCCGGGGCGTCGACTTCGCCGGCTACGCGATCCCCACCATCATCGGCGAGCTCAAGCGGCACTTCCGCGACCGCACCTGGGACATCCGTGTCCCCCGGCGGCTCCAGGAGCTGCGGCTGGCCATCTCCGACGCCAACAGCTCGCTGTTGCAGACCCTCGGCCGCTCGCCGACGGTCGCCGACATCGCCACCCACCTCAACCTCACCGAGGAAGAGGTCCTGGAGGGCCTGGAAGGTGCCCGCGCCTACAACGCGGTGTCGCTGTCCACCCCGACCGGTGACGGCGACCGGGCGACCGAGCTGGGCGACATGCTCGGCGGCGAGGACAGCGAGTTCGAGCTGGCCGAGCTGCGGGTGGCCCTCGGGCCGGCGCTGGCCACGCTGGACGAGCGCGAGCAGAAGATCCTCACGCTGCGCTTCTACGGCAACCTCACCCAGTCGCAGATCGCCGAGCAGATCGGCGTATCGCAGATGCACGTGTCCCGGCTGCTGGCCCGGGCGCTGACGAAGCTGCGGGGGCAGCTCGACGGTACGTACTAAGGGGGGGTGGCGACGGTGGCCGGGTCCGCACGGACCCGGCCACCGTCGTGTCCGCCGCCACCGCCTCGGCCCCGTCGGCCCGCCCGGGCCGGCGCCCGCGTCGGCCGAGCCGGTGGGACGGACGACTCAGGCGGCGGCGGGCTCCCGCCACATCGGCCAGAACGGCGTACCGTCGGGCAACCGGAACGGCTCCGACACCCGGTACCCGTGCCGCGCGTAGAGGTCACGACCGACCTCGCTGCTCGCCTCCAGATAGGCCGACACGCCGTTGGCGTCCAGCCAGGCGTGGTGGTGCCGCAGCAGCGCCGAACCCACCCCCTGCCCCTGGCGGTCCGGCCGCACGGCCAGCAGCGCCAGGTGGTGGTGGTCCCGGTGCGGGTGGTGGGCGGCGAACAGCTCGTCCAGGTGGACGAAGCGCGGCGTCCACTCCCCGCAGGCGGCGGCCAGCCGGGCGTCGTACTCGTCCGGCGGCGGCAGCGGCTCGCCGACCGACGGCAGCCAGACCGCCACCCCGGCCCGGTCCGCCGTGCCGAACACCAGCCCGTGCCGCATCGCGTGCGCCACGATGATCTCGAAGTTCCCGGCCAGCACCGCCTCCCGCTTGGCCTCGTCCGGAACCAGCCACCGGGTGGCGTCCAAGACCAGGAAGGACTCGGCGATGCGCTCGGCCACCCAGCGGGTGTCCGCCGCCCCGAGGCGGGAGATCGTCGTCACCGTCATCGCCGCGCCTCCGCCTCGACCGGCGACGGCGGGACCATGACCGCGGCGGCGCTCTCCGCTCCCAGCCCGATCCGGGCGTACGTGTCGGGCCGGCTGCTGCGCAACGTCAGCCCCCACAGCGCGCCGAGCAGCGCCGCCACCGGGTACACCGCCGGGAAGGCCCAGCGCAGCGGGGAGTCGGGCTCGACGCCGAGCAGGTTGGCGAAGTTCTGCACCGCCAGCACGATGATGGCGGTCAGCGCGATCGCGGCGATGCCGGGCGCGATCAGCCGCCGCCAGAGCGTCTCCTGGGCGGCGTTGCGGGCGAAGTAGACGATGATGGCGACCGCGGTGGTCGCGATCAGCAGCAGCACACCGAAGCCACCACTGGTGCCCAGCCAGAAGAACAGTTGCAGGACCGGGTCCCAGCCGTTGAACGCGTACAGCAGGATCACCACCAGGCCGAGCGCGCTCTGCGCCAGCGAGGCGGCCTGGGGCGCACCGGTCGTCGGCGAGGTCCGCCCGAACACCGCCGGCAGCACCCGCTCGCGGCCCAGCGCGAAGGCGTACCGCGCGGTGGTGTTGTGGAACGAGATCATCGCGGCCAGCACCGAGGTCAGGAACAGCGCCTGCCCGATGGTGAGGACGGTGTCGCCCAGGTGTGCGCCGGCCAGGTTGAAGATCAGTTCCACGCTCTGCGTGCCGGCCTCCTCGACGATCCGGTCCGGGCCGACGGCCACCGTCATGCTCCACGACGAGAGGGCGTAGACCACCGCGATGATGGCCACCGACAGGTACGTGGCCATCGGCACGGTCCGCTGCGGGTCCTTGCTCTCCTCGCTGAACACCACCGCCGCCTCGAAGCCGACGAAGCCGAGGATCGCCAGCACCAGCACCGCGCCGAGGCCGGGCACGAAGAAGTTGTCCGGCGAGAACGCCGCGAAGCTGACGCTGCCGCCCGCCGGGTTGCCCAACTGGCCGAGGTCGAACAGCACGATGACGGCGATCTCGGCGCAGAGCAGCGCGGCCAGCACCATGCCGTTGATGTCCACGCGCAGCAGCCCGAGCAGGCCCACCAGCGCCCAGGCCAGCAGCGCCACGATCCACCACTGTGGCGTCACGCCGAACAGCCGGTCCAGCACCGGTGCCGCCGCCGCGCCGATGGTGCCGTAGAGCCCGACCTGGAGGGCGTTGTACGCGATCAGCGCCACCCACGCCGCACCCACCCCGGCCGGGCGGCCCAACCCCCGGGCCACGTACGCGTAGAAGGCACCGGCGTTGGCCATCCGGCGGGCCATCGCCACGTAGCCGGCGGAGAAGAGCGCCAGCACGGCGGCGACCGCCAGGAAGGCCAGCGGGATGCCGAGCACCCCGACGACGCCGTAGCCGGTGGTGACCACACCGGCGACCACGGTCAGCGGCGCCGCCGCGGAGAGCACGAAGAAGACCACCGAGGGCACCCCGAGGCGGCCACGGGCCAGTGCCTCGGAGACGTTGCTCGATCGTGGGGTTGTCACTGTCGAGGGCATGACTGCTCCGGATGTCAGGGAGGGGAAGGAAAGGAGCTGACTCAGGGGATGCCGCGCAACACGGCCGCACCCACGGCGGCCTCGGTCTGCCCGACGAGTTCCTTGAGCGGAGCCGGCAGAGCCGGAATGATCAGGTTGAGCCGGTGGTGGGCGCGCGGACCCGCGCTCCACAGCACCTCGCGGGTCAGCCCGGCCGCCGCGACCAGCCCGAGCAGCAGCGCGTCGGGCACGTGGGGCGGATCCGCGCGTTCCAGCGCGGCGCGCAGTCGGGTGGCCGGCCAGGCCGCGACGTTGAGGTCCGTCGGCACGTACGTGACGCTGGTGCGCAGCAGTCGACGCATCTCCTGCCGGCGCAGCACCCCGGCGCGCGCCAGCCGCTCCCCCACCGAGGTCACCGCCGTCTGGGCGAGGAAGCTGAGCCAGGTACGCACCGCCTGGTGCTGTTGCTCGCCGATCAACTGGTCCAGCACGGTGTGTGCCAGCGCGTCGGCCGGTGGACGCCGGTCGACCACGGTGACCTGTCCGGCAGCGACCGTCACGTGTCCATAGAGGACGAGCTCGCCGAGCAGGCCGGCGGCCAGGCCGAGGCTGGTGGCGGCCGGATGCAGCTTGGCCTTGCCCCGGGTGTCGTTGTGCGCGATCAGAAAGAACTCGTCGGCGATGAGCACGCGTCCCCCCTGGCCGGCCGTCCATAGTGATCGCTAACCGGAGGCAAGGATGCACCGAGTGCTACTGCAACGCAACTCCCGTTTTCGGCAGTTGCACTCCGTGCTGACGCGACCTGGGACTTTTCCCGTGACAGACTCGGAGGGTGACTGCGAGCCCCACCGTTCGCCGCCGCCGCATCGCCCGGGAACTCCGCCAGTTGCGCGAACGCGCCGGCATGACCCTGGACGTCGCCGCCCGGCAACTGGACATGTCCAAGAGCAACCTCTCCCGCATCGAGAACGCCCAGATCGGCATCAAGCCGCGCGACGTCCGGGCCGCGCTGGCGCTGTACCAGGTGACCGGCAACGACGCCGAGGCGCTCATCGAGATCGCCCGGGGCGCGCAGCAGCGGGGCTGGTGGCAGCACTACAGCGACGTCCTGCCGGAGTGGTTCGAGTTCTACGTCGGACTGGAGGCCGAGGCGGCCACCCTGCGCACGTACGAGGCGGAGGCGGTGCCGGGGCTGCTACAGACCGAGGCGTACGCCCGGGAGGTCTACCGGCTCACCGCGGGCGAGGACGACATCGACCGCAAGGTGGCCGCCCGGCTGCGCCGCCAGGACGTGCTGCGCAGCGACGAACCGGCTGAGCTGTCGGTGGTGCTGAACGAGGCGGTACTGCTACGCCCCGTGAGCGAACGAGCGGTCATGGCGGAGCAACTCGCCCACCTGGAGACCACCGCACAGCTACCCAACGTCACCATCCAGGTACTTCCATTCGCGGCCGGCGGCCACCCGGCGATGAACTCGCCGTACGTGATCCTCACGTTTGCCGACGCCGCCGACGCGGCCGTGGTTTACCTGGAAAACCTCACGACAGGCCTGGCACTGGAAGAGGTCGCGCAGGTGCGCTCGTATAGCCTTGTGCACGAGAGGCTGCGACGCCTGGCGCTTGATCCAGCGGCGTCTTTGGTACGCCTGAAGGAAGCTTCTCGTTACTTTACGTGACCGTTCGGCGCGGTCACGGTCGGTATCGACGAAGGGATCGCGATGACCGCGCTCGACCTGTCCCGGGCTAACTGGCGTACCAGTACGCGCAGCGTGGGCAACGGCAACTGCGTCGAGGTCGCCGTCGTCGACGGTCGGGTGGCGGTGCGGGACAGCAAGGACCGTCCCGGCCCCGTGCTGAGCTTCCCGCCGTCGGCCTGGCACGCCTTCGTCACCGGCGTCGACGGGGTCCACGCCGGCTGATCCGCCGCCTGCGCGGGCCGCGCCGGGCAGGCGGGCACGTCGAGGCGGGAGACCGGCCCGTCGACCGAGGCGCAGCGGACACGTCGACCGGGGCCGCAGAGCCGGTGCGAGACTGGGCCGTGCTCTCCGACGTACCCCTCGACCTGCCGGTCCGTCCCGCGCTGCCGGCGCTGGTGGCGGCGCTGCGCGCGGCGGGGACCGCGGTCCTCGTCGCCCCGCCGGGCACCGGCAAGACCACGCTCGCCCCGCTGGCGGTGGCCGAGGCGGTCGCCGGGCGCGTGCTCGTCGCCCAGCCCCGGCGGGTGGCCGCCCGGGCCGCCGCCCGGCGGATGGCGACGCTGCTCGGCGAGCGGGTCGGTGACCGGGTCGGTTACGCGGTGCGGGGCGACCGGCGGGTCGGCGCGCGGACCCGGGTCGAGGTGGTCACCACCGGGCTGCTGGTCCGCCGGTTGCAGCACGACCCGGAACTGGCCGGCGTCGGCGCGGTGCTGCTGGACGAGGTCCACGAACGACAGCTCGACGCCGATCTCGCGCTCGCCTTCAGCGTGGAGTCCCGGGCCGCGCTGCGGCCGGACCTGTGGCTGCTGGCGATGTCGGCGACCCCGGAGGCGGACCGCTTCGCCGCCCTGCTCGGCGGGGACCGCCCCGCGCCGGTGGTCCGGGCCGCCTCGGCGCTGCACCCGGTGACCCGGGTCTGGGTGCCACCGGCCCGGCCGGTGCCGCCGCCCGGCGCCGGGCCGGTGGACCGGGCGCTGCTCGACCACGTCGCCGCGACCGTCCGGCGGGCACTCGACGAACAGGACGGTGACCTGCTGGTCTTCCTTCCCGGCGTGGGCGAGATCGCGGCCGTCGCGGGCCGGCTGGCCGCCCTGCGCGACCGCGTCGACGTGCTACGACTGCACGGCCGGCAGGACGGCACCGAGCAGGACGCCGCGCTACGCCCGGGACCGCGACGGCGGGTGGTGCTGGCCACCGCGGTGGCCGAGAGCAGTCTGACCGTGCCCGGGGTGCGGACCGTGGTGGACGCCGGCCTGTCCCGGGTCGCCCGGCTGGACCTGGCCCGGGGACTGGGCGCGCTGGTCACCGTGCCGGTGTCCCGGGCCGGGGCCACCCAGCGGGCCGGGCGGGCCGGTCGCGAGGCACCGGGGCACGTCTACCGCTGCTGGTCACCGGCGACCCACGAGCGACTGGCGGCCCAGCCGGAACCGGAGATCGCCACCGCCGACCTCACCGGCTTCGCGCTCGACCTGGCCGCCTGGGGCGCGCCGGACGGCACCGGGCTGGCGCTGCCGGATCCGCCCCCGGCGGCGGCGATGGCGGTGGCCCGGGAGACGCTCGGCACGCTCGACGCGCTGGACCCGGACGGGCGGATCACCGCGCGGGGACGGGCGATCGCCGCCACCGGAGCGCATCCCCGGCTGGCCCGGGCCCTGCTCGACGGGGCCGCCCGGGTGGGCGCCCGGCGGGCCGCCGAGGTGGTGGCGCTGCTCGCCGAGGAGTCCGTCGCCGGGACCGGAGACGACCTCGCCGCCGCCTGGCGTCGGCTGCGCGACGGCGTCGACCCGGGTGCGACCGCCCGCTGGCGGACCGAGGTACGCCGGCTGCGTACCGCCCTGCCGAGCGGCACCGCCGAGGACCCGTCCGGGAGAGCCCTGCCCGACGACCTGGCCGCCGGGTTGCTGGTCGGGTTGGCGTACCCGGAGCGGGTGGGCCGGGTGCGGCGGCCGGGCGGTTCGGCGTACCTGATGAGTGGCGGGACCGCGGCGGAGCTGGCACCGGGGTCGGCGCTGGCCGGTGCCGGGTGGCTGGCCGTGGCGGTGGCGGACCGTGCGCCCGGCGCGCCGGCCGCGCGGGTCCGGCGGGCCGCGGTGCTGGACGAGGCGACCGCCCGGGAGGTCGGCGCGGCGCTGCTGCGCACCGACCGGGAAGTCGGTTGGTCCGGCGACGACGTGGTGGCCCGGGAGGTGGTCCGGCTGGGCGCCATCGAGCTGGTCGACCGGCCGCTGCCCCGACCCAGCTCGGCGGAGGTCGCCGCCGCCCTGCTGACCGGGCTGCGCGAGGTCGGCCTCGACCTGCTGGGTTGGAGCCCGGCGGCGCGGGCACTACGCGATCGGTTGGCGTTCTGCCGGCGGGCGCTCGGCGACGACTGGCCGGACGTCAGCGACGAGGCGCTGCTGGCCCGCGCGCCGGACTGGCTCGGGCCCGAGCTGGCCGGGGCCCGCCGCCGGGCCGATCTGGCCCGGGTCGACGTGACCGGTGCGCTGCGCCGCCTGGTGCCCTGGTCACTGGCGGGTCGGCTGGACGAGCTGGCCCCCGAGCGGATCACCGTGCCGAGCGGATCCCGGATCCGGGTGGACTACACCGACCCGGACGCGCCGGTGCTGGCGGTCCGGCTCCAGGAGACCTTCGGGTGGGCGCAGGCGCCCCGCGTCGGCGGCGGTCGGGTGCCGGTGCTGCTGCACCTGCTCTCCCCGGCGGGCCGGCCGGTGGCGGTCACCGCCGACCTGGCCTCGTTCTGGCGTACCGGCTACCGGCAGGTACGCGCCGAACTACGGGGGCGTTACCCACGCCACCCCTGGCCGGAGGACCCGACCACGGCCACACCCACCCGGCGGGCTGGGCGCGGCTGACGTGAAAGGAAGGGCACCCTGTTAACGCCTGGTGCATAGCAGGGGACCCTTCCTAACAGCCGTCAGCCGCCGCGCCAAGCCGTCGGCTGGGCGCGGCCGACCGGGTCCGGGCGCGGCTGCGCGTCAGGGCTCGTCGATCACGTCCGCGATGACCACGGTGATGTTGTCCGGGCCACCGGCGTGCAACGCCAGGTCGATGAGCTTGCGGGCGCAGGCATCCCGGTCCGGGTGGGCGGCGAGCACCTCGGCCAGCGTCTCGGCCCGGACGACGTTGGACAGTCCGTCGCTGCACAATAGCCAGCGGTCGCCGTGGCGGGGCAGCATCGTGGCGTACGTCGGGGACACCTCGTCGCCCTGCAGCGCCTGGGTGACCACCGCCCGGCGGGGGTGGCTGCTGGCCTGGTCCGGTGTGATCACCCCCTGGTCGACGAGCATCTGCACGAATGTGTCGTCCCGGGTGATCTGCTTGAGCACGGCGTCGCGGTACAGGTACGCCCGGGAGTCACCCACGTGGGCCAGCGCCAGGCAGCTTCCGGTACGCGCGAACAGCAGCGCGGTCAGCGTCGTGCCCATCCCCTGCCGCTGCGGGTCCTCGCTCACCGCCTGCCGGATCCGGGTGGTGGCCGACTGGATGCCGTCCTGCAACGCGGCGACCAGCGCGTGCTCGGGTATCTCCACGTCCAGCGGCGCCACCGCCTCGATGGCGATGGCGCTGGCCAGGTCGCCCGCGGCCATCCCGCCCATGCCGTCGGCGACGGCCACCAGCCAGGTACCGGCGTGCAGCGCGTCCTGGTTGCCGCTGCGGATCAGCCCACGGTCGCTCGTCCCCGCGGAACGCAGCTTCAGGGTCATGGGACGCAGCCTGCCAGGAGAAGGGCTCCGTTGTCTCTAGGAGATCAGGACGACCGGGCGTGGCGCGGCGAATCTCACTGGCCGACGACCTCCGAGCCCATCGGATGGGATCGATTGACAGGGCCCGTCCACCCTGGAAACATGCCCGATACCTGGGAGCGCTCCCAGCTTCCTCGCACTCGCCCACCACCATTCCGTCCCGTTCGTCGGAAGGAATATTCCGTGACGCCATCCCGACGTCGACTCGCGGTCCTCGCCGCGGCGACCACCGTGGCGCTGGCCGCCGTGAGCGCCGGCACCGCCCACGCCGATCCCCCGGCCGAAGCCCCCGAACAGATCACCAACGGCGATTTCAGCACCGGCGTGTCGCCGTGGTTCTCCTTCGGCACCGGCCCGCTCGGCGTGACCGACGGCCAACTCTGCACCACCGTCGCCGGTGGGTTGGCCAACCCCTGGGACGCCGGCATCGGCCAGGACGCGGTGGCGCTGGTCGCCGGCGCCGAGTACACCCTCGGCTTCGACGTCACCGCGACCCCCGGCAGCAACGTCACCGCCGTGCTGCAACTGGGCAACGCCCCCTACACCGGCTACTACTCGGTCACCGCCGCCGCCACCCCCACCCAGCAACGGGTCGAGCGGACCTTCGTGGCGCCCGAGGACGACGAGCGCGCGCAGCTCATCTTCCAGGTCGGCGGCGCCGCCGAGGGGCAGACCGTCTGCCTGGACAACGTCTCGCTGCGCGGCGGCAACCCACCCGAGCCGTACGTGCCGGACACCGGCCCCCGGGTCCGGGTCAACCAGGTCGGCTACCTGCCCGGCGGCCCCAAGAACGCCACTGTCGTCACCGACGCCACCGAGGCCCTGCCGTGGCAGTTGCGCGCCGCCTCCGGCAGCGTGGTCGCCAGCGGCACCACCACCCCGCGCGGCGTCGACCCGGCGTCGGCGCAGAACGTGCACTCCGTCGACTTCTCCGGCTACCGCACACCGGGGCAGGGCCTGACGCTCGCCGTGGACGGCGAGGTGAGCCACCCGTTCGACATCTCCGGCGCGCTCTACGAGCGACTGCGCTCCGACGCGTTGCAGTTCTTCTACATCCAGCGCAGCGGCATCGCCATCGACGGCGACCTGGTCGGCGACGAGTACGCCCGTCCCGCCGGTCACCTGGGCGTCGCCCCGAACCAGGGCGATGTCGACGTGCCGTGTCAGGCCGGGGTCTGCGACTACCGGCTCGACGTGCGCGGCGGCTGGTACGACGCCGGTGACCACGGCAAGTACGTCGTGAACGGCGGCATCGCCACCTACCAGTTGCTGAGCACCTTCGAGCGGACCAAGAACGCCGCCACCGCCGGCTTCGGCACCGCCCTCGGCGACGGCACGCTGCGGCTGCCGGAGCGCGACAACGGGGTGCCCGACATCCTCGACGAGGCCCGCTGGGAGCTGGAGTTCCTGCTGCGGATGCAGGTGCCGGCCGGCAAGCCGCTGGCCGGGATGGCCCACCACAAGATCCACGACCGGAACTGGACCGGCCTGCCGTTGCAGCCCGAGGACGACCCGGAGCCGCGTGAGCTGCACCCGCCGTCCACCGCCGCCACGCTCAACCTGGCCGCCGTCGCCGCGCAGTGCGCCCGGCTGTTCGCCCCGTACGACGCGGCGTTCGCGCAGCGCTGCGGCACCGCGGCCAAGACCGCGTACGCGGCGGCCAAGGCCAACCCCACCCGGTACGCCAGCCCGACCGACGGCAACGGCGGCGGCGCGTACGACGACAGCAACGTCACCGACGAGTTCTACTGGGCCGCCGTGGAGTTGTACCTGACCACCGGCGAGCGCGCGTACCTGACCGACCTGACCGCCTCGCCGCACCACACCGGTGACGTCTTCGACGCGCGGGGCTTCGGCTGGCAGAGCGTGGCCGCGCTGGGCCGCCTCGACCTGGCCACCGTGCCGAACGGGCTGCCCGCCACCGACCTGGCCCGGGTTCGCGCCTCGGTCACCACCGCCGCCGACGGCTACCTCGCCGAGATCCAGCGGCAGGCGTACGGGCTGCCGATGCCCGGTGACGCCGGCAGCTACTTCTGGGGCGGCAACAGCAACGTGATCAACAACGCGGTCGTGTTGGCCACCGCGTTCGACCTGACCCGCGAGGCGAAGTACCGCGACGGTGCGGTGCAGGCGATGGACTACATCTTCGGCCGCAACGCGCTGAACATCTCGTACGTGACCGGGTGGGGCGAGCACGCGGCGGAGAACCAGCACAGCCGCATCTTCGGCCACCAGCTCGACCCGTCCATGCCCAAGCCTCCGGTCGGCTCGCTGGCCGGCGGCCCGAACGCCGCCCTCCAGGACCCGTTCGTGGAGCAGTTGCTGGCCGGCTGCGCGCCGATGTTCTGCTTCGTCGACGACATCGCCTCGTACTCCACCAACGAGGTCGCCATCAACTGGAACTCGGCGCTGACCTGGATCTCCTCGTTCCTCGCCGACCAGGGTGACGCCTCGGCCGTACCGGCGCCGACGTGCTCGGTGTCGTACACCAACTACGGCTTCTGGCAGGGCGGCACCGGCTTCACCGCCCAGGTGGCCATCCGCAACACCGGCACCAGCGCGGTGAACGGCTGGACCGCCCGCTTCGCCTTCACCGGCGACGCCAAGGTCCGGGAGGCCTGGACGGCGAAGGTGACGCAGGCCGGTGCCACGGTGACCGCCAAGAACGAGTCGTACAACGCCCGGATCAACCCGGGCGGCACGGTGACCTTCGGCTTCAACGCCACCACCGGGCCGGGGGCCAACCCCGACCCCGCCCTGGTCACCGTCAACGGCTCCCCCTGCACCGTCTCCTGAACCCCGGGTGGGGGGCCGTCGGCGGCGGGCTGTGGCTGGCCGAGGTGGCCGGGCAGCCGGTCGGGGCGCTGGTGGTGGGCGACGCCACCGAGTACGTGCCACCCGCCACCGAGCCGGAGCTGTACGTGAACCTGCTGGTCACCGATCGGGCGCACGCCGGTGCCGGAATCGGTGGCCGGCTGCTGGCACACGCCGCCGAGCTGGCCCGGGAACGCGGTGTGGACCTGCTGCGGGTGGACTGCTACGCGGGCGACGACGGCGCGCTGGTCCGCTGGTACGAGCGGCAGGGCTTCACCGCCACCGATCCGTTCGCCGTGTCCCGACCGGACGGCACGCAATGGCCGGGACAGGTGCTGGCCCGCCGCCTCGACTGAGCCGTCGCCGTCCCCGGCCCCGGTCCCCGGGAGGGTCGGACGGGAGAATGACAGGTACCGGCCGCCCCCACGGACGACCGTCTGCGGAGAAGCGCTGCTCAGCCGCTGCGACCGCGCAGCTTCGGTAGCACCTGCTCGCCGAACGCGTCGAGGAACGGCCGCTGCTCCTGCCCGACGTGGTGCAGCGCGATCTGGTCGAACCCGAGGTCGACGTACTCCTCCAACCAGCCCACGTGCCGGCCCAGGTCGGCGGAGATGTTGACCACCTCGGCGAGGCGGCTCATCGGCACCTCGGCGGAGACCACGTCGAAGTGTTCCGGGGTGGCCAGGTCCCAGCAGACCGGCGGCGCGAAGACGTTGCTGCGCCACTGGTCGTACGCGATCGCCTCGGCCTCGCCCTGGTCCGGCGCCCAGCTCAGGTGCACCTGGAGATGCACCGGCCCGCGACCGCCGCCCTCCCGGTACGCGTCGATCATCCGCCGCAGGTGCTCGGGTGCGGCGTTGACGGTGATCAGCCCGTCCGCCCACTCCGCGCACCAGCGGGCGGTCTCGACGCTGACCGCCGCGCCGACCAGGGCCGGAGGCTGCTCGGGGCGGCTCCACAGTCGGGCCCGGTCCACGCGTACCAGGCCGTCGTGGCTGACCTCCTCACCGGCGAGCAGCGCGCGGATGACGTCCACGCACTCGCGCAGCCGGGCGTTGCGGACGTCCTTGCGCGGCCAGACCTCGCCGGTGACGTGCTCGTTGGCGGCCTCTCCGGAGCCGAGGGCGGCCCAGAAACGCCCCGGGTACATCGCGCCGAGGGTGCCGATCGCCTGGGCGATGATCGCCGGGTGGTAGCGCTGCCCGGGCGCGTTGACCACGCCGAAGGAGAGGTCGGTGGCCTGGAGCGCGGAGCCGAGCCAGGACCAGGCGAACCCGGAGTGGCCCTGGCGTTCGCTCCACGGCGCGAAGTGGTCGGAGCACATGGCCGCGTCGAAGCCGACCCGCTCGGCGTGGATCACCGCTTCCAGCAGCGCGCGCGGGTGGATCTGCTCGTGGGAGGCGTGGAAGCCGATCGCCGTCATGCGGGCTTTCCCTACCCACGCGCGGCGCGATGTAAGCAGGGGTCCCCTGCTACCGCCTGGTGCATAGCAGGGGACCCCTCCTTTCATTCCATCGGTCGAGCGGTCAGCCCACCGGTGCGCCGTGTCGGGAGCGCAGCAGCGGGGCGACCTCGGTGGCGAAGCGTTCCATCTCGGCGAAGTGCGGCTGGAACTGGAACAGGAACGTGTCCACGCCGGCATCGGCGAAAGCGCTGATCCGGTCGGCGATCTGCGCGTAGCTGCCGACCAGGCCGGAGAGGGTTCCGCCGTTCGTGCCGACACTGGCCACCCCGACCGCGTTGCGGCCCATCACCCGGGCCGGATCCGCGCCCTCGATCGGCTTGCGCTGTTCCTGGGTCAACCGCCAGAGCCGGTCGAACTCCTCCTTCGCCTCGCTCTCGGTCGGGCGGGCGATGAGGAAGCTGGTCAGCCCGAACCGCAGCGGCGCGCGCCCGGTGCGGGGCCGGGACCGCAGGTCGGCGATGACCGCCCGCACCCCGTCGGGGCCCTCCAGCGGTCGGCCGTTGATCAGGAAGACGTCCGCCGCCGCGGCGGCGAGGGCACGGGCCGGCTCCGACTCGCCGCCGAAGTAGACCAGCGGCGGGCTGCCGGCGTACGGCAGCGGGCGCAGCCGCAGGTCGTCGGCGCGCAGATAGTCGCCGGTCGCGGTCACCGGTCCACCCGCCCACGCCTGCTCCACGATGGACAGCCATTCGCGCGAGTAGTCGTACCGGCGGTCGTGGTCGATCAGCGGCAGACCGAGTCTGGTGATCTCGGGCAGGAACCAGCCCGACACCAGGTTGATCGCGAACCGGCCCCGGCTGATGTGGCCGATCTGGGTCGCCATCTTGGCCAGTACGCCCGGGTTGTAGAGGAAGGGCTTGACCGCAGCGATGATCTCGATGCGGGAGGTCGCCTCGGCGATCGCGGCCGACGTCGTCCAGGTGTCGATGACGTCGCCGTCCGGGTCACCCGGGTTGACGGTGTGCTGGGCGATGAGGGTGGTGTCGAGGCCGAGCCGTTCGGCCTCGACGACGGTCCGCCGGTTGTCGGCGTAGCTGCCGTCGAGGTACTCGTCCGGATGCCGGCGCACCGCCCAGTTCCCGCTGATCGGCGTCCACACCCCGAGACGCGGTGACGTGCCCACGTCAGGCCGCCGGCAGGACGTCGTTGAAGTCGCCGACGAAGACCTGCTTCACGTCGACCGGCTTCTCGATGAACTCGACGGAGAGCAGTTCGTCGGCGAACTCCTGCTGGCGGAGCAGGAACGCGTCGTCGATCGGTTGGTAGCCGGCACCGCTGATCCGGAAGGTGGTGGACAGGGTCGTCAGGCTGTAGTCCACGTGCGGCTTGACGACCTGCGCCGCCTCGTCGGGATGCTGGGAGGCCCAGAGTCCGAGTTCCGCAGCCGCCTGGAAGAAGGCCCGCAACGCCGCGTGCTTCTGCTCGTACGCCTGGGGGCTGACCCGCAGGCAGTAAAGGTTGTTCACGGTGCCGGCGATCCCGTCGATCTCCACCAGTTCCGGGTAGCGCTCCAGGATGTCCGGCGATCCGGGGGCGTTCGCCGAGTACGCCTCGATGTCGCCCTTGACGAGGGCGTTGACGCCGTCGGCACCGGAGATGTTGACCGCCTTGACGTCGTTGTCGGTGAGGTTGTTCTTCTTCAGCAGCCGCTCGTACAACAGCCCGTGGTTGGAGCGGATCGGCATGCCGACGCGCTTGCCCACCAGGTCGGCGAAGCTGGTGATCCCGGAGTCACGACGCACGATGTACTTGATGTTCTGGTCGTTGGGCTTGGTGCAGCCGATGACCTTCTGCCGGCTTCCGGAGGCCGCCGCGGTGATCGGACCGATGTCACCGGTGTCGGAGATGTCGATCTGACCGGCCTCCATGGCCGAGTTCAGTTCGACCGAGTTGGCGAACTCCCGGTATGTGATCTGCACGCCGGGCACCTGGAGGTTCTTCGCCTCGAACAGCGGTGTGTAGCCGTACAGGTCGGTGGTGACCAGGGTGAGCGAGACCGTGCCGTCGGCGTTGGCCGCGCCGCCTCCGCCACCGCAGCCGGTCAGTGCGACGGCGACGGTGAGCACGGCGGCGAGCAGGGGTGCCCGACGGGTTCTGCGGTCGATCATGGTTGTGCCTTTCGACAGGGGTGCCGGTCAGTGCCGGCCGAGTTCGGTTTCGTAGTGGGCGGCACCGAGCTGTTCGAGGATCCGGATCCGGGTCCGCTCGAAGCCGGGGTCCTCGCGGGTGCGGGCACCGGTGAAGTGGGGTCTGACCTCGTCGGCGAGCCGGCCGCCGGTCAGCACGAGGATCCGGTCGGCGAGCACGATCGCCTCGTCGACGTCGTGGGTGACCAGGACGGTGGTGAAGCCGTGCGCCTTCCACAGCGAGTGGACCAGTGCCTGCATCCGGAGCCGGGTCAACGCGTCGAGGGCGCCGAACGGCTCGTCGAGCAGCAGCACCTCCGGCCGCCGGACGAGCGCGCGGGCGAGCGCGGCCCGCTGCGCCTCGCCGCCGGAGAGCGTGCCCGGCCAGGCGTCGGCGAGGGCGTCCAGGCCGACCTCGGCGAGCACCTCCACGGCCTGCCGGCGCAACGCGGCGCGGTTGCCGCGCAGCCCGAAGACGACGTTCTCCCAGACCGAGCGCCAGGGCAGGAGCCGGGCGTCCTGGAAGCCGACCGCGACCGGCTGCCGGACGGACAGCTCACCCTCGTGGTCGGTGTCGAGAGCCGCCAGCGCGCGCAGCAGGGTGCTCTTGCCCCCGCCGCTCTCGCCGACGATGACCAGGAACTCGCCGTGGCGTACCTCCAGGTCGACGGTGTCCAGGATGAGGCGGCTGCCGTAGTGCTTGCGCAGCCCGCGTACGGAGATGCCGGCGATGTCCGGCGACGCCACGCTCATCGGTCCACGAACTCTCGTCGCCACGACAGGGTCTTCCATTCGATGACCCGGACCAGGCCCTCGATGGCCAGGCCGAGCAGCGCGTACAGGGCCAGACAGAGCACGATCGTGTCGGTCTGCAGGAAGTCCTTGGCCCGGGTCAGCATGTAGCCGATGCCGGACTCCGCCGCGACGGTCTCGCCGAAGACCAGGCTGAGCCAGGCGATCGCCAACGAGAACCGCAGTCCGATGAGCAGGTGCGGTAGCGCTCCGGGCAGGATGATGTGCCGGATCACGGCGTACCGGGAGGCCCCGCAGCTCTGTGCGAGTTCCCGGAACCGTGGGTCGACCGAACGGATGCCCTTGCTGAAGTTCAGGTAGATCGGAAAGATCACGCCGATCGCGACCAGGCCGACCTTCAGCGCCTCGTCGATACCGAGCCAGAGCAGGAGCAGCGGCATCATGCCCAGCGTCGGCACGGCCCGCAACATCTGCAGCGGCGGGTCGACGAGTTCGTCGGCCACTCGGGACAGCCCGGTCGCCAACCCCAGCAGCACGCCGATCAGGATGCCGACCAGCAGTCCCAGTACCACCCGTTGCAGGGAGGCCAGCACGTTCGTCGCCAGCACGCCGCTCTCGGCGAACTCGACGAACCGGTCCCAGACCATCCGCGGGCTGGCGAACGTGGTCGGGTTCAGCCAGCCGACGCTGGAGGCCAGTTGCCAGACGCCGACGAGCAGGACCGGCACCAGCACCCGTCGGGCCGACTTGAGCAGCCGGCGCCGTGCCGGGCTGCGGCGCGCCGGCGGGCCGGCCGGGCCACCGGTCGGCCGACCGACCGTGGCGTCCACGGTGGACAGGGCAGGCGCGGTCATCGGGGTATACCTCCTCCTACGATCACGGCGTTCACAGCAGGGGCCCCCGGGGTGCGACGCCGTTGAGCACGTGGTTGCCGAGGTGGTGGTACTTCCAGCGGGTCGGGTCGTGCAGGGTGTGCGTCCGGGCGTCGCGCCAGAACCGGTCCAGCCCGTGTTCCTCGTCGGTGGCGCTGGTGCCGGCGTAGGAGAACAGCTCGCTGGCGGTGGTCACCGCGGTCTCGGCGGTGAACGCGCGGGCGGCGGCGACGGCGAGCGACGCCTCGGCGACCTTCCCGGCCTCCAGGACCGGGTCGGCCTCGGCCGCGTCGACCGCGTCGGCGGCCCGTTCCAGCAACGCGCGGGCCGCGCGTACCTGGACGGTCTGCCGGCCGACGTCGTTGATCAGGTGGTGCTCGTCGGCGGCCCGCTCCCACGGGCTGTCGGCGTAGGCGCGGGTCCGGGTACGCACGTACTCGGCTGCGGCGGCCAGCGCCGATTCGGCGATCCCGACGTCGATCGCCGCGTGCAGCAGTTGTCCGGCGGCACCGGCGGTACGCAGTTCCGCGCCGTCGTACGGCCACCGCACGATCTGCTCGACCGGCACCCGCACGTCGGTGAGCAGGGTGCTGCCGCTGTGCGTACCGCGCTGACCGAGAGCGGTCCAGTCGTCGCCGAAGGAGAGTCCGGGGGTGCCCTGCCGGACGAAGGCGACCACGTCGACGCCGTCCGGATCCCGGGTCTTCACCGGCACCCAGTCCGCGGTGGAGGCACCGGTCGTGTAGTACTTGCGGCCGTCCAGCCGCAGGTCCGTCGTGCCGGGCAGCGCCCGCAGCGACGTCGACGTCTCGCCCTTGCGGCGATCGACGCCCCGTTCGGCCATCGCGTTGCCGAAACGGGCGCCACGCAGCACCTCGCCGAGAAGGAACTCCTGCTGTGCCGGGGTGCCCCGGTCACGCAGCACCCGGACGAAGACGAAGTGGTTCTGGAGCACCTGGCTGATGGAGGCGTCCGCGACGGCGAGCACCCGGAACACGTCGGCCAGGTCGCGGTGACCGACGGCGGCACCGCCGTACGCCCGGGGAACCGTGATGCCGAGCAACCCGGAGGCCGCGACCTGCTGGAGTTCGGCGGTGGGGACGGCCCGGTTCCGGTCTCGGTCCCGTGCGCCGGGCGCGAACCGCCGCGCCAACTCGGAGGCGACGCGTACCGCCTCGGCGCCGTCGGCGAGCACGGGGGCCACGGGGTGGGCGGTCATCCGTCGGCCGCCTCGACGATGCCGAGCAGACGGCGCGCGTTGCCCCCGGCGACGGCGGCCACCTCCGCCTCGTCCAGTCCCGCCGAGGCGAGCGCGGCGAGGACCTCGTCCCGGTGGATCGACTCGGCCACGATCGGCGAGTCCGATCCGACCAGGACGTGATCGGCACCGACCACGTCGACCAGGTAGCGGATGCTGGCCGGGTCGAATCCCATGGTGTCGACGTAGACGTGCCGCCGGAGGTGTTCCGGCGCGTGCCGGCTGATCTTCGCGGTCAGCCCGGTGAAGGTGCCGAGCAGCAGGGCCGGGGCACCGATCAGCGGGATGACGATCCGCAGGTGCGGCAGGTCGTCGACGACCCGGGAGTTGAGCAGCGCCAGCAGGCTCGCGGCGTCGATCGCGCCACGGGCGAGCAGGGTGCCGGCACGGCCGATCCCTTCGAGCTGGTCGGTGAAGCCGCGCGGGTTGATCGGATGTACGAACACCGGCACGCCGAGTTCCGCTGCCGTCCGCAGCGTCGGGTAGGCGGCCGGGTCGTCGAGCAACCGGTCCCCTCCGCTCGCGGCGGCGTCGACGACCGCACCGGACAGGTGCAGCTCGGTCACCGCGCGCCGGAGTTCGGTGGCGGCCTCCTCCCCCTGCCAGGCGTCGATGGTCGCCAGTCCCACCAGTCGGCCCGGGTGGACGGCGACCTGGCGGGCCAGGTGATCGTTGATCTCCCGGATCACCCGGGCGGTCAGGGTCGTACCGGCGGCGGCGACCAGGGACGGCGGAGCGTTGAGCACCCGGGTGGCGACGCCTCCGGCCTCGGCGGACGCCAGGACGTCGTCGAGGTCGACGATGCGCCGGACGGTCCGCTCCCGGAGCGCGGCCACCTCGGGTCTGGCGGACGCCCACAGGGCGGGTGGATGGGCGGGGTCGACGTAGTGGACGTGGAAGTCCACCACCGCCGGTGAGCCGATTTCGGACATGCTGACCTGATCTCTGTGCGGTGAGGGGTGTGGAACGGCGCGAAGGATCACCGGTTCCGGGGAGAGTCGGCCCGCGCGAAGGCAGAGGTGGCCGTCGAGGGTGAGCCGATGGGGGTGCCCGAGCGGGTCACCGAGAGAGGGGGCGGCGCCGGCCGAGTCGTCAGGCCGGCGGGTCGTCTAGAGCCGACACAGGGCACCGGCGGTGCGGCGCAGGTCCACATGCCAGCGCCGCCGGTGCCAGGTGAAATGGCTCTTGATCACGACAGTAACCCTATCCACCCGATAGGAATTAACAACAACCTGCCCAGCATCCGAGACGCCGGAGGCGGGCGTGACCAGCAAAATCACCCCCGTGGCGGCAATCCGCTCCGCACCGCTCGTGTGCAACTACTCGGCGTGGGCGCCCGCACCGGCGGTGGCCGCGCCCTCGCCCACCCAGACGGTCTTGACGTTGCAGAACTCGTGCATGCCCTGCGCCGACAGTTCCCGGCCGTAGCCGGAGTTCTTCACCCCGCCGAAGGGCAGTTCCGGGTACGAGGTGGTCATGCCGTTGACGAAGACGGCTCCCGCGTCCAGGTCGGTGGCGAAGCGCTCCTGCTCCTGCGGGTCGCGGGTCCAGGCGTTCGAGCCGAGGCCGTACGGGGTGCCGTTGGCCACCTCGATCGCCTCGTCGTACGACGAGACCCGGTACAGCCCGGCGACCGGCCCGAACACCTCCTCGCTCCACATCCGCATGTCCGGCCGCAGGTCGGTGACCACGGTCGGCGGATAGAACCAGCCGTCGCCGGTCGGCTTCTCGCCGCCGCAGAGCACGGTGGCGCCCCGGTCGACGGCGTCCCGCACCTGGGCGTCGACCTCGTCGCGCCCCCGCTCGGAGGCGAGCGGCCCGACGTCGGTGTCGTCGTCCATCGGGTCACCGACCCGTAGCGCCGACATCCGGTGTGCGAACGCCTCGGCGAACGCCTCGTACACGTCGGTGTGCACGATGAACCGCTTGGCCGCGATGCAGGACTGGCCGTTGTTCTGGCAGCGGGCGGTGGTGGCCACCTCGGCGGCGAGGTCCACGTCGGCCGAGGGCATCACCACGAACGGGTCGCTGCCACCCAGTTCCAGCACGGTCTTCTTGAGTTCCCGGCCGGCGATCTGGGCGATCGAGCGGCCGGCGGGCTCACTGCCGGTGAGTGTGGCGGCCCGGACCCGGGGGTCGCTCAGGATCCGGTCGACGGCGTCGGAGCCGACCAGCAGCGCGGTGAAGGCACCTTCGGGGAAGCCGGCCCGCCGGAACACGCTCTCCAGCGTCAGTGCCGTCTGCGGCACGTTGGAGGCATGTTTGAGCAGTCCGGTGTTGCCGGCCATCAGCGCCGGCGCGGCGAACCGGACCACCTGCCAGAGCGGGAAGTTCCACGGCATCACCGCCAGCACCGGCCCGATCGGCTGGTAGCGGACGAACGCCCGGGTCGCGGAGACCGCCGACGCGTCGGCCGGACGATCGGCCAGGAACTCCGCGGCGTGCCGGGCGTAGAACCGGCATGCGCTGGCGCACTTGGTGACCTCGGCCTTCGACGCGGCGAGGGTCTTGCCCATCTCGGTGGTCATCAGCCGGGCGATCTCGTCGCGCTCCGCCTCCAGCAGGTCGGCCGCCGCCGTCAGCCACCGCCCGCGCTGCGCGATCGTGGTGGACCGCAGGTCCCGGTACGCCAGGTGGGTCCGCTCGATCGCCTCGTCGACCTGCGCGTCGGACATCGCCTCGTACGTCTTGAGCACTTGCCCGGACCGGGGGTCGGTGGTGGCGATGGACATCAGGGCTTCTCCCGTCACTCGAAGAGCGAGTGCCGTACGCCGGGTTCCTCGCGGCGGCGGGCGGCACGACGACGTTGGATGACGGCCAGGTCGACGACGGCGATCACCGCGAGAACGACGCAGACGACACCCAACCAGGCCACGTCGGCACGGAACGCCAGCACCGCGAAGACGACCATGGAGACGAGCCCGAAGCCGGCCAGTACGAGCCTCAGGTTGAGCGCGCTGTACGCGTGGCCGACCGTGCCACGGGCACGTCGGGGCTGGGATCTGGTCATCGCCCCCACCTACCCGGCGATGCCGGGGCTAACCGTCGTGGCGGGCCCCGGTGGTGCGTTGCGTTACATCGACCGCCCGCCGAGGGGCCGTCACGGGTCGGCGCGCGCACCATGGGAGGCATGACCGTGAGCTCCGCCGCGCCGGTGACCGTCGCCGTGGCCCGACGTGCCGACCCCGCCCGCACCGACGAGATGGTGGCGTGGATGCGGGCCGGTACGGCGCTGGCCGAGGTGTTCCCAGGCTTCCTGGGCGCCGGTTGGGTCCGCAGCGCACCCGGTTCGGGCGAGTGGCACATGCTCTACCGCTTCGCCGACCCGGACACGCTGCGCCGCTGGGAGGAGTCGCCGCAGCGGCACTGGTGGCTGACCTCGGCACAGGGCATCGTCGAGCACACCCGGGTCGAGCGACGGACCGGCATCGAGGGCTGGTTCGACCCGCCCCGCGAGGAGACCGTGGAGTTGCTGGACGCGACGCCGACGGTGCCCGCCTCGCCGCCCCGCTGGAAGCAGGCGATCACCATCTGGCTGGCTTTCTTCCCGCTCAGCCTCACCGCGACGCTGCTCACCGGCCACTTCCTACCGGAGTTGCCGGTGGCGGCCCGGGTCCTGGTCATGACGCTCACCCTGACCCCGCTGATGACCTATCTGGTGCTGCCCCGGATCACCCGGGCGCTGCACTGGTGGCTGCACGGGCACCGCGCCCCGTGGCGCGCATAGCACGCGGCCCTCGACCGCGACAGGTCTCTGCCGCATCTCCGACATCGACACGGGAGCACCACCCGCCCCACGCGTAGAGTCACCATGCTGTCGCTCTGTGCTGTGAGGCTGGGGAACTCATGCCCAAACGCTGGACCACCGTCGTGGTCAGCCTGCTCGCACTGGTCGCGCTCGCCTGCGAGGCCGGTGCGGAACCGACACCACGGCCGAGCGACGACACACCCCGGGCCGGCTCACCCAAGGTCGTCGCCGCGCTCGGCGACTCGATCACCACCGGGTTCGGTTCCTGCCTGGTCCTGACCTCGTGCGAACGCAACTCCTGGTCGACCGGGGACGGCCTGCGGGTGGAGAGCCACTACCGGAAGCTGGTGGACCGCAACCCGGGGCTGCGCGGCCACGCCCACAACCACGCCCGTGCGGGCGCGCGGGCCGCCGCGCTGGCCGGGCAGGCCGAGCGGGCGGTACGCGACCGCGCCGACTACGTGACCGTCCTGATCGGCGCCAACGACGCCTGCCGGAGCACGATCGGGGCGATGACCCCGGTGACCGAGTTCCGGGCCGAGATCGACCGAGGGCTGCGGGTGTTGCGCGAGGGCCGCCCGAAGGCGCGGGTGCTGGTGGTGAGCATCCCGGACCTGTACCGCCTCTGGGAGGTCGGCCACGACGACTCCCGGGCGGCCCGTGCCTGGCGGCGCGGCGTCTGCCCGACGCTGCTGGCCGACGCGACCTCGGACGCCCCCGCCGACCGGGCCCGCCGGGCCGAGTTCCGGGAGCGGATCGACGCCTACAACAACCAACTCCGGGCGGCCTGCCGGGCGTACGGCTCCCGGTGCCGCCACGACGGCGGGGCGGTACACCGGGTGCGCTTCGACCTGGACCTGGTCAACCGGTTGGACTACTTCCACCCGAACACCGACGGTCAGTCCCGCCTCGCCGAGGTGACCTGGCGCTCCTCCGGCTACGCGGACTGACCGTCGGCGAAGGCGCACCCGCCGGACTACTCGGGCGAGATCCGCGGTGCCGGGATGGGCGGGCCGTCGGGCCGGCGGTACATGGCCCGGGAGCGTTCGGCCAGTCCCTTGGTGGCCGAGGAGTTCGCCCAGGTGCCGAGCACGATCGCGGCGCCGGGCACCACCTTGGCGAAGAGTCGCTTCGCGGCGCGGACGCCGGCCATCTGGGCCAGTCGTACGCCCAACCGCAGCATCACCCGGCTCAGCGCCTGCTGCCCGCCGCCACCGCCGAACAACGCACCGGCGCGTTCCCGCCCGGCCGCCACCGCCAGCGCCAGCCGGGCACTCGCCGCCACCTTGTGCACCTTCTGCAACACCAGCAGGTCGGCGGCGCGGTCCGGGTGGGTCGGGTCCACCCCGTACGCGGCGGCGATGTGCAGCACCATCCGCGCCTGGGTCCAGGCCAGCACCCCCACGTCGATCACCGCACCGGGCAGTCCGGCGGCACCGGAGACCGCACCGGAGAGCCGCGCCCGGTTGACGAACCGGCGTACCGCCTTCTCTGCCAGGGCCTCCTCGGTGAGGCGCGGATGGTCGGCGCGGGCCTGCCGGGCCCACCGCTCCGCCTCCGGCCCGAGCCGGCGCACCGCCTCGATGGCGAGGTGCTCCGGCGCGTACTGCGGATCCTGGCGCATGCGGTCCCAGAGCGTGGCCGGCGGGGCCTCGACGGCCTCGCCCGCGGACGCCGGCCCGGCCGGTGCCGGGGTGACGGGCTGACCGTCGGCGGGGACGGAATCGCTCATCGCTCTCCCTTCGGTGACTTCCCTCCATGTGTACCTCGTGACGGCAACGCGGTACCCCGGTCGGTTGTTGCTACACCGATGCCGGGGCGAACGGCTCGCCGCAACAGGAATGCATCAGGATGACGGGTACGTTCTGGCGATCGGGACGCCGTCAACCCGGCGACCCGTGACGCGCAAACCAGGGAGGCCGCACCGGTGCTCGACCCACACGAGCTCTACGAACTCACCGACGATCTGTCCGACCTCGGGCAACCGGTCCTGATCCAGGCCCTCACCGGCTTCGTCGACGCCGGTAACGCCAGTCGGCTGGCCCGCGAGCAGTTGTTCACCTCGCTGGACGCCCGCCCGATCGCCCGGTTCGACCTCGACCAGTTGTTCGACTACCGCTCCCGGCGTCCGGTGATGACCTTCGTCGAGGACCACTGGGAGAGCTACGACGCGCCCGCGTTGGAGCTGCACCTGCTCAGCGACGACGACGAGACCCCGTTCCTGCTGCTCACCGGACCCGAGCCGGACCTACAGTGGGAGCGGTTCGTGGCTGCCGTGTCGGGTCTGGCCGAGCGGCTCGACGTCCGGCTCACCGTCGGGCTGAACGCGATCCCGATGGCGGTGCCGCACACCCGCCCGACCGGCGTGACCGCGCACGCCACCCGACGTGACCTGATCGCCGGCTACGAGCCGTGGCTGCAACGGGTGCAGGTCCCCGGCAGCGTGGGACACCTGCTGGAGTTCCGCCTCGGCGAGGCGGGCCGGGACGCGCTGGGCTTCGCCGCCCACGTGCCGCACTACGTGGCGCAGGCCGAGTACCCGGCCGCCGCCGAGGTGCTGTTGGCGTCGGTGTCGCGCAGCACCGGGCTGCTGCTCCCCCGCGACGGGCTACACTCGGCCGCCGAGGTGGTACGCGTCGAGATCGACCGGCAGGTCGCGCAGAACGACGAGGCCAGCGCGCTGGTGCAGGCGCTGGAGGAGCAGTACGACGCGTTCGCCCGGGGCAAGGGCGAGCGGAACCTGCTCGCCGCCGAGAACGGTCCGCTGCCCACGGCCGAGGAACTCGGCGCCGAACTGGAACGCTTCCTCGCCGAGCAGACCCGCCCGCCGGAGGCGTAACGGCCGCTCCGCGTGCAAGGAAGGGCCCCCTATTAACGCCTCGTGCAGAGCAGGGGTCCCCTCCTAACACTTCGCCCCTGCGCGAACCGCACACCGCACAGCGCCGCGCACACCGCGAACCGCCGGGCTCCTGCGACGTCGGGCGGGACGGGCCGGGATACGGCAGGCTGGCACCATGCGCCTGGCGACCTGGAACGTCAACTCGGTGAAGGCCCGCCTGCCCCGCCTGTTGGACTGGCTGGCCGGCACCGGGCCGGACGTGGTCTGCCTACAGGAGACCAAGTGCCCCGACGGCGCGTTCCCGGTCGCCGAGGTGGGTGAACTCGGCTACACCGTGGCCAGCCACAGCGACGGCCGGTGGAACGGCGTGGCCGTGCTGTCCCGGGTCGGGCTCGCCGACGTCACGGTCGGGTTCCCCGGCGAACCCGGGTTCCCCGAGCCGGAGGCCCGCGCCATCGCCGCCACCTGCGACGGGCTGCGGGTCTGGTCGGTGTACGTGCCGAACGGGCGGGCCCCCGACGACCCGCACTACGCGTACAAGCTGGCCTGGTTGGCGGCGCTGCGGGACGCGCTGGACGCGGAACTGACCGGCGGGCCGGCGCTCGCGGTCTGCGGCGACTTCAACGTGGCCCCGACCGACGAGGACGTGTGGGACCCGGCGCTGTTCGCGACCTCCACCCACGTCACGCCGGCCGAGCGGGCCGCCCTGGCGGCGCTGCGCGACCTCGGCCTCGACGACGTGGTGCCCACCCCGATGAAGGGGCCGCACCCGTACACCTACTGGGACTACCGGGCCGGGATGTTCCACCAGAACAAGGGCATGCGGATCGACCTGGTGTACGCCTCGGCGCCGGTCGCCCGCGCGGTCCGTTCCGCGTACGTGGACCGGGAGGCCCGCAAGGGCAAGGGCCCCTCGGACCACGCGCCGATCGTGGTCGACGTCGACCTCGTGCCGACGGTCGAGTCCTTCTGACCCCGCCCCACCCGCCCACCACCTCTCCCGCCGATCTCGGTACGAAACGGCCCCTGGCGGGGCATCCGTGCACCAAGATCTGATGCGCTCATCCGGGTCTAGGGTGGAGACATGGCAGTTGTGAAGATCAAC
Organism: Micromonospora sp. NPDC049900; assembly: GCF_044461025.1. Classification (NCBI taxonomy): domain Bacteria; kingdom Bacillati; phylum Actinomycetota; class Actinomycetes; order Micromonosporales; family Micromonosporaceae; genus Micromonospora; species Micromonospora sp. NPDC049900. The sequence goes on from NZ_JBITKM010000002.1 coordinate 109,984, forward strand.
GCGATCGACGTCCCGCCCGGTGCCGGTGCGGAGTTGGAGAAGCGGTTCGCCGCCCGCGCCCGCGCCGTGGAGAACTCCCCCGGTTTCCTCGGCTTCGAGCTGCTGCGCCCGGTGGCCGGTGAGAACCGCTACTTCGTGTACACGCGGTGGGAGACCGAGCAGGCGTACCAGGACTGGGCCAACGGTCCCGCCCGGGCCGCCCACGCCGCCCCACCCGGTGCCGAGCAGCGTCCCCCGGTCGCCTCCGGCGCCGCTCTCCTGGAGTTCGAGGTCGTTCAGCAGGTCCCCTGACCAGCAGCCGCTCACACCCTGGCGACGGGGAGCCGGGGCGGGCGAGAATCCCGCCCGGCCCCGCCCGTGCCGTCCGGCCGCGCCGACGAGGACGCCGACACCGGGATGGTCAGGCGGGGCGGGTGGTGGTGAGGCTGGCGAAGGCGATCACGTTGTCGGCGTAGCCGTCCTGGCCACCGAGCCACTGGCCGCCGCAGGTGATCAGGCGCAGGGTCGGTGGGCCGTCGTGACCGTAGACACGGTCGGCCGGCAACTGGTCCTTCGGGAAGTGCTCGACGGAGTCCACGGTGAACACCGCCACCGAGCCGTCCTCGCGTTTCACCTCGACCGTGTCGCCCACCCGCAGTTTGCCCAGGTCGTAGAAGACCGACGGGCCGCTCTTGGTGTCCACGTGCCCGACGATCACCGCCGGGCCGGGGTCGCCGGGGACCGGGCCTCGGTCGTACCAGCCGGTCTCCTGGTGTCGGCTCAGCGGCGGCACCCCGATCGTGCCGTCCGGTGCGTCGCCGACCGGCTTCACCGGGGCGGAGACGTCGATCGAGGGCACCGACAGGCTCACCGGTCGAGCCACGGTCCGCGTCGCGGGTGCCGAGGTCGACGCCGCTTCGCCGCCGGTCGCGGCCCAGCCCAGCGGGGAACCGGCGGTACGACCCAGCCCGGCTCCGGTGGCGAAGACACCCACCAGCACCAGCACCACGGCCAGCGGCAGCGACCACGGGCGACGGCCGGAGCGCTCGACCCGTTGCGCACGGCGGGCTCGGACGCGGGCACCGGCGCCGATCGGGGCCCGGCCCTGCACGTCCGGCGGAACCGGCCCGTCCAGGTCGGTCGGGTACGCCCGATCCGGCGACGGTACGCCCGAACCCGGCGGTGGTCCGCCCGGCCCCGGAGGTGGGGTGTCGACGGGAAGGTGTGCCCAGGGACGCGACCTGCGCGGTGTGGCAGTCGGTGGGTACGGCGTCCCCGGCGAGGCGGCCACGGCAGGGTGAGCGCTAACCGGCGAGGCGGCCACGGATGGACGAGAGGTGCCGGGTGCGGCGACCGTGGGTGGGCGGGGGCCGGGACGCGGCGGATCGGGCACGAAGAGGTCGGGGCGGGGCGGGCTGGCTACCGGGCGGCTACGCGGGGCACCGGCGACGGGCGACGGGCGGCCGGTGCGGGGCGTACCGCCGGAGCCGGTGGGACGGGGGGCGCGCGGGGCGGGCACGGCGGGCTCACCCGCCCGTGCCGCGCCGACGGGTGGCGGCGACCCAGACGACCATCCCGGTGACGGTCAGCGCGAGCCCGCCGGGCAGCAGCAGCCCGGAGGCGACACCGCCGGCCGCGCCGCCGAAACCGGTCGCCGGGCCTCGGCTGGGCTTCATCTGGCGTACGACCTGGACCATCGTCGACGCGGTCTCGCCGCCCCGGCACTCCAGCTTGACCCGGTAGTTGCCGGGGAGCACCCGGTCCTTGACCATCGCCGTCCCGAAGAGCAGGCCGCGTTGCGGCTGCACCGCGACCCGGCCGAAGGCGTCCGAGACGACGATCGCGCCGACGGAGTTGTCCTGGCAGCTCGCCCGCAGGCCGACCATGTGGCCCGGTTCGACGGTGCTCGGCATGACCTCGACGAAGACGTTCGGGCCGGGTTGCGGGGCGGCGACCACGCCGGTCGGATCCGGTTGCGGGGCGGCGGCACGGACGGCCGTCAGGTCGGACCACGGCGCGGCGGGGGCGGCCGTCGGACCGGAGCGCGCAGCGACGGGTACGCCGGCCCGGGCGGGACCGGGCGGCAGCAGCGGTACGGCGAGTACGGCCGCCAGCAGTGGCAGGGCGGCGACGAGCAGCAACGGCACCCGACGAGTGCGGGTCACTGACACGATGCCCCCTCCCGGCGTGCCGGAGCAGTCGCCGGACGCCGCTGCGGACACCCGGCCTGCCGTACGGGATGATGGTCTCACTCCCGGTCGTACCTCACATCCGATCCGGCGCGATGCTCGCGTAGGCTCGGTTCGCTGTGACCTCCACCGACCCGCTTCCCACCGTGTCCGCGCCGCCCCACCCGGCGCGGCCGATCCGCACCTTCCACCCGCGTGGCGGCCGGATGAGCGACCGTCAGACGGCGGCGTTGACGCACCTGTGGCCGATGTACGCCCTGCGGGTGGCCGATGTCGACCGACTCGACCCGGTCGACCTCTTCGGCCGGCGGGCACCGCTGGTGGTCGAGATCGGGTCCGGCATGGGCGACACGACCGCCGAGATGGCCGCCGCCGACCCGGATCGAGACTATCTGGCGGTCGAGGTGCACACGCCGGGAATCGCGAACCTCCTGGACCTCGTGCACCAGCGCGAGCTGGGCAATCTCCGGATCGCCGAGGGTGACGCGCTGGACCTGGTACGCCTGTTGCCGCCCGACTCCCTCGACGCGGTGCACGTGTTCTTCCCGGATCCGTGGCCCAAGTCGCGGCACCACAAGCGGCGACTGATCCAGCCGGCGCACGTGGCGCTGCTGCGGTCCCGGCTGGCGCCGGGCGGCACGTTGCACTGCGCGACCGACTGGGCGGAGTACGCGGCGTCGATGCGGCTCACGCTGGACGCCGACCCCGGCCTGGTCAACCTCTACGACGGGGTCGCGCCCCGGCCGGAGCACCGGCCGGTCACCCGGTTCGAACGGCGGGCGCTGCGGGCGGGACGGCCGATCGCCGACCTGATGTACCGCCGCCGCTGAAGCGCTGCGCTCTCAGGCTGTGCCGCGCGGGCTCCCAGATGTAAGGAGGGGTCCCCTGCTAACGCCTGGTGTATAGCAGGGGACCCCTCCTTACATCCGAACCCACGGCCCGGCGGCGGGCGGCGGGCGGCATCCCCGGTTGGCGTTGGTGGGGCGGCGACAGGCACGATGGACCGGCCATGACTCTCACCGCCGCGCTGCCCAAGACCGCCGACCCCGACACCCTCTACGACGCGTTCGCCGGCTGGGCGTCCGAGCGCGGCCTGGACCTCTATCCCCACCAGGAGGAGGCGGTCATCGAGATCGTCTCCGGCGCGAACGTGATCATGAATACGCCGACCGGCTCCGGCAAGAGCCTGGTGGCGATCGCCGCGCACTTCGCCGCGCTGGCCGACGACCGGACGACGTTCTACACCGCGCCGATCAAGGCCCTGGTGTCGGAGAAGTTCTTCGCGCTCTGCGAGGTGTTCGGCGCGGAGAACGTCGGGATGCTGACCGGTGACGCGAGCGTCAACGCCGACGCGCCGATCATCTGCTGCACGGCGGAGATCCTGGCCAACCTGGCGCTGCGCGAGGGCAGCCGCGCCGACGTCGGCCAGGTCGTGATGGACGAGTTCCACTTCTACGCCGAGCCCGACCGGGGCTGGGCCTGGCAGGTCCCGCTGATCGAGCTGCCGCAGGCGCAGTTCGTGCTGATGTCGGCCACGTTGGGCGACACCACCCGGTTCGTGGACGACCTGACCCGGCGTACCGGCCGGGCGACGGCCGTCGTCCGCTCGGCCGAGCGGCCGGTCCCGCTGCTCTTCTCGTACGCGATGACGCCGCTGCACGAGACGCTCGAAGAGTTGCTGCAGACCAAGCAGGCCCCGGTGTACGTCGTGCACTTCACCCAGGCCGCCGCGTTGGAGCGCGCACAGGCGCTGATGAGCGTCAACGTCTGCACCCGCGCCGAGAAGGACATGATCGCCCAGGCCATCGGCGGCTTCCGGTTCACCTCCGGCTTCGGCAAGACGCTGTCCCGCCTGGTCCGTCACGGCATCGGCGTGCACCACGCCGGCATGCTGCCCAAGTACCGCCGGCTGGTGGAGACGCTCGCCCAGGCAGGTCTACTCAAGGTCATCTGCGGTACGGACACCCTCGGCGTCGGCATCAACGTGCCGATCCGCACCGTGCTGTTCACCGGCCTGTCCAAGTACGACGGCGTACGGACCCGGCTGCTCAAGGCGCGCGAGTTCCACCAGATCGCCGGCCGGGCCGGTCGGGCCGGTTTCGACACCCTCGGTCGGGTGGTCGTGCAGGCGCCCGAGCACGTGATCGAGAACGAGAAGGCGCTCGCCAAGGCCGGTGACGACCCGAAGAAGCGGCGCAAGGTGGTCAAGAAGAAGCCGCCGGAGGGCTCCATCGGCTGGGGCCAGCCCACCTTCGACCGCCTGGTGTCGGCCGAGCCGGAGCCGCTGACCTCCAGCTTCCAGGTCAGCCACTCGATGCTGCTCAACGTCATCGGCCGTCCCGGCGACGCGTTCGCCGCGATGCGGCACCTGCTCACCGACAACCACGAGGACGCGGCGGCGCAGCGCCGGCACATCCGCCGGGCGATCGCCATCTATCGCGCGCTGCGGGCCGGTGGTGTGGTCGAGGAACTGCCCGAGCCGGACGAGACCGGGCGGCGGGTCCGGCTCACCGTCGACCTCCAACTGGACTTCGCGCTCAACCAGCCGCTGTCGCCCCTCGCCCTGGCCACCATCGAGTTGCTGGACACCGACTCCCCGTCGTATGCGCTGGACGTGCTGTCGGTGATCGAGTCGATCCTCGACGACCCTCGCCAGGTGCTGTCCGCGCAGCAGTTCAAGGCCCGTGGTGAGGCGGTCGCCGCGATGAAGGCCGAGGGCATCGAGTACGAGGCCCGCATCGAACTGCTCGACGAGGTGACCTGGCCGAAGCCGCTGGCCGAGCTGCTCGACAACGCGTACGAGATGTACCGGCAGGGGCATCCGTGGGTGGCCGACCACCAGCTCTCCCCCAAGTCCGTGGTCCGGGACATGTACGAGCGGGCGATGACGTTCACCGAGTTCGTGCAGTTCTACGGGCTGTCCCGGTCCGAGGGGCTGGTGCTGCGCTACCTCGCGGACGCGTACAAGACGCTGCGCCAGACGGTGCCCGAGGAGGCCAAGACCGAGGAACTCGTCGACCTGATCGAGTGGCTCGGCGAGTTGGTCCGGCAGGTCGACTCCAGCCTGATCGACGAGTGGGAGCGGCTGCGCAACCCGGGCGACCTGCCCGACGTCGCCGCCGCCCTGGACGATCGACCGGCCGCGGTGACCCGCAACGCGCGGGCGTTCCGGGTGCTGGTGCGCAACGCCCTGTTCCGGCGGGTGGAACTGGCGGCGTTGCGGCACTGGGACGCCCTCGGCGAGCTGGACGCCGAATCCGGGTTCAACGCCGACGCCTGGGCGGACGCGCTGGAGCCGTACTTCGAGGCGTACCCGGAGATCGGCACCGGGCCGGACGCCCGTGGCCCCGCGTTGCTCATGATCGAGCAGGGTCGGGAACGCTGGAGCGTCCGGCAGATCCTCGACGACCCGGACGGCGACCACGACTGGGGCATCAGCGCCGAGGTCGACCTGGCCGCCTCCGACGAGGCCGGGGCGGCGGTGGTCCGCGTCACCGACGTCGGCCAGCTCTAGGCGTCTCCCGGTCACCCGACCAACCGGACCTCGGCGGCGCGACGCGCCGAGCGGGCCGGGCTTCGCCGTACCCGCAGATCGGCGGCACAAAATGGGGCGTTCCTTGACAGTGGGGGTCGACGCTCACATGCCATCACATAGACGACGCATCCTTCCCGGGCAGCGCTCCGCAGACGGCGCCGTCGTGGTGCTCGTGGCGGCGTCGTTCGGCCCGTACGTGGTGTCCGGCGTCCGTACCGAGCAGCTCGCCGTCTGCGCCGTCGCGGTGCTCGCGTTCCTGGCCCGTGCCCGACGCCTGCCGACCACCCCCGGGCCGGTCGTGGCGCTCGCCGCCCTGCTCGTCGCCTATCCGACGGTCGCCGCCGTGGCGTCGATCGGCGACGCCCACCTCCCCACCGGGATGCGCACGGTCGGCTTCTGGGCCGGGCTGGACAACCTGCTCCTGCCGGCGATCGTCCTGACCGCCGGCTACCTGATCGTCTCCGGTGACGTCGACCGGCTGCGACTGCTGCGGTTCGCCGCCGGGACGCTCGTCACGATCCTCGCCGCCAACGCGATCCTGGCGTACGCGATGCTGATGGACCCCGGCGCGTACGACCACATCCTCAGCGCCTGGTGGAGTGGCGACACCGGCACGGTGACGACCGCCGAGCGAGCCGCCACGATGGGCCGCTACTCGGGCGTGTTCAACCAACCGGCCGAGGCCGGTGTCATGTACAGCCTCGGGCTGGTCGCCGCCGTGTTCCTGCTGCGTCGCCGGCCCGTCCCGCTCGCCACCGCCGGGGTCCTGCTCACCATCGGCGGGCTCCTCACCGCGTCCAAGATCTTCCTGCTGGTCGGGCTGCCGGTGGCGATCTGGCAGACCTGGGCCGGCTCGCCGTGGCGTACCCGGGTCGGCGCGGCGCTGGCCGTCAGCGGCGTCCTGGCCGTCTTCGATCACCAGGCGCGGCGGCCCGACTCGCCGATCGGCGGCATGCTCCTCGACGCGTGGCTCACCCCGGGTGAGCAGTCCGGCAGCCTCCTGTCGCTGTACTCGGCCCGCCGCTTCGGCGAGAACTCGACGCTCGCCGACGCCGCCGGGATCGTGTTCACCCACTCGCCGTGGACCGGCTTCGGCATGGACGGGCTGCGCATCGCCTACGACTCGGCATGGGTGGAGGCGTTGGTGATGGCCGGCGTCCTCGGCGTGGTGGCGCAGACCGCGATCCTGGCCATGCTGGTCGTGCTCTGGTGGCGGTCCCGCCGCCGGACCGACCGCGCCGTGGTGCGGTTCGGCGCCGGGCTGCTGGTCGTGGTCGTCGTCGGGTCGCTGGGACTGCCCACCACCACGGTCAACCGGGTGGCGACGGTGGTGTGGCTGCTGGTGGCGCTGCTGCTCGTGACCCGGCCGGCCGCCCCCGCACCCATGCCGCTCCCGGTGGCGGCGGTGCCGCAGCGGACAGCCGCGCCGACCCGGCGGACGACGCCCGAGCCCCGCCGACCGAAGGCGCCGACCGACCCGTTCGCGCCGACCCGGACAGGGTTGCGGACCTGGCCGATCCGGACCCGTCAGCGCAGTCCGATCGGCCCCTTATCTCCTCTGGGCGATGTCAGACCCGTCGATTAGAATATATGTACTAATCGAGTTCCTGACCTGGGAGGATGCTCGTGACAGCGCCCACCTCCGCCCCCCTCACGCCGTACGCCACCCTCCTCGGCTTCACCCGGTACGTCGGCCGTACCGGGCCCACCAAGGCCAGCTTCGTCGGCGGCCTGCGTCGGCAGCGGGCCAGCCGCTCGGGGTTCAACCCGCACGGCCAGTTCGTCAAGGCGCTCAAGGCCGACATCGCCTTCCACACCGGCGGCACCCACCTGACCCAGGTGGTCGACGTGGTCAAGCCCCGCTGGCGACCGCTCTACCAGGCCCTGACGCCCGGCGCGACCGCCTGGCTGCACTCGCTCGGCGAGCCGGCCACCGTCGACCTGGCGCAGACCCGCGACGCCCTGGCCATGCTCGGCGACCTACCCATCAAGATCAACCCCCACTTCGGCATCCGGTACGCCGACGGCCGTGCCGAAGCGGTCCGCCTGCACTTCGACGAGGCGCCGCCCAGCGAGGAGGCGACCCTGGCCGCCCTGCACCTGACCGCCCGCCACATGGACGCCGTCCTGCCGCACGCCGAGCCGGTCCTGGTCGACGTGCGCCGCGGCACCACCCATCGGATGCCCGACAGCGCCAAGTCCGACGAGATCGAACGCTGGCTGGCCGGGGAGGCCGCCGCCTTCCGCGCCATCTGGTCCGCCGCCGCCTGACGCCCCTCTCCCCCGCACGTCCGTAACCGGTCATCCCGTCGTCGGTCGGCTCTGTCGTTCTCCTCCGACCTCGGTGGTGGTCCGGTGCCAGCCGGTGCCGGACCACCCGCCCGCCGAGCGCACCGCCTGTCGGCACAGCTCGGCCCGGCCGGCGACGCGATCGAGAGCACGCCCGACGCGACACCGATGCACAATCCGCGCACCTTCAGCGATGTGCTGTCTCAGGCTCCCTTGGAGGCAGCAGTATCACTGAGGTTGCGCGGATCATGAGGACGGGCGCACCGCGCGAGGCCAGGTGGGTTACCCGGGCGTGGTGGGTGGCTCGGTCACCTGGTTCACCTGGGGGTCCTCGACCGTGCCGGTGATCACGCGGAGCGCCGGGAACTGGTCGGCCAGCAGCCGCCGGCACGGGTCGCAGGGGGCCACCAGGATCCGACCGCGATCGCCCACGGTGACGATCGTCTCCAGTTCGCCCGCGTGCTGGGTCGCCGCGGTGCCCACCACGACCACCTCGGCGCAGGCACCCCCGGTGGGGTGCACGACGTTCACGCCGGAGACTATCCGTCCGTCGACGGTGCGGGCCGCCGCCGCAAGGGTGTGGGCGGCGCTGCGGCAGCGCAGCTTGGCCACGGCGCTGGCGGCCTGCACCAGCGCCCGGTCGGTGTCACGCATCGTCATCGGCGTTCCCGTGCTCGCTCCGGCTCGGCGGTCAACGATAGACCGCCGCTCTGCTCACACCCACGCGGTGCAGGCGCGCACGGTGTTAGGAGGGGACCCTTCCTATGCCTGAGGCGTTAGCAGGGGACCCTTCCTTACATCCGGGCATCCGGTTCCTCACGCACCGGGGGTAACCAGGAGGCGGGTCGGCGGCGCGCTGCCTATCCTTGGCCACGACATGCAGAATCCAGCCACCACCGCCGCGACCGATCCCGTTCGCGAGGTGCACCGTCGCCTCTCCCCGTTGATGTTCCGCGACCAGCGTCGGCTGCGTCGGCGGCTGGACGGGTTGCGGAAGGTACGCGATCCGCAGCGTCGGGAGGCGACGCTCGCCGAGATCGTGGTCGAGGTGGCCGAGGCGGAGGCGCGGCTGGCGGCCCGACGGGCGGCGGTGCCGGCGGTGACGTACCCGGCGCAGTTGCCGGTCAGCGAGCGGGCGGCCGACATCGCGGCGGCGATCCGGGACCACCAGGTGGTGATCGTGGCCGGGGAGACCGGCTCGGGCAAGACCACCCAGTTGCCGAAGATCTGCCTGGAGTTGGGCCGTGGGGTGCACGGGCTGATCGGGCACACCCAGCCGAGGCGGTTGGCGGCGCGTACGGTCGCGGACCGGATCGCCGAGGAGTTGGGTACCCAGCTCGGTGACGTGGTCGGCTACAAGGTGCGTTTCACCGATCAGGTGGGCGAGAACAGCCTGGTCAAGCTGATGACCGACGGCATCCTGCTGGCCGAGTTGCAGACCGACCGGATGCTGCGCCAGTACGACACGCTGATCATCGACGAGGCGCACGAGCGTAGCCTCAACATCGACTTCATTCTCGGCTACCTCCGGCAGCTCCTGCCCCGCCGCCCGGACCTGAAGGTGATCATCACCTCGGCGACCATCGAGACCGACCGGTTCGCCCGGCACTTCGCCGGGCCGCCCACCGCCGAGCATCCGGACGGGGTGCCGGCGCCCGTGGTCGAGGTGTCCGGTCGGACGTACCCGGTCGAAGTGCGGTACCGCCCGCTGGTCGAGGTCGACGAGGACGCCGACGACACGGACGAGGAGAACGTCCGCGACCAGGTCCAGGCCATCGGCGACGCGGTGCAGGAGTTGGCCGCCGAGGGGCCCGGCGACGTCCTGGTGTTCCTCAGCGGCGAGCGGGAGATCCGGGACACCGCCGACGCGCTGGGCAGGCTCGTGGAGAACCGGCCGGCGCTGCGCCACACCGAGATCCTGCCGCTGTACGCCCGACTCAGCGTCGCCGAGCAGCACCGTGTCTTCGCCCCGCACGGTGGGCGGCGGGTGGTGCTGGCCACCAACGTGGCGGAGACCTCGCTGACCGTCCCGGGCATCAAGTACGTGGTGGACCCGGGGACCGCGCGGATCTCCCGCTACTCGCAGCGGCTCAAGGTGCAGCGGCTGCCGATCGAGCCGGTCTCGCAGGCCAGCGCCAACCAGCGCAAGGGCCGCTGTGGGCGTACCTCGGACGGTATCTGCATCCGGCTCTACGACGAGCAGGACTTCCTGGCCCGGCCCGAGTTCACCGACCCGGAGATCCTGCGGACCAACCTGGCCTCGGTCATCCTCCAGATGACCGCGATCGGGCTGGGCGACATCGCCGCTTTCCCGTTCATCGACCCACCGGACCGGCGCAACATCGCCGACGGCGTCAACCTGCTGCACGAGTTGGGTGCCCTCGACCCGACGGAGACCGATCCGGCCCGCCGGCTGACCGCGCTGGGGCGGCGGCTCGCCCAGCTTCCGGTCGACCCCCGGCTGGCCCGGATGGTGTTGGAGGGCGAGCGCAACGGGTGTGCCGTCGAGGTGATGGTGATCGCCGCCGCGCTGTCGATCCAGGATCCGCGGGAACGTCCGGCCGACCGGCAGGCCCAGGCGGACCAGGCGCATGCCCGGTTCGCCGACAAGGAATCGGACTTCGTCGCGTACCTCAATCTCTGGCGTCACCTGCGCGAGCAGCAACGGGCCCTGTCGTCGAGCGCGTTCCGCCGGATGTGCAAGGCCGAGTACCTCAACTACCTGCGGGTTCGCGAGTGGCAGGACATCGTCAGCCAGTTGCGCCAGGTGTTGCGTACGCCGAACGCGGACCTGCCGGAGGAGATCGACACTCCCCGGGTGCACCAGTCGCTGCTGCCCGGTCTGTTGTCCCACGTCGGCCTGAAGGACGCCCAGAAGCACGAGTACCTGGGTGCCCGGGGAGCCAAGTTCGGGCTGTTCCCGGGGTCGGCGCTGTTCCGCAAGCCGCCGCGCTGGGTGATGGCCGCCGAGCTGGTGGAGACGTCCCGGCTGTGGGGGCGGGTGAACGGGCGGATCGAACCGGAGTGGGTCGAGCCGCTCGCCCAGCACCTGGTGAAGCGCAGTTACAGCGAGCCGCACTGGGAGAAGAAGCAGGCGGCGGTGATGGCGTACGAGAAGGTGACGCTCTACGGCGTACCGCTGGTCACGTCTCGGAAGATCACCTTCGGCCGGATCGACCCGACGCTGAGTCGGGAGCTGTTCATCCGGCACGCGCTGGTCGAGGGCGACTGGTCCACCCACCACCAGTTCTGGCGGGACAACCAGCGGCTGCTGGCCGAGGTGGAGGAGTTGGAGAACCGGGCTCGGCGGCGGGACATCCTGGTCGACGACGAGACGATCTTCCAGTTTTACGACGAGCGGATCCCCGCCGACGTGGTCTCCGGACGGCACTTCGACAGGTGGTGGAAGACGGCCCGCCGGGAGCGGCCGGACCTGCTCACCTTCACCCGCGAGCTGCTGGTCAACGCCGGTCGGGGCGGGGTGGACGAGGCCGACTTCCCGGACTCGTGGAGTGCCGACGGGGTCAGCCTGCCGGTGACGTACACCTTCGAGCCGGGCACGCCGACCGACGGGGTGACGGTGGACATCCCGTTGCCGCTGCTCAACCAGGTGCCGGCGGAGAGCTTCGACTGGCAGGTGCCGGGGCTGCGCGAGGAGCTGGTGATCGCGCTGATCCGGTCGCTGCCGAAGCCGGTCCGCCGCAACTTCGTGCCGGTGCCGGACTTCGCGCGCGCCGCACTGGCCGCGATCACCCCCGGCGAGGAGCCGCTGCTGGACGCGCTGACCCGGCAGTTGCGCCGGATGACCGGGGTGACGGTCCCTCGCGACGCCTGGGACCTGAGCCGGTTGCCGGCGCACCTGCGGGTCACGTTCCGGGTGCTCGGCGAGGACGACAAGCCGGTCGCCGAGGGCAAGGACCTGCCGTCCCTGCAACGTCGGCTCACGGCGGAGGTACGCCAGGTGGTGGCCGCCGCCGCGCCGGACGTGGCGCGTACCGGGCTGACCGGCTGGGAGATCGGCACCCTGCCGCGCACCATCGAGCAGGTCCGGGCCGGGTACGCGGTGACCGCGTACCCGGCGCTGGTGGACGAGGGCGCCACGGTGGGCGTACGCGTCGTCGACTCCGCCGGTGAGCAGGAGGCCGCGCACTGGGCCGGCACCCGGCGGCTGCTGCGGCTGACCGTGCCGTCGCCGGCGAAGTTCCTCCAGGGGCGGCTGTCCAACGAGGCGAAGCTGGCGCTGTCCCGCAACCCGCACGGCGGGGTGCAGGCGTTGATCGAGGACGCGGCCGGGGCGGCGATCGACAAGCTGGTCGCCGACGCCGGTGGACCGGCCTGGGACGCCGAGGGTTTCGCCGCGCTGCGGGACACCGTGCGGGCCGGGCTGGTGGACACCGTGGTGGAGGTGATGGATCGGGTCCGGGCGGTGCTCGGCGCGGCGTACGCGGTGCAGCAGCGACTCGGCGCGACGAGGAACCTGGCCGTGGTGGCCGCCCTGGCCGACATCCGCGCCCAGCTCACCCGGCTGGTGCACGCCGGATTCATCACCGAGGCCGGGTACGCCCGCCTGCCCGACCTGCTGCGCTACCTGACCGCGATCGAGCGACGGATGGACCGGTTGGCGGCCAACCCGCAGCGGGACAAGCAGCAACAGGACCGGGTCGCGGTGGTCCAACGGGAGTACGACGAGATGGTCGCGGCGCTGCCGGCTGCCCGTCGGAACTCGGCCGCGGTGCGGCAGATCCGCTGGATGATCGAGGAGTTGCGGGTGAACGTCTTCGCCCAGGCGCTGGGCACCCCGTACCCGGTCTCCGAGCAGCGCATCTACCGTGCCATGGACGACGCGGAGAGCGGCTAGGTCAGGGGTTCCACGCCGGGTGGGAGCTGCGCGCCGGCGGTGGCGGTCTGCACGTACTCCAGCAGGATGCGGCGCAGTTCGCGGCCGGCGTGGGTCGGCACCACGTCGCGGCGGCGGGCCACCGCGATGGTGCGGCGGACCCCGGGGGGCGCCAGTCGGGTGACCCGGATGCCGGGCCGCCGGGCCACCACGATGCCGGGGACCAGCGCGACGCCCAGCCCGGCCTCGACGAAGCTGAGGACCGCGTCCATCTCGCCGCCGTCGACGGAGAGCGTCGGCTCGAACCCGGCGGCGCGGCACGCCTGGAGGGTGGCGTCGCGCAGGTCGTAGCCTTCGCGGAACATCACCAGCGGCTGGTCGCGCAGGTCGGTGATGCGCAGGTCGCCGCCGGTCGAGGCGGTCGGCAGCGGGTCGACCGAGGCGACCACCAGGCTCTCCCGCAGGATCGGGTCGGCACGCAGCCCGGGGTCGGTGCCCTGGGCCGGCATGATGATCAGCGCCAGGTCGAGGTCGCCGCGGAGCAGGTCCCGGACCAGGTCCTGCGAGCCGCCCTCCTCCACCCGCAGGTCGATGGTGGGATGCGCGTCGCGGAACAGCCGCAGCACCGGCGGGGCCAACGAGGTGGCCAGGCTGGGGGTGGCGCCGAGGCGTACCCGGCCGCGCCGCAGGCCGACCAGTTCCTGCACCTCCCGGGTGGCGGTGTCGACGTCGGCCAGGATCCGCTTGGCCAGCGGCAGCAGCACCTCCCCGGCGGCGGTGAGGGCGATGTTCCCCCTTACCCGCTCGAACAGCGGGGCACCGAGGCTGTCCTCCAGGGCGTGAATTTGCTTACTCAACGAGGGCTGAGTTATGCCGACGATGTCGGCCGCCTGGGTGAAATGTCGTACTTCTGCCACCGCTACGAAGTACTTCAGCTGATGGAGCTGCATCTACATAGCTTATGGCTATCAAGACTGCGGTGTCGATGCATTGGACGACTGATCAAAGTACTCCTAGCGTCGGGCTCGTGGTAGTCACGACGAGAACGCGGTCGCCCATCCGATCCAATGTCGGACTGAAGGCGGTCATGGCGGTGACGGGCATCTTCCTGGTGCTCTTCCTCATCGCGCACATGCTGGGCAATCTCAAGGTCTTCGCGGGCGACGCGTCGTTCAACGACTACGCGCACTGGCTGCGCGACATCGGCGGACCGGTGCTGCCGCACGTCTGGTTCCTCTGGATCATGCGGATCGGCCTGCTGGTCTCGGTGCTCGGCCACATCTGGGCGGCCACCGTCCTCGCGCTGCGCGCCCGCGCCGCCCGCCCGGTGCGCTACGCCCACCGCAAGAAGGTCCGGGGCAGCTACGCCGCCCGCACCATGCGCTGGGGCGGCGTGATCATCCTGCTCTTCGTGATCTACCACATCCTCGACCTCACCACCGGCACGCTGAACCCGGTCGGTGACCCGTCCCGGCCGTACGCCAACGTGGTGGCCGACTTCGCGCCGTCGCGCTGGTACGTCACGCTCTTCTACACGCTGGCGATCGTCGCGCTCGGCTTCCACCTGCGGCACGGCATCTTCAGCGCGCTGCGCAGCCTCGGGCAGCAGACGCCCCGGGGCGAGCAGCGGGCCCGCCTGGTGGCGCTGACCTTCGCCGTCGTCCTCTGCGCCGGCTACCTCCTGGTCCCGTTCGCCGTACTCACCGGATTGGTGTCCTGACCATGGATCTGTTCACCGAGGGCGACCCGATCGCCGACACCCGGGCTCCCGACGGGCCAATCGAGACCCGGTGGGAACGCCGCCGTTTCGAGGCCAAGCTGGTCAACCCGGCCAACCGGCGCAAGATGACCGTGATCGTGGTCGGCACCGGCCTGGCCGGCGGAGCCGCCGCCGCCACGCTGGGCGAGCAGGGCTACCGGGTCAAGTCGTACTGCTACCAGGACAGCCCGCGCCGGGCCCACTCGATCGCCGCGCAGGGCGGCATCAACGCCGCCAAGAACTACCGCAACGACGGTGACTCGGTGCACCGGCTGTTCTACGACACCGTCAAGGGCGGCGACTTCCGCTCCCGGGAGTCGAACGTGCACCGGCTGGCCGAGATGTCGGTGAACATCATCGACCAGTGCGTCGCCCAGGGCGTCCCGTTCGCCCGCGAGTACGGCGGCCTGCTGGACACCCGGTCCTTCGGTGGCGCGCAGGTCCAGCGCACCTTCTACGCCCGGGGCCAGACGGGTCAGCAGTTGCTGCTCGGCGCGTACCAGGCGCTGGAGCGGCAGATCGGCCTCGGCAACGTGGAGATGAACGCCCGGCACGAGATGCTGGAGCTGATCATCATCGACGGCAAGGCGCGCGGCATCGTCGTCCGGGACATGGTCACCGGCGAGATCAGCACCGAGTTCGCCGACGCCGTGGTGCTCGCCTCCGGCGGCTACGGCAACGTCTTCTACCTCTCCACCAACGCCAAGGGCTGCAACGTCACCGCCACCTGGCGGGCGCACCGCAAGGGCGCGTACTTCGCCAACCCCTGCTACACCCAGATCCACCCGACCTGCATCCCGGTCTCCGGCGACCACCAGTCGAAGCTGACCCTGATGAGCGAGTCGCTGCGCAACGACGGCCGGGTGTGGGTACCGAAGACCAAGGGCGACGACCGCAACCCGCGGGACATCCCGGAGGACGAGCGCGACTACTACCTGGAGCGGATCTACCCCTCCTTCGGCAACCTGGTGCCGCGCGACATCGCCTCCCGGGCCGCGAAGTACGTCTGTGACGAGGGCCGTGGCGTGGGCCCCACGAAGCTCGGCGTCTACCTGGACTTCTCCGACGCCATCGGGCGTCTCGGCCGCAAGGCCATCGAGGCCAAGTACGGCAACCTCTTCGAGATGTACGAGCGGATCACCGGCGAGGACCCGTACGAGGTCCCGATGCGCATCTACCCCGCCGTGCACTACACGATGGGCGGCCTCTGGGTCGACTACGACCTCCAGTCCACCATCCCCGGCCTGTTCGTGATCGGCGAGGCGAACTTCTCCGACCACGGCGCGAACCGGCTCGGCGCCTCGGCGCTGATGCAGGGGCTCGCCGACGGCTACTTCGTGCTGCCGAACACGGTCGCCAACTACCTGGCCGCCGGCCCGTTCGAGCAGGTCGACGGCAGCCACCCGGCGGCCGTCGAGGCGCGGCGCGACGTCGAGGACCGGATCCAGCGGCTACTCGCGATCGACGGCGACCGCACGGTGGACTCGTTCCACCGTGAGCTGGGCCAGATCATGTGGGAGCACTGCGGCATGGAGCGCTCCGAGGCCGGGCTGCGCAAGGCGATCGACGAGATCCGGGCGCTGCGCGACCAGTTCTGGCAGCGGGTCCGGGTGCCCGGCGACGGCGAGGGGCTGAACCAGTCGCTGGAGAAGGCCGGCCGCGTCGCCGACTTCTTCGAGCTGGCCGAGCTGATGTGCATCGACGCCCTGCACCGGGAGGAGTCCTGCGGCGGTCACTTCCGTGCCGAGCACCAGACTCCCGACGGCGAGGCCCAGCGCGACGACGAGCACTTCGCGTACGTCGCCGCCTGGGAGTTCACCGCCACCGGGCAGCCGTCGGTGCTGCACAAGGAAGACCTGAACTTCGAATACGTCCACCCCACGCAGCGGAGCTACAAGTGAACCTGACCCTGCGCATCTGGCGTCAGTCCAGCCCCCAGGACAAGGGGCGGATGGTCACCTACCAGGTCGAGGACGTCTCCCCGGACATGTCCTTCCTGGAGATGCTCGACGTCCTCAACGAGCGACTCATCCTCTCCGGCGAGGAACCGGTCGCCTTCGACCACGACTGCCGCGAGGGCATCTGCGGCATGTGCGGCCTGATGATCAACGGTGACGCGCACGGGCCGCAGCGCGGCACCACCGCCTGCCAGCTCCACATGCGACAGTTCTCCGACGGCGAGACCATCGACATCGAGCCGTGGCGGGCCCGGGCCTTCCCGGTCATCAAGGACCTGGTGGTCAACCGCAACTCGTTCGACAACATCATCGCCGCCGGTGGGTACATCACCGCCCCCACCGGCAGCGCGCCGGAGGCCCACTCGGTCCCGGTGGCGAAGGCCGACGCCGACGCCGCCTTCGAGTCGGCCGCCTGCATCGGCTGCGGCGCCTGCGTGGCCGCCTGCCCGAACGGCTCCGGCATGCTCTTCACCGCTGCCAAGGTCACCCAGCTCTCGCTGCTCCCCCAGGGCCAGCCGGAGCGGTACACCCGGGTGATCGGCATGGTCGACGCGCACGACGAGGCCGGCTTCGGCGGCTGCACCAACGCGGGCGAGTGCACCGTGGTCTGCCCGAAGGGCATCCCGCTGACCACCATCGGCCGCCTGAACCGCGACTACCTGGCCGCCACCGCCAAGCGGAACGACACCCCCGGCACCTGACCCCCAACACCTGAACCGCGCGCGAAACGGCCGCCCCACCCACCCCCCTCCCCCCTCCCCCTCCCCACCCACCCCCGGGCGCGGTGATCAAGGAGTTTGCGTCACGCGACCGCAGCGTCAGCGACCAGAACTCCTTGATCACGCAGGCCGGGGAGGGAGGTGGGGGGGGAAGGTGCGGCGCTGGTGGCTATGGCTCGGTGCCTGGCGGACAAGTGGAGTACCTGCTGACTTCGGCCCGATCAACGGTGCCGGAGCACGGCGTGGACGGGCTCTGGCTGCATCTGTCCGACATCCTGCGGACCGCCTGGCGGGCCGTCCGGTCCGCGGACACGCCGCCCGGCCGCACGCTGGCCGTCTTCGGCCTCGGCCCGGTGGGGCAGGCTGGTGGTGCTCAAGACCGCGGTGAAGGCCGTCCCCGCGCGGCGGCACCGTCTCCATCTCCGGGGTGTACAACGGCGAGGTCGACCCGCTGCCGCTGAGGGCATCCAGTTGCGGATGGGCCAGTGTCACGTACGCCGGTGGGTCGACGAGATCGTCCCGCTGCTCACCGACGAGGACCCGCTCGGTGTCTCGGACCTGCTCACCCACCGGCTGCCGCTGGACCGGGCCCCGCTGGCGTACCAGATGTTCCAGCGCAAGGAGGACGGCTACGTCAAGGTGGTCCTCAACCCGTGAGCGCGCGCCGGTGTGCGTCCGTCGGCCTAAGGTGTCCATGACGGGAACGGGAGTGGACCATTCGCGAACCGGTTGCACCGCGCAGCGACCCGAGCCGGATCGCGGCACGGGTCCGAGCGGCGTACCGGCGGGAGCGCGCCCGGGCCGGCGGCGACTGGCAGGCGTACCTGAGTCTCGCCGGGCCGGACGGCCCGCTGGTCGCGGTGGACGAGTCGGCGGACCGCCGGGTCGAGGCGTACAGCGTCAACAAGATCGCGGTGGCGACGGCGGTGCTGGACACGGTCGACCGGGGGTTGCTCGCCCTCGACCGTCAGGTCGAGGTGACCGCCGAGCTCGCGACTCCGGACAGCGACGGCATCTTCGGGTTGGCCGGCGCCTATCCCAGCCGGGTGACGCTGGGACACGTGCTGGCGAACCTGCTGACCGTCTCCGACGACGTCGCGGTGCGGCTGTGCGCGCAGGTCTGCCCGGCCGCCGAGGTCAACCGGATCGTGGCGGCGAAGGGCTTCCCGGGCACGTCTGTGCAGCCGGTGCCCGACTCGCCCCGGTACCACCTCGGCACCAGCACGGCCCGCGAGACGCACGACCTGCTGCGGGCGCTCGTCGGCGGCACCCTGCTCTCCCCCGCCTCGACGGAGTTCGTGCTGCGGATGCTGCGTTCGCCGGTGGCGTTCACCGACGGGGTGCGACGCACCATGTCGTCGGCCGAGCGGGCGCGGATCGCCACCAAGGCCGGCTGGTTCCGCGACGCCCGGCACGAGGCCGGGGTGATCTTCGACACGGCCGGGGCGCCCCGACTGACGTACGCCTTCTTCGCCGCCGGTCAACCCGGGGCGGACGACTTCGGCGCCACCCACCCCGCTGTGCAGGCCCGGGCCCGGTTGGGTCGGCGGTTGCTGGACCTGACCGACCGGCTGGCGACCGGCGAGCCGCGCCCACACGGCTGCGGCAACCAGGGTTGAACCGGGCGGTCAGGGCTACCGTGGACTGCGGGGATCAGCAGAGGGGGGCAACCATGCGAGCACCGAAGGAGCCGACGGGACGAGTCGCCGGCCGACGGATCGGTGGATCGGTGGTCGGGGTGGCCGCGTTGGCCGGACTAGCCGGACTGGCGTGGGCGGCCCGGGGCGTACCGGCCGCGCTCGGTGGCCGCCTGACCGGGGCGCGGGCGGAGCGGGCGGCCCGGTCGCCGCAGTTCCGCGACGGGACGTTCCACAACCGGACGAGCACCCGGACGGCGCCCAATCCGGACAGCAACCTGTTCCGCGAGATGATCTTCGGTAAGCAGCAGCGTCGACCGACCCGGGCCGTGCCGCTGGTGCGGTCGACGCCCGCGCCGGACGTCGACCGGGCCCGCGAGCTGAACCTCGTCTGGTACGGCCACGCCTCCACGCTGATCGAGATCGAGGGTCGCCGGGTGCTGGTCGACCCGGTCTGGAGCGACAGGTGCTCGCCGTCGGACGCGGTCGGTCCGCGTCGACTGCACGAACCGCCGGTACGCCTCGACGAGCTGCCGCAGCTCGACGCGATCCTGATCTCCCACGACCACTACGACCACCTGGACATGGCCACGGTGCGGGAGTTGACCGCCCGGCAGTCGGCGCCGTTCCTGGTGCCGCTCGGGGTCGGCGCGCACCTCGACCGGTGGGGGGTGCCGGCGCACCGGGTGATCGAGCTGGACTGGTCGCAGACGCACCGGGTGGCCGACCTGGAGATCACCTGCACGGCCGCGCAGCACTTCTCCGGCCGGGGGCTGCGGCGCAACGGCACGCTGTGGAGTTCGTGGGTGGTCGCCGGTCGGCAGCGGAAGGTCTACTACACCGGGGACTCCGGCTACTTCGACGGGTACGCCGAGATCGGGGCGGCGTACGGGCCGTTCGACGCGACGCTGGTGCAGATCGGCGCGTACGACCGGGCCTGGCCGGGGATCCACATGTTCCCGGAGGAGGGCGTCGCCGCCCACCTGGATCTGCGCGGCGGGCTGTTCGTGCCGGTGCACTGGGCGACGTTCAACCTCGCCATGCACGACTGGTCCGAGCCGGTGGACCGGCTCTGGGCCGAGGCCAAGGCCCGCGACGTCCGGCTGGCGGTGCCCCGGCCCGGCGAGCGGGTCGTGGTGGACGACCCGCCGCCGGTCGACGGCTGGTGGCAGACGGTCGCCTGAGCTCCTCGGTGTTAGGAGGGGGCCCTTCCTATGCCGTAGGCGTTAGGAAGGTGCCCTTCCTTTCACCGCACCCGCCGCGCGGTCAGAGGACGAAGGCGTCGGTCCAGAGGGCGCCGGAGCGGCCGGACAGGGCGTCCAGCATCGCCACCGCCTGCCCGTCGGTGAGCTGGGCGACGAAGTCCACGATGGCGCGGCCACGCGCCTTGCCGAGCCGGTCCGGGGTACGCGGGTGCAGCTCCGCCTCGGCCAACTCCACCAGGTCGTGCAGCCGTCGGGGCAGACGGGACTCCTCCTCCGGGTCGAGCAGCCACTCCAGCAACGCCTCGACCAGGGTGCCGAGCAGGCGGGCCTGGCCCCGCTGGTGCAGGGCCAGGTCGGGGCGGGCCAGCACGAAGCGGTGGTGGACGAACTTGAGCACCTGCACCTCGTGCCACTGCGCCGGGGCCAGCAGCACGTGCCCGGAGCGCATGCCGGGCTGCTCGACCACGGTGATCGCGTCCACGAAGCGGGTGGTCCACCGGGCGGAGAACCGGGCGACGTACTGTTCTGCCTCGATGGAGCCGTCGAAGGGTACCGCCAGCAGGCCCTCGACCAGCTCCTCCCGGACGTGTTCGACGGCCGCCGCGAAGGCGTCGTCGTCGGCGATCCAGGCGTCCTTGCGGTGCAGTTGGCGGCGCAGCCGCTCGATCGCCGAACCGGGCCGGCGGGCCGAGGTCTGCAACGCCGCGTCGGTGATCGCCCGGAGGCTGCCGCCCTCCCGCTGCCAGGCCATCAGCTCGGCGGCGACGGCACCCTGCTGGAGCACCCCGACGCGATAGAAGTCCTCCACGTCGTGGATGGCGTAGGCGACGTCGTCGGCGGTGTCCATCACCGACGCCTCGACGGTCTGCTGCCAGTCGGCGATCCGCCCGGCGAACGGCGCACGCGCCTGCCGCAGGTCCTCCAGCTCGGTGCGGTACGCCCCGAACTTGGCCGAGCCGCTGTCCGGGTCGTCCGGCGGCGGGGTGGCACCGCGCGGCGGCGGGTCCATCAGGCGCGGGTGCGGGTCCGGGTGGTCGAGCCGGGTCCACGGGTACTTCAGCATCGCCGCCCGGACCGCCGCGGTCAGGTCCAGGCCGGTGGTGGCCGCGCCCCGGATCTCGGTCGAGGTGACGATCCGGTACGACTGGGCGTTGCCCTCGAAGCCGTCGGTGAGGCCGAGCCGGTGCCGGGCCAGCCGGTCCAGCACCCGTTCGCCCAGGTGCCCGAAGGGCGGGTGACCGAGGTCGTGGGCGAGCGCGGCGGCCTCCACCACGTCCGGGTCGCAGCCGCCCAGCTTCTCCACCAGGTCACGTTGCCACCCGTCGGCGGTGAGCCGTTCCGCGATCGCGCGGGCCACCTGTGCGACCTTGAGGCTGTGCGTGAGCCGATTGTGCACCAGCAGACCGGACCCGCCGGGACTGACCACCTGGGTGACTCCGCCCAGGCGGGTGAAGAACGGCGAGCCGACGATGCGGTCCCGGTCCGCGCGGAACGGGCTGGTCGCGAGGTCGCCGAGGGTGCGGGCGCTGCCGCCGAACAGGCGTCGGGCGCGCGGCTCCACAGGTGGTTCCATGATCGCCACGGTAGCCCGGCAGAATGCACCACGGAACCCACACCCGAAGGCGGAGCGACATCGTGACCCTCTCTGTTCATCAGCGCATCGCCGAGGAACTCGGCGTCGCCGAGCGCCAGGTACGCGCGGCCGTGGATCTGCTCGACGGCGGTGCGACGGTGCCGTTCATCGCGCGGTACCGCAAGGAGGCCACCGGGCTGCTCGACGACACCCAGCTTCGTACGCTCGAGGAGCGGCTGCGCTACCTGCGGGAGCTGGACGAGCGGCGGGCGGCGGTGCTGGAGTCGATCCGCTCCCAGGGCAAGCTGGACGAGGCCCTGGAAGCGCAGATCATGGCGGCCGACTCGAAGTCCCGCCTGGAGGACATCTATCTGCCGTACAAGCCGAAGCGGCGGACCCGGGCGCAGATCGCCCGCGAGGCGGGGCTGGAGCCGCTGGCCGACACGCTGCTCGGCGACCCGACGCGGGACCCCCGGGAGACCGCCGCCGGCTACGTCGACGCGGACAAGGGGGTGGCCGACGCCGCCGCCGCGCTGGACGGGGCGCGGGCCATCCTGATCGAGCGGTTCGCCGAGGACGCCGACCTGATCGGCACGCTGCGCGAGCAGATGTGGTCGCGGGGCCGGCTGGTGGCCCGGGTCCGCGAGGGACAGGAGTCGGCCGGCGCGAAGTTCGCCGACTACTTCGACTTCGCCGAGCCGTACCCGAAGCTGCCCTCGCACCGCATCCTGGCGATGTTCCGGGGCGAGAAGGAGGGCGTGCTCGACCTGACCATGGACCCGGAGACCGACGGCGACGCCGACACGGTCACCGGCCCGACCCGGTACGAGGCGGCGATCGCCGGCCGGTTCGGCGTCGGCGACCAGGGGCGGCCCGCGGACCGGTGGCTGGCCGACACGGTGCGCTGGGCGTGGCGTACCCGGATCCTCATCCACCTCGGCGCGGACCTGCGGATGCGGTTGTGGCAGGCGGCCGAGGAGGAGGCCGTCCGGGTCTTCGCCACCAACCTGCGTGACCTGCTGCTGGCCGCGCCGGCCGGGGCCCGGCCGACGATGGGGCTGGACCCGGGGCTGCGGACCGGGGTGAAGGTGGCGGTGGTGGACGCCACCGGCAAGGTGGTCGCCACCGACACGATCTACCCGCACGAGCCGCGCCGACAGTGGGACGCCTCGATCGAGACGCTGGCCCGGCTCGCCGGGGCGCACCAGGTGGAGCTGGTGGCGATCGGCAACGGTACGGCCAGCCGGGAGACCGACAAGCTCGCCGGTGACCTGATCAAGCGCTTCCCGCAGCTCGGGTTGACCAAGGTGATGGTCTCCGAGGCGGGTGCCTCTGTCTACTCCGCCTCCGCGTACGCGGCGCAGGAGCTGCCCGGGATGGACGTGTCGCTGCGTGGCGCGGTCTCCATCGCCCGCCGGTTGCAGGACCCGCTCGCCGAGCTGGTGAAGATCGACCCGAAATCCATCGGCGTCGGGCAGTACCAGCACGACCTGTCGGAGGTGAAGCTCTCCCGGTCGCTGGACACGGTGGTGGAGGACTGCGTCAACGGCGTCGGGGTGGACGTGAACACCGCGTCCGCGCCGCTGCTGACCCGGGTCTCCGGGATCGGCGCCGGGCTGGCCGAGAACATCGTGCTGCACCGGGACGCCAACGGGCCGTTCCGCAGCCGCTCCGACCTGCGCAAGGTGCCCCGACTCGGGCCGAAGGCGTTCGAGCAGTGCGCCGGCTTCCTGCGTATCCCCGACGGCGACGACCCGCTGGACTCCTCCAGCGTGCACCCCGAGGCGTACCCGGTGGTGCGCCGGATCCTGGCCAGCACCGGACAGGATCTGCGGACGCTGATCGGCCGGTCGGCGATCCTGCGCGGCCTGCGGGCCACCGACTTCGTCGACGACACGTTCGGTCTGCCGACGGTCACCGACATCCTCGCCGAGTTGGAGAAGCCGGGGCGCGACCCGCGTCCGGAGTTCAAGACCGCCACCTTCGTCGAGGGCGTCGAGAAGATCGGCGACCTGACCCCGGGGATGGTGCTGGAGGGCGTGGTCACCAACGTGGCGGCCTTCGGCGCCTTCGTCGACGTCGGGGTGCACCAGGACGGTCTGGTGCACGTGTCGGCGATGTCGCGCACCTTCGTCAAGGACCCGCGCGAGGTGGTGAAGTCCGGCGACGTGGTCAAGGTGAAGGTGCTGGACGTGGACGTACCGCGCAAGCGCATCTCGCTGACGCTGCGGCTGGACGACGACGCGGAGGCCGCCCGCGGCGGTCCGCGGGAGCGCGGTGGCCGGGAGAACCAGGGCGGTCGGGAGAACCGGGGCGGCCGGGACGGCGGCGGGCAGGGCGGTGCCGGGCAGGGCGGACGCGGCGGCGGTCGCGGAGACCGGGGCGGGCAGCGCGGCGGGCCGCAGCAGCGGCAGGGCCGGGGCCCGGCCGGGCCGGCGAACGACGCGATGGCCGAGGCGTTGCGTCGCGCCGGACTGGCCTGAGCCCCTCCCCGGGTGAGCGGCGTACGGTGAGCGCCATGGCGGGCGACGAGGACTGGCGGGAGCAGCGACGGCGGGCGGTGCACGCGCACGCCGAGGCCGAGTCCCGGGCCCGGGCCGTGGAGCAGGCCGCGGCGACGGAGCTGGTGCAGCGCTTCGTCGCCGACGCGACCGCGCGCGGGCTGCGCACCGAGCGGCTGCGGGTGACGTCCTACGACGGGCGGCACCGCTACCGCACCGGCCTGACCGGCTGGTACGTCGACCGGGCGCGCTCGCGGGCGGTCGACGCCCGGGGGAACTTCTATCTGCTGACCGTGCCGAACAGCGTGCGTGCGCTGCTGTTCGGCGCGGTCTGCCCGCCGGTCCCGCCGCCGCTGGTGGTCGGCCGGGGCGGCCGGGACGGCGAGTCCCTGCCGCTGGCGGAGCTGCTCGACCGGCGCCTGGACGCCGGTGACGACTGGCCCTGACGCCCTCGACGCGGGCCCTGACGCCCTCAGCGTCGGTGGACGTCGACCACCTCGGACAGCGCCTGCTCCACCCGATGAGCACCGGCGGCCACCGAGAAGACCCGCTGGTAGTGCAGCCGACCGGCCTGCCCGAGCAGGTCGAGCTTCTCCCGGCCGAGGTCGCAGAGTTCGCGCAGCGCGGCGGCGATCGAGTCGGGGTCACCGGGCCGGGCGGTGATCCCGGCCCCGCTGTCGCGGGCCACGTCGGCGGCGTCCCCCTCGGCGGCCACCAGCAGGGCCCGTCCGGCGGCCAGGGTGGCCTGCACCTTGCTCGGCATGGTGTACGCCGACATGCCGCCGGGCCGAAGGCTCACGTAGTGCGCGTCGCCGGTCGCCATCAACGCGGGCATCCGTTCCCGGGGCAGTTGCCCGAGGAAGCGCACGTTGGCCGCGCCCGACTCCTCGGCCCGACGGCGCAGCCGTTCCTCGGTGGTGCCGGAGCCCGCGATCACGCAGACCAGCCGGGGGTCGGCCACCCTTGCGCAGGCGTCCACGAGCGAGTCGAGCCCCTGTGCCTCGCCGAGCGCACCGGCGTACACCAGGACCACCTGGTCGGGGCGCACGCCCAGCTCCGCGCGCAGGTCACCGGCGCGGGGCCGGGGTGTCTCGTCCGCCCACATCGGGATGTGCACCAGCTTCTCCCGGGGCACGCCCCGACCGGCGAGCAGGTCGACGGCGCCGGGCGAGACGCAGGCGACCCGGGCGGCGCTGCGGTACATCGCGCCGCACCAGCCGGCCATGCCCCGCTCAACGGTCCGGGACAGCCGCCCGGTCCCGAGGAATCCGCTGGCCACCACGCTGTCCGGCCAGAGGTCGAGGACGTGCAGCAGCACCGGCACCCGGTGGGCGTACCGGGTGAACCACATCGGCAGCGCGACGCTGATCGGCGAGTTACCCACCCAGAGCGCGTCCAGCCCCCGCAGCACCGGCGTGCCGGAGGTCAACGCGGAGACGGCGAAGGAGCCGTAGTTGGCGACCCGACGCAGCGCGGAACGGTCGTGGCTGGGATAGAGCGCGACCCGCCGGATCCGGGTCGCGCCGACGGTCTCGTCCCGGCGGCGGGCCATCCGGTAGCCGGGGGCCAGTCGCCCGGTCGGGTAGTTGGGGAAGCCGGTGAGCACCTGCACCTCGTGCCCCCGTCCGGCGAGGGCGGTGGCGAGCATCCCGGGCAGGGCGGCCGGGCCGGGCTCCGGGTCGAACCATTGCGTGAGCAGGCCGATCCGCATGCGCCTCATCCCGTCTCCAGTGGGGCCAACGGGCGTACCGGCGGCACGGCGCCGTCGGTGCGCCACAGCGCGGTCAGCGACTCGCGCAGGTCGTACGCGGGTGCCCAGCCGAGCACCCGCCCGGCACGTGTGGTGTCCGCGCACATCCACGGCACGGTGGCGGAGCGCCCGGCGTCGGCGGCGAACCCGCCGTCGCGGACGTCGCCGGTGAACCCGGCCACCTCGGCCAGCAGCCGGACCACGTCGCGGACGGCCACCGCCCGGCCGCTGCCGACGTTGACCACCCGGTCGGCCGTGGGCGCGCTGCGCACCGCCGCCAGCACCGCCGACGCCACGTCCCGCACGTCGACGAAGTCGCGGTACGTGTCGTGCAGTCCCAGCGCGATGCCATCGTCCCCGGCGGCGCGGGCCGACCTGATCAGCGCGGTGACCCGGCCGAGCACGTTGCCCGCCGGGATGCCCGGCCCGACCGGGTTGAAGACCCGCAGCACGACCGTGTCGACCCGGCCCGCCGTACCGGCCAGCTCCGCCAGCCGGGTCGCGGTCAGGTGGCTGAGCCCGTACTCGTTGACCGGCGCGCACGGATGGTCCTCGGTCACCGCGAGGCCGTACGGGACGGCGCCGTACTCGGCGGCCGACCCGATCCGGACCAGTCGGGCCGTCGGCACCGCCTCCGCCATCGCCTCGACGAGCTTGGCGGTGGCCAGCACGTGCGCGCGGACGAAGTCGTACCCGGAGCCGACGATCCGGCCCGCGGCGACCACCACCGCGTCGGGCCGTTCCCGGGACAGCAACGCGATCAGCGCGGGAAGGTCGATGCGGACCAGGTCGCAGGCCGACCGGTCGGGTGCCCGGACGTCGGCGTGCGCGGCGAGCAGCGCCCCGACGTGCCGTCCGAGGAACCCGCCGGCGCCGAGCAGCAGCACCCGGTTCATCGGCGGTACGCGGGATCCGCCTCGGCGACCGTCGACTGCCCTGGATTGCCGGTGAACTCGTGCCAGGTGGCCGCACCCGGCGCGGAGATGCCCTGGCGGCTGGCGACCACCCAGACGGTGGCCAGCACGATCTTCAGGTCCAGCAGGAGCGAGCGCCGGTCGACGTACTCGACGTCGTGGGCGAACTTGACCTGCCACTCCAGCGCGTTGCGGCCCCGGACCTGCGCCAGCCCGGTGATGCCGGGCCGTACGTCGTGGCGGCGGGCCTGTTCCGGGCTGTAGAGGTCGAGGTACTGCACCAGGTGCGGGCGGGGACCGACGACGCTCATCTCGCCCCGCAGCACGTTCCAGAACTCGGGCAGCTCGTCCAGGCTGCTGGCTCGCAGCCAGCGGCCGACCCGGGTCAGGCGCTGCGCGTCGGTGACCAGTCCCCGGTCCGGGTCGGGGTGCCGCATGGTCCGGAACTTGACCATCTCGAACAGCTCGCCGTGCAGGCCGGGCCGCTTGTGCCGGAACAGCACCGGCCGACCGTGCGCGATCAGCACCACGAGGGCCACCAGGGCCATCAGCGGTGCGCCCAGGACCAGGACGAGGAGGGCGCCCACGACGTCGAGCAGCCGCTTCCACCGATCGTACGGTCGCCAGGTGGCCGGATCCTCGGCGATCCCGCGCGGACCCCTCGCCGCGCCGGCAGCCCCGGCACGCGTGTGCGTCGCATGGAGAGCAACTTTTGACATGCGATACGCATATCATTCTCCGCTGCGCCGGATCGCGCTTTCACATTTCGTGGCGCACTGTTCGGACCGTACGGTGGAATGAATTTCGCTCACCTGTCACCTACACGCGGACAATCCGAATGAGACTCCTTTTTCAATTCAGGAAAGCCGTCCCGGATCAGTTCGTGAATCGGTATGTTCGCCGGTGGACGCCGTCCCGACGGCATCGCGGAACACTCGACAGGGAACAGGCAGGGCCAGATGTGATTTCCTCGCTAACGGATCGGCGATTTCTGATTACCGGTGGCACCGGATCATTCGGCCAGACGATGGTTTCCCGGCTGCTCGACGCCGGGGCCACCGAGGTGCGGGTCCTCAGCCGCGACGAGTCCAAGCAGGACGCGATGCGACACCGCCTGCGCGACGACCGGGTCCGCTACTACGTGGGCGACGTCCGTGACTACGACAGCGTGCTCAGGGCCGCGCGGGGCATGGAGTTCGTCTTCCACGCCGCCGCGCTCAAGCAGGTCCCGTCCTGCGAGTTCTTCCCGCTGGAGGCGCTGCGCACGAACGTGCTCGGGAGCGCCAACGTCGTCGAGGCCTGCGAACGGGTCGGGGTCGAGACGCTGGTGCTGCTCAGCACCGACAAGGCGGTCTACCCGGTGAACGCGATGGGGATGACCAAGGCGCTGATGGAGAAGGTGGCCCAGGCGCACGCCCGGAACAACCCGCAGGCCCGGACCCGGGTCTGCTGCGTGCGCTACGGCAACGTCATGTACTCGCGCGGCTCGGTCATCCCGCTGTTCATCGAGCAGATCCGCCGGGGCGCGCTGCCGACCGTCACCGAGCCGTCGATGACCCGTTTCCTGATGTCGCTGGCGCAGTCGGTCGACCTGGTCGAGCACGCGTTCCGCGACGGGCAGCCGGGCGACGTGTTCATCCGCAAGGCCGACGCCTGCACCATCGGCGACCTGGCCACCGCCCTGTGCAACCTGTTCGGGGTGCCCGCCAAGTTCGACGTGCTCGGCATCCGGCACGGGGAGAAGCTCTACGAGACCCTGGCCAGCCGGGAGGAGCTCGCGCACGCCGAGGACCTGGGCGAGTTCCTCCGGGTGCCGGTGGACAGCCGCGACCTGAACTACGCCCTCTACTTCGAGGAGGGCAACGTCGAGCGGGGCGCGTTGGCCGACTTCCACTCGCACAACGCGCGCCGGCTCTCCGTACCGGAGATCGAGACGCTGTTGCGGACCCTGCCCGAGGTACGGGCGCAGCTCGACGTCGCGGCGGCTGCCGCCGTGCCCGCATGACCGAGCGGCGCGGCGCCGACCCGGGTGTGGGCGGCGGCACGACCGATCGGGTGCCCCGGCGGCGCGACCAGGCCGACGCCGCACACCCCGGCCGACAGGGCGGTGAGTCGGGCTCGTCGCGCCCGGCCACCCGGCGGGTACTCGTCGTCGGGGTCACCGGCATGCTCGGTCACGCCGTCCTGCGCGAACTGAGCGCCGATCCCGACCTGGACGTGCACGGCCTGGCCCGGCGGATCGACGACGAGGCGGGGTGGTTCCCGGCGCACCTGCGCGACCGGATCACCACGGGCGTCGACGCCACCCGGTTCGCCGAGGTCCGCCGCTTCCTCGACCTGCTTCGGCCGGACGTGGTGATCAACTGTGTGGGTGTGATCAAGCAGCGGCCGGACGTGCAGGAGGCGGTGCCGACCGTCACGCTCAACGCGCTCCTGCCGCACCTGCTCGCCGCCGCCTGCGCCGATCTCGGCGGCCGGCTGGTGCACGTCAGCACCGACTGTGTCTTCTCCGGTCGACGGGGCGACTACGCCGAGGACGACCTGCCCGACCCACCCGACCTGTACGGGCGGTCCAAACTGCTCGGTGAGGCGACCGGACCGTCGGCGCTCACCCTGCGCACCTCGATCGTCGGCCACGAGTTGACCTCGCACCGTTCCCTGGTGGACTGGTTCCTCGCCCAGCGGGGTCAGGTCCGGGGCTTCACCCGGGCCGTCTACACCGGCGTGACCACCGTCGAGTTCGCCCGCCTGCTGCGCACCGTGGTGCTGCCGCGCGAGGACCTGACCGGGCTCTACCACGTCGCGGCCGATCCGATCACCAAGCACGACCTGCTGCGGCTGGTCGCCGAGGTGTACGGCTGGCCCGGTGAGCTGGTGCCGGACGACGGTTTCGTCTGCGACCGCTCGATGCGGGCCGACGCCCTCGCCCAGGCCACCGGCTACCGGCCGCCGGACTGGCCGGAGATGGTCCGGGCCATGCACGCGGCCCGGGCCCGCTGGACCGACGCGGACCGGCCCGGCATCCGGGTCTGACGGCGGACGAGGACGACGACCCGCCGGGCCGCGTGGTAGGCGGGCCGGCCGCGAGGCGGAGGACAGCACGTGATGAACCGTTTGGCCGAGTGGGGCGTCGTCGCGGGGGCGGCGGCGCTGGTCGTGGTCACCACCCTCGTCGCGGTCGACGCCCCGCTGGTCGCGATCGGGCTGACCCTGCTGCTCCTGTTGGTCGCCCTGGTCCGCCGGGTGGACGGGTGGCGGTGGTTGCTGGGGCTGACCACCGCGCTGCTGGTCTGCGCCTCGTCGGACCTGCCCGCCCTGGTCGAGGTGAGCTTCTATCCGCGCTACGCCGCGGTCGCCGCCCTGGTGGTGTGGGGGCTGTGCCGGCCGGTCCGGGTCCCGGTCCGGCTCGCGCCGTGGACCGGTGTCCTCGTCGCCGCGCTCTGGTCGGTCGCCGGGCTCGCCACGCTCAGCACCGTCTGGTCGGTGGTCCCGATGGAGACCTTCCAGCGTGGGGTGGCCCTGGTGCTGCTGGCCGCCCTGGTGCACGTGCTGGTGCGGCGGCGGTGGTCCGAGCGTACGGTGATGCTCGCCGACCTGCGGACGGTGTACCTGGTCCTCAGCGTGTCCGCCCTGGTCAGCCTCGGGTACGGGGTCAGCGGCGGCGTGCTGACCGCCGCGCTGGCCAGCAGCCAGCGGTTCCAGGGCATCTACAACAACCCGAACATGCTCGGCATCGTGTGCGCCCTGGCCATCCCGCTGGGCTGGGCGGTGTACCAGCAGTTCCGCCGACCCGTGCTGCTGCTCGGCGTCCTGCCGGCCGGTGTCTGTCTGCTGCTGTCGCAGTCCCGGACCGGCATCGTCGCCGTCCTGGTCGGTGCCGCCTGGGTCCTGCTGCGGCACGGGTTCGGGCCGGTGGTCCGGGCCGCCACGGCGGTGACCGCCACGCTGCTGGTGGCGCACCTGTTCAACCTGCTGCCGGTCATCTTCTCGGCACCGTGGATGCAGCGGGTCGTGCTGCGCTTCACCGATCCGGAGGGCGCCGACCTGTCCAACGGCCGCACCGAGATGTGGCAGGCCACCGTCGACCTGTGGTGGCAGAACCGGCCCACGCTGGGTTTCGGGTACGCGTCCCGCAACCACCTGTTCGAACTCGCCAGCTACGACGAGTTCTTCGGCGCGGGCGTCAGCGTGGTGCACAACAGCTACCTGCAACTGCTGCTGGAGCTGGGGCTCACCGCCGTCGTCCCGCTGGTGGCGCTGCTGCTGGCCGCCGGGCGCGGCGCGCTGCGCGCACCGGTGCGCGGGGCCAACTCGGGCCTGGTCTGGCTGGTGGTCAGCGGCGTGCTGGTGCAGTTGACCGAGTCGGCCATCTTCGGCACCGGGCAGCCCTACCCGTACGTGTTCTGGCTCGCGGTCGCCGCCCTGCTGCACCGGCCCACCGCCGACCCGGACGAGAAGGCCGGGGTCACCGAGGGCGTACGCACCCGGCCGGGTCGTCGGGCACCCGTCGGGCTGCCCGGCTGAGACCGGCCGCCCGTACGCGACGGATCTCCTCCGGCCGCACCGGGCAGGCGCGGGAACGCCGGTCGCGTCAGCGCCGGGCGGCGGTCAGGAACGCGGTGACCCGGGCCTGCCAGGCCCGGTGGTCGAACGACTCACGGGCCCGGGACAGGGCGGCCCGGCTCATCGCCGCCCACTCCTCGTCCCGCAGGCGCAGCGCCCGCTCGATCCCGCGTCGGACGTCGTCCGGGCCGTTGCCGTCGAGCACCAGGCCCTCGACGCCGTCGTGCACGTGAGCGGCCAGGTCGCTGGTGTGGTTGAGCAGCACCGGGCAACCGGCGGCGAGGCTCTCCGGCACCTTGGACGGGAAGCCGTGCGCGGCGTACCCCCCGGTGGGCCGGACCAGCATCGAGAAGTGCGCGCCGCCGAGCAGCGTGAGCACGGTGTCGCGGGGCACCCGGCCGAGGAAGGTCACCTCGGCCGCCACCTCGTCCAGCAGCGCCGGGTCCAGGTCCGACCCGGTGGCGGCCTGCTCGCGGGTGATGCCCGCGATGGTCAGGCTGACCCGTCGCTGATCGGCCGGGGCGAGCCGGCTGATGCCGCGCACGATCACGTCGAGCATGTCCTTGCGGCCGGGGGTGCCGGCGTAGACCAGCCGCAGCCCGTCGACCAGCGACGGTGTCCGGGGCGGCGCGAACTCGGCGCAGTCCACCTGCGGCGGCACCACCAGCACGTCGAGGCCGTACGCGGCGAGGTGCTCGGCGAGTGCGCCGGTCACCGCCGTGGCCCGGTGCACCAGCCGGGTGGCCAGGAAGGTCGACCAGCGGTGCCGCACGAAGTACGGGGTGAGCCAGCCGTGCGCGAACTGGTGCCGGTCGTGGCGTTCGCTGGCGTCGACCACCACCGGGGCGCGCAGCGCGAGCCGCAGCACCGCCCAGTTGCCGAGCGTCATCATCGCCATCGGCAGCAGCACCACGCCGATCTCGTCGCGGTCCACGCCCGCACGGCGCAGGGCGCGCAGCACGCGTACCGGTCGGGCCAGGCGGGCCGCCATCCGGGTGAGCCGGTTGCCGCCCCGCACGCGCAGCGTGACCAGGTCGATGCCGGCGAGGTCGCCGAACTCGCCGGGGAAGGGGACCTCGCAGGGCCAGTCGTTGACCACCAGGGTCCGCTCCCCCTCGGGCGCGGCGCTGCGGGCGAGTTGCCGCAGCCGGTTGGAGGTGGCGTCGCCGTACGGGAAGGCGTACGCGCCGACGAGCAGCGGCCGGGCCGGGCGTACCCGGATCGTCGACCGACGGCGCTGCTCCGGGCCGCGTACCAGGGTGCTGTCGTTCATCTCGGTCACCGTTCCGAGCCGACCCGCTGCCGGCTCCGCTGTGCTGTCGGATGTTCCCGTGGTCGATAGATGGCGAGGTGGGCGGCGAGGGCGGCGTCGATGGCGAAGACGCTGTCGGCGAAGCGCGCGGCGGCCGTCTGCGGCGTCGTCGACGCGGTGTACGCGGCGGCGGTCCGCACCGCCTCGGCCCAGGCCCTCGGCGGCGCGTCGGTGTCGACGACCGCCACGCCGGGCAGGTGCGACTCGATGAACCGCACCCCGGGCAGGTCGGCGGCGACGGTGCCGACGCCCAGCGCGACGGGTTCCAGCACTCCCCCGGGCAGCCCTTCCAGGCAGGAGGGGTGCACCACCACGTCGGCCTGCCGCAGCAGGTGGCCCACGTCGTCGCGTGGGCCGAGCAGGTGCACCCGGTCGGCGAGTCCGGCGGCGTGCGCCGCCGCACGGACCCGCGCGTCGTCGTCGGCGTCGTCGCCGGGACCGACCAGCACCGCGTGTGCCGGCACGCCCAGCGACCGCAGCTCGGCCAGGATCGGCGGCAGCAGCCAGCGCCGCTTCTCCGGCGAGGCCCGCCCGACGCTGACACAGACGAGGGCGCCCGGTTCGGCGCCGACCAGTGCGCGCAGGTCGTCGCGGCCGGGTGCCCGCAGCCGGTCGAGGTCGAGGCCGTTGAGCACCACCCGGCAGCGCCGGTCGCGCTGCCACTGCGGGTCGTAGCCGAAGGTGAGCGAGCTGGGCGAGACACCGAGGATGTCGGTGGCACTGTGCCGCAGCAGCCGACCGCAGAGCCGTCGGTAGACGCGCCGCCGTAGGCTGCGGCGGACGTTGTCGTCGCCCCGGAAGTGCGCCACCCGAACGGGTACGCCGCAGAGCCGGGCCAGTGCCAGCGGTACGCCGGAGAAGTTGGCGCAGTCGACGTGCACCACGTCCGGACGCAACCGCCGCAGCAGCCCGAGCAGGCGCGGGGCGAAGTCGGCGTCCAGCGCGATCGGGGTGACCGTGCCACCGTGCCGGGTGACCACGTCGGCCAGCGGGCCGGGGCCGATCCGGTGGCTGAGCGTCACCAGGTGCACCTCGACACCGGCGGCGGCCAGCCGGGGCAGCAGCTCGGCGGTCCGCATCTCGGTGCCGCCGAAGTTCAGCTCGCCGACGATGCGCAGGACCCGGCACGGCGGCTCGGGGTGGCGCGGGCCCGGCGTCGCCGGGTCATCCCGGGTGGACACCGGCGTGCTCCTTCGCTCGTCGGGCCGGTCGGCGGGGCCGGTCACCGGCGAGCGCCCGCCGGTAGCCCACGATCACCGCCGGCCACATGGTCAGCACGTACGCGAGACAGGCCGCGACCGGCAGGCCGACGAGCCCGAACTGCCGCAGCCCCCAGACCTTGAGCCCGGCCGCCAGCACCAGGAACGACGCCCAGCCGACGAACTGCGGACGGAGCAGGCCGACGCTGTTCTGCACCATGGTCAACGGAGAGGTGACGGCGACCAGGAAGGACCAGGCGGCCAGCCCGGCCAGGAGCGCGACCGACACCGAGGCGCGGTCGATGCCGCTCACCCACGACTCGACCAGCCGGGGGCCGACGCCGACCAGCGCGCCGCCGACCACACCGACGATGACGCCGTAGAGCAGCACCATGCGTCGGGTGTTGCGGCGCACCCAGGCCACCTCGCCCCGGGCCAGGGCGGTGCCGTTGACCGGCCAGATCGTCATGCCGACCAGCCCGACGAAGATCGACAGTACGCCGAACAGCTTCCCGACCACCGCGTAGTGGGCCGCCACCGCCGGCCCGAGCAGGTACGCGACCAGCGGGCTGTCCATGTTGAGCGCGATCGACGACATGGTGGTGAGCGCGAAGAACTGGAGACCGAGCCGGAGCAGGCCGACGGCGGTGGCCCGGTCCACCAGGGCCGGACCGGGCCGCAGCGCGGGCTCCTGGAACCAGAAGTACGCCACCGTGTTGAGCAGGTTGGTCAGCGGCACGGCCAGCACCGCGCAGCCGATCACCACCAGCGGACCCCACCCGGCGGCGATGGCGCCGAGCACCGCGCCCATCGCCACCAGCGCACCGGCCGACTGCCAGACGTTGCTCTGCACCACCTGGCCCCGGGCGTACTGGATCCGCTGGATCAGCGAGAACGGGATGTTGACGGCGAAGGCCCCGAAGCAGAGCAGCACCATCGTGGACGCGTCCGCGGCGACCCGCGCGTCGGTCACGCCGAACAGCCCGGCCCATCCCACCGTGGGTACGACCGCCACCAGCGCGACGACCAGCACCACGGCGACCGCGCCGAGGGTGGCGAAGGCGCTGGAGATCTCCCGCGCCTGGGCCCGGACGTCGGTGACGTGGTGGCTCAGCCGGGTCAGCAGCCCGTTGCCCAGCCCCAGGTCGGCGAACCAGGCCATGCCGGTCAGCGCGGTGACCGCCATCCATAGGCCGTACCGCTGCTCGCCGAGGTAGCCGAAGCAGGCCGGGGTGACGACGAGCGGCGCGGCCAGGCCGATCCCCTTCGCCGCCATCGCGGCGGCGATGCCGACCGTGACGCGTCGGTCCCGCTCCCCCGCCACCTCGGACGGCGTCGGCGCGGCGGCGGCCGGTGCCGTGTCGGTGGCCGGTGCCGCCGGCAGGGTCTCCACGGCGGACGGCGCGTCGACGGCCTGCGGCATCTCGGCGGGAGGCGGCGTCGAGGTCTGTGCAGGGTCGACGGGAGGGCTCGGGGCCCTCGACCGCCCCGGTCCGGTCCGGCTCGCCGCCCGGTTCACCGGGTCCCGGCGGGTGCGAGGTCGCGCCGCCCGGACATCCACGCGACGGTGGCGCGCAGGCCGTCGAGACGGTCGACCGGGGTCACGTCCGGGAACAGGTCCCGCAGCAGGGTGTCGTCGGCCAGCGAGTGCGGCACGTCGCCGCCGCGCGGGGCGGCGTACTCACGGGCGATCGGTCGCCCGAGCAGCCCCGCCAACTCGTCGACGACCTCCAGCAGGGTGGCCCGCGCCCCGAAGGCGAGGTTGACCGGGTGCGGGTGCTGCACCCGGCGGCGCAGCGCGTCCAGGATGACCTGGCACACCGTGCCGACGTAGGTGAAGTCGCGGGACTGGGTGCCGTCGCCGTGCACCACGACCGGCTCGCCGTGCAGGGCGGCGTGCGCGAAACGCGGGATGACCGCCGCGTACGGGTGGTCGTGCCGCTGCCCGGGCCCGAACACGTTGAAGAACCGGAAGGCCAGCGTGGGCAGGCCGAACGACGCCTGGTACGCCAGCGCGTACGCCTCGGTGGCCAGCTTGCTCGCCGCGTACGGGCTCATCGGCCGGGTCCAGGTCAGCTCCGCCTTGGGCAGCGCCGGGTTCGTGCCGTACACCGACGACGACGAGGCGACGACGACGTGCGCGACGTGGTGTCGGCGGGCCGCCTCCAGCACCATCAGCGTGCCGGTCGCGTTCGCCTGGTGGGAGGCGACCGGGTCCGCCAGGGAGCGGGGCACGCTCGGCAGGGCCGCCAGGTGGACCACCGCCTCCCGGCCCGCCATCGCGGTGTCCAGGGCGACCGGGTCCAGGATGGAGCCCTCGACCAGGTCGACGCCGAGCCCGTCCAGGTTGCCGGGCAACCCGACGGAGAGATCGTCGAGGACGGTCACCTCTTTGACGGCGGGATCGGCCAACGCGGCGCGGGCCAGATTGGATCCGATGAAACCGGCCCCGCCGGTGACCAGAACTCGCATGGACATAACCCCCGAATGAATGTCGAAGGTATGTATATCGACTCATCTGGGTCAGCGTCCCGCGTTCGCGGAATTCCGCGCTGCTGTCCGGGAGCCGACCGTGCACCGCTGACCAGGGGCGACGTGGCGCACAGTGACATCATCGGGACGCGTCACGGCGGAGGTGCCGGCATGGGAGAACTGATCGTCTACCGTTCCAACGCCCTGATGACCATCCGGTCGCGTTTCGACGCCACCCGGGACGTGCTGATGCCGGCGAACATCGCCTATCCCCTGGGCATGGTCGGCATGTGGCACTCCAGCCTGCCGCAGGTCACGCTCGTCCCGTCGACGGCGACCGACGCCCAGGTGTGGCCCTCCCCGTCGGCCGTGGGCACCCCGATCCACGACACCTCCGACGACAACTGCCCGATCAACACCGGCTGGTCGTACGTGGGCGGCAACCACGGGTACAACGTGGGCGACCAGATCGTCGTGACCAACCACGGCAAGACCACCGCCGACGTGGGTTCCCGGTGGACCGACGGCACCGAGGTTTTCACGCTGCTCGCCATCACCAACGCCGACAGCCTGCTGTTCGGCAACCCGTACGTGATCGTGGCCGGCGTCGCCCAGGGCGCGCGGCTGCGGCCGGCGGCACCGCTGACCCACCTCTCCGGCGCGACGAACCGCACCACCGTGCCGATCACGGGTCTCACGCCGGACGTCCAGATCCGCCCGGCCACGCACAGCCACGTGGTGAGCGTGGAACTCGACGGTCGGGCGCTGCCGGACGGTCGACGTACCGGCCAGGAACTGCGGATCCGGGAGTCGTACGTGATCCCGTCCTATCGCGGGATGATCGACACCGCCCAGGCGAACATCGGCACGCCGATCGCCACGATCATGACCCGCGTCCCGTCGCTGTGCCGGATCGACAACCTGTACCGCTGGAGCACGGACGGGCTGCTGATCTCGCAGACGGTCACCGCGCTCGACCGCTTCGCCCTGAACGCCGGGGTCACCCAGTGTTCGGCGCTGACCGTGCCGACCGGCGGCAGCCGCCGACAGTTCATGCCGAACGTCGGGGTCGCCGGCTCGCTGAACTGGTCGACCTGGGCGAAGCTCGACACGCTGACCGCCCTCACCGACATCACCCCGGCCACGCTGCGGGACCCACTGACCCCGGCCGCGAGCATGACCCAGTGGGTGATCGACTCCGGCGGGGAGCAGAGGTGGGGTATCGCGGTCGGACTGCTGCCGTTGGACGACGGGCGACGGGCGGTCCGGGTCCGGCACACCACGGACAAGTCCTGGTTCGTCAGCTCCAGCCTGAAGAAGAACTACCCGCAACTGGTGTGGGGACGCAGGCTGGAGCCGGGTGACTCGGTGACCGGCACGGCGTACCGCCGCTATCTGGCGCCGCCCTCGACCGCCACCGAGATCGTCGTCTCCACCGGCACCCACGACGTCGTGGTGATCGAGCGGGTCGACCCGGTCGCCCAGACCCGGATGCCGGCACCCCGGCTGTACCACCGGCGGCTGGTCGCCGAGGGTCCGACCAACCTCACGGTGCCGGACCGGGTCGCCGTCGACGGCATCCCGTACGCGGTGCCGGTCTCGCCCGGGTACGGCATGTGGCGTGCCGAGCCCGCCCCACCGGCCCCGCCGCAGGTGCCCGGCGTCGTGCTCGGGGTCGGCAGCTACTTCCTGCCGCTGGCCGGTCCGACCCGGGCCAGCACGTACACCGGCGCGTTCCAGCGGCTCCTGCTGTACCCGGTCTACCTGGCCGAGGCGACCCCGGTCGACCGGGCCTGCGTCGAGGTGACCGCACCCGGCACCGGCGTGCTGCGCCACGGCGTGTACGCCCACGACCCGGCCACCGGACGGCCCGCGTTCCTCGGCCCGATCGCCGACTTCGGCACGCTGGCGGTGACCACCGCCGGGATCAAGGAGTCGGTGCTGGGCACGCCGGTGATGCTGCCCGGCGGTTGGCACTGGTACGCGCTGGTCTGGCAGGGCACCGGCAGCACCGCGCCGACGCTGCTGGCCGAGGCGGCGGGCGGGACGGCGCTGAACATCGGCACCGACCGGGCGGCGATGTCCGGCGACCGGTACGGCTACCAGGTGACCGGCGTGACCGGCGCCCTGGGCGCGATCACGGTCGACGACGTCCACCGGTTCCCGCCACCACGGGTGGCCTACCGGCGGGCCTGACGGCCTCAGGCCGTGGTCACCCCGTAGATCCGCTTCATCGCCTCGTGCTTGGCCGGCACCGGCAGGTGGCCGATCCCCAACGACTTGGCCTGCAACCGCGCGAGGTACTCGTCGGTGGTGCGCAACGGTCGCGCCGGCACCCCGGCGGCCACGGTGTTGTCCGGGATGTCCCGGGTGACGATCGAGCCCGCCCCGATCACGCACCGGTTGCCGATGGTGACGCCCGCCAGGATCATCGACCGCATCCCGATGTAGACGTCGTCGCCGACGACGATCGGCGCGGTCCAGTCCAGGTCCGGGTGTTCCTTACGGAGGATCAGCGTGCCGCCGTCGTGCGTGACGAACTGGACCTCGGAGGTGATGAAGACGTTGTCGCCGAGGGTGATCAGCCAGGGCTCCGAGCCGAACATCGCCCGGCTGATCCCATAGAACCGGACCCGGCCGGTCAGGTTCACCCCGAGCGAACGGGCGAACGCCTCCGGGTCGCGGGTGGCGGCGAGATGGTCGCGCACCCGCTGGACCATGGTACGAACGCGACGAGACACCTGACGTCCTCACCTGACGAAGTACGCGGCGACGGGCCGGCGTGCCCGCACCGCCGGACACCTCCCGCAACGATCCGCCCGGGGTACGGGTGACGGACCTCCGGCGGGTCGACGGTCAGCGGCAGAACCGGCGGGCGTGCTCCAGCACGTTGAGTTCCCGGCTCTGTCGCCGCCAGATCCGGTACCGCCGGGCGGCGACCCGTTTCGCCTCGGCGCGCTCGGCGACCGGGCGGTCGGCGAGCCGGTCGAGCACCGTGCTGAACCCGGCGGCCGTGGCGGGGCGCACCACCGCTCCCCCGGCCTGCGTGATCAGCTCGCTGAACGGTGTCTCGTCGGAGCAGATCACCGGGCAGCCGGCGGCCAGGCTCTCGACGATCACGTGACCGTAGTTCTCGCCCAGCGTCGGGAAGAGGAACGCGTCGTACCGGCCGAAGGTCGCAAGCACCTGCCCCGCCGGGAGTTCGCCCCGGTAGGCGACCCGGACGTGCTCGGGCATCGACTCGACGATCCCGCGACACCGCGCCCAGTACGCCTCGTCCTCCACCGGCCCGAAGATGTCGAACTCGACCGGCCGGGTCGTACCGGCCACCGCCTCCAGCGCCGTGACCAGGTTCTTAATCGGCGAGATCCGGCCCACGAAGACCAGCCGCAGCGGCCCCTCGCGCGGCTCGGCGGGCGGGGCGGGATCCTCCGGCACGGCGCACTCGTTGCCGTTGACCATCACCCGGGCCCACGGCACGGCCGCCCGGATCTGCTCCTCCTCCCGCCGGCTGCACGCCTGCCAGCGCACGCCGAGCCGACGCAGCAGCGGTGCCCACACCGACAGGAACAGTCGCTTCTTGCGGGACCTGATGTCCAGGGCGGCCGGAGCCAGTTCCCCGCGCGGCGCGAGCAGGATCGCCCCGGCGCGCAGCACGCCCGAGGCGACCGCGAGGATCGACACCACCGAGAACGGCGACCAGAGGCTGTTGACGTAGAGCAGGTCGACCGGTCGGGAGCGGACGTGCCGCAGCAGCCGCGCCCAGTGCCGGAGCGCGAACGGGTCGAGGTAGAACACGGCCGAGCGGGCGTCGCGGCGCAGCAACCGCCCGGACAGCCCCGGGTAGGACGCCGGTGAGTGCAGGTCACGATCCCGGGTGACCAGGGTGACGTCGAGGTCGTCCGGCAGGGTGTCCAGGATGTAGCGCAGCGAACGGATCGGCCCGCCGCCCCGGAAGCCGGGCTCGAACACACCGGCGGTCGCGACGACCCGGTAGCCGTCCGACTCGACGGCGGACCGCGACGCCGACCGGTGCGTACCGGCGACGGGCGGACGGGTCCTCACCAGCTCGTTCACTGTGTGGCTCACCTTCAGGAAGCGGGCGTCCGTCACCGCAGGCCACAGCCGCGCCCGCCGGTGCGGAGGTGGGGCCTGCGGACCGGTGTCGGCGCGACCGTCACCATCGACGCTCCGGGGCGGCTCGGATGGCGGAGAGCGACCGGCGTTCTCCCCGGACGAGGGAGCCACGGGTGACGACCGACGTAGTGATCGTAGGAGTCGGCGGAATGGGCCGTGAGGCGTATCGGGTAATTTGTCTACTCAACACGCCGATGTCCCGCGAACCCCGATGGCGGGTGCGCGGATTCGTCGACGACTACCCCACCGAGCCGGACGTCGCGCCATCTCCCACTACGGACTGCCCGCCGCCACGGTGATCCACCCGGACGCCGAGATCGGTGCGGACTGCGTGGTCGGCGAGGGCGTGTTCGCCGCCGGTGGCGCGCGTGACGACCGACGTGGTCCTCGGCCGCCACGTACCCCTCAACCAGAACTGCACGGCACGACGCGGTGCTGGGCGACTACGTGTCGGTCAACCCGCTGGCCGCCGTCTCCGGCCACTGCCGCCTCGCCGAGGGCGTGATGGTCGGCACCACCGCCGCCGTCCTCAGTGCCGGATGCCCGCCCAGTCGTGATGACGGCGCACGGTCGACAGGATGAAGTCGACCACCCGGCGTGAGGTGTCCGGGACCTGGTAGTCCAGCGGACAGCCGGCGGCACCGGCGGCGGCCTGCGCCACCACCACCCGGACCGCCTCCACCACCCCGGCCGGGTCCAGGCCGGTCATCACGATCGACCCGGTGTCCAGCGCCTCGGGGCGCTCGATCGACTCGCGCAGGGTCACCGCCGGGAAGCCGAGGATCGCCGACTCCTCGCTGACCGTGCCGCTGTCCGAGAGCGTGCACCGGGCGTGCCGTTGCAGGGTGACGTAGTCGAAGAAGCCGAACGGCTCGTGGAAGGCGATGGCCTCCAGCCGCGTACCGTCCACGGCGAGGGACTCCAACCGCTTGCGAGTGCGCGGATGGGTGGAGACCAGCAGCGGCAGGCCCCACTCGTCGCGTACCGCGCAGAGACAGTCCAGCAGCCGGCGGAGCCGGTCCGGGTGGTCGACGTTCTCCTCCCGGTGGGCGCTGACCACGACATAGCCACCGGGCTCCAGGTCGAGCCGCGCCAGCACGGTCGAGGCGTCGATCTGCGGCCGGTAGTGGTCCAGCACCTCGCGCATGGGCGAGCCGGTGTGCAGGATCCGCCGGGGGTGCAGGCCCTCGGCGAGCAGGTTGCGCCGGGCGTGCTCGGAGTAGACCAGGTTGAAGTCGGCGACGTGGTCGACCATGCGCCGGTTCGTCTCCTCCGGCACGTTCAGGTCGAAGCAGCGGTTGCCGGCCTCCATGTGGTACACCGGCACCTTCATCCGTCGGGCCATCAGCGCCGAGATCGCGCTGTTGGTGTCACCGAGCACCAGCAGCGCGTCCGGACGGGTCTCGGCGATCGCGGCCTCGGTGCCGACCAGGACTGCGCCGAGCAGGGTGCCGAGCGAGCTGGTGTCCGCACGCAGGAACCGGTCCGGCGCGCGGACCCCCAGCTCGGTGAAGAAGATGTCGGACAGGGCCGGGTCCCAGTTCTGTCCCGTGTGCACCAACGTGTGCTCCACGGTCCGGTCCAGCGCGTCGATCACCCGGGCCAGCCGGATGATCTCCGGCCTGGTCCCGACGACGGTCATCACCCGGGTCACGGGCATTCTCCTCACAGCGGTCTTCCGGTGGACGGTGCGGCCCACCGGTTCAGGACGTACGCCCCTGCGGGGGCACCCGGTACGCCGGGTCGCGGATCACGTGCCGGGCCTGGTCGAGCACGCTGACCCGGGTCAGGCTCGCCCGCCAGCGCCGGTACGCCGCACCGGCGGCCACCCGGGCCGCGTGCCGCTGCTCCGGTGCGGCCGTGGCGACCTCGGTGACCAGTGCGCCCAGGGCCGACGGGGTCAGATCGGTCAACACCAGCCCGCCACCGTCGCGCAGCACGCCGGTCCAGGGGGTGCGGTCGGAACAGATCACCGGGCAGTACGCCGACAGGCTCTCCGCGATGGCGTTGCCGAAGTTCTCGCCCCGGGTCGGCAGCACGAACGCCTCGTACCGGGAGAAGGTCTCGCGGACGTGGTCGGGGTGCAGCTCGCCGCGATAGGCGACGGTGGCCTGCTCGGGCAGGGCCGCGATCAGTTCCTGGCACCGTCGCCAGTACCCCGGGTCCTCCACCGGGCCGTACACGTCCAACCGGACCGGCACCGGCACGTGGGCGAGCGCGCGGAGCACCAGGTCGAGGTTCTTCATCGGGGAGATCCGTCCGATGAAGACCAGCCGCGCCTGCGCGGTCGGCGGCAGCGTGACCGGCTCCGGATCCGGCTCGGGACCGCTGGCGACGGCGACCACCCCGATCCGGGCCCGGGGCAGCACCCGCCGGATGTCGGCGGCCTCGGCCGGAGTGGTGGCGTGCCACAGCACCCGGGGCTGGGCGAGCATCCACCGCCAGCCGGCCAGGAAGATCCGCTTGCGCAGGCCGTGCAGCCGCAGCGCGGCCGACCCGAACTCGCCCCGGGGCGCCACCAGCACGCGCCGCACCCGCAGCAGGCCGAGCCGGGCCGCGACGATGGGCAGGATGGAGAAGGTCGACCAGACGCTGTTGACGTAGAGCAGGTCGAACCGGACCGTGCGCAGCGCGCGCCAGAGTTGCCGCCAGTGCGCCGGACGGCGTACCCCGAGGTAGAAGATGCTGGTCCGGCCGAATCGCGCCCACCGACCGGAGAGACCGGGATAGGGATCGCGCGAACCGAGGTCGTGGTCACGGGTCAACATGGTCGTCTCGATGTCGTCGCTGGCTTTCGCGAGCACGTCCGAGATCGAGCGGACCGGGCCGCCGGCACGCCAACCGGGAACGAAGTACTCCGCCGTCACGAGAACGCGGAATTGCTTCTCGTCATATTCCGAGAGTCCCTCTCGAAATTGCGACACGGGGGTGGTGTCGTTGACCATCTTCGCTCCTCGCCGGCAGCACAGGACTGATTGGCCCAACGATCGAGCGCTTCTGCGGTGACTGCCGGACGCAGGAGGCGACACCTTCCGAACAGTTTGTGCAGAACGCAATCCGAAACCCCGAACAACGCAATAGATACCAGGCGACACACACCGCCGGCACAGCGCTAGGGGACGTGCGCCGCCCGTGGGGGGACTGAGCACCCGCCTCCGGCCGGGACGGTCGGCGCCGGGCTACCGCGAGCCGGCGCCGATCGTGCCCCGGACCGTACGACCGAGCCGCCGGTAGATGTTGACCGCCGTGCCGGAGGTCTGGAACCTCAGCCGGTCCCCGGCGCTCAGCATCGCGCGCGTGACGGGCACCTGGCCGGCGAGTGCCCGCCGCAACCACGGTCCGACCACCTCGGCCGCCCGTGGCACCACGTCGTCGTCGACGGCGGGGGGCAGCACCCGGTCGTAGATCCGCAGCCCGTCGAAGGGCTGGTCGAAGAAGGCCGCCGTCTTC
The DNA here is from genome assembly GCF_044461025.1 of Micromonospora sp. NPDC049900. Taxonomy (NCBI): domain Bacteria; kingdom Bacillati; phylum Actinomycetota; class Actinomycetes; order Micromonosporales; family Micromonosporaceae; genus Micromonospora; species Micromonospora sp. NPDC049900. The sequence goes on from NZ_JBITKM010000002.1 coordinate 153,962, forward strand.
GGCGCGTACGAGATCGGCAGGATCGGCACGTCCAGGGCCGCCCAGAGCGCGCTGGAGTGCAGCTTCATCGAGACGGCGACCGTGCACTCCGCCATCGCGGCGGCGAAGTCGAGCAGGTCCACGCCCTCGTACGGCAACACCGTCGCGTCACCGCCGGCCAGTTGCCGGCACACCTGTTCGGTGAAGGTCACATCGGGTCCACCGGCCCCCGCCTCCAGGACGAAGAGGCGCACCGCGTCGACGCCGTACCGCTCGGCGACCCGGGCCACGTGGCGGGCGGTGTCGGTCACGTCCAGCCCCGGCCACCGCCGCAGCGCCACCCCCAGCACCTCCGGCCGGTCGCGCCCGGCCGCTGCGGGACGTACCCCCAGCCCGTCGAGGAAGGTCCGGTCGACGAAGTCCCGGCAGCGCCGGGCCCGCCACCCCAGCCGCTGCTCCGCCAGGGTCACCGAGTCGCCGTCGCGCAGGTAGCACTCGTCGAACGGGGACCCGAGGGCCCGCAGCCGACGTTCCCAGTCCGCGCTGAGCGGGCCGAGACCGAGCCCCACAGCGAGCACCGGCACCGCCGGCAGGTGTCCCGGCAGGAAGCTCAGCCACCGGTAGGGAGTGTGCGGGTGATGGCTGGTCTGGAGCAGGCCACCGCCGCCGAACAGCACGGCGCGGCAGCCCTGGAAGCTCAGTTCGCTGCGGCGGGAGCCGGGCAGGTCCCGTCCGGGGCGGACCGGCCGGGGACGCAGTGGCGCACCGAGCCGGGCCGAGATCGCCGCCCAGTCGATGGGACGACCGAAGCTGAGGTACCGGACCTCGGTCTCCTCTTCCACGTCGGTGGCGGCGGCCACCGCGGCGATCAGGATCAGGTCGTCACCGAAATTGCCGGCCTCACCGAGGCAGACCAGTCCGACGGCACGGGTCACCGCACAACTCCCCTCCGCCCGCCCAGCTTCAGATAGCTGAACCACCAGCAACCGGCGCTGACCAGGGCGAGTACGGCCAGTGCGCCTGCTGCGCCACCGGCTCCGAACAGAACACCACCCGCGACGATCGTCGCGATCCGCACCGGCCCGAGGACCACACCGATCGCCAAGGCACGTCCACCGGCGTGGGCGACGCGGTGCCCGGCGAAGGCGACGAGGGCGACGGGGGCCAGCAACGCCTCGACGGAGAGCAGCGGCAGCAGCGGACGGGCCGCGTCCCAGTTGTCGCCCAGCACGGCCCGGCCGACGTCGTCCGGCAACAGGCACACCGCCAGCACCAGTGGGAGCACCACGCCGCCGGTCACCGCGATGACCGAACCGGCCACCCGCATCCGGGCGCGTGCCGTCTCCGGACGTGCCTGGGCCAGGTACGGGACGATCAGCGAGGAGAGCGTCGTCATCAGCAGCGTCACCGGGCCGAAGACCGTTCGGGCCGCGCCGAGGGCGCCGACCACGGCCACCCCCGCCGTCGCGGCCAGACCGCTCAGGGCCAGTTGGGCCGAACCGGTGGTGACCAGGAACTGCGCGGCGAAGGAGGCGGCCACGCGGGTGCCAGCACGGTCGAGCCCCCAGCCGGGCACCACGCCGTAGCGCAGCCGCAGGGCGGCCACGACACCGATGACCGCACCGGAGACCGCCCAGCCGACGAAGATCATCACCGGCGGCACCGACCCGACCACGGCCGCCCCGACGGCCAGAGCGGTGCAGCCCAGCCAGGCGCACTCCTGGGCCAGCGCGACCCGGGTGCCGCCGACACCGATGCTGATGGCCTTGACGTAGTCGTAGACCACCAGGCCGGGCAGGGCCAGGCCGACCACGGTGAGGTAGTCGGCGCCGACCACCACCCCGGTGGCCGCCGCGAGCAACCCGGACCCGACGGCGACGGTGCAGGCGCGGCGGGCCCCCCACGCGATCTCGGGCCGGGCCGGGCCGGCCCGCGCGGCCAACACCGACTCGGTGACCGCCGTCCGCACCAGACCGATGACCAGTACGTAGATCGAGAATGCCAGGGCGAACTGCCCCAGTCTCGACAGTGACTCACTCCGCGCGACGGAGACCGAGACCATCAGGTTGCCCACGCTCGACAGCCCGTTCACCGACAGCGCCGCCACCGTACGTCGGACGAACGCCCGCCGACCGCCCGCCCGGGGGATCTCGCTCGCCACCGACGGGCCGGTGCGCGGCGCCGCCCGGGTCGTCATGTCGGGAACCGGATGGGCCGCGGCGGTGCCGGCGTCGGCACCCGGTGCCGGGTCAGTCGCAGGAGCAGCAACACCGGCAGCGCGGCGACGCAGAACTGCACGAACGAGATCATGGACTCCGGATAGACCTTCGACCACATCAGTGGGCTGGCGACCGCGAACCCGAAGAGCGCGAGGCGGACCGGTCCCGGTGGACCGCCGGCCCGCAGCAGCAGGACCCCGACGAGGGCCCAACCGGTGTAGAACAGCACCACGCCCCACGGACCGTCGAGGAAGTAGATCGTGCCGAGCGCGAGGAAGGTGTACGCGGACGTCGACGTTCCGCCGAGGTACTCGTTGATCCGCGTGCCGGTCGACAGGGCCGGCCGGTCCGGGTCGAGTGCCCGGGGCACCAGCCCGTACCGCACGATCTGGGACACGCCGGGGCGCTCGATGTCGACCGGCACGTCGTACTCGCTGGCGCGCGTCACCTGTAGGTCGAAACGGAGCCGGTCGCCGGAGGTGACCTCCTCGTCGACCGCCACGCCACCGTCGACCCGGATCTCGTTGCGGGCGGCGTACACCGTCGGCCAGATCAGGAACAGCGCGATGACGGCGATCACCACGAACCGGGTGTGCAGCAACCCGCAGAGGGCCGCCAGCGCCACCACGAAGGAGAGGTAGCCCATCACGGGAGCGGTCAACGCGGTGGCCATCGCCACCACCACCTGCGCGCCGATGAGGTAGGCCGTCCAGCGCAGGCAGGCCAACCGGCCCGCCTGCCCGGCGAGCAGGCTCGCGGCCAGCAGGGCGAAGGCGAGGTATCGCCAGCCCATGAACAGGGAGCTGAGCATGGCCGTCGGTGACGTCACCACCTCGCCGGTGAGCTGGGTGAAGATCGTGCCGCGGCCGGCCCAGGCACCGGCCAGGTCGGCGGTGACACTGACCAGCGTGACCGCGCGGGCGATCGTGAACAGGTGGGGGTGACCGGCGCTGGCCTCGGCCAGGCCGCGTTGCCACTCGCCGCGTCGGCCCACCCGTCGCAGGAAGGCCAGCTCGACGAGTACGCACCCCGGCAGCGCCAGGGCCAGCAGCATGACGATGAAGCCCAGGTCCGGATTGCCGTTGAGTACCGCCATCGGGACGACGAGCACCGCGTACGGGGCCGACACCATCGTGCTCACCGGAAAGAGTTGCAGCAGCCAGTTCAGCCGGGGCAGTCTGCGGCGGCGGCCCCGTGGGGCCCTCGTCGTGTCCGGTGGTGCCGGGGTCGCTGGTCGAGCCTCGGCCACGCGGTACGACGTCGCGCACGTCACCGGTCGGCCGTCCGGTCGGCGAGCAGTCGATCGTAGGTGTCGGTGAATCGGGACAGCGCCGCAGAACGGGAGAAGAGGCACTCGCAGCGTCGACGGGCGGCCTCCGCCATCGCCGGGCCGGAGACGTCCAGGATGTCCAGGATCCGCGCCGCGACGGTCGCGCTCACCTCGTCGGCGGGCTCCAGGGGAACCAACCAGCCGGTCCGCCCGTCGGCGACGCACTCGACGGCCCCGTGGGTGGCCGTGAGCACCGTCGGCAGACCACAGGCCATCGCCTCCACGGCCGAGAGACCGAGGCCCTCCTCGTAGGAGGTCTGGAGGAAGACGGACGCGCCTCGGAACAACTCGACCAGGTCGTCGGCCGGGACGTCGGGGCGTACTCGGACCCGCTCACCGAGCCCGAGTTGCGCGACCAGGTCCGTCACACCCGGTGCGAGCCGCCCCTTGCCGGCGAGGACGAGCGGCGGCAGGTCCGGGCGACGTCGCAGGGCCTCGGCGTAGGCGCGGACCATCCGGTCGAGCCCCTTGCGTGGATCGCCGAGCCGGCAGACCGAGAGCAGGTATCCGTCGGCGCGCCAGCCGGACGGCGACGGTGTGAACCGGGCGGTGTCCACGCCGGGCGGCGCGAGCAGGACGCCCGACAGTCCGAGCGACACCGCCCAGTCGAGGATCACGTGGTTCTCGACCAGGACCGCGTCCGCCGCGCCGAGCGCCGACCGCTCGATCCGGGAGGTGAGCCGGGTCATCGCCGCCCGCCAGAGGTCAGCCGGGTGCCAGGCCCGCAGTGGACGGTGCGCCCGTTCCCACGCGACGAGCGTCGCCATCTGCACCACGACCGGCGGACCGGCGGAGAGCACCGGAGCCGCCCAGGCGGGGGTGCCGCAGACGACCTGGATGCAGTCGTATCCCGCCAACGCCCTGGTCAGTTCCTGCCGAGGCCGGTACCGCATGACCTCCACCTCGACCGCGTTGGCGCCCCAGTACCGCTCGTGCGGCACCGTGTCGGACGGCCGCAGCAGGCTGGCGCGCCGCCAGGACCGGGGCGCGAGCAACCGGCGGCTGCCGGCGTCCCGGACGGACGTCGCCAGGTCGTGCACGTCCACGGCGTACCGGCCGGTGTCCGTCAACCCCTCGTACAGCCAGTTGACCACCGAACCCACCCCGCCGTTGCGGTGCAGCCCGTGGGTCACCAGGGCGACCCGACGGCGCGCCGACGCGGCGGGGCGACGCCCGGTCGGGCCGTGACCCGCCGGTTGCCGACCGGGCGGTGGACACGTCGCTTCCCGAACGCGAACCTGGCCCGGCTCATCACTCATATATCGGCCTCCGCAATATCGGATCGGGTCGAGAAGGAATAGCCAAAATAGCATCGTGGTCGACGAATGCCGAACAAAGGGCACCGCGAGCCGAATTCGTGAATAGTCGTCACGTCGCGCTCGATCAGAATCCGGCACACGCAATTGACGGACGCCGGCCGGTAGGCACCGTGCGGGCGACCGGACTGTGGTGAGCTGGCCACATGGACCGAATCCGGCTCGGGCTGGTGCTCCATCCCACCCGGGACACCTCGCCCGTGGTGGACACCATCGCGGCCTGGGCCGTCCGGCACGACGCCACCCTGGCGGTACGCGTCGAGGACCGCCACCGGGTCCCCGAGTCGGTCCAGGCGATGCCGACGGCGGACCTCGTCGCCCGCTCCGACGTGCTGGTCAGCATCGGCGGGGACGGCACCATGCTGGGCGCGCTCCGGATGGCCGTGAACGACCCCAAGCCGGTGCTCGGCGTGCACCTGGGCAAGGTCGGGTTCCTGGTCGAGGTGGAGCCGCCGGAGGTGCCGGCGGCGCTGGACCGGCTGCTGACCCGGGACTACACCGTGGCGGGACACAGTTGCCTGGCCTGCGACGTGTGCGGCGACGACGTGGTGGCGTTCAACGACATCGCGCTGATCCGTGCGCCCGGCCAGGGATTCGTCACCGCCACCCTGGCCGTGGACGGCCGCCGGTACGGCTACTACCGCTGCGACGCGGTGGTGGTCAGCACGCCTGCCGGGTCGACCGCGTACAGCTACGCGGCGGGCGGGCCGCTGATCTCCCCGGCCACCCGGGCGGTGGTGGTGACCCCGAGCGCGCCGATGTCCGGCATCTCCCGGGCCGTGGTGCTCTCCCCCGACGAGAACGTCCGGCTGGAGCTGCGGCCCGGTTCCGGGCCGGTCGCGGTGGAGGTCGACGGGCTGCTGATCCGCGAGAGGTCGACCTCCGGCGCGGTCGACATCCGCTACCGGCACGACGCGGGCCTGGTGGTGCGCCTCGACCCGGGCCGCTTCCAGGAGCGCAGCCAGCTCAAGTTGAGCCTGCTGGACCTGCCGCTGCTGCCCGAGCAACTGCGCGAGCTGCTCCCCGAGGAGTTGCGTTCACGTCTCGACCGCCGGATACCACCGACGGCCTGAATTCGACGTCTGCGCATTCGGAGAACGTCCCTCGCCCCCCTGCACGCGACAATTGTTCACACTTCCGGAAATGAACGACCGGCCAGAGAAACGTGAAAACGGGAATCGGACGACCTTAATTCCGCTAAGCAGTTAGGGGACGTGCGTGGCCCCAGACCCGATGTGGGTCTTCACCGGCCACGGACAGGACAGGGGAGATCGTCATGCCACCCGAGATAACGCCGACGCCCCAGGACCGGAACAGAGTGAACCGACGCCGCACCGCCGTCTTCCTGGCCGCCGACGCCCTCGCCTGGGTCGGCGGCTTCACCGTGGCCGGCTGGGCCCGCTACGAACAGGTGCCCACCGCGGACAAGGCCACCGACGTGATGCTGCTCGGTGCCGCCACCGCCGTGCTGCACGTCGGGATCAGCGCACTGCGACGGATCTACTCCGGCCGGCAGCCGTTGGGCACCATCGAGGAGGTTCGCGGGCTCGCCGGCACGACCGCCACCACGGCCGCCCTGGCGCTGCTCGCCCTGCTCGCCTTCGGCGAGCGCCCGATCCCGGCCAGCACCCCGGTGGTCGGCGGCGCGCTGGCGCTGCTGTTCATGCTCTGCTCCCGCCTGCTGCACCGGCACCGCCGCGACCGCGCCATGCGTCCGGACGCCCGATCCGCCACCCCGGTGCTCCTGTTCGGTCTGGGCGAGGCCGGTCAGGGGCTGGTCCGGGCCATGCTCGGCGACCCGAAGGGACGCTACCTGCCGGTCGGCGCGCTGGACGACGACCCGGAGCGGCGCGACCTGCGCATCGCCGGGGTCCCGGTGCTCGGCGGCCGGAAGCAACTCGCCGAGGCCGTCCGCCGCACCGGCGCGACCACACTGATCTTCTCGGTGGCGAACGCCGACGCGACCCTGATCCGGGAGATCCGGGAGATCACCCTCCGCACCGGTGCCGCCTTCAAGATCATCCCACCGGTCCGGGAGCTGGTGGACCACCGGATCAGGGTCAGCGACGTCCGCGACGTACAGATCAGCGACCTGCTCGGTCGCCGTCAGGTGGTCGGCGACCTCACGCTCGACGACAACGGCCTCGCCGGTCGGCGGATCCTGGTCACCGGCGCGGGGGGCTCGATCGGCGCGGAACTGTGCCGGCAGATCATGCGCGCCAACCCGGGTGAGCTGATGATGCTCGACCGGGACGAGTCCGCGCTGCACAGCCTCCAGATGTCACTCACCGGGCGGGCCCTGCTCGACGGCCCGGAACTCATCCTCGCCGACCTGCGCGACGACGAGGGCATCCGGCGCATCATGCGGGACCGTCGACCCGAGATCGTCTTCCACGCCGCCGCGCTCAAGCACCTGACCCTGCTGGAACGGCACCCCGGCGAGGCGATCAAGACCAACGTCTGGGGCACGCTCACCGTCCTGGACGCCTGCCGGGACGTCGCCCGCTTCGTCAACATCTCCACCGACAAGGCCGCCAACCCGATCAGCGTGCTCGGCTACTCCAAGCGCCTCACCGAGATGCTCACCGCCCACGCGGCGGCGACCCACCCGGGCACCTTCCTCAGCGTCCGGTTCGGCAACGTGCTCAGCAGCCGAGGCTCGGTGGTGACCGCCTTCCAGCGGCAGATCGAGGCCGGGCAGCCGTTGACCGTCACGCACCCCGACGTGACGCGATACCTGATGACCGTGCAGGAAGCGGTGCACCTGGTCCTCCAGGCGGCCAGCATCGGGCGCGACGGCGAGGCACTGGTGCTCGACATGGGCGAGCCGGTCCGCATCGACGACCTGGCCCGCCGGATGGTCGCCCAGGCGGCCAGCCCGGTGCAGGTCGTCTACACCGGACTGCGCCCCGGCGAGAAGCTGCACGAGGACCTGCTCGGCCACGGCGAGGCCGACCACCGTCCACTGCACCCGCTGATCTCGCACGTGACCGTGCCGGCCCTCGACCCACTAGAGGTCAGTGCGCTCGACCCGTTCGGCGACCCGGGCCTGATCGTCGACCAGCTCGCCGCGCTCTGCGGCGTCTCGCCGGGTACGTCCCGCGAACGCCAGCCGGGCATCCCGCTGGCCCGCTGACACGTCACCGACGTGCCGTCACCCGCACCGGGTGACGGCACGCGGGCGTACGCGTCCACGACTGCCCGACGCCGACGGACCGGTCACGCGCCGCCCGCTGTCCGACGCCGGGCCCGAGCCGGGCCGGGCAGACGCCGGCCGCTGTCCGATACCCGGCGGCAGCCGGGCCGGGCAGGTGCCGAGCCCTCAGGAGTCGGCCAGCACCTCGGTGACCAGTTCCCGCGCCTCCTGCTGGATCCGGGCCAGGTGCTCGGGCCCCTGGAACGACTCGGCGTAGATCTTGTAGACGTCCTCGGTGCCCGACGGGCGGGCGGCGAACCAACCCGAGGCGGTCGTCACCTTGAGCCCGCCGATCGGCGCGCCGTTGCCGGGCGCGGCGGTGAGCGTGGCGGTGATCGGCTCACCGGCCAGCTCGGTGGCGCGCACCTGCTCCGGGGAGAGCTTGCCGAGCACGGCCTTCTGCTCCCGGGTGGCCGGGGCGTCGATCCGGGCGTACGCGGGCGCGCCGAACCGGTCGGCCAACTCGGCCCAGTGCTCGCTGGGCGTCCGGCCGGTGGTGGCGATGATCTCGGCGGCGAGCAGGCAGAGCAGCAGACCGTCCTTGTCGGTGGTCCACGTCCCGCCGTCGCGGCGCAGGAACGAGGCGCCCGCGCTCTCCTCGCCGCCGAAGCCCACCGCGCCGTCGAGCAGTCCGGGCACGAACCACTTGAAGCCCACCGGCACCTCCAGCAACGGACGCCCGAGGTCGACAGCGACCCGGTCGATCATCGACGAGGAGACCAGGGTCTTGCCGACGGCCGCGTCCGGACCCCACTGTTCCCGGGTCCGGAACAGGTGGGCGATCGCCACCGCCAGGTAGTGGTTGGGGTTCATCAGACCGGCGTCCGGCGTCACGATGCCGTGCCGGTCGGCGTCCGCGTCGTTGCCGGTGGCCACCTGGTAGTCGGCGCGCATCGCGATCAGCGAGGCCATCGCGTTCGGCGACGAACAGTCCATCCGGATCTTGCCGTCGCCGTCCAGGGTCATGAACCGCCAGGTCGGATCCACCGTCGGGTTGACCACGGTCAACTCCAACCGGTGCCGCTGGGCGATCTCGCCCCAGTAGTCGACGCTGGCCCCGCCGAGCGGGTCGGCACCGATCCGCACCCCGGCGTCGCGGATCGCGTCCACGTCGATCACCGCCGGCAGGTCGTCCACGTACGCGCCGAGGAAGTCGTACGTGCCGGTGGTGTCGACGGCGCGCGCCCGCGCGTACGGGATGCGTCGCACCTCCTTGAGCCCGGCGGCGAGGATCGCGTTCGCGCGGTCCTGGATCCATCGGGTCACGTCCGAGTCCGCCGGACCGCCGTGGGTGGGGTTGTACTTGAACCCGCCGTCGTCCGGCGGGTTGTGCGACGGGGTGATCACGATGCCGTCGGCGAGCCCGCCGGTGCGACCCCGGTTGTGGGTGAGGATGGCGTGCGAGACCGCCGGGGTCGGGGTGTAGCCGTCCCGGCTGTCCAGCAGCACGGTGACCTCGTTGGCGGCGAGCACCTCCAGGGCGTCCACGGCCGCCGGGGTGGACAACGCGTGGGTGTCCCGGCCCAGGAACAGTGGCCCGTCGACGCCCTGCTCCCGCCGGTGGTCACAGAGCGCCTGGGTGACCGCCAGGATGTGGTCGGAGTTGAACGCGTTGCGCAGGCTCGACCCGCGATGCCCGGAGGTGCCGAAGGAGACCTGCTGTGCCGGGTCGGCCGGGTCGGGATGCTCGGCGTAGTAGGCCGTCACCAGCCGCGGAACGTCGACCAGGTCGGCGGGCTGAGCCGGCTGACCGGCGCGCGGGTGACTCATGGCTCCACCTTCTGTCCTTTGCCGATGACCACGATCCCGTTGTCCGAGACGGTGTAGCGCTGCCGGTCCCGTTCCAGGTCCACGCCGATCTCCGCGCCCTCGGGCACGTAGACGTTCTTGTCGAGGATGGCCCGGCGGACCACCGCGTGCCGGCCGATCTCGACGCCCTCCATCAGCACCGCGCCGTCCACGTGCGCCCAGGAGTGCACCTTGGCCTTCGGCGAGACGATCGAGTTCTCCACCAGCGAGCCGGAGATCACCGCGCCGGGCGACACCATCGAGGCGACCGCCCGGCCGACCCGCTCACCCCACTGGTGCACGAACTTGGCCGGCGGGTACGGCGGCTGCTCGGTGTAGATCGGCCAGTCGAAGTTGTAGAGGTTGAACACCGGGTGGACGTTGATCAGGTCCATGTGGGCGTCGTAGAAGGAGTCGAGCGTCCCCACGTCGCGCCAGTAACCCCGGTCCCGGTCGGTGCTGCCCGGCACCTCGTTGTCGCGGAAGTCGTAGACGTTGGCCTCGCCGCGCTCCACCAGCATCGGGATGATGCTGCCGCCCATGTCGTGCTTGCTGGTCTTGTCCTCGGCGTCGCGCTCCACCGCCTCGATCAGCGCCCTGGTGGTGAAGACGTAGTTGCCCATCGAGGCGTAGATCTCGTCGGGCGCGTCGGGCAGCCCGACCGCGTCGGTGGGCTTCTCCCGGAAGGCCCGGATCCGTCGGCCGTCCTCGCCGACCTCGATCACGCCGAACTGGTCGGCGGTGTGCAGCGGCTGCCGGATTCCGGCCACCGTGACCCCGGCACCGGAGGCGATGTGGTCCTCCACCATCTGCCGGGGGTCCATCCGGTAGATGTGGTCGGCACCGAAGACGATCACGTAGTCGGGCTGCTCGTCGTAGATCAGGTTGAAGCTCTGGTAGATCGCGTCGGCGGAGCCGGCGAACCACCAGGGGCCCCGGCGCTGCTGCGCGGGCACCGGCGTCACGTAGTTGCCCAGCAGCGTCGACATCCGCCAGGTCTTGGTGATGTGCCGGTCGAGGGAGTGGGACTTGTACTGGGTCAGCACGACGATCTTCAGATAGCCGGCGTTGGCCAGGTTGGAGAGGACGAAGTCGACCATGCGGTACATCCCGCCGAACGGGACGGCCGGCTTGGCCCGGTCCGTGGTCAGCGGCATCAGGCGCTTGCCCTCTCCGCCGGCCAGGACGATCGCGAGCACCTTGGCAGCCATGACCAGACGCTATCCATCCCCGTGCCGCTTCACCACTCGTACGGGCACACTTCTGCACTAGGGTGCCGGGCATGACCGACTCCGCCCCCCTTCGCGTCGACCTGCTCACCCGGGAGTACCCGCCCGAGGTCTACGGCGGTGCCGGGGTCCACGTCGAGTACCTGGCCCGGGAGCTGCGCCGGATCACCGAGGTCCGGGTGCACTGCTTCGGTGCGCCGCGTACCGAGCCGGGAGTCCGGGCGTACGCGGACCCGCCGGCGCTGGCCGGGACGAACGCCGCGCTGCGGACCATGGGTGTGGACCTGGAGATGGCCGCCGGCTGTGCCGGCGCGGACGTGGTGCACAGCCACACCTGGTACGCCAATCTCGCCGGACACACCGCGAAGCTGCTGTACGGGGTGCCGCACGTGGTGACCGCGCACAGCCTGGAGCCGCTGCGACCGTGGAAGGCCGAGCAGCTCGGCGGCGGCTACGCGCTCTCCTCCTGGTGCGAGCGCACCGCCTACGAATCCGCCGACGCGGTCGTGGCGGTCAGCGCCGGGATGGGCCGGGACGTGCTGGCCGCGTACCCGTCGGTGGACCCGGAGCGGATCAAGGTGATCTACAACGGCATCGACACCGCGCAGTACGCCCCCGACCCGGGCACCGACGTGCTGACCCGACTCGGCATCGACCCCGCCCTGCCCAGCGTGGTCTACGTCGGGCGGATCACCCATCAGAAGGGCCTGCCGCATCTGCTGCGTGCCGCCCGTGAACTGCCGCCGGAGACGCAGCTCGTGCTGCTGGCCGGCGCACCCGACACGCCGGAGATCGCCGCCGAGGTGGAGGGTCTGGTCGCCGAGCTGCGGTCGCGCCGCTCCGGAGTGGTCTGGGTGGCCGAGATGCTGCCCAAGTCCGAGGTGATCCAGGTGCTCACCCACGCCACCATCTTCGTCTGCCCGTCGGTGTACGAACCGATGGGCATCGTCAACCTGGAGGCGATGGCCTGCGAGACCGCCGTGGTCGCCACCGCCACCGGCGGCATCCCCGAGGTGGTCGCCGACGGCGAGACCGGGCTGCTGGTCCCGATCGACCAGGCCACCGACGGCTCGGGCCGCCCGCTGGACCCGGCCCGCTTCGAGGCCGACCTGGCGGACCGGCTGAACACGCTGCTGGCCGACCCGGTGCGGGCCGCCGCACTCGGCCGGGCCGGGCGCCGACGCGCGGTGGAGCACTTCTCGTGGGACGCGATCGCGCGCCAGACGCTAGAGCTGTACCGCTCGCTTTCGGTGTAAGGCTTTGGGTGTAAGGAAGGGCACCTTATTAACGCCTCGTGCATAGCAGGGGTCCCCTGCTAACACAGCTCACCCCGCACCGTCCACCACAGCTCACCCCGCACCGTCGCCACCGACGTGCAGGCTGGTGGCGAGGCGGGTGAGCGCGGCGGGAGCGGTGGCGGCGCGGGCCACCACGGCGACCAGAGCGCGGGCGGACGGGCGCTCGCGTACCTCGCCGGGGGCGGTCCGCTCGGCGTCCAACAGCGCCCGCCCCGCCTGGAGCATGTCGCCGAGGCGGGCGTGCGCGCGGGCCACGTCGAGCAGGTACGCCGCGCGGTGCTCGGTCGGCAGCCACCGCCACCCGTTCCCCGCCGTCAGCCGTTCGTGTCGAGCCGCCGCCACCCCGACGTCCCCGAGGTCGGCCGCGATCACCACCCGCGCCGCCTCCACCGCCGCCGTACCGTAGCCGTCCGGCAGCTCGGGCACGATCGCCGCAGCCTGGTCGATCAGCTCGCGCGCGCTGCGGCCGTCGCCCCGACCTCCGGCGGCCAGACCCGCCTGGACCAGCAACGTCGTGCGGAGAGTCGCCGCGTCGCCCGCCCCACGCGCGATCCGTTGCGCGGCCACGACCGCCGCGTCCATCGCCGACCGTCGCCGCCCGACCGCCCGCAGCGCCTGACTCAGCGGTACGGTCGCGGCGGCCAGCAGCGCGTTCCCGGCACCCAGGGCGACGGCCATCCCCCGGTCCGCCGCCAACCACGCCGACTCCCGCTGGTCCACCTTGATCAGAGCCAGAGCAACCAGCCCGTACGCGCCGACCAGCAGCTCGTCACCGACCGGATCGGGCGGGTCGACCCGCACCTGCCGGACCGTGTCGAGCAGGTCGGGTAACAGCCTGAGCAGGGCCGGGTACCGGGCATGCCGATAACTTTGCTCGGCATGGTCCAGCCGGGCGCGCACCTGCTCCACGTCGACGGGCCGGGACGACGCCGGGACGTGGTACTTCGCCAGGGCCGCCCGAACCCGCTCCACACCGGCGGCAGCGGGCGCGGATCGCCCGGCCCGGTCCGGCAGCAGGCTCGCCAGGTCGATCCGGAGCGCGTCGGCCACCTCGCGCAGGTTCGACACCCGCTCCACCCGGCGCTCGCCACGTTCGACCTTGTCCACCCAGCTCTTGGACTTGCCGATCCGGTCGGCGAACTGCTGCTGCGTCATGTTCCGCCGGACCCGCCACTGCGCGATCCGCCGCCCCACCGGCACCTCACTCACCGCCACACACCCCCGCCGCCCGACCCCACCCCACCCACCGCGCCGATCATGGAGTTGTGGTTCGTCCAAAGGCCGCGTACCGCCACAAACCTGCTGCCACAACTCCATGATCGACGACTGAACACCGGACGCGGGATGTCGGGCGGGGGCTGGTGCATCCGTGCCTCCTTGCGAGTGGCGGGAGGTGGGGCAGGGCGAGCACATCGGGAAGTGCGGGCAGGGCGGGGCGGCACGGGGACCCGCCCCGCCCTGGTCAAAGGCACTCCGCTGCTGACGAGAGGCCCACCACAACTTAGCGCACACTGTATACACAGTCAACACTGCACGCACAGAGTGCAGCCCCGGCGTGGCATGCTCGACGCGCTGACGAGAGGCGTTGCCATGCCCAGACAACCCGTGTACGAGCAGGTCATCGCCGACGTGATCGCGTCGGTTCGATCCGGCGCACTGCGGCCCGGCCAGAAGCTGCCGTCCATCGCCCAACTGTGTGAGCAGTACCAGGCGAGTCCGACGCCGATCAGGTTCGCGCTCCGCATCCTCGACGAGCGGGGCTGGATCGAGGTCCACCAGGGCAAGGGATCGTTCGTGTCGCCGGAACCGCCGGCCTGATCTGCCACGCGCGTCGGCCGACGCGCCCCGCACGAGGGCAGATCGAGCCAGTGCGAGGGCGGCGGGTGGCGACGGGGCAAGCGGGGCACGGTACGGCGGTCGAACGAGCGCGAGCCGATCTCGCACAGTAGGTTGAGGCGGTGAGCGGACGGTTCCCGATCGAAGACGTCTCCCCTGTCGTCTCCTGCGGTCGCTACCCGGCCCGAGCCGTCGTCGGCGAGGTGGTGCCGGTCTCGGCAGTCGCCTACCGCGAGGGGCACGACGCGCTCGGCTGCAACGTGGTCTGGTTGGGCCCGGACGGGCTGGCGCGACCGTTCACCCGGATGAGACCGGGCGAGCCGGGCCGGGACCGGTGGCACGCCACGATCGTCCCGGACGCCGTCGGCGAGTGGATGTTCACCGTCGAGGCGTTCAGCGACCCGTACCTGACCTGGCACAACGCGGTGACCAAGAAGGTCGCCGCAGGCCAGGGGCCGACCGAGCTCGCCAACGACCTGGCCGAGGGCGTACGCGTGCTGCGGGCCGCCGCCGAGCTGGTCCCGGCCGCCGAGCGGGCGGGCCTGGACGGGGCGGTGCGCGCGCTGCGCGACACCGCGCTGCCGCTGCCGCAGCGGGTGGCTCCGGCGCTGGCGCTGGCCGACCTGCTCTGGGCGCACCCGGTCCGGGAGCTGGTCACCACCGGCGAGGAGTACCGCATCTGGGTGGACCGTGAACGTGCCCTCTTCTCCGCCTGGTACGAGTTCTTCCCCCGCTCCGAGGGCGCGATCCCGGCCACCGTCGACGCCCCGGCCCGGTCCGGCACGTTCGCCACCGCCACCGAGCGGCTGCCGGGGGTGGCCGCGATGGGCTTCGACGTGCTCTATCTGCCGCCGATCCACCCGATCGGCCGGGTCAACCGCAAGGGCCCCAACAACACGCTGGTCGCCGGGCCGGACGACGTGGGTTCGCCGTGGGCCATCGGCGCCGCCGAGGGCGGGCACGACGCCATCCACCCCGATCTGGGTACGCCGGAGGACTTCCGCGACTTCGTCGCCGCCGCCGCCGAACACGGCCTGGAGGTGGCGATGGACCTGGCGTTGCAGTGCGCCCCCGACCACCCCTGGGTGACCGCGCACCCGGAGTGGTTCACCACCCGGGCCGACGGCAGCATCGCGTACGCGGAGAACCCGCCGAAGAAGTACCAGGACATCTATCCGGTGAACTTCGACAACGACCCGGAGGGCATCCGCGCCGAGGTGCTGCGGGTGGTGCGGCACTGGGTCGGCGAGGGCGTGAAGATCTTCCGGGTGGACAACCCGCACACCAAGCCGGTCGACTTCTGGCACTGGCTGATCGGCGAGGTCAAGCGGGTCGACCCGGACGTGTTGTTCCTCGCCGAGGCGTTCACCCGACCGGCGATGATGCACGGGCTGGCGAAGGTCGGCTTCACCCAGTCGTACACGTACTTCACCTGGCGGACCTCGGCTGCCGAGATGAGGGAGTACTGCGAGGAACTGGTGGCGGCGGCCGACTACATGCGGCCGAACTTCTGGCCGAACACGCCGGACATCCTGCACGCCTCGTTGCAGCACGGCGGACCGCCGATGTTCAAGATCCGGGCGGTGCTGGCCGCGCTGCTCTCCCCCTCCTGGGGCATGTACGCCGGGTTCGAACTCTTCGAGCACGTCGCGCGCCCCGGCGCGGAGGAGTACATCGACAACGAGAAGTACGAGCTGCGTCCCCGGGACTGGGCCGGCGCGCTGGCGCAGGGGAGGTCGCTGGCTCCGTTCATCGCCACCCTGAACCATGTCCGCCGGGAGAATCCGGCTCTGCACCGACTGCGGAACCTGGTCTTCCACGACATCGACAACCCGGCGCTGCTCTGCTGGTCCAAGCACGACCCGACGACCGGCAACACGGTGCTGGTGATCTGCTCGTTCGACTCGCACACCGTGCAGTGGGGCAACACCACGCTGGACATGCCCGCGTTGGGCCTGGACTGGCACGACCGGTTCACCGTGCACGACGCGCTGACCGGCGCCGCCTACGACTGGGGACAGCGCAACGCGGTCCGCCTCGACCCGTACCTGCAACCCGCGCACGTGCTGGTGCTGCGCCGCCCCGACGCCACCGCACCCGACACCGCGCCCGACACCGCCAGCACCGCGCCCACCGCCGCCCGTCCCCGCAGCGGCACCGACTCCGCCACGAAGGACGACGCCCGATGGACCAGTTGATCTCCGGGGAGACCCACGACCCGCACGCCGTGCTCGGGGCCCACCCGGCGAACGGGCGTACGGTGATCCGCACGATGCGCCGGGGCGCGGCCGAGGTGTGCCTGCTCGTCGGGGAACGGCGGTACCCGATGACCCGGGTGCACGACGTCGGCGTGTTCGAGGCGACCGTCCCCGGCGAGGTCCTCGACTACCGCGTCGAGGTGGACGGGCAGCCACACGACGACCCGTACCGCCACCCGCCGACCCTGGGCGAGTTGGACCTGCACCTGATCGGCGAGGGCCGACACGAGCGGCTCTGGGAGGCGCTCGGCGCCCGGGTACGCGAGGACGGCGTGGCGTTCACCGTGTGGGCGCCCAACGCCCGGGGCGTACGGGTGATCGGCGACTTCACCGGCTGGGCACCGGACGACGGCTGGCCGATGCGGTCGCTGGGCTCCACCGGCGTGTGGGAGGTCTTCGTGCCCGGGGTGGCGTCCGGCGCCCGGTACAAGTACCGCGTGCTCGGCGCGGACGGGTACTGGCGGGACAAGGCCGACCCGCTCGCCGCGTACGCGGAGGTGCCGCCGGCCACCGCCTCGGTGGTGCACCGCTCGACCTACGAGTGGACGGACGCACAGTGGTTGGCCCGGCGGGCGAGGCAGCAGCCGCACCAGGAGCCGATGAGCGTGTACGAGGTGCACCTCGGCTCGTGGCGGCCCGGCCTCGGCTACCGGGAGCTGGCCGAGCAGTTGACCGCGTACGTGGTGGAGCTGGGCTTCACCCACGTGGAGTTCCTGCCGGTGATGGAGCACCCGTTCGGCGGTTCCTGGGGCTACCAGGTGACCGGCTACTTCGCGCCGACGTCGCGGTTCGGCGACCCGGACGACTTCCGGTACCTGGTGGACCGCCTGCACGCCGCCGGTATCGGGGTGATCCTGGACTGGGTGCCCGCGCACTTCCCCAAGGACGAGTGGGCGCTGGCCCGCTTCGACGGCACCCCGCTCTACGAGCACCCGGACCCGCGTCGCGGCGAGCACCCCGACTGGGGCACGTACGTCTTCGACTTCGGCCGCCGCGAGGTCCGCAACTTCCTGGTCGCCAACGCGCTCTACTGGCTGGATCAGTTCCATGTCGACGGGCTGCGGGTGGACGCGGTCGCCTCGATGCTCTACCTCGACTACTCCCGCGCCGACGGGCAGTGGGTGCCCAACCAGTACGGCGGCCGGGAGAACCTGGAGGCCATCGCGTTCATGCAGGAGACCGACGCGACGGTCTACAAGCACCACCCCGGGGTGGTGATGATCGCCGAGGAGTCCACCGCCTGGCCGGGGGTGACCCGCCCGACCAGCGACGGCGGGCTGGGCTTCGGTTTCAAGTGGAACATGGGCTGGATGCACGACACCCTGCTCTACACCTCGAAGGACCCGATCTACCGGCAGCACCACCACCATCAGCTCACCTTCTCCCTGGCGTACGCCTGGAGCGAGAACTACGTGCTGCCGATCAGCCACGACGAGGTGGTGCACGGCAAGGGGTCCCTGCTCGCCAAGATGCCCGGCGACCAGTGGCAGCGCCTGGCCAACGTGCGCGCGCTGCTGGCGTACATGTGGGCGCACCCGGGCAAGCAACTGCTCTTCATGGGCTGCGAGCTGGCCGACGAGCGGGAGTGGAGCGAGGAGCGCGGCCTCGACTGGTATCTCCTGCACGACCCGGCCCGGGCCGGCGTGCAACGCCTCGTCGGCGACCTCAACCGGGTCTACCGGGACACCCCCGCCCTGTGGACACAGGACACCTCCCCCGCCGGGTTCCGCTGGCTCGCCGGTGACGACGTCGCCAACAACACCGTCTCGTTCGTCCGGATCGCCCCCGACGGCGCGACCCTGGTCTGCATCGCCAACTTCTCCGCCCGCCCGCTGGACGACTACCGGGTCGGCCTGCCGGCGGCGGGCACCTGGGCCGAGGTGCTCAACACCGACGCCCACCACTACGGCGGCTCCGGCGTCGGCAACCTCGGCACCGTCCACGCCCAGGACATCCCCTGGCACGGGCTGCCCGCCTCGGTGGCACTGCGCGTCCCCCCGCTCG
The DNA here is from genome assembly GCF_044461025.1 of Micromonospora sp. NPDC049900. NCBI lineage: Bacteria > Bacillati > Actinomycetota > Actinomycetes > Micromonosporales > Micromonosporaceae > Micromonospora > Micromonospora sp. NPDC049900. The sequence continues at coordinate 172,415 of NZ_JBITKM010000002.1, forward strand.
GCGTCCTCTGGCTCCGCCCGGCCTGACCACTGCCCGGGTCGCCGTCACGGGCGTGGCCGTCACGGGCGTGGCCGTCACGGGCGTGGCCGTCACGGGCGTGGCCGTCACGGGCGTGGCCGTCACGGCCTGCGGGCCCTGGTTACTTCCTCTGCGCCTGTCGAGCTGAACCGTTTGCGCCATCGCAGCGCCAGGCACGACACGCCGCAGCCTGGTGGCCACCTTCCGCGATCCGTTCCCGCTCTCAGCTCGACAGGTCGCCGTCGGCACCCTCGTCGACTCGTGCGGGGGCCCGAACCTGCGGCACACAGCCAGGCCCCGAGCGGGGGCAGGCCGTCGGGTGGGGCATCGCAGACGGCGCGGGACCCTGACCACCTCATGTCTGCGTGACAGCGCGCTCACCAGGTCGGTAACAATTCGCCGGGCTCGCACGTAGGTCACCGAGCGGTGAACCACCGGCGCCCGCGCGCCCGTACCTCCGGGGGTAGTTGACGACGAGGGGGAGAGCATCGATGGCGAGCAGCAGGCGTACGACCCGGAGCAGTCGGCGCGGGACATCACCGCGACAGCGCAAGATCGCGGGGGCCACGGCGATCGGGGTGACCCTCGGCGTGGCCTTCGCGATGGCGACCGGAACCAGCTCGGCGAGTGAGAACTGCGAGGGTCTCGACACGGCCGTGGGCAGCAACCTCGCCTTCATCGCCGACCAGTTGGTGTTCCCGGACCCGCTGTCGGAGGCCCGGATCGCCAACCGGCAGGCCGTCATCGACCAGCTCGAACAGCGACGCGCGGCGGCCGGTTGCACCGATGAGGTCGAGGTGCCGGACGCGGACCCGAACGCGGCGCTCAACGGCGGCGCGGCGGAGAACTGCGACGGCCTGGACACCGCCGTCCGAAACAACCTGACCTTCATCGCCGGTCAGCGGCAGAACCCGGACGCGCTGTCGGAGGCCCGGATCGCCAACCGGGAGGCGGTCATCGACCTGCTCGAAGACCGCCGGCACCTGGCCGGCTGCACGGGCGAGGTGACGCTCACGCCCGGCGGCTGACGCCCGGCGGGCTCGCAAGAAGCGGTACAGCGCCTCAGACCAGGCCGGCGCCGCGCAGCAGGGTCCAGAGGCCCGCGCCGTCGGGGGCGGAGAGCCACTTCTGCCCGATCGGCCCCTCGGCAGGGCTGTCGTGCGGGACGGGGAGGCTACCGGCCAGCACCGCCTGGGTGGGTGAGAGCCGCCGGATCGCCACGCCCGCCACGTTGTCCGGGTGGGCGGCGGCGAACTCACGGTAGATCTCCGGGTCGTGCTGGCCGTCGTCGCCGACGAGCAGCCAGCGTACGTCGGGGAATTCCTTGGCCAGCCGGGCCAGGGTGGCGCGCTTGTGCTCCCGGCCGCTGCGGAACCAGCGGTCGTGGGTGGGTCCCCAGTCGGTCAGCAGCAGCGGCCCGGCCGGATAGAGGTGCCGGGACAGGAAGCGGGTGAGTGTCGGGGCGACGTTCCACGCGCCGGTGGACAGATAGAACACCGGGGCGCCGGGGTGCGCGGTGACCAGGCGCTCGTAGAGCACGGCCATGCCGGGCACCGCCATCCGGGCGTGCTCGTCGAGCACGAACGTGTTCCAGGCGGCGAGCAGCGGCCGGGGCAGCGCGGTGACCATGACCGTGTCGTCGATGTCGGAGAGGACGCCGAAGCGGACCTCCGGGTCGAGGATGCGGACCGGTGCCTCGACCGGCTCGGCGTCCTGGACGCTGAGCCGTACCGACCCCCAGCCGGGTGGCAGGTTCGTCTCCACCACGACGTCGACGAAGCCGCTGCGGTCGGCCCGCGTCTCGTGGGTCACCCCACCGGTCTCGATGGTCACGGTGACGTGCTTGGCGGGCAGCGTGGTGAAGCTGCGCCAACCCCGGACCTTCTCCAGCCGGCCCCGCTGACGGGTGTCCGGTCGCCCGAGCAGCACCCGGCACATCACCCGCGCCCAGCCGGGGGCACCGTATCCGGTGTAGGCGATGATGTTGATCCGCCAGCCCGTCCGGCGTAGCCGACGCTCGACCACGGCGTGCACCGCGTCCTCGATCCGTGCGGCCCGATGCAGGGTCGGTATGGCCAGTTGGCCGGCGGAAGTGGGTGACACGGGTGCAACCCTGCCACACGTCGGCGACCTCGGCCACGCGAGAGCCGCCCCGGCACCCCGTCGGCGACCCCGGACGACCCGCACCGCCGACCGGTCGGCCACCGCGCCGACAGCGCCGTGCCGCCGGGCGCGCGAGCCCGCCCGAACTGCGGCAAAGCGGCCCGTAGCGCCGTGCAGCCGTGCGAGACTCCGGACGGGACGACGACGGGGGCGATGGTCGTGCCACGTGCAGGGTCGCAATCAGGGCGACAGCGCGGACGGGGATGGCTCCGGCTCGACCGGCCGGCGTTCGTCGCGCTGCTCCTCGGGCTGGCCGGGGTCGGCTACCGGCTGTACCTCGTGCTGCACACCGTGCCGGTGTCCAACAGCGACGAGGCGACGTTCGGGCTGGCCGCGCTGCACATCGCCGAGGGCCGCGAGCACCCGGTCTTCCTGTACGGCCAGCGCTACATGGGAATGTTGCAGTCGTACCTGGCCGCTCCCCTGCTCGCGGTCGGCGGTCCGAGCTGGCCGTTGCTGCGGCTGCCGGTGCTCGCGCTCTACGCGGTGTTCCTCTGGCTGATCCACCGGCTGACCCGGCGGATCGGGTCGCCGTGGTTCGCCACCCTGGTCGTCGGTCTGCTGGCGCTCGGCTCCGAGCGGGTGATCCGGGACCAGGTGACGACCGTCGGCGGTCGACCGGAGGTCAAGGTCGCGGTGTTGGCGATGCTGCTGCTGGTCGCCGGGCTGGCCCAGGGCACGGTGCGCCACCGTCGGCTGGCCGTCGGCGTCTTCGGGCTGCTCGCCGGGGTGGCCGTCTGGTCGGACTGGCTGATCGTGCCGTACCTGGCGGTGGCCGGGCTGGCGCTGGTGTGGGCGGTACGCCGGGAGTTGCTCGGCGGGGCCGGGCTGCTGCTGCTCGTCGGATTCGCCGTCGGCATCGCCCCGATGATCCGCGACAACCTCGTCGCACCGCCCGGACAGGACTCCCTCTCGGTGCTGCGCACCATCAGCGGCGGCACCGCAGCACCGCCGCCGTGGGCGCAGCGGCTGGACGGCGGGTTGCTGGAGGGGGTGTCGCTGGCGGGTGGACTCTGCCCGCTCTCCGGCTGCGCCCGCTGGCAGGAGTGGTTCGGGCTGCTCTACCCGGTGCTGCTGGTCGTCGCGGCGGTGCTGGCCGGGCTCGCGTACCGCCGGGGGGCCGGGCGGGCCGACCGCCTCGCCCCGGTGCTGCACCTGGCGTTGCTCGGCGGGGCGGCGTTGACGCTGCTGGCGTACGTGCGCAGCTCGCTCGCCGCGACCGACCCGCTGGGCAACGCGCGGTACCTGTCGGTGCTGCAACTGTCGATGCCGGCGGTGCTGTGGCCGCTCTGGTCGGCGGCGGTGGCCGGCGCTCGGGGCGCGGTCGGCGCGTGGCGGCGGCTGGTCGGCGCGGTCGCCACCGCCGTCCTGGCCGCCCTGGCGGCGACCTCGTTGGTGGTCACGGTCCTGTTCGCCACCGCCGGTGCGGACCCCGGCCGACGGGAGGAACGGTACGCACGGCAACTGGCCGCCACGGTCCACGCGGCCGGTCTGCACGAGGTGTACGGCGAGTACTGGACCTGCAACCGCCTGATCTTCAACACCGCCGAGAAGGTCGTCTGCGGGGTGCTCGACGGCGAGCTGCACCCCGGTCAGAACCGCTATCCGAAGTACTGGTGGCGGCTCGCCCGCGCCACCCGTCCGGGGTACGTGCTGGCGGCCGGGGCACCGGCGGACCGGCGGCTGCGGGAACTGCTCGGCGACCGCGCGGACGGCAGCCTGCTCGCCGAGATCGGTGGCTTCCGCGTGTACCACCCGCCGGAGCCACTGCGCCCCTGGCGTTAGAGTCGCCCATGCTCATCCTGCTGCCGCCCTCCGAGGGCAAGGCCGACGCCGGCACCGGCCGCAAGCTGGACCTGGACCGGCTCTCGCTGCCGGCGCTCAATCCCGCCCGCCGGGAGGTGCTGGACGCGCTGGTGGCACTCTCCTCCGGGCCACCGGAAGCGGCGCTGGACGCACTCGGGCTCAGCGCCGGCCAGCACGGCGAGTTGCGGCGCAACGCCCGGCTGACGGCGGCGGCCACCGCTGCGGCCGGGGCGATCTACACCGGCGTGCTCTACGAGGCCCTCGACCTGGCCACGCTCCCGCCCACCGCCCGACGGGCGGCGCAGCGGCAGGTGCTGGTCAGCTCCGGGCTGTGGGGGGCGGTCCGGCTGACCGACCGGATCCCGCCGTACCGCTGCGCGATCGGGGCCCGCCTGCCCGGTGTGGGTGCGCTGTCGGCGTACTGGCGGCGGGTGTTGGGGCCGGTGTTGACCGAGGCGGCCGGCAGCGCCGTGGTGCTCGACCTGCGGTCCGGCGCGTACGCCGCCACCTGGGCGCCGCGCGGCGCAGCGGCCGAGCGCGTCGTGACGGTGCGGGTGCTGCACGAACGTGAGGTGGACGGGCAGCCGGTGCGGTCGGTGGTCAGTCATTTCAACAAGGCCACCAAGGGCCGACTGGTGCGGGACCTGCTGCTCGCCGGCGCCCGCCCACGCACCACGGATGCGCTGGTCACGGCGCTGCGGGACCTCAAGTACACGGTGTGCGAACAGGTCGGCGCGCCGGGCCGTCCACGTCAGATCGACGTTGTGGTTTCCGAACTGTAACCAGGCGCAAGATTTCCTCAAGGCTGAGCCGGATCGGTACCACCCGCGGGTGTCACAGGTCACCGTAAGGAGGACCCGACACCACAAGGAGGCACTCCGGTGGTTGCCGCACCCATTCTGCTCGACCGGCATCGCCAGGCGACGACCCTGCCGCCGTTGGACTGGACCACGCTGGCCGACGCGTTCGAGACAGCCTGCCTACTGCGCTGCATGCCGCCTCCGGCGGCTCCCGGCAACCGGTACGCGGGCCAGCAACCCGCCATCCCGGCGACGATCGAGTTCAACCGGGAGGAGGCGGCGCGGCGGACCCGACAGCTACTCGACCGCCTGCACATCCCGGTCCGGCACGAGACGGCGGTGGGCGGGCTGCGCCGCCGCTACGAACTGCACCAGATCCACATCGCCCGCGAGCACCGCACGGCGTACGCGGCGATGGTGGAGAACGGGTGGCGGCGGGGCCGCCGCGAGTTGCTCGGGGGGCCGGTGCCCGGTGCCTCGACGGCCCGGCGGCTGTGGCGTACCCGACTGGCCGCCGCCGCCTGGCGGGCCGCCCTGCTGGCCGGTGGCCGGCACGTCCGTCGGCACATCCTCGGCGTCCGGATCACCGACCGGGAGTTGGCCGCCGTGCTGGTGCGCGGCGCGGCCCTGCTGGACGTGCCGGCGCTGCTGCGTCCCGGCACCGGCTGCTTCCTGGTCAGTGTCGCGCACGGCCGGGATCGCGAGCAGATCCTGCGCCACGCCGGAGAGGAGGCGGCCCACCGCCCAGTCGCCTGATCCGTGGCCGACCGGACGGCCGGAACGGCTCGCCGACCGCCGGTCGACACCACCCGGACGGCCCCGGCAGACCTGCCGGGGCCGTCCGGAGAGCGCTTCCGCCGCCTCTGGGCTTGCGCCACAGGGGTCCGGCGGCGCACAGTGCTGCCCGTGAGCCGTACCCGGTACACCGCCCGAGCCCGGCGACGCGGCGCCCGCGCCACGCTGGCACTGACCGTGTTGCTGGCCCTGCCCGGTCTCAGCGCCTGCCGGGAATCTCCAGATAAGACAGTGCATATCCGGATCGCCACCGGCAGCCCGACCGCCGTCTACCACGCCTTCGGCGAGTCCCTGGCGGCCATCCTCAACCGGGAACTGCCCGACGTACGCGCCGAGGTGATGGTCACCGCCGCCTCGGCGGAGAACGTCCGGCTCCTCGGCGCCGGCCAGGCCGAACTCGGCTTCACCCAGGCCGACGTGCTGCCCGCCGATCCCGGGCCGCACCCGCAGGTGGTGGCGGTCGCCCGGGTCTACGACGACCTGCTGCACCTGGTCACCACCGCGAACAGCCCGGTGCAGACCCTGACCGACCTGCGCGGGCGGCGGGTCTCGGTCGGTGCGCCCGGTTCCGGCACCGAGATCACGGTGCAGCGGCTGCTCGCCGCCGCCGACCTCGACGACGGCCGGGTACGCCAGGAACGGCTCGGCCTCGACGACTCGGTGGCCGCGCTGCGGGACGGGCGGATCGACGCGTTCTTCTTCTCCGGCGGGCTGCCGGTGCGGGCGGTGGCCCAGTTCGCCCAGGACACCCCGACCCGCATCGTCGACCTCGGCGAGTGGACCGCCCCGCTGCGCGTGGGCAACCCGGAGGTGTACGTGCCACGGGACATCCCCCGCTCGGTGTACGGCATCGACGCGGTCACCACCGTGGCCAACCCCAACTATCTGCTGGTCCGTGCCGACCTGCCGGAACCGCTGGTCCGCGAGGTGACCCGGCTGCTGATGGAACGGCGCTCCGAACTGGCCAGCGCCCATCCGGCGGCCGGACGGATGAGTCCCCGCTCGGCGATCGCCACCTCACCGCTGCCGCTGCATCCCGGCGCCGCCGACTACTACCGGGCCAGCAAGCCCTGATCCTCGCCGGCCACCGAGGCCGGCGGCACCGGCTCGGTGGACGCCGGGCCGGGCGGCGCGGCCGGTGCGCCGGGATCGGCCGGCTCGCTGGGTGCCGGGAACCACAGGGCCGCCACCAGCCCCCGTGGCGCGTTCGGGTGCATGGTCAACCGACCGTCGGAGGCGTCGACGAGCACCGCGGCGATGGTCAGCCCCAGCCCGGCACCGTCGACGTTCTGCACCTCCGGTGCCCGCCAGAAGCGTTCGGTGGCCTGGCCGAGCTGATCGGAGGTCATACCCGGACCGGTGTCGCGCACCTCCAGGGCGATCCCACCCTCGCGGGTCGCGACGGAGACGGTCACCTCACCGCCCACCCCGCTGAACTTCACCGCGTTGTCGATCAGCGCGTCCAGCGCCTGGTCGATGGCGGTCGGCACGGTCTGGGCGTACGTCGGCGCGGGGTCGGCCGCCAGGCGCAGGGCGACCTTGCGGTGCCGGGCCAGCGGCTCCCACGCGGCGACCCGGGACGCGGCCACCGCCACCGCGTCGACGGTCACCCGCTGGTTCTCCCGCCGCTCGGCCCGGGCGAGCGTGAGCAGCGCGTCGAGCAGCAGCGCCAGCCGATCGGTTTCCTCCAGGGCCAGCCGGTGCTCGGCGCGGCCGTCCTCGTCGGTCAGGCTCGGTCCCAGCTCCTCCACCCGCAACCGCAGCGCCGTCAACGGGTTGCGGAGCTGGTGGCTGGCGTGCGCGACGAACGCGCGTTGGCGGTCCATCACGTCGGAGACGGCGTCGGCCATGTGGTTGAAGCTCGCCGCCAGGCGGCGCAACTCGGGTGGGCCCACCTGGTGCTGCACCCGGGCACCCCGGTCGCCCTCGGCGATCTCGTGGGTGACCGCGTCCAGCTCGGTGACCGGGCGCAGCACCCAACCGGCCAGCCCGAACGCGGTCAGCACGCAGGCCAGCACCGCCAGCGTGCCCAGCGCGGCGAGCAGCAGCCACCAGGTGGCCACGGTCCGGCGCACCCCGTCGGACGGGGTCGCGGTCACCACCGCGCCGAGCACCTCGCCGCCGTCGTTGATCGGCACCGCCACCACGATCGGCCCGTACACCCAGGGCCAGACCGACTCCGGTCCGCTGTTCTGCTGGCCGGACAGGGCGATGTCCAACGCCTCGCGGGTGCCGGTGCCCGGCCGGTAGCTGCCCGACGCGACCACCACCCGCCGGTCCCGGTCGACCACCGCCGCGCCGATGCCGAACAGATCGTCGTAGCTGCTCAACTCGGCGTCCAACGGGCCGGAGACACCGCTGCGCAGCGCCGGACCGGCCAGCGAGGCGAACCGGGTGGCGTCGGCGATCCGGTCCGCCCGGACCCGCTCGGTCTCCCGGGTGGTCAGCGTCATCCCCAGCGGCAGGCCCAACGCCGCCAGCACCAACACCATCAGCAGGAGGTAGCTGATCACCAGCCGGCGGCGCACTCACTCGCTCCGCAGCCGGTAGCCGACGCCACGAACGGTCTCCACCAGCCGCGCGTCGCCGAGCTTGCTCCGCAACGAGCCGACGTGCACCTCCACGGTGTGCCGGTCGGCGAAGGTGGTCCCCCAGGCGTCGAGCAGGATCCGGTCGCGCGGCACCGCGACACCGGGCTGCCGGGCCAGCGAGACCAGCACGTCGAACTCCTTGCGCGTCAACGCGACCGGGCGTTCGGCCACGGTGACCGTACGGGCCGCCACGTCGATGCGCAGCCGCCCGGCCTCGATCAGGTTGCGCTCCGGCGCCGCGTGCGAGGCCCGACGCAGCACCGCCTCGATGCGGGCCTGCAACTCCACCATCGAGAAGGGCTTGACCACGTAGTCGTCGGCGCCGAGCCGCAGACCGAGCACCCGGTCCCGTTCCTCACCCCGGGCCGTCACCGCGATGATGCCGAGCTGGTTGCTGCGGCGGCGCAGTTCGCGGCAGAGGTCGGTGCCGTCGCCGTCGGGCAGGGTCAGGTCCAGCAGCACCAGATCGCACGGCGCGGCGGAGAGGGCGGCGGAGACGGTCGCCGCGTGCTCCACCTCGTAGCCGCGGCGCGTCAGCGCGGACGACAACGCGGCGGCCACCCGACGGTCGTCCTCGACCAGCAGGATGCGCACCCGGCCTCCCCGTTCGGTCTGCTCCGCTGACCCCGCATGGTCCCGGTCGGACTCCACCGGCCGTGGGGTCACGGTCGGCGGAACTGACCTTAGATGGTCGCAGACAACCGCCCCGGGTGACAGGCCCAGGACCGGGTGACGGTGAGTCAGAGGCCGAAGACCTCGTCGGCGGTGGCGTCGCGTACGCCGTCCGTGAAGCCACGGAAGGCCGGGTCGTCGTGACTGGCCGGCACGGTGGTGACCAGCTCGCCCGTGGCCTCGGTGACCGCGTCCACCAGCGGCGGGAAGTCGATCTCGGCGTCGGCGAGCGTGTCGTCGTCGGCCTGGCCGAGGTTGATCACCTGCTGTACGTCCTCGGCGGCGGTGTCGGGGTCGCCGGCCCAGTCCGCACCGGCCCGGTAGCACTCGTCGTAGAGCGCCCGCTGGCTGTCGGTCCAGTCCTCGTGGTAGCTCTCCACGCCCGTCCCCTCTCCCGCGACCTGCCTCCGAGCATGCCCGTCCGCGCGCCCGGCCGGGCGCGTACCGGACAAAACCGGTCCCGGCGCGCCGCCGCCGGCTCGCTTGCGGGCCGGACCGACGCCGCGCCGCATGTCGGACGGCGGCCCGGCCCGGTGCCGGACGACGACGCGACCCGCCGCCGGTGCCCAGTCCGACGCCGGACGGCGACGCGCCCGGAACGACAGGTCGTCCCGGGCGCGTGGCGGTCGCGGAGCGGTCAGTGGCAGAGCCGCCCGATCTCCTCGGCGAACCGGTCCATCGGGTTCGCCTCGGCCGGGCCGAGCAGATAGGTCTTCAGGTCCCGACGGGCGTCGGTCATCGGGTCGTCACCGGCCCGGGTCACCGCGACGATCTTCTCCAGCTCACCGCAGTCCGCCGCGAGCAGGTACGCCGCCCGCGAGGTGGGGAAGGTCCGCCGGAACTCGTCCTCGGGCAGCCCGGCCGGGTTGGCCACCACGTACGGCCGCTGGCTCTGCACGAAGTCCGAGACCACGCTGGAGACGTCGCTGATCAGCAGGTCGGTCTGGTTGAAGCAGTCGAACAGCGCGGGCACCCGGCCGGTGACCACCCGGTGCGCCGGCCCGTCCAGGCCGCTCGCGTCGACATCGCCGCCGGCCGCCCGGATCCGCTCGACGATCCGCTGGTGCACCGCCTTGGCCTGCTTGGACCGGGTGCCGGTCAACGGGTGCGGCTTGTAGATCAGCCGGACGGCGGGACGGGTGGCCAGCAGCGTGGCCACGATCCGGTCCCCCATCAGCATCAGCGAGGTGTGGTACGGGTCGTCGTCGAGCCAACCCTCCCAGGTGGGCGCGTACAGCACGGTGAACGGCCGGTCGACGGCCTCCGAGCCGAAGGTGTGCACACCGGCCAACTGCGGACGGCCGATCTCCACGATGTCGGCGTCCAGCACGCCCACCCCGGCCCGCGCGTACCGCTCCCGACCGGCCAGGCCGGCGACCCACACCTCGTCGTACACCTTGCTGTACGGGTTGACGCTGGCCGCCTTGTCGCTGTCGCCGTGCCCGACGAAGACGTGCTTCATGCCGGGCTCACGCAGCATGTGGATGTTCGGCCCGACGTTGGCGGCGTACAGGGTGGCCCGGATGCTGCTCTTGTCCAGGTTCATGAAGTCCGGCGCGGCCGGCACGAAGATCACCGGCAGCCGGGTGTCGGCCAGCTCCACGAAGGCGTCCCGGCTGCGCATCAGCACCACCGCGCGGCGGCCCAGCGCCTCGATCGGCGCCAGCCACATGTTCGCCTGGTAGACGTCCTTGGCCGGGCCGGCGAAGTAGAGCGCCACCTCCGGGCGGTAGCTGTTGAGCCAGTTCTGCACGGCCGGCAGTTGCGGGCTCTGCCCGGTGCCCCGGCCACGCAGCCAGGTGAGGGCGACGATGCCGCCGATCACCCCGGCCAGCCCGACGGCCACCAGACCGGCGAGGAAGACCGGCGTCACGTCGTCGGCGGCGACGGCCACCACGGCGGCCGGGATGAGCAGGACGTTCGTCCACGGCAACCGGTCACCGGCCACCTCGGCGGCCCATTCCGGCGGGCGGGGGGCGGACCGCATCCGGCCCAGGTCGATGTTGCGGACCAGGGCGGAGACCGGGTTGCGCCGGTCGATCATCCGGTTGAACGCCCCGGCGAAGACGGCGATCAGCCACACCCCGGCGGGCAGCAGGAGCAGCAGGGTCAGCTCGGTGCCGGTCAGCGACACCTGGGAGGCGACCAGCAGCACCACCGACAGGTCCCGGCCCAACTGCCGGTAGACCCGGTTGATGCCGACCTTCTGCAGCAGGGTCGCGGTGGCCGGTGACCACCGCTCCACGGCGAACTCGCCCAACACCGCCGCCGTCCCGGCGACCGCGAAGAGGACCACCCAGCCGAGCGCGCCAGCGGCGAGTAACACCAGGTAGGACGCCACCAGCAGGGCGCCACGCGCGGCGACGCCGACGCGTGAACTCAACATGCCGAACAACGAGTACGCTCCCTAACGAGATCGATGACCGGCTGGATACGCCTCGAACGGCCGCCAGCGTAGCTGCGACCTTAACGCGAAACCTCGCCGGGACAACGCTCGGGTATCCGGCATCTTTCGCCCAAACCGTCGACCACGCGAAACGGACGGCACACGTAACCGATCCGAAATCCGCCGGACGCGTCAGTCCCGACGCAGACAGGTGACCCCGCCCGGCTGATCGGGCACCGGGGGCGGCAACTCGGCGAACTCGGTGTAGCCGAGACGGGCCGCGGTCCGTCGGGCGAACCGGTTGCCGTTGTAGACGCAGATCGTCCCCACGTCCAACCGCTCCAACGCCTCGGACACCTCGTCCCGGGTCGGCCGTCCCTCCGCCGGCCCCCCGTCGGAGAACCGGGTCAGCAGCAGGCGGTCCTTCGCGAACTGCGACTCCAGGTCGTACTCGACCAGATAGAAGTCGCGCGGCAGCACCACCCGGACCTCGCTGGTCACCATCGGCATGGCCCGCATGATGGTGGCCGGGGCGAGCAGGAAGCCGTCCGGCCGGTCGAGGGTGACGATCCACTCCGCGATGACCTGCCGCCGCTCCGGGATCTTCCAGCTCGGCCGGTCGCGCATCTCCACCCAGCTCCGCTCGGACCACATCGGAGTGGCGTAGACCGCGAACGAGGCGATCATCGAGCCGGCCAGCACCACGCCCACCAGCGCCCGTACCGAGCGGAACCGGGTGGGCAGCCAGACCGTGCAGAGCAGCCCGATCAGTGCGGGCAGGGCGAGCAGCCACGGCACCCGCCAGAGCACCACCGAGATGCCGGTCAGCGCGCCGAGCCACTCCAGCACCCCGGGCACCATCAGCACGCTCAGCGTCAGCGCACCGCCGGCCGCCAGCAGTCCGGCCGTACGGCGACGGGCCAGCAGCGGCCCGCACCACAGCGCGAGTCCGCCGATCACGCCGACGATGCCGATCTCGAAGGTGCGCCGGTAGGTGTACGCGGCGTCGTACGCGACCGCGTCGGCCCCGTCCGCGGTGCCCTGCCCCAGCACGATCTGGGTCAACACCACCGAGCCGACCGGGTACGCCAGGGCGACGACACCGACCAGCAGCGCCGACTTCCAGCGCCCGACCAGCAGCATCATCAGCGCCGCCCCGCCGACCAGCATCGGCAGGATGATCGCCGCCGTGGTGGTCAGCCCGATGGCGGTGACCGACAGCGCGAAGACGAGCACCAGGTGACGCTTGCGCCCGTCGTCGAACCAGCGGGTCAGGTAGTACCACATCAACGGCACGACAGCCGAGACGAACATGCCCTTGCCCTCGTACAGCCGGGGCAGGTGGAACGTGCCCAGCGCGGCGTCCGAGCCGGCGACCAGCGCGAGGAACGCGGCGGCCACGGTGAAGGCCAGCACCGGGCGGCGCGGCGCCCACCGGTGCACCACCCGCCAGAGCGCGAGTACGGCGAGCACCGCCATCACCGGCAGCAGCAGGAACCAGGTAGCCGAGGAGGCGTGCATGTCGAGGAACCGGCCCAGCGCGCCGGCCAGCACCTCGATGCTGGCGGTCGGCGGCAGCGACGCCATCGCCGGGAGCACGTTCTCGCTGAACAGGAAGTCGTTGAGCGGGACGATGTCGCGTTCGGCCACCCACACCGACCGGCCCACGTAGTAGACGTCGTCGGGGGTGTTGCGGGCGATGTAGAGCGAGGCCGCCGCCGCCACGCCGGAGATCAGCAACGCGTACAGCGACTGCCAGGCGTTCGGGGCGGGCGCGGAGGGCCGGTCCGGCGGGATGCGCCGCCACGTCCAGACGGTCAGCACCACCATGCCGACGGCGGCGACCGCTCCGGTCGAGGCGGGCCACCACCAGGAGATGTTCTCGCCTGCCGGGGTACCGGCCAGGCCCGCGGTGACCGCCGCCGCCACGCCGAAGAGCAGCACGACCGCCGTCGCCAGGCGCTGGGCGACCGGCATCCGGGCGGTCCGGCCGGTCGGCGTACCGGCAGAGGTGTCCGTGTCCTCGGTCGGCGTCGCGTCCGGCGTCGTACCGGCGCGCGTCGGCGCGTCCGCGCCGGTCGTGGTGTCGGGACCCGTGGTGGCGTCGGGACTAGTGGTGGTGTCGGGACCCGTGGTGGTGTCGGGATCCGTCGGGTCGGTGGGCGTCGCGGGTCGGGCGGCACGACGACGCAGGGCCCACTGACCCACCCGGACCAGCACCGCGAGCAGCGCCAGCGCCGGGCCGGTCACCAGCCAGATCCGGAGGGTCGACGACGGGGCCCAGCCGAGCGGCAGGCCGACGTGGTAGAGCAGCGTCCAGAGTGCGAAGGCCAGCACCGCGACGTCGGTCAGCACGGCCGGGATCGCGGCGATCCCCGCCCCGAGCCCGCGCAGACCGGCCCGGACGTACCGCCAGGGTGAAGGCTGCGGGCCGGGTGGGGTGGCGGTGGGACCGGTCGGTCCGTCGGCCGCCGCCGGAGCGGGCTCGGTGACGGTCTGGTCGGTCATCGACACACTGCGTCCTTGTCGTCGTACGTGCGGGTGCGGCTGGACACTCCACGGCCGTCTGGCAGACCCCGCGAACCACACCGAGCGTAGTCATCCCGGGTGTCGAGTCGAGCCGACGCGCAGTGACGCGCGGGCCCGATGCCCGATGCCTGCCAGCGGTACCCAGAGCTGGGCCGACTCAACCCCCGGCCGGGGCCGTACGCGGCCGGGGCAGCGGGTCCGGGGCGCCGAGCCCACGGGCCACCGACTCGACCAGGGTCTCCAGGTAGCTGTCCGTCAGCGGGGCACGGGCGACGGCGAGCCGCCAGTAGAGCGGACCCACGATCAGGTCGACCGCGGCGTCCCGGTCGAGGTCGGCGGTCACCTCGCCGCGCTCGACCGCGCGACCGATCAGCCGACCGACGACCTCCTGCTGCCGGGCGCGCAGCACCTGCTGGAGGGTCTCGTCGATGGTCGGGTTGCGGGCCGCCTCGGCGAGCAGGTCGGGGATGATCTGCGCGGCGAGCGGGTGCCGCAGGGCGTGCGCCACCACCTGGAACAGCAGCGCCAGGTCACCGCGCAGGCTGCCGGTGTCCAGCGCGGGCAGCCGGCCACCGGCTGCGGCGGCCACCACCTCCAGCACCAGGTCGAGCTTCGAGTTCCACCGGCGGTAGATGGCGGTCTTGCTGACCCCGGCGCGGCGCGCCACCGCCTCGATGGAGAGCCGGCCGTAGCCGACCGCCGCGAGTTCCTGCATCAGGGCCCGGCGGATGGCCGTGGTGATCTCGCCACGGAGCACCGCCGCACCGGCCGGCGTACGTCTCTTCCCGGTCGTCACCTGGGACTCTTCTCGACTGTCACGAGGAACAATGTAGCGCAACGACGGTACGGTTGCGTCCCGACGTCTTTCGGACTACTGTCCACGCAGCGGCGAGGCGGCGCTCCACGCTAGATTCCATCGTCGCGAACGTATCCGCCGCACGACAGATCGGAGCGCCCATCCCCATGGCCAACACCGCGCTGGCCGACCCCGATTCCGGCCTCACTCCCGCGCAACTGGCCGCCCGCCACGGCCTGCGGGTGGCCGGCGAGCGGCCGTCACTCCGCCGCTACAGCGGTGAGCTGTGGCGTTACCGGCACTTCATCACCGCGTACGCCAACGCCAAGTTGACCGCCTCGTTCAGCAACGCCCGGCTCGGGCAGCTCTGGCAGGTGCTCACCCCGCTGACCAACGCGGCGGTCTACTACCTGATCTTCGGCGTGGTGCTGGAGCAGAGCCGGGGCATCCCGAACTTCATCGCCTACCTCACCACCGGTCTGTTCATCTTCAACTTCACCCAGACCACGGTGCAGCAGGGCACCCAGGCGATCAGCGGCAACCTCGGCCTGATCCGGGCCCTGCACTTCCCCCGGGCCTGCCTGCCGCTGGCCATCACCACCACCCAGTTCCAGCAACTCCTCGGCTCGCTGGTGGTGCTGGTCTGCATCGTGGTGGCCACCGGTGAGCCGATCACCCTGATGTGGCTGATGCTGGTGCCGGCGGTGCTGCTCCAGACGGTGTTCAACGCCGGGTTGACCATGGTGGTGGCCCGGCTGGGCGCCAAGGCCACCGACCTCAAGCAGGTCATGCCCTTCGTGCTGCGGGCCTGGATGTACGGCTCCGGGGTGCTCTACAGCGTGACGCTGTTCTCCGACAACCTGCCCGGCTGGGCCACCGGGATCGTGCAGTTCAACCCGATGCTGGTCTACATCGAGCTGGCCCGCAGCGCCCTGCTGGAGGAGACTCCGCTGCTCAACGACTCGCTGCCGCTGACCTGGCTGATCGCGGTCGGCTGGGCGGTCGTGATGGGCGTCGGCGGCTACCTCTTCTTCTGGCGCGGCGAACAGGAGTACGGTCGTGGTTGATCACCTCGAGATGTCCAACGACGTGACGGTCACCCTGCCCCGGATCCAGGACCGGATCCCGACCGTGGTGGTGGACGACGCGCACATCGTCTATCGGATCCACAAGGGCGCCGCCGGCAACACCAGCCCGGTGGCCGCGTTCAAACGGATGGTGAGCCGCACCTCGGCACCGAACGTGCGCGAGGTGCACGCGGTGCGCGGGGTCACCTTCACCGCGTACCGGGGTGAGGCGATCGGGCTGATCGGCACCAACGGCTCCGGCAAGTCGACGCTGCTGCGGGCCATCGCCGGCCTGCTGCCGGTGGAGCGCGGCGCGGTCTACACCCAGGGGCAGCCGTCGCTGCTCGGGGTGAACGCGGCGCTGCTCAACGACCTGCCCGGTGAGCGCAACGTCACGCTCGGCTGCCTGGCCATGGGCATGCGCCCGGCCGAGGTCCAGCGCAAGCTCCCGGAGATCATCGAGTTCTCCGGGATCAACCAGCGGGGCGACTTCGCCTCCCTGCCGATGCGGACGTACTCGTCCGGCATGTCGGCCCGGTTGCGCTTCTCCATCGCGGCGGCCAAGCAGCACGACGTGCTGTTGATCGACGAGGCGCTGGCCACCGGCGACAAGGCGTTCCGCAAGCGCAGCGAGAAGCGGGTACGCGAGCTGCGGGAGAGCGCCGGCACGGTGTTCCTGGTGAGCCACCAGCTCTCCTCGGTCCGGGACACCTGCGAACGGACAATCTGGCTGGAATCGGGCCTGATCCGGATGGACGGGCCGACCGCCGAGGTATTGAAGGCCTACGAGGCGTTCACGAACGGCAAGTAGGGTCCGGGTGAACGTCCGACGCCCGCAGGGCGTCGCGCGGACCGCGTCGGCCCGTTGGGGTGACGCGGTCCGCGCGTTAAGGTTCAACGCGTCGCCGGGGCCGGCGACAACCCCCCACCCACACCACCTCACCGAACCATGTACCCCCGAGAGCGAGGACCGGCAATGACGCAGGACCAGACCACCGACCCGGGCAGCCGGCCGGAGAGCCCGGCACCGTGGCGACCCTCGCGGACGGTGGCCGTGGTGCTGGCCGGCGGCACCGGCACCCGGCTGGGCCTCGGCATCCCCAAGCAGCTCCTCAAGATCGCCGGTAAGCCGATCATCGAGCACACCCTGGCCGTCTTCGAGGCCGCGCCGGAGATCGACGAGATCATCGTGCTGATGGCCACCGGGCACGTCGACGAGGCGCAGCGGATCGTCGACAAGGCCGGCTTCCGCAAGGTCACCAAGGTGATCGAGGGCGGCGACACCCGCAACGCCACCACCCGGGTCGCGTTGGACGCCGTCGGCGAGGCCGACTGCAACATCCTCTTCCACGACGCGGTACGGCCCCTGCTCAGCGGCCGGATCGTCCGGGAGTGCGTGAACGCCCTCTGGACGTACGCGGCGGTCGACGTGGCCATCCCGTCGGCCGACACGATCATCCAGGTCGACGAGGACGAGTGCATCACCGACATCCCGGTCCGCGCGACGCTGCGTCGGGGCCAGACGCCGCAGGCGTTCCGGTCGAGCACCATCCGGGAGGCGTACCGGCGGGCCGCGGGCGACCCGAACTTCGCCGCCACCGACGACTGCGGCGTGGTTCTGCGCTACCTGCCCGAGGTGCCGATCAAGGTGATCGACGGCTCGGACGAGAACATCAAGGTCACCCACCCGGTCGACGTGCACCTGGCGGACAAGCTGTTCCAGCTCGCCGCCGCAAAGGTGCCCCGGCTGACCGACCACCGGGCGTACAGCGAGGAGGTCACCGGCCGCACCATCGTCGTCTTCGGCGGCAGCTACGGCATCGGCCACGACCTCACCGAGCTGGCCCGCCGGCACGGTGCCCAGGTCTTCCCGTTCAGCCGCTCCAGCACCGGCACGCACGTGGAGCGGCCGGAGGACGTCGAGGCCGCGCTGCGGGCCGCCTTCGAGGCCACCGGACGGATCGACCACGTCGTGGTCACCGCCGGGATCCTGGAGAAGGGCGCGCTGGCCGAGATGGACCAGGAGACCATCGACCGGGTGCTCCAGGTCAACTTCGTCGGCCCGGTGACCGTCGCCCGGCAGTCCCTGCCCTACCTCCAGCAGACCAAGGGCCAGCTCCTGCTCTACACCTCCAGCTCGTACACCCGGGGACGGGCCGACTACGCGCTCTACTCGGCCACCAAGGCGGCGCTGGTCAACCTGACCCAGGCGCTCTCCGACGAGTGGGCCGAGTTCGGCGTACGGGTCAACATCATCAACCCGGAGCGGACCGCCACCCCGATGCGGACCAAGGCGTTCGGCGCGGAGCCCGAGAACACCCTGCTCGCCGCCGAGACCGTCGCCCAGGCCTCGCTGGACGTGCTGATCTCGGAGCTCACCGGTCAGGTGATCGACGTACGCCGGCCGCCCGGCGAGGCGTCGACGCCCGCCCCGGTACCCACCCAGGCCGACGCGCCCAGCAGCGGCACCCGCGTCGGCTGACCCACCGACGACGAGCACGAAGGCAGCGCCGAGATGCGTGGTGACCTGGTCACGAAGTTGGCCGCCCGGGGCCTGGCCACCGGCGGGGCGGTCCTGGCGTTCCTGGTGCTCGCGCTCACCGGCGCGACCACCTGGGGGCTCGGGCTGGCGGTGGCCGCGCTCGCCGCGACGGTCTGGGAGCGCCGGGTGCGGCCCGGCGCCGACAGCGTCGCGGAGACCGCCCTGCTCGCCGCCGGGATCCTGGTCGGCTACGCCCGGCAGCTCGACGGCGGTTTCGACCCGTTCCTGATGGTCGCCGCCCTCGTGCTGCTCGGGCTGGTGCTGGTCACCGGGCCGTTGCGGGCCGCCAGCAACCTGGAGATCCGCGCCGCCAACCTGCCGGTACGCACCTGGGTGCCGCAGGTCGCCGCCCGAGGAGACGACGCGGTGGCGGGGCTGCTCGCCGCGCTGGCCGTGGCGGCCCTGGCCGGACTGCCCGCCGTGGTGGCCCTGCTGATCTGCCTGCCGGTCGGCGTCGCCGTCGCCGTGGTCGTCCTCGACCTGGCTCGCCGCCGGTTCCGGCCGGCGGCCGGCGGGTCGGCGGTCACCCGGGCGCTGCGTCGCCACCAGCCGGAGTTCGTGCTGCACTTCTCCGCCCCGCCCGGGTCGGAGTACCAGGTCACCATGTGGCTGCCGTACCTCGAACGGATCGGTCGGCCGTTCGTGGTGATGCTGCGGGAACCGGAGTTCCTGCCCGCCGTGGCGGCGGCCACCACCGCCCCGGTGGTCTACTGCCCGACGCTGCGCACCATGGACGAGGTGCTGGTGCCGAGTCTGCGGGTGGCGTTCTACGTCAACCACGGCGCGAAGAACAGCCACTGCATCCGGTTCACCCAGCTCACCCACGTCCAGCTACACCACGGCGACAGCGACAAGGCCCCCAGCGCCAACCCGGTGTCGGCGATCTTCGACCGGATCTTCGTGGCCGGCGAGGCGGCCATCGACCGGTACGCCCGGGCCGGAGTGGAGATCCCGGCCGAGAAGTTCGTGGTGGTGGGTCGCCCGCAGGTCGAGACGATCGAGGTACGCCACCAGCCGACGCGCGCACTGGCGAACCCCACGGTCCTCTACACCCCCACCTGGACCGGCCACCACGCCGACGCCGACTACTGCTCGCTGCCGATGGCCGAGACGCTGCTGCGGCGGCTGCTCGACCGGGGCGCCACGGTGATCCTGCGGGCCCACCCCTACACCAACCAGCACCCGGCCTCGGCCCGGCGCCTGGCCCGGCTGCACGAACTGCTCGCCGCCGACCGCTCCCGCACCGGCCGCCAGCACGTCTTCGGCGCCGCCGCCGGTCGGCTCACCCTGGCCGAGTCGGTGAACCGGGCGGACGCGTTGATCTCCGACGTCTCCGGGGTGGTCTCCGACTGGCTGTACTCGGGCAAGCCCTACACGGTCACCGACACCGGCGCCGACGGTGACCGGTTCGTCGAGCGGTTCCCCCTCGCCGCCACCGGCTACGTGCTGCGGCGGGACATGTCCGACCTGGACGACGTGCTGACCCGGCTGCTCGACACCGATCCGCTCGCCGAGGCGCGCTGGGCGACCCGGCGACGCTACCTGGGCGACTTCCCCGCCGAGACGTACGCCGAGGCGTTCCTGGCGGCCGCCCGACGGGAGCTGGACCCGGCCTGGAGTGCCCCGGCACCGCGTACCACGACCGACGCCGCGCTGCCCAGCGCCACCTGAGCGGTCCTCAGCGCCAGGGGTCGAGCAACGCCAGCACCGCCGCGGGGTCCTCGACGTGGGCGTTGTGCCCGAGACCGGGCAGCGTGACCACGGGCACGTCGTACGCCCGGAGTTGGGCGTCGGTGACCATCGCGTCGTGTTCGCCCCGGGCCAGCAGGACCGGTACGTCGATCGCCGCCAGCAGGGCGGCCAGGTCGGGTTCGCCGACGGCGAAGGCGGCCGGGTCCATGGCCAGCCGCCACCGCCCGTCCACCTGCCGCAGCCCGGCGTCCACCGCCGGTCGCTCCGGGCTGAGCAGCCCGGTCAGGCCGGACACACGCAGATGCCGCCGGGCCGCCTCGTCACGGGTGGTGAACCAGGTGACCGGCCGGGCGGCGAGATCGGCGGCGCGGGCCAGCTCCGCCGGGGACCACACCGCCTTGATGCCGAGGCCCACCACCGCGTCGACCGGCACGCCCCGATCGGCGGCGGCCAGCGCCAGCCCGACCACCCCGCCGAGCGAGTGTCCCAGTACGACGATCCGGTCGTCCGGGGCGAGGCTCTCCGCGACCCGGTCGGCGAGGGCGGTGAACGAGTACTCCGGCAGCGGCGACGCGCCGCCGTGACCGGCCAGGTCCGGGGCGGACCAACGGCCCGGCCACCGTTGTTCCAGCAGCGGCGCCCAGGGCAGCCACACGTCGCCGGTGGCACCCATCCCGTGCAGCAGCACCAGCACCGCCCGGCCGCCCGACTCCTCGCTCATGCGCGAAGTCTGCCACCCCGGACCCGGATGTAAGGAAGGGTCCCCTGCTATGCACCAGGCGATAGCAGGGGACCCTTCCTTACATCTCAGGAGGAGTAGCCGCGGGTCGCGGCCCAGTGGGCGAGGTCGATGGTGGTCATCCAGTACGAGTAGTACGAGGCGTCGGCCGAGTCGGCGATCTTGACCAGGCGACCGTCGTCCTCGTAGCCCACCACGGCGACGTAGTGGCCACCGGGGAAGGAGTGCCAGCCGCCGTCGGTGTCGGTGGCACTGCCGGCCACGTTCACCACGACACCGCGCCCGTCGGTGATCGCCTCCACCACGTCGGCCTGGAGCTGGTCCATCTGGGCCGGGGTGGCCGAACCGCCCCGCAGCATCGTGGTCGAGTACGGCTCGCCCTTGACGGTGGCGTTGAGCACCCGGGTGGTGTCCAGGGCCGAGTTGGTGCCGGCGTACGTGGTGCCGAGCTGCGCGGCCAGGGTGTCCTGGTCACGGTCGACACCGGCGGCGCTGAGCGCGTTGCGTACCGCGGCCGGACCGCAGTAGTAGCCGGTGGTCTGGGCCTGGAAGTCGTAGTCCAGGACCTTCCGGGCCGGCGGCTTCGGTGCGGCCTTCGCACTGCTGGCCACCGGCGAGGGGGCCGCCGAGGTGGTCTTCGGCGAGGGCGACGGCGACGGGGCGGCGCTGCTCGGGGCCGCGCTGCTGGGCGAGGTCGACGGGGTCGACTCCACCCGGGTGTCGGCGCGGGAGACCGCGGTGTCGCCACGCAACTCGGCGACGGCGGTCGTGGTGTGCGCGGTGGCCGGGGCGTCGGAGGTGTCGACGAGTACGGCACCGGCAGCGGTGGCCAGCGCCAGCGCGGCCGCCGAGGCGGCGACGACCTGGTAGGGGCGTTCGGTGGCCAGCCGACGTAGCTGGCGCGTGACGGTCTGCTTCACGGAGTCCTCCACGGGGGCTCAGGGAGGCACGGCGAACCGCTCCGGCGGTCAGCTCGACAGGACCTGTCGAGGACCACCCGAGTACGGGGACGACCGTGCGAGGGGCTGCGCCCGGGCTAGCGGGCGGGGGCGGTGGCCGCAGTCAGCTCGTGGCCGACGGCCCGGCGAGCGCGGGCACCGCGGTGCCGTGGAGGAACAAGGGGGGTACGACGAGGGGCTGCACGAGTGGAAAGCTCCTTCCGACACCGCCGACCGGGTTAGCTGACGGGTTCGGGCGGGAAGACGGCCCTACCGTGAGCCGAGGCTCGCGGATTCACCCCAGTGGTGCGGTGGGTCCCCGGTTCGTGAGACCACGATTAGGCGGGTCGATGCGGCGTCGCCTCCTGCGATCGGGTACCGCATCGGACGGGCCGACACTACTGGTCGGTCACTGCCCTGCCAACCCGCCCTGACCTGCGTAAACATGATCCAGATCGATAATTTTCGGGCGTTCGGTCATCGATGTCGCGCAACGGGACCGATGGCGATCGACGCAACGGGCGGTGACAAGGGGACCACCCGCAGACAATGTCTCCGGGCTTCGCGTCCCGTCTCGGTCGGATCCGGCTCCGGTGTCCGTTCCGGCGGAAGGTGTGACCGGGCTCACCCGATCCGGCCGGACTATCCGGCCGACGGTTCATCCCACGCGCGCCGGACGCCACCGCAGGACCGCCGCCGCCGGACGCGCGACGGTGGTGACGGCGGGCGCCGGGAGCGGATTCGGCCGCAGGCGCTGCGCGGCGGCGTACGCCTCGGCGGAGAGCACCCGGGCCGCTTCGCCGGCCAACTCGGCCTCCCGCCAGGCGGCCCGTTCCCGCTCGGCGGCGGCCCGGTACGCGGCCCGGTGGTTGTCCCGGACGACGCGGGCCAGGACGACCTCCTGGTCGACCTGGTGCAGTCGCGCGTCCCAGCCGGCCCGACGGGCCAGCACGTCGGTGAGCTGCCGCGCCGACAGGTCACCGCGCCAGTGCGCCTTCATCGCGGCGTGGTGCAGCCAGCGCTCCCGGGCGGCGTACTCACTGGCGGTGCGCGGGGTGCGGGGCGCGGGTAGCGCGGTGACCCCGGCGAGCCGCCGGGCCCGGCTCTCCGCCTCGTCGTAGGAGGCCCAGGACCGGTCGAGGGCGGTCTGAGCGGTGTGCCACGCCTCCCGACGCCGTGCCGCGTTCTGCGCGGCCCCGGCGGCGGCCACGGCCACCTCACCGGCGTAGCGGCGCAGGTCGGCCGCCTCGGCCTCGGCGGGGTCGTCGACCGGGCCGGTGTCGTCGCCGGTCGATTCGGGCCGGGCGACCATGGCGGTGAGCACGCCCAGCGCGAGCACGAGCAGCACCGACCAGATGGCGGCGGCCCGGGGCACCTCGATCAGGAACTGGTAGAGGACGGTCTTCTCCATGGCGGGACCTCGTGGGCTGTGGTGCGCTGACAGCGGGCCGCCGGACCCGGTCGCCGGTGGCGGGTGCCACGGGCCGGGCGGGGCGGTGGGGACGCATCGCGGGGGCAGTGGTCCCGGGAACACCGGGACGGGCTGCGGCGGAGTCGGTCGACGCGCCGCAGCGGGACGCGAGTGGTCAGGCGCCGGGTGGGGCGCGAGCACCGTGGGCGCCCGGTGGGACCACCGTCGGGGGCGGTGCCGCCGGACCCGCCACCGCCGTCACGGCGGGCCGGTACGCCTCCGGGCGGGCCTCGGACAGCAGCCCGGGCACGCCGGCCGGGTCGGCGTGGTCGACGGCCACAGTGGCGTCCGGCGTGATCACCTCGCCGGGCGACGTGGCGTGCCAGCCGGTGTGGGGCGCCTGCGCGAGGAGGGCGGCCGAGGCGAGCCCGTCGGCGGGGTGCCCGGCGGGGGCACCCGGAGCGGAGGTCGCCCAGGCGCCGAGGGTGAAGGCGGCGGCGACCGCGAACCCGGTCAGTAGCCGGGTCGCCCAGCGCGCCAGCCACCACAGGGGACGGGTGGGCGCGACGGGAGGCACGTCGTCAGGCTACCGCCAGCACCCTCCCACCGCATCGACCACGGGCGTGTCGGGTCGGCGACGCGCCGTCGGCGACACACGAAACAGCAGGTCACTGCGGTGACGAGCAGCCTCCACGGTGGACTCAGCGAGACGGGTCGTGGCGTGCGGTGGTGTGCGGCTCGTCCTCCGGCACGCGCTGCCTCGGCAGCCCGGCGGGCGGGCCGTCGGCCCCGGCGGAGGTGTCCACGGACGGCCTGGCGGAGGCCGTACGGCTCGGGGCCAACCGCCGCATCATCGGCTGCTCCACGTAGCGGTGCAGCAACGCGGCCATCGCCAGGGTGAGCAGCAGGAACCCGATCACCGCCGGCACTCCCCACCAGCCGGGCAGGCCGGTGCCCCAGTCTCCGGTGAGCCGCAGGATCGTCATGATCACGAAGACGTGCACCAGATAGAAGGCGAACGAGACCTCGCCCAGCCAGACCATCAAACGAGAGCGTAGCGGCGACCGACGGCCGTGCACGTCGGCGTCCGCCGCCGCCGCGATCACCAGGACGTACGCCACGGACAGCAGCGCCGCCCACAGCTCGGCCCGGATCCACTGCGAGGCCGCCACCCAGGTCGCGACGAAGATCACGGTGGCCAGCGGCAGCCGTGGGCCGCGCCAGCGACCGCGCAGCATCAGCTCGGCGGCGGCCACGCCCATCCAGAACTCCAGCGACCGCACCAGCGGGAAGATCTGGGCGAACCACCAGCGGCTCTGCTCCGGCACCAGCAACTGGCCGGGCCAGAGCGCCAGGATGAGCAGTGGCATGGCGATCACCACGGTCCACAGCATCCACGGCCTGGCCCGGCGGACCAGCGGCAACGCCAGCGGCAGGCAGAGATAGAAGAACAGCTCGCAGGAGAGCGACCAGCTCACGTTGTTGACGCTGTAGAAGTAGCCCGGTCGCGGGTCCCACGCCTGGAGCAGGAACAGGTTCTCCAGCGCGGCGACCGGGTTGATCGGGTCGGCGAACCAGAGCGCCGCGAGCATCGCCAGCGCCCACATCACCAGGTGGTTCGGATAGATCTTGGCGATCCGTCGACGCCAGAACCGACGGCGGGAGTCGCCCACCCGGGCCGACCAGACCAGCACGAAGCCGCTGAGGATGAAGAAGAACTGCACCCCGGACAGGCCCAGGGTGAAGATCTCGCTGACCACCGCCTGGTGGCCGGGCTCGGCGATGATGCGCATGGTGCCGGCGTGGAAACCGAAGACCAGCAGCGCGGCGATCCACCGTAATCCGGTCAACGAGGGCAATCGGCTGGCGTCACCGCGTCGGGTGGTGGAGGGCGGCCTATCGACGACGGTGGTGCTGGTCATTCCGGGCACCATACCGGTGTGGGCACTCCCCCTCGAACCGGGCATCCGGGGGCGGAAGTGGCTCAGGTGTCAACTGGTCCTCCGGTGGCCTACTATTCCCGGGACTTGGATGAGCACCCACCCCGCCATCCGGCCCGGTGGTGCGCTGGGCAGTGCCGAGGCGGGGGCCGGCACACCGACGAGAGGCAGAGTCAGCGATGCACCAGCGGATCCTGATGCGGGCCCGGAAGGGTCCCTTCGACGTCAACTCGCCCGAGGAGACGTTCGAACGGAACCTGATCGGTGAGAACGCGGGCAACCTGGTCTTCAGTCACGCCGCGAACAAGCTGCTGGCCACCCGTGCCGCCACCATCACGCCCAACGGCTTCACCGTCAACATGCGTGACAGCGACCGGATCAACGAGGAGTACGACGTCTTCGTGGTCCCGCTGGCGAACGCGTTCCGGCGCAGCTACGCCCACCGGCTCGACGCGATGAGCCGGCTGATCGAGCGGTTGAAGATCCCGGTCGTGGTGCTCGGGGTGGGCGTGCAGACGAACGTCGACGGCGACCGGGAGTACCTGCGGCCGATCGACGACCAGGTGAGCCGCTTCTGCCGGGCCGTCCTCGACCGTTCGCCGAGCATCGGCGTCCGGGGCGAGATCACCGCCGACTACCTGCGGACGATCGGCTTCTCCAACGTCGACGTGATCGGCTGCCCGTCGATGTTCCTGCACGGCGACACCCTGCCGGTGGACAAGCGCAAGACCTTCATCGGCCCGTACGACAAGATCGCGCTGACCGTCTCACCGTACGTGAAGTCGATGGCGAAGATCATCAAGACGCACCACCAGCGCTACGAGAACCTGCGCTACATCCCGCAGGACCTCAAGACGCTGGGCACCCTGCTCTTCGGCGACGCTCCCGAGGACCGGGGCAAGACCAGCGAGATCCCGATCCACACCACGCACCCGCTGTTCACCGAGGACAAGGTGCGGATGTTCGTCGACCCGTGGACGTGGATCGACTACCTCTCCGGGTTCGACTTCAACTTCGGCACCCGCATCCACGGCACCATCGTCTCGCTGCTCGCCGGCACGCCGGGCTTCCTCTTCGCACACGACTCGCGCACCCTGGAGCTGGCCCGCTACTTCGAGATCCCGCACCGGGTGATGCGCGACGTACCGGCCGACGTGGACGCCGCCCAGCTCTACGACGAGGCCGACTACTCGGGCATGGTCAACGGCCACAAGCAGCGGTACGAGACGATGCTCCAGTTCCTGGCCAAGCACAACCTGGGCAACTCCTTCGCCGACGCCGACAGCGCGGCGGTGTTCGACGCCACCCGGCAGGCGACCGCCTTCCCGCCGGCCGTTCGTCCGGCGTTGGCCACCTCCCCCGAGGTGCTCGTCAAGCGCATCGAGTGGCTTCGTGACCAGGAGGCCGTACTCCGCGAGCAGGCGTCGCAGGCGATGCCTCGGCCGGAGCGGATCCGCACCCGGATCAAGAAGGCCGTCCCCGGCTCGGTGCGCCGCATGCTCAACCGTTAACCCGACGCTGTTCGGCTGTTCAAACACTCCACCACCGTCGGCCACGTCGGGTTCCAGGGCCGTCCATCCGCGCCGTCGAAGGTTGCGGCGTGGTCATTGCGCCGACGCACGCGCCGCTGTTGAGCATCGTGGTACCCGTCTACGACGTCGAGGCGTACCTGCGACAGTGCCTCGACTCGATCCGTGGCGACGTCCCGGCCGACCGGGCCGCGGAGGTGGAACTGGTCGCGGTGGACGACGCCTCGCCGGACGGGTGCGGCGACCTGCTGCGCGCGTACGCGGCCGAGCATCCGGGCGTACGCGTGCGGCACCTGAGCACCAACGTCGGCCTCGGCCCGGCCCGCAACGCCGGGCTGGACGTGGCCACCGGCCGGTACGTGTGGTTCGTCGACAGTGACGACTGGCTGCCGCCGGGCACGATCCCGGCGGTGCTGGACCGGCTGCGGGCGGACCGCCCCGACGCGATGATGATCGACCACCTGCGGGTGCACGACTGTGGCCGCCAGGAGGTGGACCCCAGCAGCCGGTTGCTGCGGGACACCCCCGGCGTGCTGCGGCTGGCCGACCGGCCCCGGCTGCTGCGGGTGCAGCACACCGCCTGGAACAAGGTGGTCCGCCGCGAGTTCCTGGCCGCGCTGCGGCTGCGCTTCCACCCCGGCTGGTACGAGGACATCCCGTTCAGCCACCCGCTGCTGATCGGCGCGGAGCGCATCTCGGTGCTGGACCGGGTCTGCTACCTCTACCGCCAGGGCCGGCAGGGCGCCATCACCTCGACCCGCAGCGGTCGGCACTTCGACGCCTTCGACCAGTACGACCGGCTCTTCGCCTGGCGGCAGGAGCGGTTTCCGGACGGGCGCTGGCACAGCGAGCTGTTCGACCTGATGGTGAACCATTTCCTGGTGGTGGTGGGCAACGACGACCGACTGCACCCGCACCTGCGGCGCGACTTCTTCCGGCGGGTCGCCGAGCACTACCGCCGGTACCTACCGGAGCGCGGGTACCCCCGCCCCGGCGGGGTGGCCGGGTTCAAACACCGCCTCGTCGGCCGGGACAGCTACCTGGCGTACGCCGCGCTGCGCCGGGCCCACCGGCTGGCCACCCGGTTGCGTGCTGCGGCGCCCGCCGCCCCGGCCACGCCCACCGCACCGACCCCGACCGCCGCGGCGTCCGCCGCGTCCCCGGCCCCGCCCGACGGCACGCCGGACCCCACACCGCCCCGCGCGCTGGTGCGGAGCCGCCAGAACGGATCACGATGACCACCTTGAAGATCGGCCCGCACCTGGTCGGCGCCGGAGAGCGCCCCATCGTGGTGGCCGAGATGTCCGGCAACCACAACGGTGACCTGGACCGGGCACTCTCGATCGTGGACGCGGTCGCGGCGACCGGCGCGCACGCGCTCAAGCTCCAGACGTACCGACCCGACACGATCACCATCGACGTGGACACCCCGGCGTTCCGCATCTCCGGCGGGCACGAGCTGTGGGGCGGGCAGAACCTCTACCGGCTCTACGAGCGGGCACACACCCCGTACGAGTGGCACCGGCCGATCTTCGAGCGGGCGCGCGAGCACGGCCTGACGGTCTTCTCCTCCTCCTTCGACCCCTCGGCCGTGGAGCTGCTGGAGGAGTTGGACGCCCCCGCGTACAAGATCGCCTCGTCGGAGCTGGTCGACCTGCCGCTGATCCGGCTCGTCGCGGCCACCGGCAAGCCGATGGTCATCTCCACCGGTATGGCCACGCTGGCCGAGATCGACGCCGCGGTCCGCACCGCCCGCGACGGTGGTGCCGGTGGGATCGTGCTGCTGGCCTGCACCGCCTCGTACCCGGCGCCGCCCGCCGACAGCAACCTGCGCCGCATTCCGGTGCTGGCCGAGGCGTTCGGGGTGCCCGTCGGTCTCTCCGACCACACGCCCGGCATCGGCGTGCCCCTCGCGTCGGTGGCGCTCGGGGCCTGCTTCGTCGAGAAGCACGTCACGCTGGACCGCGCCGACGGCGGCGTGGACTCCGACTTCTCCCTCGACCCGTCCGAGCTGGCCGCGCTGGTGGTCGAGTCGGAGCGGGCGTACGCGGCACTCGGCGGCACCGCCGTCGGCCCCACCCCCGCCGAGCGGGAGGGCCTACGGTTCCGCCGCTCGCTCTACGTGGTGGCCGACGTACGCGCCGGGGACGAGGTCACGGCGGCCACCGTACGCTCGATCCGGCCCACCGGCGGACTGCACCCGGTGGAGATCGACCGGGTCCTCGGTCGCCGCTTCACCACCGACGTCGCCCGGGGCACGCCGCTGAGCTGGGACCTGATCTGACAGTCGGCCGTCACCGTTCGGCACCCGGCTCGGCCGTTGCAGCGTCCCGCACCACGCCCCACCCACGGCCGGCCCGCACCACGGCTGGCCCGCACCACGCGCGGCGCCCGGCGGCCCGCACCACGCAGGGTGGGTAGATCTGTTGTCGCTGGGGCGACAGCAGATCTACCCACCCCGGAGCGATGGCGGGCGACATGCCGCGACCCGGCAGGCCGCCTGGACTCGATCGGATGGGGCGAGGCGGTCGCAGGCGTCGACGGCACGGACGGTTCAGCTCGAAAGGCCCAAGCCGGGAGACGGCAAGCCCAAGCCGGGAGACGGCAAGCCCAAGCCGGGAGACGGCAAGCCCAAGCCGGGAGACGGCAGGCCCGGGGTGACGGCGAAGGCGACGGTGACGACCAGGTCGGCCAGTGCAGCCCGGTCCGCCGAGCCGGCCTCGTCGGCGAAGCCCGAGGGGCTGAGGACCAGGGTGCGCCACAGCCGGACGGTGCCGGTCGGCATGTTCAGGCCGTACCGTCGCCACACGGCGACCATCGGCACGTCAGCGAGCTTGGCCACGCACTCGGTGCGGGTCCACCGGGCCCAGAAGTCCGAGGTGCCGAAGCGGTGCGCCAGCATCGGCGGCACCTCGGCGGCGGCGTACTCGGCGTCGATCGCGACCCGCCAGCCCGGGATAGGCGGCGCGTACCAGCCGACGCAGCGTCCGTCGGCGAGATGGCTGCGGGTGACGGCGTCGCCCGAATCGGTCACCGACGCGACGCGTAGGTGTCGCGGCGCGGCGGCGAGGAGCGCGGCCACCGACGGTCCGCCCGCGCCGACGGCGACGCGGGCGGAGGAAGTGCCCGGATCAGATCGAGGCCGCACCGTCGACCGCGATGACCTGGCCGTTGATGTTGGTCTGGTCGCGCAGCAGCATCCGCACCACCGGTACCACCTCGTGCGGCTCGGTCAGACGACCGGTCGGGGTGCGGCGCACGATCTGGTCCAGTTGGGTCGGCCCGAGCACCGCCGACATCTCCGAGGCGAAGAAGCCCGGCGCAACGGCGTTGACCAGCACCCGGCCGCCCAGTTCCCGGGCCAGCGACCGGGTGGCGGCGTCCATCCCGCCCTTGGTGGCGGAGTACGCGACCAGGCCGGGGAAGCCGCGCTGCGCGCAGATCGAGGTGACGTTGACGATCCGCCCGCGCCGCCCCTGCGCCAGCATCCGCCGCACCGCGAGGCGGGTGAGCTGCAACGGCGCGGTCAGGTTGGTCTCGACGATCCGGGCGATGTCGGCGTCGGCGGTGTGCACGTGCAGCGAGTCCTGTCCGACCGCCGCGTTGTTGACCACGCCGTCGACCGGCCCGAGCCGGGCCTCCACCGCCCGGAGGAACGCCTGCGTGGCGGCCCGGTCGGTGAGGTCGACCGAGTCGGCGTGGACCCGGTCCGGATGGGTCTCGGCGAGCTTCGCCAGCTCCGGGGTGACGGTACGCGCGAAGGCGGCCACCCTCATCCCGGCGTCGAGCAGGTCGGTGACGATGGCGAGCCCCAGCCCCCGGGAGCCGCCGGAGACGAGGACCACGGTGGACGGTGGGACGGGAACGGGGGTGTCAGACATCGCTCTTCAGCGTCTCCTTGACGGGGATCTCGGCGCGCAACCGGATCCGGCGGGGCACGGCGTACTCGGGCAGCCGGTCGGTGCACCACCGCACCAACGCCGCCTCGTCGAGGTCTGGTCCGGTCGCGTCGGGCACCACCTCGGCGACGACCATATGGCCGAGCAGCGGGGCGCGTCGGCCGGTGACCCGGGCCCAGGCCACCCGGGGATGGGCGGTGAGCACGTCGCGGACCAGTCCGGCGGAGACCTTGCTGCCGCCCACGTTGATCTCGTCGGTGTCGAGCCGCCCGGTGATCAGCACCCGTCCGTCGACCACCTGCGCCCGGTCCCCGGTGCGGACCGGCCCGGCCAGACCGACCCCGTGGTACGGCGAGGTGACCACGAGTTCGGAGTCCCGCAGCCCGATCGTGGGGCGTCCGGGGGCGGCGCGGTCCAGCCACTCGACCGGGAACCCGGCCTGTCCGTCGTGCACCACGATCGCCGCGCCGACCTCGGAGGAGGCGTAGATCCAGGAGATCCGGGCGGCCGGGAAGACCTCCCGCAGCCGGTCCAGCACCGCCTGGTCGACCGGCTCCCCGCCGAGGGTGAGTTGACGCAGCGGCACCCGGGCCAGCGCCTCGGGGTCGCGGTGCAACGCCCGACGCCAGAAGGTGGGCGTACCGGAGGCGGCGTCCACACCGTGTGCGGCGGCCAGCGCCGGCCAGTCGTCGAGCTGCTCCGGCTCCACCAGCACCAGGTGTTGTCCGGGCTGGGTCAGCGCCAGCGTCACCACCTGCCACCAGGCGTACGTGCCGGGAGCGTACGGGCAGAGCCAGGTGCGGCCCGGTTGGGCGCCCCGGACGGTGGTCACCGACTCCAGTGTGTGCCCGACGCGCTTCGGTCGACCGGTGGTGCCGGAGGTCAGCAGCCAGAGCCGACCGGGCTCGGCCGGTCGGGGGCGGGTCGGCACGAGGACGACGGTCCCGTCCCCGCCCACGACGGCCTGGTCTCCGAACACCGTCGGATCGGCGGCGGTCAGGGCGAACCCGGCGGCCCGTAGCTCGTCCCGCAGCCCGGCGTCGACCCGCCCGGCCCCGGCGAGCAGCAGCTCGGTGCCGTGCACGGCGTGGTGCCGGGCGGCGGCGAGCGCGTCACGGGCGGAGTGCGCGAGCACCGCCACCGGGTCCGGCAGCCCCGGCTCGGGCAGGTCCCGCCAGGTCAGCACGCTGCCGCCGACCACCACGCGGTTGTCCACGCCGGCCGGGCACGACCCGAGGCGCGCGGGGACGCGGACGCTCACTGCCGCGCGAGGTCGGCGAGGAAGTCCAGCACGTCGCCGACGGTGGCGATGCGCCGCAACCCGGGGGCGTCGAAGTTCAACTCCTCCCCCATGACGTCCTCGACCCGCAGGGCCAGCTCGGAGAAGTCCAGCGACCGGAAACCGATCTCCCGCAGATCCGCCGCGTCGTCGTCCGGCAGCGCCTTGCCCTGGTTGGCCAGCACCTGCCCCATGAGGTCGCGAATCTGCGCGCGACTCAATTCCGTCATGCGGCGGAGTGTACAGCCCGACGAATCGTGATTAGGGTGCCCGATGACCCCGGAAATACGAACAGAAAGTGAGCGGTACGTGCTGCGAGACGCCACCGGAGACGACGTTAACCTGATGTTGTCCTGGCGTAATCTCCCGGTCAATCGACAGGTCAGCAAGACCGACCACGTGATCAGCGCCGAGGAGCACCGGCGGTGGTGGGAGGCGGTGCGCACCGACCCCGCCCGACGGGTGTTGACCTACCTGCACGACGGCGTGCCCGCCGGCACGGTCACCTTCTTCGACCTGCGGTTCGACGGTTTGCGTATCGGGTCGTGGGGGTTCTTTCTGGACGCCGAGGGGTTGGCCGGGCGGGGAGCCACCCTGCCCGCCTGGCTGGCCGTGATGCGGGCGGCCGTCGCGTACGCCTTCGACGTGCTGGCCCTGGACCGGCTCGACGGCGAGGTACTCGCCCACAACACCGTGGTACGTCGGATGAACCGTCGTTTCCGGTTCGTGGAGGGCGTCGGGCGCGTCGAGGTGCACGACGGTCGGGAAATCACCGTCATCCCCATTTCACTGCACCGCGACAACCGCCGTCGGCGCTGATTCGACGCGCCGTCCAGGTCGCGTTCACGAGACGTTCGACAATTGTTCCCGACCTCGGCGGAAACGGGCCCGAGAGTGCCCGCCATTCACGGCCCGAGCGGCCCGGGTTAACCGCAGGGCGTCGGCCTGTTAACCCACCGCCCCTAGCGTTCCCACCCGGCCGGCTGTGGCGTCGCCGGCTCACCGACGACCACGGGAGCACCACATTGAGCGAGCTGAACGGATCGTCCATCCTCGTCACCGGGGGCACGGGTTCCTTCGGCCGGACCTTCCTCCGGCACCTCCTGCACGAGGTCGACCCGGCCCGGGTGGTGGTCTTCTCCCGTGACGAGCTGAAGCAGTACGAGCTGCGTCAGCAGCTCGGCGACGACCCGCGACTGCGCTGGTTCATCGGCGACATCCGGGATCGGCACCGGCTGACCCGGGCCATGCACGGGGTGGACCACGTGGTGCACGCCGCCGCGCTCAAGCAGGTCGACACCGCCGAGTACAACCCGTCGGAGTTCATCGCCACCAACATCACCGGGTCGCAGCACGTCGTCGACGCGGCGATCGAGGCCGGCGTACGTAAGGTCATCGCGCTCTCCACCGACAAGGCGTCCAGCCCGATCAACCTGTACGGCGCGACGAAGCTGGTCGGCGACAAGCTGTTCGTCTCCGCCAACCACTACGCGGCCCCGCACCCCACCCGCTTCTCGGTGGTGCGCTACGGCAACGTGGTCGGCAGCCGGGGTTCGGTGGTGCCGCTGTTCCGCCGCCTCGCCGCCGAGGGCCGCAGCCTGCCGATCACCGACAAGCGGATGACCCGATTCTGGATCACGCTGGACCAGGCGGTGCAGTTCGTCCTGGACTCGTTCGACCAGATGCAGGGCGGCGAACTGTTCGTGCCGCGCATCCCCAGCATGCGCATCCTCGACCTGGTCGAGGCGGTCGCCCCGGAGGCCACCACGCACGAGGTCGGCATCCGCCCGGGCGAGAAGCTGCACGAGGAGATGATCGCCCCGGACGACAGTCGCCGGACGCTGATCGCCAAGGACCGCTTCATCGTGCAGCCGACCATCGCCACCTGGGGCTACCAGCCGCCGGTCGGCTGCGAGCCGGTGTCGGACGGGTTCGCGTACCAGTCGGACACCAACGACGAGTGGCTCACCGTGCCGCAGGTGCGCGCCATGCTCGGCCTCACCGCCCTCGCGGCATGACGTCTCACCACACCGGTGCGATGCTGCCGTACGGTCGGCAGTCGGTGACCGAGGAGGACGTCGCCGCCGTGGTCGCCGCGCTGCGCAGCGACTGGCTCACCACCGGCCCCGAGGTCGCCGCGTTCGAGGCGGAGCTGTCCCGGTGGGCCGGCGGCGCCGGGGTGGCGACGGTCTCCAACGGCACGGCGGCGCTGCACGTGGCGTACGCGGCGGCCGGTGTCGGCCCCGGCGACGAGGTGGTCGTGCCGCCGACGACGTTCGTGGCGACCGCGAGCAGCGCGCTGGCGCTGGGCGCGCGGATCGTCGTCGCCGACGTCGAGGAGGAGACGTACACGCTGGACCCGGCGGCGTTGGCCGCCGTCGTCACCGAGCGGACCAAGGTCGTCACCGCCGTGGACTACGCCGGCCATCCGGCCGACTACGACGCGCTGCG
Source organism: Micromonospora sp. NPDC049900 (assembly GCF_044461025.1). Classification (NCBI taxonomy): domain Bacteria; kingdom Bacillati; phylum Actinomycetota; class Actinomycetes; order Micromonosporales; family Micromonosporaceae; genus Micromonospora; species Micromonospora sp. NPDC049900. The sequence goes on from NZ_JBITKM010000002.1 coordinate 206,458, forward strand.
CGCCGCGATCGACGGTACGGGTGCCACGCTGCTCGCCGACGCGGCGCACTCGATCGGGGCCGCCTACCGGGGTCGGCCGGTCGGCACGCTCGCCGATGTGACCACGTTCTCGTTCTTCCCCACCAAGAACATGACCACCGCCGAGGGCGGCGCGGTCGTCACCGGCGATCCGGAGCTGCTCACCCGGGCCCGCCGGTTCCGCAACATCGGGCTGGTCCGGGAGCGCGACGAGCAGCGGTGGCCGGACGAGGGCGGCTGGCACCAGGAGGTGCACTCGTACGGGCTGAACTACCGGCTGCCCGACGTGCTCTGCGCGCTCGGCCGCAGCCAACTGCGCCGCCTCGACGCGTTCCTGGCCCGCCGGGCCGAGTTGGTGGCCCGCTACGACGAGGCCCTGGCCGACCTGCCCGGCGTGCTCGTCCCGGGGCGGCGGGACTGGGCCGCACCGGCCTGGCACCTGTACCCGATCCGGGTGCGCGACGGTCGCCGTCGACAGGTGTACGACCGGATGCGCTCCGCCGGCATCGGCGTGCAGGTCAACTACATCCCGGTGCACTGGCACCCGGTCTTCGCCGACCTCGGCCACCGGCGCGGCGCCCACCCGGTCGCGGAGGCGTTCTATGCCCAGCAACTGTCGCTGCCGCTCCATCCCGGCCTGCGCGACGCCGATGTCGACCGGGTCGTGGACACGCTCGCCGCGGCGCTGCGCGGCGCCCGGGTCCGGTCGGCCGCCTGAGAGGACCCGATGCACCACGCGAACCACTTCTACGGGCACGCGCACGTGCTGGCCCGCTACGCCGGACTGGGTGACGGGCATCCGCCCCGGATCGACGGGTACGTGCAGCACGGCTGGAACATCGGCGACGGGCTGGCACCCGGCCACCCGTACGCCGACCGCGCCCCCAGCCTGCTCTGGTCCGAGCAGACCCGGCGACGCGCCTGGTCGGTGGGGCGACGCAACGTCACCGTGATCGGGGCGCCCTTCGCGTACCTGCTGGCGACCCGGGCCGCCGAGCCCGCGCCCGAACGGGAGGGCACCATCTGGTACCCGTTCCACGGCTGGGAGGGGCAGCACGTCACCGGTGACCACCGGGAGCTGATCGCCCGGATCCGGGACACCGAGCCCGGCCCGGTCACCGTCTGCCTGTACTGGCACGAGCACCGGATGCGTCGGGTCCGCCGACTCTACGAGAACGCCGGGTTCCGGGTCGTCTGCCACGGCTACCGGGGGCACTGGTGGAAGGACACCGATCCGCTGTTCCTGGACCGGCAGCTCGACGAACTACGCCGCCACCGGCGCGTGGCGTCGAACCGGCTGACCAGCGCCATCTTCTACGGCATCGCCGCCGGGTGCGAACCGGCCGTGTACGGCGACCCGATGACGCTGGCCGACGAGGACCCCACCTTCGGCGGCACCGCCCGCATCCGCCGCCAGTGGCCGGAGCTGCACGGCGAACACCTGCACCTGGCCACCGCCGTGGAGATCACCCGCGCCGAACTGGGCACCGACCACCGCTACCCGCCCACCGCCCTGCGTGAACTGCTGGGCTGGGCGAACCCGGACGAGGAGACGACGTGACGACCGAGACGGCCGTGACGCTGCCCGGCGGCGAGATGCCGACCTGGTCCGACGAGGCCGCCGACGCCGGCCCGCTCGCCACGCTGGTGGCCCGACTGGTGCCCGACGACGCGCGGGTGTTGCTGGCCGGGCCGCACGACCCGGCGGTCCTGGACGCGCTGGCACACACCCGGGTCACCGCGCTGCTGCGCGGCTACCCCGACGCGGCGGCGCTCGCCGGACAGGTCGACCGGATGGTGGTGGCCGGTGTGGCGGGGCTACCCGCCGACGAGGAGTACGACCTGGTGCTCGCCGCCGCCGGGCTGGACGCGATCGAGTCGGTCGAGGGCCCCCGGTTCGGGTGGGACGCCCGGCTGCGGCGGTTGGCGGCGGCCGTACGCCCCGGCGGGACGCTGCTGCTGCGGCTGGACAACCCGCTCGGCGTACACCGACTGGTGGCCGACTCCCCCTGGTACGCCGACCGCGCCGACGCCGCGTGGACCGTCGGCGGGGCACTCGACCCCGACCGTCCGGCCGCCCTGGACCAACTCCACCCGAGGCTGGCCGACGCCGGGCTGCGAGCGGGCGGCTGCTACGCCGGATACCCCCGCCCGGACCTGACCACCGCGCTGCTGGCGACCGACCGACTCACCCGGCACACCGACTCCGGACTCTTCGACGCGCTGTTGCAGCGCAGTTGCACCGAGGGGTTCGACGGCCGGTTCGTGCTGGCCGACCCGGCCCGGCTGGCCGTGGACGCGCTGCACGCCGGCCGGGCGGTCGAGCTGGCCCCGTGCTGGCTGGTGCTCGCCCAACGGGTCACCGACACCGCCGGGAGCGGTCCGGCCCCCGCCGGACTGCCGGTGGCGCTGGTGCGCGCCGACGGCACGGGTGGCCCGGTCCTTCAGGTGCTCGACGGTCCACCGGGCTGGCGGTGGCACGGCACGGCACCGACCGGACGGACCACACCCGCCACCGCGCCGTACGCGAGCCGACGGGCCGCCCACCGCGACCCGGCGGCACCGGACTGGCCGGTCCCCGACGGGCGGCTGCTGCGGACCCTGCTGCTCGACGGCTGTCTGCGTCGCGACACCGGCCGGTTGCGTCACCTGCTGCGCGGATACGCCGACTGGCTCGCCGGGCAGGCCGAGCAGGGTCGGCTCGGCGGGGCGGCGGCGCTGGCCGGGGCGGACAACCTGGTCGTCGCCGGTGACCGCTTCGCGGTGCTCGATCCGAGTTGGCGGGCCGACGACCCGTTGCCGGTCGACGTGGTGCTCGCCCGCACGCTGTGGCGCTTCGCCACCGAGCTGGTCACCGGCGGGTACGCCCACCCGTGGACCTCCACCCTCGACGTGGCGGGCCTGACCGTGGTGCTCGGCGGGGTGGCCGGGCGGGACTTCGACCGCACGGTGGTGGACGCGGCGGTGGAGACCGAGGCCGCCCTCGGTGCCGCACAGCGGGGCCTGGACGCCGCCGGGCGCGCCGACCTCGACGCCCACCTGCGCGCGGTCACCCCGACCGACCCGCCGTCCGGCCCGCGCAGCTACCAGCAGCTCCACGAGGCGTGGCGACGCCAGCGCGAGGAGAACACCCGGATGGCCGCGCTGCTGGCCTGGACCGAGGAACTGCTCACCTCGCGGGAACGCGCGCTGCGTCGGGCCGAGGCGACGGTCAACCTGCTCAGCGGCTCGCTCAGCTACAAGGTGGGCCGCCTCGCCATCACCCCGGCCCGGCTGGCCCGGCGGGGCGCACGGGCCGCCAAGCGACGGGCCCGCGCCGCGCTGGCCCCCCGGCAGCCGGAACCGAAGCGGACGGAGCGGTCGTGACCGAACGGTTCGTCGGCGTGGTGCAGGCCCGGATGGGCTCCACACGGTTGCCCGGCAAGGTGTTGCGCCCACTCGCCGGACGCAGTGTGCTGGGTCGGGTGGTCCGTGCCGCGCAGGACAGCGGCGTCCTCGCCGACCTGGTGGTGGCCACCAGCGTCGACCCCGGCGACGACGCGGTGGTCGCCGAGTGCGAGCGGCTCGGCGTGGCCTGGCACCGGGGACCGGTGGACGACGTGCTGTCCCGCTTCGTCGGCGCGCTCGACGCGCACCCGGGCGAGGCGGTGATGCGGTTCACCGCCGACTGCCCGCTGCTGGACCCGGAGATCGTCCGGCTGGTCGCCTCGGTGTACCGGGCCGTGCCCGGCCTGGACTACGCCAGCACGTCGATCGCCCGTACGCTGCCGCGCGGCCTGGACGTCGAGATCATTCGGGCCGAGGCGCTACGGACCGTGGACAAGCTCGCCACCGGCCATGACCGGGTGCACGTCACCTCGTACGCGTACGCTCATCCGGAGCGCTTCCGGGTGCTCGGGGTCACCCTCACACCGGACCGGTCCGGGCTGCGGCTCACCCTCGACACCGAGCCGGACTGGCAGGTGGTCAGCGCCGTGGCCGCACACTTCGGTGACGTCGCCGTGCCGCTGGCCACGCTCGCCGACTGGCTCGACGGACGCCCCGAGCTGCGGGCGCTCAACGCCGAGGTGCGGCAGAAGCGGTTGGAGGAATGCTGAGCACGGTACGGGTCGGTCTGCGCTGCGACGCGGACCCGCAACGCGGCGTCGGGCATCTGGTGCGCTGTCTCGCCCTCGGCGAGGAACTGCTGGCCCGGGGCGCCACCGTCGAGGTCTTCGGCACGGTCACCGGCGTCGACTGGGCGGCCGGTCGACTCGCCGCCCGGGGCATCCCGCTGCACCCCGGCCCGGACACCCCGGACGCGCTGGTCCGCGCGGCCCGACGGCACGACCTGGACGTGCTGGTGCTCGACTCGTACGATCTCGACCCGGCCTGCGCCGGTGCGCTCCGCGAGGCCGGGGTGCTGACCCTGGCCGTCGTGGACGGCGACACCCGGGGACAGGACGCCGACCTGTTCCTGGACCAGAACCTCGGCGCCGACCTCACGGTGCGTGCCGGGCGGCTGTTGGCCGGCAGCGCGTACACCCTGCTAGGCGACTCGGTGCTGACCGCCCGCCCGGCGACGCCCCGCCCGGCGACGCAGGTGGAGCGGCCCTCGGTGCTGGCCTTCTTCGGCGGCACCGACGCGGCCGGAGCGGCACCTGTCCTGGCCGAACTACTGATCGCCACCGGGCGGCCGATGACGCTCACCGCCGTCGTCGGGCGGCCCGAGATCACCGGGCGACTCACCGCGCTGCGCACCGGACCGGGTCAGTCGCTGCGGCCGGTGCCGCCCACCGACGCCCTGCCGGACCTGATCGCCGCCGCCGACCTGGTGGTCAGCGCGGCCGGCACGTCGACCTGGGAGCTGTGCTGCCTGGGCGCGCCGTCGGCGCTGGTCTGCGTGGTGGACAACCAACGCGAGTCCTACCACCGGGTGGTCGCCGCCGGGCTGGCCGCCGGGCTCGGCGAACTGCCCGACCTGGTCGCCGACGACACCGCCCGGACCGCCGCCGTCCGACTCCTGGACGAACTGCTCGAAAGCGACGTCCGCCGGGCCGCCCTCTCGGCCCGCGCCCACGCGGCCGTGGACGGGCGCGGCCGGGGCCGGGTGGTCGACGCGGTGCTCGACGCCCTCGACCACCAGTGGATCGCACAGGTGTACTAAACCCCTGCTAGGGTGGCCTCATGTCGCAGGCCGCGTACCAACCGTCGATGCTCGACGTCACCGACGCGCCCCCCGCCCTCGGCCCGCTGGCCGGGCGGCTGCGCCGACACCCGCTGAGCCACGGCGCCTGGGTCGACCACCTGCCCGGCTGGGTGCACGGCTCCGACCAGGTCCTCGACGTGCTCCGCCGGGACGTGCCGTGGCGGGCCGAACGCCGCACCATGTACGACACCGAGGTCGACGTGCCCCGCCTGCTCTGCTGGTACGCCGCCGACCGCCCACTGCCCCACCCGGTGCTCACCACCGCCCGCCAGACGCTGACCCGGCACTACGCCGACGAGCTGGGCGAACCCTTCGTCACCGCCGGCATGTGCCTCTACCGCGACGGCCGCGACAGCGTGGCCTGGCACGGCGACACCCTGGGCCGCTCCGCGCACACCGACACCATGGTCGCCATCGTCTCGTTCGGCTCGCCCCGCCAACTCCTGCTGCGCCCGCGCGGCGGCGGCACCGCCCTGCGCTTCCCGCTCGGGCACGGCGACCTGGTCGTGATGGGCGGCTCCTGCCAACGCACCTGGGAACACGCGGTGCCGAAGACCGCCCGACCGGTCGGCCCCCGGGTCAGCGTCCAGTTCCGCCCGGCCGACGTCGCCTGACCGACCCCCGGGACGGGCCCGACCGCCGACGCGACGGGCCCGACCGGGACGCGGTCAGTCGCGGTCGATCTGGTGACCGACCACCGTCGGGCCGAGCATCACGGCGAAACCGGAGCCGTCCCGACGCGGATCGGCGGCCGGCAACTCCACCGGCTCCCCGTTCGCGGTGGAGCCCACCGGACGCGGACCGATCCAGCCCACGACCACGTCGGTCTCCCCCTTGAGGAACCGCTGCGCCCGCACCCCGCCGGTCGCCCGCCCCTTCACCGGGTACGCCGCCAGCGGCGTCACCTTCACGGTCGCCCCGGTGGAGGTGACCACCATGGGCTCGCCGTGCTCCGGATCGTCGGTGCGTACCGCACCGAAGTGGACCACCTGCGCGTCACCCGGCAGCGCGATGCCCGCCATGCCGCCACCCTTGAGCCCCTGTGGACGCACCGTGCCCGCCGGGAAACGCAACAGCGACGCCGCGCTGGTCAGGAACGCCAACGTCTCGGCGCCGTCGGTCAGCCAGGTCGCCCCGACCACCTCGTCGCCCGCGCGCAGCCCGATCACCTCGAACTCGTCCGAACGCACCGGCCAGTCGGGGGCACAGACCTTGACGACACCCTGCCGGGTGCCCAACGCCAGACCGGACGAGCCCTCGGCGGTCGCACCCAGCGGCGCCAGCCCCACCACCGTCTCCCCCGGCGCCAGCGGCACCAGCTCGGCGGCGGACATCCCGCCACGCAACGACACCGTGCCCGCCTGCTCCGGCAACACCGGCAGCGGCAGCACGTCGACCTTGAACGCCCGCCCCGCACTGGTCACCAGCAGCACCCGGCCCCGGGCGGTGGAGTGCACCACCGCGCGTACCGCGTCGTGCTTGACCCGGCCGTGCCGACGCCGCCCCTCGGCGGCCTCCTCCGACTCCGCGGCGGTACGCGCCACCAACCCGGTGGCGGACAGGATCACCTGACACGGATCGTCGGCCACCTCCAGCGGCCCGGCCGGCACGGACGCCGCCAGCACCTCCTTGAGGTCGCCGTCGACGAGGGTCGTCCGGCGCGGCGCGGCGAACTGCTTCACCACCGCGGCCAGCTCGTCGGAGACGACCTTCTTGAGCACGTTCTCGTCGTCCAGGATGGTGGACAGCTCGGCGATCTCCCCGCGCAGCTTCTCCTGCTCGGCCTCCAGCTCCAGCCGGTCGTACTTGGTCAACCGGCGCAGCGGCGTGTCCAGGATGTAGGTCGCCTGGATCTCGGAGAGCTTGAACTGCCGCATCAACCCGCTCTTGGCCGCCTGGGCGTCCTCGCTGGCCCGGATCAGCTTGACCACCTTGTCGATGTCGAGCAGCGCGATCAGCAGGCCGTCGACCAGGTGCAGGCGCTCCTCCCGCTTGCGCTTGCGGTAGGAGCTGCGCCGGGTCACCACCTCGTAGCGGTGCGCCAGGAACACCTCCAGAAGCTCCTTGAGCCCCAGGGTGCGCGGTTGGCCGTCGACCAGCACCAGGTTGTTCACGCCGAAGGACTGCTCCAGCGGGGTGAGCCGGTAGAGGTCGGCGAGCAGCGCCTGCGGGTTGACCCCGACCTTGCACTCCACCACGAGGCGGGTGCCGCTCTCCCGGTCGGTCAGGTCCTTGACGTCGGCGATGCCGGTCAGCCGCTTGGTCTTGTTCACCTCGTTGGTGATCGCCGCGATGACCTTCTCCGCGCCCACCCCGTACGGCAGCTCGACCACGGTGATCGCCTGCCGTCCCCGGCTGCCCTCCAGCGGGCCGATCTCCACCTTGCCGCGCATCCGCACCACGCCACGCCCGGTCTCGTACGCCCGACGCACCTCGTCGAGGCCGAGCAGCAGGCCACCGGTGGGCAGGTCGGGACCGGGCACGAACTCCATCAGCTTGTCGAGCGTGGCGGTCGGGTGCCGGATCAGCCAGCGGGCCGCCGAGACGACCTCGCCGAGGTTGTGCGGGATCATGTTCGTCGCCATCCCGACCGCGATCCCGGAGGCCCCGTTGACCAGCAGGTTGGGGAAGGCGGCCGGCAGCACGGTGGGCTGGGTCAGCGAGCCGTCGTAGTTGGGCTCGACGTCGACGGTCTCCTCACCCAACTCGCCGACGAGCAGCATCGCCTCCCGTGACATCCGCGCCTCGGTGTAACGCGCCGCTGCCGGTCCATCGTCCGGGGACCCGAAGTTCCCGTGCCCGTCGATGAGGGGGGTGTTCAGCGAGAAGTCCTGCGCCAACCGCACCATCGCGTCGTAGATGGCGCTGTCGCCGTGCGGATGGTATTTACCCATCGTGTCGCCGACGATGCGGGCCGACTTCACGTGCGCCCGGTCCGGCCGGTAGCCCTGCTCGTACATCGACCAGAGGATGCGCCGGTGCACCGGCTTGAGGCCGTCCCGGGCGTCCGGCAGGGCGCGCGAGTGGATGACCGAGAAGGCGTACTCCAGGTAGGAGTCGGAGACCTCGGTGACCAGCGGGTTGTCGACGATCCGCGCGCCCGCCCGGTCGAACGCGGAGTGGTCGACCTTGGTGTCCTTGCGGCGTGCCATGGCTCAGCTTTCCTTCCGGAACCGGTGGTCAGGCGTCGATGGCGTCGCGGTCGACGCGGTCGGCGGAGTCGATCAGCCAGTTGCGGCGCGGCTCGACCTTCTCCCCCATCAGCAGGTCGAGGATCCGCTCGGCGGCGTCGACGTCGTCGATGGTGATCCGGCGCACCGACCGGGTGGCCGGGTTCATCGTGGTCTCCCACAACTCGTCGGCGTCCATCTCACCGAGACCCTTGAAGCGCGGCACCGGCGTGACGATCTGCTTGCCGGCCGACGCCAGCTTGCGCACCGTCGCCTCCATCTCCGCCTGGGTGTAGGTGTAGATGGTCTCGGGGTTGCGCCCCTTGGTGGTGATCTTGTGCAGGGGCGGCATCGCGGCGTAGAGCCGGCCCGACTCGATCAGCGGGCGCATGTAGCGGGCGAAGAGGGTGATCAGCAGCGTCCGGATGTGCGCGCCGTCGACGTCCGCGTCGGCCATGATGAGCACCCGGCCGTAGCGCAGCGACGACAGGTCGAAGGTACGCCCCGAACCCGCGCCGAGGACCTGCACGATCGCCGCGCACTCGGCGTTGTCCAGCACCTGCTGGAGGTTGGCCTTCTGCACGTTCAGGATCTTGCCCCGGATCGGCAGAAGCGCCTGATATTCCGCAGAACGGGCAAGTCGCCCGGTGCCCAATGCGCTGTCGCCCTCGACGATGAACAGCTCACTTCTGTCGATACCCGCGGCCCGGCAGTCGACCAGCTTGGGCGGCATGGACGCGCCCTCCAGGGCGGTCTTGCGCCGGGCGGCGTCCTTCTGCTGCTTCTGGGTCAGCCGCACCCGGGCCGCGTCGACGATCTTCTGGAGGACCGTCCGGGCCTCGGTCTTGGTCCTACGGTCGTCCAGCCAGGACTTGACGTGCTGCTCGACCAGGCCCTGCACCACCTTGACCACACCGGCGGTGGACAGCTCGTCCTTGGTCTGCGAGGTGAACTGCGGCTCGGGCACCCGCACGTGCACCACCGCGGTCATGCCCTCCAGGACGTCGTCCAGCGTGGGCGCGTCCTCCTTGGCCTTCAGCAGGCCACGGGTGTTGCGGACGGCGTCGGCGAGGGTCCGCGCCAGCGCCCGCTCGAAGCCCTTGCGGTGGGTCCCGCCGTGCGCGTTGCGGATGGTGTTGGTGAAGCACTCGACGGTGCGCTCGTAGCCGGTGCCCCAGCGGAAGGCCACCTCGATCTCGGCGCGCCGCTGCACGTTGGACTGCATCACGCCGTTGGCGTCGGCGGCGTTCTCGCGGTAGGTCCCCTCGCCGGTGACCAGCAGGGTGCCGGAGACCGGTCGGTCGCCGCCCGGGGCGAGAAACTCCACCATGTCGGTGAGCCCGTTCGGGTAGTGGAACCGCTCCTCGGTGGGCTGCTCGCCGGTGAGATCACGCAGGGTGTAGCTGACGCCGGGGACCAGGAACGCGGTGTGGCGCAGCTTGGCCCGAACCGCGTCGTGGTCGAGGGCGGCGCCGGTCTCGAAGTAGCGGGGGTCGTACCAGTAGCGGATCGAGGTGCCGGTGCGCTGGTTGCGCTTGACCGCGCCGACGATCTGGAGGCCCGGGCCGGGGGTGAAGGAGGCGTCCGGTCCGTCGCCGTCGAAGATGCCGGGCACACCGTGCCGGAACGACATGGTGTGCACCTTGCCGCCCCGCCGGACGGTGACGTCGAAGCGGCGGGACAGCGCGTTGACCGCCGAGGCGCCGACGCCGTGCAGGCCGCCGGAGGTCTTGTAGCCGGAGCCGCCGAACTTGCCCCCGGCGTGCAGCCGGGTGAGGACCAGCTCGACGCCGGAGATGCCGGAGCGGGCATGCACGTCGGTGGGGATGCCGCGCCCGTCGTCGTCGACCTGCACCGAGCCGTCGGGGTGCAGGATGACCTCGATCTTCGTGGCGTGACCGGCCACACCCTCGTCGGTGGAGTTGTCGAGAATCTCGTTGACGAGGTGGCCCACGCCACGACTGTCGGTGGAACCGATGTACATGCCGGGACGCTTGCGGACGGCGTCCAGCCCCTCGAGGTGGGTGAGGTCGTCGGCCCCGTACAGGGTCTCAGGCTCTGCGGTCAACTGGTCGTACTCCCCGGTCTCGGCGATGTGCTGCACCGCACCGTCGGCGGTCGGCCCGGCGCGGGCACGCCGCAGCGAGCGTAGCCGCACGCCCCGACAAGCCGAGCGGACACCCACGCGGCACGCCGCGTGGCGGCGCTGCTGGTGGACCTTGCCGCGGTCAACGTCCGGGTGTCCGGCGTTATGCCCGGCCCCCGGTGCGCGTGGTGCGGGCGTACGCCTCCGGCGTCCCTGGCGTCCCGGTGCCACTCATGTTTCCCATGGTTGACGTGCGTCACACCCGCGTGATGTCATCACGTTCTAGAGGATCTTTCATATTTCCATGAACGGATGGGGAAGCCATGTCCGGGTTGCGTCGTACCGCCGCGTTGGCCCTGGCCATCGCCACAGCGGCCGTCACCACCACCGTCGCCGCGTCCGCCCCCGCCGGGGCGGCTCCACCCACCGCGGCGGTCGCCCTCGGCGACAGCTTCATCAGCGGCGAAGGCGCCGGGGCCTACCAGCCGGTGGCCGACTCGACCGGCGTCGCGCGGGGCTTCCCGGGGTGGACAGCGCCGAACAGTGACGCCTTCTTCTGCCACCGGTCCGGCAACGCCTCGCTGCACCAGGCGTCGCTGCCCGGCATCCAGGCCCGGTTCAACCTGGCCTGCTCCGGTGGGCAGCCGCACGACATCGCCGCCGCCTCGTCGGCCCGCGCCAACGGGCGTCAGGTCGCCGCGCAGCTCGACCAGCTCCGGACGGTCGCCCAGACCCACGACATCGACCTGGTGCTGATCGGTCTCGGCTCCAACAACAGCTCGTTCACCTTCGGCGGGGTCGCCGAGAAGTGCGCCAACCGGTTCATCGCCGACGCCTGGACGGGCTGGTGGGAGTTCTGGGCGTACCTGAACGGGCCGGTGGAGCAGAAGCCGTGCACCGACGCCGACCTGGCGACCCCGGCGCAACTCGCCGCCGCCACCGCCGAGACCACCGCGGCCGTGCGGCAGATCCTGACCACGCTGCGCGAGGTGGACGCCGACGGCCAGCACCGCGTGGTGTTGCAGGACTACACCAACCCGCTGCCGCTGGAACTGGAGGCCGGATACCACTCCGAGGACAGCCGGGACGACACCCGGGACAAGTTCCGCGCGCTGGGTGCCGAGCGGTACGCGGCCGGCTGCCCGATCCACCGCGCCAGCCTGGCGCCCGGGCACCGGTTCTCGCAGGGCCTCGGCACCATCGTCAGCTCCGCCCGGAGCACGCTGGCCGCCGAGTTCCCCGACGTCGACCTGGTCTACCTCAACGTGCAGCGGGCCTTCGACGGCGCCCGGCTCTGCGAGCGGACCAACAGCCCGACGGGCACTCTGGCCACCCCGATCCGGTTGCAGGACAACCCGCCCAACGGCACCTTCGTCACCAGCCTCTCCGGCAAGGACAAGATCGCCATTCAGCGGATCGCCAACACCTGCGTGACCTACTTCCAGACCTGCCAGGAGTCGTGGCACCCGAACGCCGCCGGACACCAGGTGCTCGGGCAGTGCCTGACCGGCGCGGCCACCACCGCCGCCCGATCGGTGGCCTGCGTACGCGCCTCGAACGGCACGATCAGCGTCTCCTGAACCACCCCCGAGGGGCCGTCCCGACGCGACCACCCGCGCGTCGGGGCGGCCCCGCGCCCTGCGTGGATTAGCCGGTGCGGACCGGGGTAAGCCGCAGCGCCCGACACGGTGGAGGGGGACCTGATGTCTGACAGTCACACCGCACTGCGATCGATGCACGACCTGGGCCTGGCGGCCTGGTTCGGCGGCTCCCTGATGGGAGCGTTCGGCGTCAACGGCGCCGCGGCCCGCATCGACGACTCGACCAAGCGGCTCTCGACGGCCTCGACCGGCTGGACCCGGTGGACCCCGGTCAACGCCGCCGCGATCGGCGCGCACCTGGCCGGTGCGGTCGGCGAGCTGGTCACCGAGAGCCCGCGGATGGCCGCCCAGCGGGGCGTCGGCCGGGCCAGCACGGTGAAGACCGCGCTGACCGTCGGCGCGCTCGCGGTGACCGGCTACAGCCGGCTGCTCGGCATGCGTCTGGCCAAGGCCGGCACGACGTCGGTGCAGGGCGTGACCGAGCCCAACGGGCAGACCCCGGCGCACGTGGCCGCCAGCCAGCGCCAGTTGCGGATGCTCCAGTGGGCCATCCCGGCGCTGACCGGGGCACTGATCGTGGTCACCGCGTACATGGGTGAGCAGCAGAAGCCCGGGCAGGTGCTGCGCGGGATCCTCGGCCGGGCGAACGGCCTGGCACATGCGCCGGGCCGGATGGGCAAGGGTGCCGGCGGGATGGCGGCCATGCACGCGGTCCGGCGGCACATGGCCATGAACGGCCGCTGACGGCCGACCGGCACGACGCGCGCACCGACCGCGACCGCCGGCGTACCGACAGGCGAGGTGGCCATGAGCGACAGGGACAGGCAGGACCGGGGACCGGAGAGCGTCGCGCCCTGGGGCACCACGGACGGCTTCGACGCCGACCCGCCGTGGGGTGCGGGCGAGCACTCGCCGATGGACGAGGGCAGCGAGGAGACCGCGGTGCCCGAGGGACGGCGGGGCGAGCGGCGGGCGGCGGACGGGTCGCCGCAGCGGCCCGAGGGACGGCACGGGTTCGGTTCGGTGGAGCCGACCCGTACGCCCAAGGCCGGACCGGGCGCACCACCGGACCCGGCCCCGGCGAGGCGGCCGTTCCCGGACGACGTGGCCGGCGAGGATCTGCCGGACAACGCGCTGGAGGAGGCGACCGGTATGCACACCGAGGGCTCCTGGCACGGTTGAGTTTCGGTCCGTGCCGTCCGGTCAGGACGGCACGGACCGGGCCGCCTTCACGCCGAGCAGCGCGGCGCTGGGCCTGGCCGGCGCAGCAGGTGTTGAACAGCACGTGCGTTCGTCGACCTGACCGGCGAGGTCGGTGAGCAGCTCCGACCAGCGGCGCAGTTCCTCGTCGCCGTAGGCGTAGCGGAAACGTTCCTCCTTGTCGCCGCCGTCCCAGGCGGTGCTGTGCCCGTGGAACCGGATCATCGCCAGCCGGGCGGTGGCCAGCGGGACCGGTCGCCCGGATCGGCAACCGATGGGGCACGCCGTCCGCCCTCGGGTTTGTCCGGGCGTCGGCCGGGGAGGCAGCCGGTGGACGAAGGAGGCGACAGATGCGCGCGTTGAGGCTGCCCGCCTGGAAGAGCGAACCGGAACTGGTCGAGATCGACGAGCCGACACCCGGCCCCGGCCAGGTGGTGGTGAAGATCGGTGGTGCCGGGGCCTGCCACTCGGACCTGCACCTGATGCACGACTTCGACTCGGGCACGCTGCCCTGGGGGCCGCCGTTCGTGCTGGGGCACGAGAACGCCGGCTGGGTGCACGCTCTCGGCGCCGGGGTGACCGGGTTGGAGGTGGGCCAGCCGGTCGCGGTCTACGGGCCGTGGGGCTGCGGTGTGTGTGCCCGCTGCCGGGTCGGCGCCGACAACTACTGCGAGAACCCGGCCGCCGCGCCGGTGCCCGGTGGCGGTGGTGGTCTCGGCCTGGACGGTGGCATGGCCGAGTACGAGCTGGTGCCGGCCGCCCGGCACGTGGTGCCGTTGCCGGACGGGTTGGACCCGGTGCAGGCGGCGCCGTTGACCGACGCGGGGCTGACCCCGTACCACGCGATCCGTCGGTCCTGGCCCAAGCTGGTGCCGGGCAGCACGGCGGTGGTGATCGGCATCGGCGGCCTGGGGCACGTGGGCGTGCAGATCCTCAAGGCCACCACCGCCGCCCGGGTCGTCGCGGTGGACACCCGGGACGAGGCGTTGCGGCTCGCGCAGGAGTGCGGCGCGGACCTGGCGTTGAAGTCCGGGGCGGGCACTGCCGACGAGATCCGGACGCTGACCGGCGGCCGGGGTGCCGACGTGGTGCTCGACTTCGTCGGCGCGGACCCCACCCTGAAGCTCGCCGTCTCGGTGGTGCGGACCGTCGGCGACCTGACCATCGTGGGTATCGGCGGCGGCTCGCTGACCGTGGGCTTCTTCACGGTGCCGTACGAGGCCAGCGTGCAGACCACCTACTGGGGCAGCCGACCGGAGCTGATCGAGGTGCTCGACCTGGGGGCACGCGGTCTGGTCCGCCCGAAGACCACCACGTTCGGGCTAACCGACGCGTTGGAGGCGTACCGCCGGATGCAGGACGGCACGCTGGAGGGCCGGGCGGTCATCGTGCCGTGAGGGCCGGCCCGCCTACAGTGATCATGTGGTCGCCGCGCTGGAGCTCTATCTGGACACCGTCGCCACCCGCCGGATCCGGGTGCTCTGGGACGCCCTGGAGGCCGAGGGGGTGCAGAGCATGCGGTCCCTGCTGGAGCAGCGGCACCGGCCGCACGTCTCGCTGGCGGTCGCGCCGCGTCTCGACCCGGAGCAGGTGGCGGCGGCGCTGACCGGCACCGTCGTGGCGGCGCCGCTGCGGCTGTCGTTCCAGCACGCCGGCCAGTTCGTCGGCCGGGTGCTCTGGCTGGGGCCGGTGCCCACCACGGACCTGCTGGCGCACCACCGGCTGGTGCACGACCGGCTCACCGCCGCAGGTGTCGGGCTGGTCGAGCACTACCGGCCGGACCGCTGGGTGCCGCACTGCACGCTGTCCATGCGGGTGCCGAACACGTTGATGGCGATCGCGGTCCGCCGCTGCCTGGAGGTTCTGCCGCTGGAGGCCACCGTGATCGGTGCGGCGCTGACCGACCACGCCCGGGGCATCTCGCACCCGCTGTCCTGACGCGCCGGGGCTCAGCTCGACGGGTCGGCGCGGCCGTGCCGCCAGTAGCCCATGAAGGCCACCGCCCGCCGGTCCAGGCCGCACTCGGTGACCAGGTGCCGGCGCAGGGTACGGATGACACCCGCCTCCCCCGCCAGCCACGCGTACAGCGGCGCGGACGGCAGCGCGTCGGGCACCTCCCAGAGGATCGCGCGGTCCACGTCCACGTCGTCGACGAGCTGACCGCCCGACGCGTACGCCCCGGACACGCCCGCCCCGACCGGCAGCGCCCGGGCCAGCAGGTCCTCGGCGGCAGCGGCCACCGCGGGGACCAGTCGGGCACCGTACGGCCCACCGTCGCGCGACAGCCAGGTCACCTCGACGCCGGGCGGCACCACCAGCGGCAGCGCGTCCGCCGCCGACGGCACCTCCAGCAGCACCCGGCCCCGGGCGTCGGACGGCAGCCGCTCGCAGATCCCGCCGATCGCCGGCACCGCCGTCTCGTCCCCGGCGAGCAGCAGCCGACCGGTGGACGGCGGACGGAACTCCCGTCCACCGTGGTCGCCGTCGTACCCGGCGTCCGGGCCGGCGATGGCGATCTCGTCGCCGGGGCGTACCCGCCGCGCCCACCGGGTCGCCGGGCCGGAGTCACCGTGCAGCACCAGGTCGACGTCCACCTCGTTGAGATGGGGCCGGACCGCCCGCGCGGTGTAGGTGCGGATCGGGTTGCGCAGGTGCTCCGGCAGGGCCCGCCACTGCGCGTACCAGTCCGGCCCGTGCGGCAGGTCCGCCCCACGCTGGCCGGGCAGCGGCAACGCCAGCTTGATCCGCTGGTCGTAGCCGTTGTCGGCGAAGCGGTCCAGGTCCGGGCCGGTGAAGGTGACCCGGACGAAGGAGGGGCTGAGCCGGGTTACCGCGCGGACCTCGACGGCGAACAGCCGCCAGGGCGTGATCGGCAGGGTGTGGGTCATGGTGCCTCTCTGGTGCGGACCGGTGGCGCGGCGGAGCGTCACCGGGATCGGGGCGCGGCGGCGCGGGAACGCCACAGCAGCCAGACGAAGTACGGGGTACCGATCATGGCCGTGACCAGGCCGGCGGGGATCTGTGCCGGAGCGATCACGGTGCGGCCGAGGGTGTCGGCGAGACTGACCAGTCCCGCGCCGAGCAGCGCGGCGACCGGGAGGACCCGACTGTGCCGTCCACCGACGAGCGCGCGGGCGGCGTGCGGGGCGACCAGGCCGACGAAGCCGATCACACCGACGGCCGAGACGGCGGTCGAGGTGAGCAGCGCCGCCGCGCCGAGGGCGATCAGCCGGGTCCGTTCCAGCCGGACGCCGAGCACCCGGGGGGTGTCGTCGTCCAACGTCATCAGGTCCAGCTCGCGGCGGGCGGCGACCACCGCCGGGGTGAGCACCAGCAGCGCGATCGCCACCGGCAGCACCTGGGCGGCGGTGCGCCCGTAGGTGGAGCCGGAGAGCCAGGTGAGCGCCTTGCCGGTGTTCCACGGGTCGAAGGCCACGATCATGAAGGTGATCATCGCCATGCCGCCCTGCCAGGCCCCGAACCCGATCAGGACCAACCGGTCGGAGCTGAGCCCGCCGCGCCACGCGGCACCGTAGACCAGGGCGAACGCGAGCATGGCGCCCAGCCCGGCCACCCCGGAGACGGCCCACACCCCGGCCAGCGGCACGAAGGTGAGCAGCGAGACCGCGCCCAGGCCGGCTCCGGCGGTGATGCCGAGGATGCCGGGCTCGGCCAGCGGGTTGCGGCAGACCGCCTGCACGGTGGTGCCGGCCACGGCCAGTGCCGCGCCGGCCAGCATCGCCGCGGCGACCCGGGGCCAGCGCTGGTCCAGCACGAAGGTGTACGCGGGCCCGGTGTTGCCGTTGATCCAGTTGACGATGTCGCCGAACAGCACCCAGGTGTCCCCGAACAGCATGCCGAGCAGCACCGCCGCGCCGGTGACGGTGGCCGCCACGACGAGCACCGTGCGGTGGAAGGCGGCGGAGCGTACGGCCGCGTGACCGCCCGGCGGACGACGGGTCGGTCCGGCGTCGCGGTGCCGCCGGGCCAGCCAGATCAACACGGCCGCGCCGAGCAGGGTGGTCACCACGCCGGTGGGGATGTCCACCCCGGCCTGGCCGCCCATGACGGCCCGCAGCAGCACGTCGGAGCCGAGCACGATGATCACCCCGGCGATGCCGGAGAGCGGCAGCAGCACCCGGTGCCGGTGCACGCCGGGCACCACCGAGCCGAGCAGTCGGACGATCACCGGCGCGCAGAGACCGACGAATCCGACCGGCCCGGTGAGGGTCACCGCCGAGGCGGAGAGCAGCACGGCCAGCACCGTGACGATCAGCCGGGTACGGCGTACGTCCAGGCCGAGCACGGTGGCGGTGTCGTCGCCGAGGGCGAGGATGTCGAGGCGGTGCCCGAGCAGCATCAGTGCCACGACGGCGATGCCGAGCACCGGGGCGAGCTGGGTGAGCGCGTTCAGGTCGCTCTGCACCAGCGAGCCGTTGCCCCAGGCGAACAGGCCGATGGTGGCCTGCTCGAAGAGCAGGAGCAGCAGCATGGTCACCGAGCTGAGCGCCATCGCGGTCGCCGAACCGGCGAGGATGAGCCGGGTGGTGCCGGCCTGCCCGCCGGAGGACATCGCCATCACCAGTCCGGCCGCCGCGAGCCCGCCGCAGAAGGCGAGGCCACCGGCGGGCAGCGCGGGCAGCGCGATGCCGAACGCGGAGACCGAGACGATGGCCAGGTGCGCGCCGGCGTTGACGGCGAGCGTGTCCGGCG
Organism: Micromonospora sp. NPDC049900; assembly: GCF_044461025.1. Lineage (NCBI taxonomy): Bacteria > Bacillati > Actinomycetota > Actinomycetes > Micromonosporales > Micromonosporaceae > Micromonospora > Micromonospora sp. NPDC049900. The sequence continues at coordinate 224,434 of NZ_JBITKM010000002.1, forward strand.
AGGCCAGCGGGTTGCGGGCGATCGACTGGAGGGCCGCGCCGGCGAAGCCGAGGGCGACACCGATGGCCAGCCCGGCGAGCAGCCGGGGCACCCGGGAGGCGACCAGGACCCGGACCGTCTCGTCGTCGCCACCGGTGAGCAGCCGCAGCAGGTCGAGCGCGCCGACGGCGGAGGTGCCCTGGGTGAGGTGCACACCGGCGACCACCAGCAGCAGTGCGCTGGCGGCGACGAAGGCCCCGACGACGCGAGGGGCCGAGACGCGCCCGGCCGGAGCCGGCCCTCGGGCCGGCTCCGTACGCGGGGGTGCGGACAGGGTGGTCACACCGCGTAGGTGTTGACGAACTGGTCGATGTACTGCTTGCCGGAGAGCGGCCCGCCGAAGGTCCAGATCCCGTCCGGCATCCGGTGCAGGTTGCTCTGCTGGACGAAGGGCAGCGACTTCCAGATGGCGTTGTCGGCGAGACCGTCGGCGAAGACGTCTTCGCCGTCCGAGGCGTTGTAGAAGAAGTGCAGGTCCGGGCTCTTGAGCACGGTCAGGCCCTCGACGTCGGTCTGGCCCAGGCCCCACGCCTCGTCGACCTCGCCCTGCCAGGCGTTGGTCAGGCCGAGCTGGATGCCGATCTGGGAGACGAGCGCGCCCTGGCCGAACATCCGGATGCTGACCGTGCTGCCTTCCTTCCAACCGTCGGCGATGGCGAACGGCTTACCGGCGGCACCGGCGTCGGCGATCTTCTTCTTGCCGTCGGCGACCGCGGTGTCGAAGTCGGCGAGCAGCTTCTCCGCCTCGGCGGTCTTGCCGACCGCGGCGGCGATCATGTTGACGTCGGCGCGCATCCGGCCGAGGTTGTCCGTGGCGTCGCTGCCCTTGGTGACGACGACCGGGATGTACTTCTCAAGCTGCGCGATCGTGCCGGCACCGCGGTCGTCCGTCATCACCACGAGGTCCGGCTCCAGCGCGACGATCGAGTCCACGCTCGGTTCGCCCCGGGTGCCGACGTCCTTGACGTCGGCGTCCAGCTTGGCGGCCGTGACCCAGGTGGCGTAACCCTTGGGGTCGGCGACACCGACCGGCATGACACCGAGGCTGACGAGTATCTCGACCTCGCCCCACTCCAGGCCGACGACCTTGGTGGCGGGCTTGTCGAGCGTGATCTCCTTGCCCCGGCTGTCGGTCAGGGTGACCGGCCCGCCCGTGGCGGAGGGGGTGGAGGCGGGTTCGGAGGTGTTCTCGGTGGTGCCGCAGGCGGCCAGCACCAGGGCGGTGGCGGCGGCGACCAGGGCCGTGACACGGGTACGGGACATGATGTTCTTTCTCGGGATGGGTTGTACGGACCGGTCCGGGATCAGACCGGGATGCGGGTGAGGTGGCGGCCCACCGGGCGGGTGGTGACCAGACCACTGAGCGGGTCGACGACGACCTCGATCCGGATGCCGTAGGTCTCGGTCAGGTCGTCCTCGGTGAAGACCTCGGCCGGGGTGCCGGTGGCCCGGACCCGGCCGCCGTGCAGCAGCACCACCTCGTCGGCCACGGCGGCGGCCTGGTTGAGGTCGTGCAGCACCACGCCGACCGCGACACCGTGGTCGTCGGCGAGGTCCCGCATCAGGTCGAGGATCTCGACCTGGTAGCGCAGGTCGAGGAAGGTGGTCGGCTCGTCGAGCAGCAGCACCGGGGTGTCCTGGGCCAGGCAGGTGGCCAGCCAGACCCGCTGCAACTCGCCGCCGGACAGCTCGTCCACCGGCCGGTCGGCCATCGCGGTGACCCCGGTGACCTCCATCGCCCGGCCGATCGCGGCGGGACCGTCGGGGTCGTCGGCGCGCCAACGCCCCCGGTACGGGTGCCGACCGTAGCCGACTACATCACTGACCGTGACCCCGTTGGGGACCGGTCGGCTCTGGGCGAGCAGGGTCACCCGGCGGGCGTACTCCTTGGCGGGCAGGCGGGCGGCGGCGGACCCGTCGGCGAACAGCACCGCGCCGCTGTCGATCGGGTGCAGCCGGGCCAGTGCCCGCAACAGGGTCGACTTACCACTGCCGTTCGGCCCGACCAGGGCCGTCACCGCACCGGGGCGGAGCGTGATCCCGGCACCGTGCACCACCGGCGTGCCGTGGTAGCCCAGGTGGAGGTCGGCTCCACGCAGGCTCTGCTCGACGCCGTCCGACGCCAGTACGCTCGACATGCGGTTAGGCTAACCTAACCTAACTCGCTGTCAAGACGGGGCCCCCGACACCGGTCGGCGCAGCGGCCCGGTTCGACGCGACTCGATGGCAGGCCGGCGCGACACCGCCCACCCAGGTCACCCGGACCCCCGGCCGGCCGCACCCGGGACCGCGGACCGCACCCACCCGTCAGCCGGTGCCGAATCGGTACCGGGGTGGGAGGACAGACGAACGCGAGCAGCGGTAGCGTTGCGCGTCATCGCAGCCGGGCGGCCGGTGTGGCGCTCGCGATCGTACGGAGGATGGGGCATGTCCATCGGCGAGGAACCGTTCGCAGCCCGCGACGACCTGGCCTCGCGGCCGAACTTCGAGGTCACCCTGCGGGGGTACGACAAACGGCAGGTCGACCGCTACGTCGAACAGGCCGACGCCCGCATCGCCGCGGTCGCCGCCGACCGGGACCGGGCCACGTCGCACGTACGGGACCTGACCGGCAAGCTCCAGGCGTTCCAGGTCGAGGTGACCGAGCTGCGCCAGCGGCCGACCCAGATGGACCGGGCGTCCTTCCGCGACCTGGGCCCGATGGTCGACCAGATCCTGGACCTGGCCGAGAAGCAGGCGACGGCCATCGTGGACACCCACACGTCCCGGGCCACCAAGCTCCAGGCGGAGGCCGAGAAGACGCTCGCCAACGCGCGCGAACGGACCGTCAAGGCGCTGGCCGACCTCGACGAGGAGTTGGCTGGCCGACGGGCCGAGCACGAGAAGACGTACGAGGAGAAGCGCGCCACGGCCGAGGCGGAGCTGACCGAGATCCGCGAACGCGCCGAGAAGCTGCGTGCCGAGGGTGAGTCCGCACACGAACGCGCCCAGCAGGAGGCGCAGCGCATCGGCGAGCAGTGCCGCCAGCAGGTGGAGCAGGCCCGCTCGGCGGCGGAGGCGCTGACCACCTCCGCGCGTACCCAGATCCACCAGGAGATCCAGGCGGCCCGCACCAAGAGCCAGCAGGAACTGGCCCAGTGGCGGACCACCGTGGAGGAGGAACTCGCGGAGCGGCGGTCCAACGCCGAGGAGGACCTGGCCGAGCAGCGGGCGTCGGTCGAGCGCGAGTTGGCCGCCCAGCGGTCCGCCGCCGAGCAGCGGGTCAGCTCGATGATCGCCGACGCGCAGCAGTACTCGGCCGAGATCCGCAAGCGCGCCGACGAGCAGGCTGCCGAGACCCGCAAGTTCAGCGACGAGCAGGCTGCCGCCGCCGAGGAGCAGTTGCACACCGTCCAGCTCCAGGTCGGCGAGCAGCAGGAGGCGCTGGCCCGGTTGCAGGAGGAGCTGGACGGCGCCCGGCAGCAGCTCGACGAGACCCGGCGGGACAAGGAGGCCACCGACGCCGAGCTGACGCGGCTGCGCCGGCAACTGGAGGAGACCGGCCGCGACCTCGCGGCGGAGAGCCAGCGGCTGGACGAGGTGCGTCGGGCCGTCGAGGCGGCCGAACGGCACGCCAAGGAGACCCGGGCCCGGGTGCAGCGGGAGGCCAAGCGGGTCGCCGACCTGGCGGCGGCGGCGGTCATGGCGGCGGCGGCCGGCGGCACCGAGACCGCCGAGTACCCGGTGGTGGGCGCACGCCCGGCCGCCCGGGTCAACGGCGAACCGGCCCCGGCGACCGGCGCGCACCACTCCCCGGCGACCGGTGACCCTCGCGCCGAGGCGGCCGGTCCCGGGCCGGGCGGTCCGCAGCGGCCGGCGGTCGACGGCTCCGCGGCGGGCCCGGACGGCACCACCGCCGGTCCGGACGCGTCCCGTCCCGACGCCGACGTCCTGCGTTCCGGCGAGGACCCGGACGGTACCCGCACCGAGGTCGGCTCGGCGGACACCGCCTCCGGCGACCCGGTGGGCAGCGGTGGCGCGGCGGGCACCTCACCTGGCCCGGACGGCACCGCCTCCCCGACCGGCTCCGAGGGCACCGGCCCGGCGCAGTCCGGTCCGGTGGCACCGAACGACGTGGCGGCGTTGGCGGACCCGGTGGCGCGGGCGGCGGCGGTGGTCGCGGCCGGCGGGAAGGGCGGCATCGACTGGTTCGCCGGTCCGCCGGTCACCGAGGACGAGGCCGGGCACCCGGTCGTCGCCGCCAACGGCACCGCGCCCGAGCCCACCGCGCGCTGAGTCGACCGGGTCGGGCCGGTGCGGGGCGCGTCCCCGCACCGGCTCACCCGCCGACCGTGCTCAGCACGGTCGGCGCGGCAACCAGCCGAGGAACCGGTCGCGGGCGTCGGCCGGCGGCAACCCGGGCAGGTCCCGGGCGGCGGCGAGCAGACACGAGCCCAGATAGACCGCGAGCGCGGCGCGCGCTCCGCCGAACTCCGCCAGCAGTTGGCTCTGCTTCACCGCGCACGGCCATTCCTGACCGCAGCCGGTGCAGGTCCAGGCGGGCGGCGAGGGCAGGTGCTCCGGCGGTTTCGTCGAGCGGTAGCGGGCGTTCGCGCTGTTGCCGCGCCCGGTGTGCGGACGCGCCCCCCGGACCGTGTCGTCCGCCTCCGGCGGACGGGTGGCGAACAGTTCCCGCCGGGCCAACCCCAGCGCGCCGCCGGTGCGGACCAGTGCGTCCGGGCCGGGCCGGTGCCCGACCAGCGCCCCCAGCAGGTGATGTCCCAGCAGGTCGAACGCGTCGGGCCCGAGGTCGAGTTCCCGACACAGCCCGATCAGTCGCAGCGGCGCCGTCACCCGCTGTGTCACCAGCGCCGAGCGCAGCACGTCACGGAAACCGTCCCCCAGTGCCCCCAGCCGGCTCCCCACGATGCTGGTCAGGATCGTCTCCCCGGTGATCCGCCGAAGCGCTTCGGCCGTCGCCCGGCGGACGATGTCAGTCGGATCCCTACCCTCCAACACCCCACCCCTCCCGTCCGTACGCGTCGCGCGGCTACCTCTCCTTCGGACACTCGTCGCGAGATCGTGGAAGTCGCTCTCCGGCTGGTCGCGCGCACGCCCGGGTGCCCGGTCGACCGGTCCGAGAACGAAGTCCCCCGTCTTCGGCAACGATCGAGCACCGGTCGACGCGACGCATACACGATGAGAAATCTCTGGGATTCCTTCCTATGTGGATGCCGTAGGTGGGATTCCTTGCATTTGGCCGCACGGGCGTCGGTGTCTCCCTGAGCGACGGCCACGGCGCGCCGACCGCCTGATCCCCATCGACTCCGGCCGGTGCCAGAATCGCCACATGCCGCGTTCGCTCGTCGGCCGGGACGCCCTGTTCGACCTGGCCTGGCGCGCGCTGGGCGAGCCCGGCCCGGTGCTGTTGGAAGGCCCGGCCGGGATCGGCAAGACGACCCTGCTGCGAGCCCTGGTCGCCGAGGCGACCCGGGCCGGGTGGTCGGTCCTCTCCTGCGCGCCGGCCGAGTGCGAGACCGACCTGCCGTTCGCCGCTCTCGCCGACCTGCTCCGCCCGCTGGCGGACCTGGTGGTGGACCTGCCGCGTCCCCAGCGGGTGGCCGCCGAGGTGGTGCTGCTCACCGGTGACAGCGACGAGACGTTCGACGAACGGGTGGTCGGTGCGGCGACCCGGACGCTGCTGGAGGCGGCGCTCGCGGTCGGACGACCGGTGCTGGTCGCGGTGGACGACACGCCCTGGCTGGACCGACCGAGCGAGCGCGCGCTGCGGTTCGCGCTGCGCCGACTCGACCCGGCGCCGGCCACGCTGGTGAGCTGCCGCACCCCGGCCGGACCGGCGCCCTGGGCGGCTCCGCTCGGGCTCGACACCGGCCCCCGCCGGCTGACCCGGCTGGCCCTGGCCCCGCTCGACGTGGCCGCGCTGCACCACGTGCTGCGGGACCGGATCGACGCCCCGCTGAGTCGCCCGCTGCTCGCCCGGATCGCCCGCGAGGCGGCCGGCAACCCGCTGGTCGCCATCGAGGTGGCCCGCGCGGTACAGCGCCTGCCGCAGCCTCCCGAGCCGGGACAGGAGCTGCCGGTGACCGCCTCCATGCACCACCTCCTCGGCGAGGTTCTCGCCGGGCTGCCGCCGCGCTGTCGGGACGCGGTGCGGTTGGCCGCCCTGCTCGGCGTACCGGTGCTCGGGGATCTGGCGACGGCCGGGGTCGGTCCCGGCGCGTTCGACGCCGCCGAGGAGGCGGGGCTGTTGGTGGTGACGCCGCAGCGGGTCGAGTTCGCCCACCCGGTGTACGCGGCGGCGGTCCGCGCCGGCATCCCGCCCGGCGTACGGCGGGCCCTGCACCGCCGACTGGCCGAGGCGGTGGCCGACCCGGACGAGCGGGTCCGGCATCTGGCGCTCTGCGCCACCACGGCCGACCCGGTGGTGGCCGACGCCCTGGCGGCTGCCGCGGCACGGCAGCACGCGCGTGGGGCGCCGGAGGCCGCCGCGACCCTCTACGAGTCCTCGGCGCGCCTCACGCCGACCGACGACCGTCAGGCCCAGGGGCGGCGGCGGCTGGCGGCGGCCCGGTGCCGGTTCGACTGCGGAGACCATCCGGGTGCCCGGCTCGCCGCCGAAGCGGTGGCCGACGAGTTCACCGGCGACGTCCGCGCCGAGGCCCTGCTGCTGCGGGCCGTGGTGGCGTGGAGCGCCGACGAGCCGGGCGTCACCGCCGTCGAGGCCGCCGGGCAGGCCCTGACCGCGACCCGACCGGACTCTCCCCTGGCCGGTCGGATCCACGCCCACCTGGCGCTCTTCGTCGATCTGCCCGATCCGGCCCGTACGCACGCCGAGGCGGCGGTCGGTCTGCTCACCGGGCCCGGCGGCGACCCCGCGCTGCTGGCCGCCGCGCTGATGAACCTGTTCTTCAACGAGGTACGCGCCGGAGCGCCGCCCCGCACCGACCTGCTCGACCGGGCACTGGCCATGGAGGGGGCGGAGCCGTCCTGGCTGGCCGGCACGATCCCGGCCGTCTGGTGGAAGGGCATCGACGACCTGCACCGGGCCCGGGAGCGCCTGACCGGGCTGCTGGACCGGGCCACCGCACGCGGGGACGAGCCGTCCCAGTACGAGCTGCTCAAGCACCTCGGCGAGACCGAGCTGCTGGCCGGTCGCTGGACGGCGGCCGAGCGGCACATCGCGGCGGCCCGCGAACTCGGCGAGTTGCTGGGCACCGAACTCACCGCCGAGACCTGGCTGGCCGCGCTGCTCGACGCGCTGCGGGGGCGGCTCGACACGGCGGCCCGGGTGGCCGAGGCGGGCGCCCGACTCGGCGACGAACTCGACGACGACTGGTGCCGTCGGATCCACCTGCACCTGGGTGCGTTCGTCGCGCTCAGTGCCGGGCGGACGGTCGACGCCGCCGCCGGGTTCCGGCGGCTCGCCGCGATATTCGACCGGATGGGCCTGGCCGAGCCGTTGGCCCAACGCTTCGAGCCGGACTGGATCGAGGCGTGTGTCGGGGTCGGCGACCTGGTCACCGCGCGGGCGACGCTGGCACGGCTGGCCCAGCGGCACCGGCGGCTGCCGCGTCCCTGGACGCTGCTCGGGTTGGCGCGCAGCCGGGCGCTGGTGGACAGCGCCGACGGGATCGACCCGTCGGCCGCGCTGGCGGAGATCGACGCCGCGCGGGCCGCGGTGCCGCCGGACGTCCTGCCGCTGGATCGCGCCCGGTGTCTGCTGGTCGCCGGGGTGGTGCACCGCCGGTCGCGTCGTAAGCGACAGGCCCGGGAGGCGTTGCAGGTCGCGGCGGCCGAGTTCGACGCGCTCGGGGCGGCGGCGTTCGCGCAGCGGGCCCGGGCCGAGGCCGGCCGCCTCGGTGGCCGCCCGCCCGCCCCGTCGGACCTCACCGCGACCGAGGAACGCGTGGCCCGGCTCGCCGCCCTGGGCCGCACCAGCCGGGCCATCGCCGACGAACTGTTCGTCAGCCCGAAGACGGTCGAGACGAACCTCTCCCGGGTCTATCGCAAGCTGGGCATCTCCCGCCGGGCCGAGCTCGGTGCCGCGCTCGCGCGGACGGCGACCGGCGCCCGGGATCCGGTGGCGGGCGTCGAAAGCTAGGGAAACACCGGATTCCTTCCCGGTCCGCCGACCGTAGCGTCGAGACGTCACCCGACGGTCGGCCGAAGAAGGGAGCAGGACACGTGCGGCGAAAGATCCTGCCGGCGCTCTGCGTGGCGGTGCTCGTTCTCACCGGATGCGACAACGGCGGCACCGAGGCGCCGGCGACGCCGGACACGGGAGCCGGCGCAGACACCGACTTCGACCTGCCCGTCGACACGGCCGACACCGTCCGCCCACCCTGCCCGTTCACCGCGGCGCAGATCTCCGAGTTCGTCGGGGAGCCGATGGAGGACCAGGGCACCTGTAGCTTCGGCGACGGCAAGGGGGTGGCCCAACTGACCGTGACCACCGCCTCCCGGCTCGCCGGCGAGAGCACCTACGACTACCAGCGTCAGCAGGCCGGGCAGATCTATCCGACGGTGACGGAGGTCGGCGACGGCGCGAAGGGTTACCTGGCGGTCAAGGACATCGGCGCCGAGGCGGTGCTGGTCGGCGACGGCGGCGCCTACACCGTGACGCTGAGCAGCTTCGCCCGCCTCGGTGCCCGCCCCGACGGGTACGAGCAGGCGCTGCGTCGGCTGCTCGACGCCCTGCCCCGGTGACGGCGCGGCGGAGGGAGACGACGATGAGGCACCTGTCCACCGCCGCCCGGCTCACCGTGACGGCGCTCGTGACGGCCGTACTCGCCGCCTGTGGCGGGACCGCCGAGCCGGCGGCGGCACCGCCACCGGCGGCACCGACCGGGACACCCGGGCCGGAGCCGTCGAGCGAGCCGCCCGCGCCGCCGGACGCGCCCGAGGTCGACGCCTGCGCGCTGGTGACCAAGGCGGAGGCCGAGGAGTTGGCCGGTACACCGTTGGAGGACCCGGTGGCGGTGCGGGACACCTGCACGTACACCGGGCCGGTCTCGGGGCCGTTGGCCCAGGTGGAGGTCTTCGTCGGCGACGGGGCGAAGAAGATCCTCGACGTCGACCGGGACCTCGATCACGAGTTCGAGACGCTCTCCGGCATCGGGGACGAGGCGTACCTGGAGGAGGGGGCGGTCTTCGTCAGCGTCTCCGGAACCTGGGTGGCCGTCCGGCTGGTCCGGCTGGACGACCCGGCCGGGTACGTCACGCGCCTCACCGACGTGGCCCGGACGGTGGCCGGGCGCTTGTGACCCGTCCGCAGCCCGGTCACGCGCGATCGGGCTGCGCCTCGGGGTCCCGGGGCCCCTCCTCCTGCCGCCGCCCGAATCGCTGCCGGACCGACTCGCTGGCCTGCTCCTCCGGGCAGCCGAGGGTGCGCAGCAGGTCGGTGGCGACGGTCCGGATCTGCGCCACCACCACGCTGCCGGAGAAACCGACCCCCTCCTGGTACGCCTCGGCGGCCCGGTCCACCGCCTTGAGGATCAGCCCCTCGGTGCGGCCGGTGTGGTGCCCACTCTCCGCGGTGATCTGCATCAGCGCGAGGGAGTCGCCGAAGTAGTGCACCGCCGCGGGCAGACCGGTCGGCACCGGTTCGTCGTCGCGGACCGCCGTGGCGGCCCGACGTAACAGTTCCTGGCAGCCCCGCACGGCCAGGTCGAGATAGCGCACGCCGCGTTCGTAGTGCTCGAACTCGGACCGGCGATGCCACCGGGCCGGCGAGATCGCCACCGCCTCCTGTGCCCCGGCGACGGCGTCGGAGATGAGTTTGACCTGCGGGTCGAGGGCGGTCAGGGCGTCCCGGGCCCGGGCCACCGCCTCGGCGTCCCGGGACGACATGCCGTCGGCGCCGGTGTGCAGTTGCTCCATCAGCACCATGAACAGCGGACGGGCCGCCCGCTGCACGAGCCGGACCGGGTTCACCGGCAGCACCGCCACCACCAGCACGGCGGCCAGTCCACCGATGGTGGCGTCGATGATCCTGGGCACCTCCAGCCCCCGTTGCACCGGCGCGAGCGTGGCGATCAGGACGGCCGTGCCGCCGGCCTGGGTCACCACCTGGCCGCCCCGGCTCAGCGTGAGGGCGAGCAGGATGGCCAGCGTGACGACGGTGCCGATCTGCCAGGGCCCGGTGCCGATGACCCAGATCAGGGCGTCACCGACCACGATCCCGGCCAGGACGCCGATCAGTAGCTCCACGGTGCGTCGGGTCCGCCGACCGATCGCGGCGGCGATCGTGCCCACCGCCGCGCTGGGTGCGAAGACCGGCGAGGGATGCCCGAGAACCTGGTGCGCGACCGTCCAGGCGACGGCGGCGGCGACCCCGGCCTGCACCGCGAGGATGGCGTACAGCTCCAGCGTCCGGCGCCGTTCCTGCCAGCCGATCCGTCCGCTGAAGCCGCCGACCGCGCGCGCGACCACCCCGACCACACTCCCGACGGCGTCCCGTAGCCATCCGCGGTCCCGTTCGTCCGTCGCCGTCACGCCGCCGACTACCCGCCCGGGCTGACCTCATTCGCTGGTACGCGTCCGACCACCCGACTCGGTACGGGCACCGACGACCGCCTTGCCGTGACACAACGCCCCTACCTGCGCAGAAGCACTCAATATCAGCTTTGGTCGATTGACAAAGTTGTTGATCCCAACTTATGGTGCGAGCCGGCCGGACGTTTCCGGTGGTCCCGGCGGCGCTCGGCCAGCATCCCGTCGACACCATCACCACACCGAGGAGCGTCATGGCCGGGCTGAGAGGCACACTACGCAGGACACGATGGCGGTTCGGCCTGGTCACCAGCGGGATAGCCGTGTTACTGGCCGGCGTCGGCCTGGTCAACGCGGGTGCCGCGTACGCCGCCGCGGGCTGCCGGGTGGTCTACTCCGCCCCCAGCCAGTGGCCCGGCGGCTTCACCGCCAACGTCGACCTGACCAACCTCGGCGACCCCGTCAACGGCTGGCGGCTGACCTGGACGTTCCCCTCCGGCCAGCGGGTGACGCAGACGTGGAACGCCACCGTCACCGCCACCGGCAACGACGTGACGGCCACCAACGTCGGCTACAACGCCGCCCTGGGCACCAACCAGAGCGTCTCGTTCGGCTTCAACGGCACCTACACCGGCACCAGCAACGCCGCGCCGACCTCGTTCGCCCTCAACGGGGTCACCTGCACCGGGAGCGTCGGCCCGACCACGCCGCCGCCGACCACGCCACCGCCCACCACGCCACCGCCCACCACGCCACCCCCGACCACCCCGCCGCCGGTCGGTGACGCGATGGCGTACGTGGCCGCGATGCAGCCTGGCTGGAACCTCGGCAACACCTTCGACGCGGTCGGCGCCGACGAGACCGCCTGGGGCAACCCCCGGGTCACCCCGGCGCAACTCGACGCCATCCGGGCCCAGGGCTACAACAGCATCCGCATCCCGGTGACCTGGAGCAACCGGCACGGCCCGGCACCCTCGTACACGATCGACGCGGCCTGGCTGAACCGGATCAAGGAAGTCGTCGGCTGGGCGCTGGACGACGGCTTCTACGTGATGATCAACATCCACCACGACTCGTGGCAGTGGATCCACGAGATGCCGACCAACCGCACCACCGTCCTCAACCGCTACAACGCGCTCTGGACCCAGATCGCCGCCGCGTTCCGGGACGCCTCGCCGAGGCTGCACTTCGAGAGCGTCAACGAGCCGCAGTTCGCGAACAGCTCCGGCGACGCCCAGAACGCGCAGCTCCTGCACGAGCTGAACACCTCGTTCCACCGGATCGTGCGGGCCTCCGGTGGCAACAACGCCACCCGGATGCTGGTCCTGCCGACCCTGCACACCTCCTCCGACCAGCCCCGCATCGACGAACTGGTGAGCACCTTCACCCAACTGGGCGACCGCAACCTGATCGCCACCGTGCACTTCTACGGCTACTGGCCGTTCAGCGTGAACGTCGCCGGCGGCACCCGGTTCGACGCGGTCACCCAGCAGGATCTGATCGACCGGTTCGACCGGGTGCACAACGCCTTCGTCGCCCGGGACATCCCGGTCGTCATCGGCGAGTACGGGCTGCTCGGCTTCGACCGACACACCGGCACCGTGCAGCAGGGCGAGAAGCTCAAGTTCTTCGAGTTCCTCGGTCACTACGCCCGCACCAAGCGACTCACCACCCAGCTCTGGGACAACGGCCAGCACTTCGACCGGATCACCTTCCAGTGGAGGGACGCGGAGCTGTTCGCCCAGATCAAGTCGAGCTGGACGACCCGCTCCGGCACCGCCTCCGCCGACCAGGTGTACGTGCCGCGTACCGGCTCGGTCACCGCCAAGTCGCTGACGCTGAACCTGAACGGCACCACCTTCTCCGGGCTGCGGCAGGGCACCACCACCCTGGCGCAGGGCACCGACTACACGATCTCCGGCAACCAGCTCACGCTGACCGCGAGCGCGCTGACCCGGCTGGTCGGCAGCCGGGCGTACGGCGTCAACGCCACCCTGCACGCCCGCTTCTCCACCGGCGTGCCGTGGCGGATCGACATCGTGACGTACGACCCGCCGGTGCTGTCCAACTCCACCGGCACGACCGCCGCGTTCGCGATCCCGACCCAGTTCCGGGGCGACCAGCTCGCCACCATGGAGGCGAAGTACGCCGACGGCAGCAACGCCGGCCCGCACGACTGGACGTCGTACAAGGAGTTCGACGTCGCCTTCGCGCCCGACTACGCCGCCAACCGGATCACGCTGACCTCCACCTTCTTCGGTGAGGTACGCGACGGCGCCCCGGTCACCCTCACCTTCCACTTCTGGAGCGGTGCCCGGGCGACCTACCGCGTCACCAGGTCCGGCACGGCGGTCACCGGCGTCACCGGCTGAGCGACGGTGCCACCGGCCGCCCTTCGCGGCCGGTGGCACCCACCGGTCATGATGGAATCATGATCCGATTCGTGCTGAACGTGTTGTGGCTCATCTTCGGCGGCGGGATCGTGCTGGCGATCGGGTACGGCATCGCGGCCCTGATCTGCTTCGTGCTCGTCGTCACCATCCCGTTCGGCGTCGCGTCGCTGCGGTTGGCGTCGTACTCGTTGTGGCCGTTCGGCCGGACCCTGGTGCCCAAGCCGAATGTCGGCGTGGCCTCCGGCGTCGCCAACGTCATCTGGGTCGTCCTGGCCGGCTGGTGGCTCGCGCTGTCGCACATCGTCGCCGGGGTGAGCCTCTGCCTGACCATCATCGGGATCCCGTTCGGGGTGGCCAACTTCAAGCTGGTGCCGGCGGCGATCTGGCCGCTCGGGCAGGAGGTCGTCCCCGCGCCGTAGCGATTCCCTGCTCGACGCCGGGTCGGGACGGCCACAATCAAGGCGTGGATCGGGTGCTGACGGTGATCGCCGCCCTTCCGCCGGTGGTCGTCCTGGTCCTGGTGTTCGCCCTGCCCGCGTTGGAGTCCTCCACCCTGCTCGGGCTGGTCGTCCCGGGTGAGACCGCCGTCCTGGTCGGCGGTGTGGTCGCGCACGAGGGTCACCTGCCGTTGTCGGCGGTGGTCGCCGCAGCCGCAGCCGGGGCGTGCCTCGGCGACCAGGTCGGCTACCTGCTGGGACGGCGATACGGGCCGGCGGTTCTCTCCCGTGCGCCCGCCGCCGCACGGCGGCGCCTCGACCTGGACCGGGCTCGGCGTCTGGTGGCCGAGCGGGGTGCGGCGGCGGTGGTCGTCGGCCGGTGGGTGGCGGTCCTTCGGGTGGTGGTCCCACTGACCGCCGGGGCCAGCGGCATGCGCCGGACCACGTTCGGGTGGGCCAACGTGACCGGCGGGCTGCTCTGGGCGGCGGCGGTCTCCGTGCTGGGCTACCTCGGCGCGGCCTCCTACCGCTACCTGGAACGGGAACTGGGCATCGGCACCGAGGCGCTGTTGGGCCTGGTCGTGCTGGGCGGGCTGCTCGCGCTGGCGCGCAGGCGGCGCAGGCGGCGTCAGAACAGGGTCGACCAGTAGTCCCAGAAGCGCACCAGCACCGCCAACAGGATCACCGTGTACCAGGCGACCAGGATGAAGCTGTGGTAGCCGGCGAGTCCGGCCAGCCGGGCCGGTGGTGACGACGGCGGCACCCGACGCAGGTGGTGCAGCGTGGTGTAGACGAAGATCGCGATCATCACCACCCAGACCACCATGCAGTACGGGCAGAGCGCGCCGATGACGTACAGGCTCTGGTAGATCAGCCAGTGCACGAAGATCACGCCGAACGTGGCACCGGCCTGGAGACCGGCCCAGATCCAGCCGGGCAACCGTACCCCGGCGAGCAGCACGACGCCGAGGGTGGTGACCACCGCGAAGCCGGCGATGCCGAGCAGCGGGTTCGGGAGGCCGAAGGCGGCGGCCTGCGGGGTGGTCATCACCGAGCCACAGGACAGGATCGGGTTGATGCTGCACGTCGGCACGTAGTCCGGATCACCCAGCAGGTTGATCTTCTCGACGGTGAGGGTCGCCGCCGCGAGCAGACCCACGGCGCCGCCGACGGTGAGCACCCACGCGGTGACCCGGGCGAGGAAGGTCGCCTCCGGTGCGTCGGTGTCCGCCGGCCGAAGGGCCGGGTCGGCGCTCATCCGGCGAGCGCGGCGTCGATGGCGGCGATCATGTCCGCCTGGGTACGGACGTTGGTCAACTGCCGCCCGTTGAGGAAGAACGTCGGCGTGCCCTGCACCCCGGCGGTCTCGCCGTCGGCCCGGTCCCGGGCCACCCGCTCGGCGGTGGCCGGGTCGTCGAGGTCCCGCCGGAACGCCTCGACGTCCAGGCCGAGGGTGCGCGCGTACCCGGCGAACGTCTCGGTCTGCGGGGTCCGCTGGTGCCCCCACGCCTCCTGGTTCTCGAACAGCACGGTGTACATCTCGGCGAACCTGCCCTGGTTGGCGGCGGACTGGGCGGCCCGGGCGGCCAGCTCGGCGTTGGGGTGGCTGGGGATCGGGAAGTACCGCACCACGAAGGTGATCCGGTCCTGGTAGGCGTCCAGGAGTTCGTTCACCGCCGGGTAGACCGCGCCGCACGCCTCGCACTCGAAGTCGAGGAACTCCACCAGGGTGACCCTGCCGTCGGTGGCGGTGGAGAGTCGGTGGCTGTCGTCACGCACCAGCACGGCCGGATCGACCGGTTGGCCGTCGGCGCGCGAGCCGGCGTTCCGGTTGATCGTGGTCAGGCCGATCATGACGAGGATCACCACCAGGATCATCGCCAACGTCAGTCGCAGGTTCCTCGTCATGCGGGCGTCAACCTTCTCTGCGGGAGCAGCCCATGCTGCACCGGTCGGCTGGCAGATAGCTGAGAGCAGCCTGGACGGGAACTCAACCGCGTACCCGCCGGTCACGTTCGGCCAGCTCGGCGAGCATCCGGTTGTAGGCGGCCAGTTCCGGGTCCTCGCGTCCCTCGGCCTCCGCGCGGTCGGCGGCCCGGTCACGGCGGCGGGCCTCCCGCCGGTCGGCCTGGATCCACTGGTACATCAGCGCACCCATCACGATCACCGTGGGCAGCTCACCGAAGGACCAGGCGATGCCTCCGGCGGCCTGCTGGTCGGCCAGCGGTGTCGGCCCCCACGGCCGGTCCAGCGCGATCCACCAGTCGGCGGCCAGCACGGTCGCGGACTGCATGAGCGCGACGCCGAGGAAGGCGTGCAGCACCATGCTGATCAGCACCAGGACCATCTTCAGCGGGTACGGCACCCGGCGTGGTGCCGGGTCGACCCCGATGACCGCCCAGAAGAAGAGGTATCCGACGGCGAGGAAGTGCACGACCATCGCCAGGTGGGCGGCGTGCGAGCGGACCGCCAGCTCGTACAGGCCGGTGAAGTAGAGCACGTAGAGGCTGGCCACGTAGACGACGAGCGCCACCACCGGGTGGGTCAGCACGCGGGAGGCCCGGGAGTGCAGGCCCGCCTGGAGCCACTCCCGGGGACCCGGCCAACGCGGGTCGACGGCCGGTCGCAGTGCCCGCAGCGCGAGCGTGACCGGCCCGGCCAGCACCATCAGGATCGGCGCGACCATCATCAGCAGCAGGTGCTGCACCATGTGCACGCTGAACAGCACCGGACCGTACCGGGCCAGGCCGCTGGAGGTGGCGACGACGATCACCACGCAGCCGAGCAGCCAGAACGCGGTACGCGCGGCGGGCCACGCGTCGCCACGCCGCCGCAGCCGCCACACCCCCGCGAGGTAGAGCGCCGCCGCGCCCAGGACGGCGGCGACGACCAGCGGTTCCGGCAGCCAGAGCCGGGTCACCGTGGCCACGCTCATCGGCGGCGGCATCGGGAAGCCGAGCAACGCGGTCGCCACGTCCCCGTCGGCCCCGACTGCCGGCACCGGGGTACGCGACAGCGCCACCGCGGCACCGACGGCGGCCCCGAACAGCAGCGTCTCCACGACGGCGACCCGCACGAACGGGCGTCGCCGACCGGCGACCAGGGCCGGCATCGTGGACCGCCGGTGCCACTGCCCGAGCACCGCGATCACCGCCAGCACCGCGGTCTTCACCAGCACCAGCCGCCCGTACCCGGTGCCGGTCAGGTCGGCCGGGCCGGTCAGCCGTACGCTCGCCGACAGCGCTCCGGACACCCCGACCGCGACCAGACAGACCAGCGCCAGCGGGGAGAACCGGCGCACCGCGACCGCGAGGTCGGCGGCGGCGCCCCGGGCGGTGACCGCCAGGGCGAGCAGCCCACCGGCCCAGACGGTGACCGGCACCACGTGCAGCAGCAGGCCGGACACGGCCACCTGGTGGTTGCTGGCCGAGGCGGCGTGCCCGGTGAAGACCGGCGGCACCACCGCGGCCAGGGCTGCGGTCAGCGCCACCACCGCCCCGGACGGACGTAGGCTGCGGGCCGCGACGACGGCCGCGACCAGCGCCAGCGCTCCGCTGAGCGCCAGGGACCGGCCCAGCGACACGGTGCCGACGAAGTTCAGTACCGCACGGACCGACAACACCTGTGCGGCGGGCAGCCCGAACAGGTCGACGAGCGTCCAGCAGACCGCGACCCCGGCGGACACCGCCCAGGCGGCAGCGGTCCACGCGGCGGCGCGCAGCCGCCGGTAGCCCAGCGGGGAGAATCGGCCGCCGTCGTCGCGCGGGGACAGCACGGTGGCCGCCACCAGCAGCCCCACGGTGGCCACCGCGCCGATCTGCATGCCGAGCCGGGCGGCCGGCAACAGCCAGGCCGCGGTCGGGTCCGGGTCGGGCAGCCCCGGTGGAGTCGGCGGTACGCTGCCGCCGCCCCACCGCAGCAGCACGGCGGCGGCAGCGGCGGCGACCAGGACCAGGGCGGCGGGCACCAGCACCGGACGGCGCAGGACCAGGGGTGGGACGAGGTGGTGCGGGCGGTTCAACGACGACTCCCGGTGCGGGTGGTTTCCCAGGTAGTCGGCGCGGCGGGGCTCCGGGTTCCCGGCGGTCACCAATGGGCGCCGTGGCAGACGCCCTCGGCGTCCTCGGGCTCCACCTGCAACGTGGCGTGCTCGATCTCGAAACGGTCGTGCAGGAGCCGGCGGGCGGCGGCCAGCACCCGGGCCAGGTCCGCCCCGGCGGCCAGGGTCAGGTGCGCCGAGGCCACCTCCATGCCCGAGGTCAGCGTCCAGACGTGCAGGTCGTGTACGTCGGCGACACCCTCGACCTCGCGCAGCGCGTCGCGGACCTCGGCGACGTCCAGGTGCGGCGGCGCGGCCTGGACGAGAACCCGCAGTGCGGCCCGGCCCAGCCGGTAGGTGCGGGGCAGGATGAACAAGCCGACCGCCACCGCGACGATCGGGTCGGCGTACCACCAGCCGGTCAGTGCGATCACCCCGGCCGCGACGATCACGCCGATCGAGGCGAGCAGGTCGCCGAACACCTCCAGGTAAGCGCCCCGCACGTTGAGGCTCTCCTGGGCTCCGGAGCGCAGCAGCAGGAACGCCACGATGTTGGCGACCAGCCCGGCCACCGCCACCGCCAGCATCGGCCCGGCCATCACCTCCGGCGGTTCGCCGAGCCGGCGTACCGCCTCGACCAGCACGAAGAGCGCCACCCCGGAGAGCAGCACCGCGTTGGCCAGCGCCGCCAGGACCTCCATCCGATAGAGCCCGAAGGTGCGCTGTCCGTCCCGGGAGGCCCGGCTCGCCGCCGTGATCGCGGCCAGCGCCATGCCGATGCCGAGCACGTCGGTGAACATGTGCCCGGCGTCCGACAGCAGCGCCAGCGAACCGGTCACCCAGGCACCGATCGCCTCCACCACCATGAAGACGGCCAGCAGGGCGAAAGCGGCCCAGAGTCGCCCCCGGTGCTTCTCCCCCGCGCGCAGGACCTGCTGCCCGTGATCGTGCCCGGCACCCATCCGGCACTCCTTCCGCTCGCCACCAGCAACATATGCGGACATTGCAATAAGTGCAAGTGAGGTGCCGGAATCGCCGAATCGGACAGGAGGGGCGACTTGCGCCCTGGGTCAGCGCGCCCGCCAGTTCGCCCACAGCGCGCCCAGCACCAGGCCGGGCCGGGCCAACGCGCGCGGGTGCTCACGCATCGAGACGACGTCGTTGAAACGGCGGGCCGTCGTCACGTCGGTCATGGTCGCCCGGACGATCTGGCCACCCACCCAGCTCGACACCCGGTACCCGCGCGGATAGGGACCGTCGACGTGCGGCAGCGCCAGGTCGGCGGAGGTCGACATCGACCAGGCGGCGTCCACCACGACCCGTTGCAGCTCGAAGAAGCGCCGGGCCGGGAACCGGAGGTCCGGCCCGGAGCGCAGGTACGCCGACAGACAGGCCGCGTGCAGCGCGGCGGCGGTGATCCCCTGACCGTAGACCGGGTTGAACGAGGCGACCGCGTCCCCGACGCTGACCAGGCCGCCCGGGAACCGCCGCAGCGCGTGGTAGTCCCGCCGTCGGCTGTCGGCGTGCCGGTAGGTCTGCACCTCGCCGAGCATCTCGCTGTCGGCGACCTCGGTGAACTCGGGCGGGAACTGCTCACGCAGCCGACGCACGAAGTCCTCGGCGGTGCGGCCGGGCCGGTTGTCGCCGTAGCCGGCCATCATCGCCATCCACCGACCGTCCTCGATGGCGAAGTACGCCGCCCCGGCGACGTCCGAGGACGCCTTGACGCTGTTCAGCGCCATCACCACGGTGTGCTCCGGGTGCGCCTCGCGGCGACGGAACAGGGCCGTGGCGTAGTTGAGGTGCACCGGCATGCGCCGCAACGCGGGCCGCTCCCAGCCGGCCTCCGCCAGCCAGTCGGAGAGGCGGCTCGACCGACCCATGGCGTCGACCACCAGGTCGGCGTTCTCCACCCCGGACGCGGCGTTCACGTCGCACCGGACCCCGGTCACCGACGAGCCGTCGAGCACCAGACCGGTGGCGCGGGCGGTCACCGTCTTGACGTTGGGCAGCCGCAGGACCTGCTGTCGGATCAGTCCCTCCAGCAACGGCCGGCTGCCCGCCAGGCTGTCCGCGTCGTCGGGAACCACCACCTTGAGGCGTCCGTCGAGGTAGTTGCGCCGGGCGCCGGGCGGTGCCTCGACGGCCCCCTGGGCCAGGGCCTGCTCGCGGAACCCGGGGAAGAGGCGCTCCAGTTGCAGGAAGCCGCCGGGCAGCAGCGCGTGCAACTGCGTCCCCTGTGGCACTCCCGGCCGTCCGCCCGGCACGTGCAGGTCGTCGCGGTCGATCACGACGACGCTCGCCGCGTGGTCGGACAGCACCCGGGCGGCCAGCAGGCCGGCGATGCTGCCGCCGATCACCACGGCCGTGCCGAGGACCGGGGACGGCTGGTCGGGCGGTCGCACCGCGTTCAGCGCGGCGAAGACCTGAGCCGGAGAGAAGGACATCGTGCTCTCCAAGGGGTGCGAGGAGTGGCGCCGTTCCGCCGGGCCCGGCCGGTGATCGAGGCACAGGCAGGCCGCCGGAACCGGGCGGTCAACATGACGCTCAACGATCGTTGCACAGCCAGGGAACGCGAGGGCAAATCCGATGATCGGTGCGCCCCCACCTCGCGACGGTGCCGGCACGAGCACCGGCGATCGTCGCGTATTGGCTGCTCAGCACCCCCTTCTCAGGTCGTCGCGGCACCGTCGCGGGTGCTTCGCGGGCCCGCGTCGACGCGGTTGACGAGGTAACCGAAGGCCGCTGCGGTAAAGAACATGACAATGCCGTAGACGGCGGCCGGGATCCCCATCTGTGTGTTGTTCAGCAGCGCCGGGCTGAGCGCGATCGTGATGGCCAGGGTGCTGTTGTGGATGCCGATCTCGAATCCGGCCGCCTTCGCGGCGGTCCGGTCGATCCCCGCCAGCCGTGGCACCCCGTAACCGATCGCGAGGCTGAGCAGGTTGAACGCCAGCACCGCCAGACCGACCGCGACGAAGTAGTCGGCGATGTTCTCCCGCTCGCCGAGCACCGCGCCGAGGATCACCGCGACCAACACCACCACGGACATGATCCGGACCGGCCGGTCGAGCCGGTCGGCGACGCCCGGCACCCGGGCCCGGACCAGCATGCCGATCGCGACCGGGACGAGCACGATGGCGAACACCTGCACCACCTTGTCGAACTGCAGGCCGATGCTCGTCGCGTCGCTCAGGAAGTAGCCCGCCGACAGGTTGACCACGATCGGCAGGGTGAGCACGGCGAGCACCGAGTTGATCGCGGTCAGCGTGATGTTCAGCGCCACGTGCCCACCGAACAGGTGACTGTAGAGGTTGGCCGTGGTGCCGCCGGGCGATGCCGCGAGCAGCATCATCCCGACGGCCAGTTCCGGCGGCAGGTCGAAGGCGAGCACCAGACCGAAGCAGAGCAGCGGCAGCACCAGCACCTGGCAGGCCAGCGCGATGACGGCGGCCTTCGGGTGCTGGGCCACCCGCCGGAAGTCGGCGACGGTCAGGCCGAGACCCAGACCGAGCATGATGATGCCGAGGGCGATGGGCAGTCCGATCAGGGTCAGGGCGGAGTCCATGACACGACATCGTTACCACCCGGTAACGCACTCACAATCCTCCATGTGGCCGGGGTACGCCGCCCGGCTCAGCGACCACAGGTGAGCGTGAAGCCCGCCGGCACCGAGGTGGTCGACGCGAGCAGGCCGAACGTCGTGGTCCCACCCGGGGCGAGTCGACTGTTCCAGCCGGCGTCGCGGACGGTCACCTCGCCGCCCGCCTCCGTCGGCGTCCCGTTCCAGATCGACTGGATCCGCTGGTCACCGGGCCAGGTCCAGGAGACCTGCCAGCCGTCGAGCGCCTCCGTCCCGGTGTTGCGCACGGTGACCGTGGCGACGAAGCCACTCTCCCAGCCGCTGCCGATCGTCGCCGTCGCGGCGCACACCGGCGACGGCTGGGTACGCGCCGGTCCGCCGACGATGTACGGGTCCCGTCGACCCTCCGAGTCGCCGAACCGGAACCAGTACTCGGTGTCCGGCGTGAGCCCGTCGACCACCACGTACCCGTAGCTCTCCAGCCCGGTGTCCGCCGAGGCGACCGGATCGCGCCACTGCGCGGCGTCGTCCCGGCTGGTGAAGAGGTGGACCGTGAGCGGCGTGGCGTACCCGCAGGGCGGACGGAACAGCAGCGAGTAGCGGAAGGTCACGCTCGTAGCGGTGGTGCTGTCCGCCGACGCGGACAACGGCAGCGCGGGTGGGCAGGCAGGCGGCGAGGTGGTGAGCGGGGCGGGCGGGGACGTGGCGGCGCCCGCGCCGCTCGCCAGGCCGGTCACGCCGACCAGGGTCAGTGTGGCGACGACGATCGTCGCCAGAGCGTACTTCTTGGACATGTGGTGTCTCCTCCGCAGGTGGCGGGGGCACCGGGCACGCAGCGGCGACCGGTGCCCGCGGTGCGGGCTGCCCTGCGCGGGTGGCGTCCCGCGCGCCCTGACGATCGTTCGCACGCCGGCCCCGGACGCGACTGAGCAGAGTGTTTCATTCGACAGCGGTCGATACAACGGACGACCAGCCGATCCACCCGAGCCGGACGGGCCGCGCCCGGGGAGAATGGGGCGATGCCCGTGGTTGAGGCGGTGGCCGTCGTCCCCGTACCCCCGAATCTCGCGTTCGCGATCTCGCAGACCACCATGCCGGTCCGGCGGCGGTGGGATCCGTTCGTCCGCAGCCAGCACTTCGTGGACGGCGCCGTCCGGCCGGACCGGGGCGTCCGCACGTTCACCCGGTCCCGGCACGGCCTCTCGATGGTCAGCGAGTACGTCTCCTACGCCCCGCCGACCAACGTGGGCATGAAGATGGTGCGCGGCCCGTGGTTCTTCGAGATGTTCGCCGGCGGCTGGCGGTTCGCGCCGGCGGCCGAACCCGGGCACACCGTCGCGACCTGGCGCTACCACTTCCGCTGCCGTCCGGCGCTGCTGCGACCGGTCGCCGACCGGATCGGCACCTGGCTGCTCGGCCGGGACATCCGCCGCCGGATCGCCGGCTACGCCGCCGGCTGCGCCGACCCGGTCGTGGTCGCCGCCGCCGAGCGGGACCTGCGCGAACGCGGCGACGGGAACCGGACCGACTCCTGACCGACAACACCGCCGCAGCATGCGCTCCATCCGGGCCGTCGGACTCGGCGGGGCGATGATCTGGGCAGCCCGAGCCCGGCGCGGCGGCCTCAGCGCACCGGCAGCGTCGACTCGCGCATCACCAGGCGGCTGGCGAACTCCTCGGAGCGGGTCGTCGCACCGTCGATGGCCGCGAAGAGGCGCTGCCCGGCCACCGCGCCGAGGTGCTGGAGGTTCATGTCGACGCTGGTCAGTCGCGGGCGGGAGTCCGCCGAGATGGCCTCCCAGTTGTCGAAGCCGATCACCGAGATCGCCGACGGCACGTCCCGGCCGAGATCACGCAGGGCGTCCAGGACGCCTCGGGCGATCTGGTCGCTGCCGCAGAAGATCGCGTCGACCTCGGGCCGCTGCTCGACGACCATGTACGCGGCGGCCCGCCCCCACGACTCGTCCCACGAACCGTAGTAGGGCCGGTCGCCGACCATGCCCAGTCCCGCCGTGGCGAGCGCCGCCGCCGCACCCTCGGCACGGTCGCGGGCCGCCTGGAAGCCCGGCTCGCCGGTGATGTGGGCGATGTTGCGTCGGCCGCAGGCCAGCAGGTGCTCGATGGCGAGACGGCCGCCCCCGACGTTGTCGACGGTGATGGAGATGTCGGCCGGGTCCGAGGAGGGGGCGTACACGTAGACCACCGGCACCGGGATGTTGCCGGCCAGCGGCGGCCGGGGGTCGGTCCGCGAACCGACCACGATGAGCCCGTCCACCCGGCGCGACAGCAGCGCACGCACGTGGTGCTTCTCCCGGATCGCGTCGCCGCGCGCGTCACACAGGAAGACCGACACCTGCCCGGCGCCGAAGGCGTCCTCGGCGCCCATCAGAATGGGGATCGAGAACCGCCCCTCCAGGTCGCCGGTGAGCAGGCCGACGGTCCCGGTCCGGCCGCTGAGCAACCCTCGGGCCAGGGCGTTCGGAGCGAAGGAGAGCAGTTCCGCGGCCTCCAACACGCGTACCCGGGTGGTCGCCCGCACCTCGCCCCGCCCGTTGATGGCCTTGGAGGCGGTGGCGACCGAGACCCCGGCCAGCTTGGCGACGTCGGTGAGCGTGGGCGTGCGGTTGGCGGGGACCTCTGGCTCGGTCGTCATGCGGTGCTCCCTCCCAGCGACCGGCATGGATGCGGTGCGCGGCGACAGGCTGCTTCGGGAGCCCGCACAGGCACCCCCGACGGAAGTGACCTTGTAAAGGTTTTCGGCATTGTTTCGGTGTCGTTGCCCGGCTCGCGGTGTCACCCGTACCTGCGCGGAAACACTACACCGAAGTGTCCCGTCGACGCGGTTCAGGAAGGTCCGTCGGTGCCCCCTTCCCGAAAACCCCGCCGAAACGTTCGCTGGCCGCACCCGTAGTGATGAAAGGAAGGGTCCCCTGCTATACACGAGGCGTTAGCAGGGGACCCTTCCTTTCGTCCGAGGAGGCCAGGTGGCGGTCGCGTTCGGCCTCTCGGAGCTGTGGGATCCGGTCGTCCGACGCCACCCGCACGCGTTCTACGACCGGGTGCGCGACAGCGGCGGCCCGGTCCTCCAGGTGGACCCCGCCGGCAACCGGCTGTGGGTGGTCGCCGGGCACGCCGACGTGCTGGACGGGTTGCGGCATCCGATGCTCGGGCACGAGGTGCACCGGCACCGCCCGGACGGCTCCACCCCGGCCCCGTACCAGACGTCCGAGATCGCCAGGATCGAGTCCCGGCAGCTCATCAGCCTCGACCCTCCCGATCACACCCGGCTGCGGGGGCTGGTCAGCGGCGGATTCACGGCCCGGGCGGTGGCCCGGTTGGAGCCGTGGATCGGTGCCCTCGCCGACCGACTCGTCGAGCGGGCGCGCCGGCAGGGCCACGTGGACGCGGTGGCCGACCTCGCCGATCCGGTACCGGTCAACGTCATCGCCGAGCTGGTGGGCGTACCGGAAGCGGACCGGGCGCGGTTCCGGGCCTGGTCGGCGGCGATCGTGTCGGCCGGGTTCGACGGCCCGACGGCGACCCTGGAGTTCGCGGCCTACCTCGACGACCTGGCGGCGCGCCGCCGTGCCGAACCCGCCGACGACCTGATCTCCGAGCTGGTGGCGGCGGAGGACCGGGCGGACCGGCTGGACCGCGACGAGCTGGTGGCGCTGGTGCAGTTGCTGCTCATCGCCGGGCAGGAGACCACCGTCGACCTGATCGTCAACGGACTCCGCCTGCTGCTCACCCATCCCGAGCAGTGGGCGGCGCTGCGCGACGAACCCGCGCTGGCCGAGGCGGTGGTGGAGGAGACGCTACGGTTCCGGGGGCCGGTGGAGATCGTGCCGCCCCGGTTCGCCTTCGCGGACGTCGAGCTGGCCGGTGGGCGGATCCCCGCCTTCGACCGCGTGGGGCTGTCGATCTGGGGGGCCAACCGGGACCCGTCGGTCTTCGACCGGCCGCACGAGTTCGACATCGCCCGCAGCGACGTCCGTCGGCACATCGCCTTCGGGTACGGCATCCACTTCTGCCTCGGCGCGCACCTGGCGCGGCTGGAAAGCCGGATCCTGCTCGACCGCGTGGCACGGCACCTGCCCGGCCTGCGGCTGGCGGTCGACGCCACCGACCTGGACGCGTTCCGCCTACATCACGACGGGCTACCGCTACGTGTGTGACGTCCGCGCCGCGCACGCCACCCGCCCGGCAGTCCCACGCCGCACACCAGGCGGCCCCGCACGCCCGGACATGCCGCACGGCGGGACGGGAAGCGGTCACGCGGACGTCCGGGACTCCTGACGGCCTTCGTCGCGGGCCTGCGCGAGCAGCCGCGCGAGTCGGCGGCGGCGTCCGCGCACCACGGCCCGCCCGGCGAGTACGAGCACCACGACCGCGAGTACGAGCGCCAGCTGCGGCCACGGGATCGACCAGACCGTGACGGTGGCGGTGGTGCGCCGGATCTCGGCGTCGGTCGGGTCGCCGACCAGGATGTCCGGGGTGAGCGTGACGGTGGCGGTCAGCCGACCCCAGCCCCACACCCCGTCCACGTGCGCCTCGGCCGGGCGGTCGCCGCCGGGCAGCAGTTCCTCCACCTCGGCTGGCCCCTCGGTGTCGAGCAGCCCGAACAGGTCGCGGACGGTGGCCCGACCGGCACCGGTGACGGCCACGTTGCCGTCGTTGCCGGCCGTGTACCGGATCCGCAGGTCGCCCGGAGCGAAGGGGTTCCACGACCGGTGGTGCGTGGCGGTGAGGTCGTCGATGCGGATGGCGGCGACGGCGGTGCCACTGGCCCGCAGCATCACCCGGAACCCGACCCGGCTCTCCACCGCCACCGTTCCGCCGGTGCTGGTGACGGTCGCCGCGATGCCGGCCGGGTGGTCGCCGGGGCTGGCGTCGGCGGGTGCCTCGATGGTGAACGGCACCACCCGCGTCGACTTCGCCCCGACGCTCACCGTGTCGCGCACCGTGATCCAGGTGCCGCCGTCCACCGAGGACTGGTGCGACGGGAGCATGTTGAACCGCCCCTTGTCGGTGAGGTAGCCGTCGGCGGCCTGGAGCGAGAACACCACCGGGGCGTCGCTGAAGTTGCGGACCGCCAGGTGCTCGGTGACCACCTCGCCGGGGTCGAGCGTGCGCTCCACCCAGCGGCGGCCGTCGGGGCCGAGCGGGTTCGCCGGTTGGACCGCCCAGGTGACGGTGGGTGCGGTCGGCTCCGCCCGCGCGGGGACCGCCCCGGCCGGGCCGGTCGCCACCAGCAGGACCAGCACGGCCAGTACGGCGGACAGCCGTGCCGCCGTACGCGGTCGCCACGGGACACTCGGCACGCTCATGACCAGCCCTTCACACCGCAGGGGATACGGGTGGGGGCCGCCGAACTCTGGCGGCCCCCACCCGCGTGGATCACTCGAACAGGGACAGGGTCAACGTCGAGGTGTACTCACCCGCGGCCACGTCCGCCGGGGTCCGCAGGAACAGGTCCGCGTCGACCGAGTACGCCCCACCCGCGACCGCACCCGAGTCGAACGTCGAGACCAGCAACTCCTGGTCGACCAGACCCACGTTGTTACCCGGCTGCGTCGGCTCGTCCAACACCGTCACCACCTCCTCACCCTCGCTGACCAGACCGGTGTCACCACCGTCGACCAGACGCGGCCTCCACCCCAGGTGCCCGGCACCGATCGGCTCCTGACCCGCCGCACCCGTGAAGTCGCTGGCACTACCCAACACCGCCCACGCCGCACCCGACGGCACCTCGTCAGCGGTACGCGTATCCGTCACCGTCACCGTCGGCAGACCACCGACGAACTGCCGCACCAACAACGTCGACCCGTCCTCGGTCAACGCCACCGAGTCACCCGCGATCGACAAAGCCAGCACACCCGGCTCCACCAACTCCTCGATCTCCACGGTGACCCTCACGTCACCACTGTCACCCGGATCGGCCGACACCGGCGCAGCCGCCACCACCGACCCGACCAACAAGGCCCCGGCAGCACCCGCCGCCAGCAACCGCTTCCGATTCCATGTGTTCATGCGATTCTCCGTTGTCTCTCGTGGTTACTGGGCTTGACGAGGGTCGGCGGCACAATCAGCGCCGGGATGGTCCCGGGTGACGACGGTCGTCACGTCCGTGCCGTCGACCGAGCCGGTGACCCGCACCGTGGCGGTGCCGGACGGGACCGACGCGGCACGGGTGGTGAACTGCTGGAACGCGCTCGCGCCCGGAGCCACGGCCGACACCGACCGCTGCCCGTACGCGCTCTCCAACACCACGTCCACCGGACCGTCATGGTCGTTACGCGCCTGCACCGCCACGTACGCCTTGCCGCCGACGCACCGCGCCTGCACGGTGACCGTCACCGGCACCTCGGGCCGGACACCCGGATCGTCGGCGAACACCCGCCACTCGGTGACGGCGACCGCCGAGTAGGTGGTGCCGTTGCCGTTGGCCCGGATGGTGGCGCGCACCCTCGACGTGGTCACCGGGTCGAAGGAGACGGTGTTGAACGTGGTGGTGCTGGTGCCGTACGGCGAGGCGCCGGTCACGTCACGCCAGGCCGAGGTCGGGGCGTCCCAGTACTGCAGCACCCACCCGTCGGGCTGGGCGACGCCGTCCCCGGTGCCCTGGTTGGAGTCCCGCCAGAACTTCAGCTCGGTGCCGGTGATCCGCACCGGGCGGCTCCAGTCGTACTGGATCCACTGGGTGGCCGGGCGGCTGCCCGACCAGGTCCCCCAGATCTGCGCCTGGCCCGGGTTGGTCGGGTCGGCACCGTCGTTGAGCGCGGTGAGGCTGTTCCAGCCCGCCGTGAACGAGGCGGTCGGGGTGCCGATCGGCCCGATGTTGCCGGTGAGCGGCCCCGACAGGTCGGCCGGGATGGCGACCGTCTTGGCGGTCTCCAGGTTCCCGGCCACGTCGACCGCCCGGTACGACAGCGTGTGCCGGTTCGCGTCCGGGGCCGGGATCGCGCCGTCGTACGTGGTCCAGTCGCCCGTGCCGATGGCGTACTCGATGCGGGCGACGCCGGAGGTCGCGTCGGTCGCGGCGAGCGTGACCGCCCGGGTGGTGCTGTGCACCGTGGCGGTGCTGACCGGGGCGGTAGCGTCGACGCGTACCTCCAGGGTGGCCGGGTCGGAGACGTTGCCGGCCCGGTCGGTGGCGGTCGCGGTGACGGTGTGTCGGCCGTCCCCGGTGACGGTGACGTCGAGCGACCGTACGTCGGTGGCCTCGACCGGCGTGCCCGATCCGACCCGCGCGGAGATGGTCATCCGGCCGCCCCGGTCGTCGACACCGGCGGCCCGCACCCGCACCGTGGACCGGAACCAGCCGTCACTGCCGGCGCTGCCGCTGGGCGTGAGCGTCACCGTCGGCGGCGTCACGTCACCCTCGGTGTCGTCCGGCGAGATGACGGTGACCTGCGCGGAGACCCGCTCGGCGGCGTACCCGAGCACGGTCCCGTCGATGGTGAACGTCCGGGGCGCGGCGACGTCTGCGGGCCGTACCTCGTCCCAGTAGACCGGCACCCGCAGCGTCTGCGCGCCGAACGACACCGGCAGCGTGTCCGGCAGGTCGGTCTCGCCGACCTCCACGGTCATCGCCGGGGCGGTGACCGACTCCGGCTGCGCGGCGAGGACCTTCCACTCCTCGACCGCCACCCCGGAGTACGTGCTGCCGTTGGTCGACGCGTCGAACAGCGCGCGCACCTGCGTGGTGGTCACCGGGTCGAAGGTGGTGTTCTGGAAGCCCTGCGTCGCGGTCGGGAATCCGCTCGGGTTCGGCACGTCGGCCCACTGCCCGGTGTCCAGGTTCCAGTACTGCATGCGCCAGCGGGCGGGCGCGGCGACACCGACGCCGGTGCCCTGCGGCTGGTCGTTCCAGAAGTCGATCTGCGAACCGGAGATCCGCATCGGCTGGTCCCAGGTGTACTGCACCCACTGCTGCGGCGGGTTGTTGCCGGTCCAGGTGCCCCACATGTCCGGCGGCAGCGGGTTCGACCGGACGATCTCGTCGTTGAGCGCCTTGACCCAGTACTGCACGGGGACCGGCTCGTTGGAGACGGTGACCCGGGCCTCCTGGGCGATGTTCGGCCGGGGGGTGAGGTCACGTCCCTTGGCCGGGGTGGGCGTGACGAGCTTCATCCGGGGCGGGGTCAGCGAGTCGTCCCACTCGACCGGGTCGATCGCCACCGAGCGCCGGAAATGACCGCCGCCCACGGCGTCGGCGGTGTGGTACGCCAGATACCAGGTGCCGTTGAACTCCAGGACGCCCGGATGGCTGGTGGTCGAGGAGACCGGGCGCAGGAAGGTCCCCCGGTAGGTCCACGGTCCCTCCGGTGACGCGGCGGTGCCGTAGGCGAGGCAGGCGTGGTAGTTCGCCGGGGTGCACTGCGAGGTTGGGCCGGCGTTGTTGCCGGCGTACGCCATGTAGTAGGTGCCGTTGCGCTTGAAGATCCAGGCGCCCTCGAAGAAGCCGGTCAGGCCGGTGACGGTGCGCGGGGTGCCGATCGGGGTCTTCATGTCCTGCTGGAGTTCGAGCATCCGCAGTTGGCTGAAGGAGCCCCACCAGATGTAGACCCGCTGGTTCGGGGCCTCGCCGTCGACCAGGATCGTCGGGTCGATGTTGTGGATGGTGTTCGGCGTGGGCACCCGCTGGGAGATGATCGGGCCGCCCGCGTGGTCGGTCCAGGGGCCGGTCGGGCTCTCCGACACGGCCACCCCGATCGCGAACCGGTCCGAGGCGGTGCTGTTGCGTTCGTGGATCGGGACGTACCAGTAGTAGCGTCCGTCGACGCCCTGGATCACCTGGCCGGCGTACGCGCGGCCGGGGGTGGCCCAGGCGAAGACGGCCTCCGGGCGCATCAGCGACGGGTAGTGGGTCCACTCCCCCGCCTCGACGTCGGTGGTCCGGAAGGCGCCCCACTCGTTCATGATGAAGTCGTTTGTGGACGGTCCGGCCTGGTCGTGGCCGGTGTAGACGTAGAGCTGGTCGGCGCCGGTGTCGTTGCCGGGGGCACCCGCCCGCACGACCATCGGGGCCGGGTCGGCGGAGTAGTAGCTGCCGTCGCCGAGGATCGGGTTGACCGTGTTGGTGAAGGTGTACGACTGGGGTTCGGCGGCCTGTGCCGGACCGGCGACGCCGGCCAGGCCACCGGCGACGAGCCCGACGGACGCGGCCACGGCGATCGTCCTGCGCCAGCGGCGCGACGGCCGGGTGGAGGGTGGGGCGGCGCCGCGCCCCACGGTGGTGTTCACGGTGTCGATCTCCTCACTCGTGCGCGGGGGTGGTGGCGGCGCCCAGGTCGGACGCCGCCACCACGAGGGGGTCAGCCGCAGGTGAGCGCGCCGAACGGCGCCTCGAACTCCACGGTCACCGGCTCGCCGTCGACGGTCCCGGTGGCCTTCACCGTCGCGGTCCCGGCCTGCACCGACTTGGCGCGGGTGTTGAACGCCTGGAAGGCGGACTTCCCGGAGGCCACGTCGGCGACCGTCCGCGAGCCGTACGGCGTGACCAGCTCGATGCGCAGCGGCACGTCCCCGGCGTTGCGGGCGTTGACGGAGACGTAGACGTTGCTGCCGGTGCAGCGCGTGCTGGCCTGCACCTCGACGTCCCAGACCGGGGTCTGGGGCGGGTCGCCCACGGTGAGGGTCAGCGTGGTCCGGGTGGCCCCGGCCTGGCTGACGTACGGGGGCAGGATCAGGTCACCGATGATGGTGTAACGGCCGGGGGTGTTGACGATGCGCTCGTCGAAGTCCCAGTCGACACCGATGGCCTGGTTGTCCCGCGATCCGTCGTTGTAGGAGACCTCCACCTTGTCCGGCAGGAACGGCAGTTCGCCCACCTCGACGGACTGTTCGAAGCTCTCGGCGCCCTGGATCGAGATACCGCCGGTGGACATCTCCGGCCGTACGTAGATCCGCGCCTCGGCGATCAGCCCGTACGCGTCGTTGGTGCCGTAGACCACGAACGGGTCGACGTTCGGCTCGGCGACCTGCTCGGGGGTGATCTCCTGCCAGTTGAACGCGACCTGGCCGCGCTCGCCGCTGGCGTAGACGGCGTCGAGCGTGCTCGGCAGCGTCGGCACGTCACCGACGCCGGTGCGGATGAGCACCGGGGACCGCACCGAGTCGACCGTCTCGCCGTTGGCCCGCCAGCGCAGCACGCCGGTGCCGGCGCCGCTGCCCTGCACGCCCCAGATGCGGATCCGCAGGTAGCTGGTGCTGACCGGTTCGAACTCGAAGTTGTTGAACCGGTTGGTCGCCAGTCCACCGGCGTACGTGGAGCCCTCGGCCAGCGTCACCGGCGTCCAGGTGGTGCCGTTCTCCGAGGTCTCGATGGCGTACGTGCCGGCGTTGGGGCGGCGGGTGCCGCCGTTGTCGTCGTACCAGTAGATGTCGGTCGAGGAGAGTCGCACCGGTGCGGCCCACCGGTACTGGATCCACGCCTCCCGGGCGGTGCTGGTGCCGTTCTGCGGCTGACCCCAGTTGCCCCAGCCGTTGCCGGCACCGGGGTTGGAGTTGTTCGGCGTGGTGGGCTCGTTGACCCGCGAGTGGTTCTCCCAGGACGCCGTGCCGCTGGTGCTGATCGTGGCCGAGGCACCGAACTCCGCGGTGACCTCGCGCTCGGTCAGCGTGACCGACACGTTCGCCGTCGACCGCTTATCGCCGTCGTCGGCCCAGAACCGGAACACGTAGTCACCGGCGACGGTGCCGGTGACCCGGGTGCTCAGCGCCCGCACGTCGGCGAAGATGACGCCCGCGCCCTGCGGCGCGGAGACGGTCTCCCAGCCGAAGGTCAGCTCGCTGTCGTACGGGATGCCGTCGTCGGCGGCCGTGGCGACGAGCCGGGTGGACAGGT
The DNA here is from genome assembly GCF_044461025.1 of Micromonospora sp. NPDC049900. Lineage (NCBI taxonomy): Bacteria > Bacillati > Actinomycetota > Actinomycetes > Micromonosporales > Micromonosporaceae > Micromonospora > Micromonospora sp. NPDC049900. Next base: position 256,265 of record NZ_JBITKM010000002.1, read on the forward strand.
TGCCGTCCGCCGAGCCGTCCCGGTCGGCGGTGACCTGTGGCGCCTGGTTGGTCACGTCCGGCACGTCCCGCCCGGACTCGAACACCTGGATCTCGCTGATCGCGGTGAAGTGGGTCGGGTTGTTGGTGAAGGTGACCCGGAGCCTGTCGGTGGTGACGGTGTCGAACAGCGCCTCGTTGAACTTGGCCGACGGCACGACCGGATTCTTGAACTGGTCCGGCACCTCCTTCCAGCCGCCGTTGCCGTCGGGCACCTGCACCCACCAGCGCGCCGGCTCGCGGTAGCCACCGGCCTGCCGGTCGCTGACGAAGTAGACCTTGACGTTGTCGAGGCTCTTGGCCGAGCCCAGGTTCAGCTCGATGTAGCCGTTGCGCTCGGTGGTGCCGTAGTTGCCCCAGTACGGCTCGTTGGCGGTGATCCCGTCGGTGACGGCCGCCAGCGACACCGGACGCTCGGTCTCGGAGATCGCGCCGGGCGTGTAGTTCATCGAGGTGGTGCTCCAGCCGGGCGTGTGGAACTGCCGCCACGGCGTGGGCCGCACACCCTGCTGGGTGTACGAGGAGCTGAGCTGGGCGCCCTGCGCCAGGTTCGGCGCCTCCTCGGTGAGGTCGATCCCGGCCGTCTTGAGGTAGCTGACGACCCGGTCGTCGGAGATCGGGGTGTCCACCGCGCTCGGGAAGTCGGTGCCGGTGGTGGCGGTGAAGGTGACGGTCACCCCGTCCTCGGCCTGCACCTGGTTGGTGTTCGGGTCGTAGGTGACCTTGCCGAGCTTGTCGGTGGTGACCTTCTTCTCGCCGTTGAGGAACAGGCTGTAGCCGGCGCCCAGGCCGTACTTGCTGCCGTCCGGGTCCCAGACGATGGTGACGTCCTGACCGTGGTACCGCAGGTTGTTGACCATGAAGTGCTCGTAGCCGAACTGGATCGGCCACAACTCGATCTTGTCATCGGAACGCGGCTGGATGCCGCCCATGTCCTCGATGAAGATGTAGTTCATGTTGCCGAGCATGATGTGGTTCTGGTTGTTGCGGTTGTAGGAGCGCGTCGTCGGGTTCCAGTTGGAGTAGTACTCGGCCTGGTTCGCGACCCGCATGTCGGCGTTCGGGTAGATGCTCCACGCCATCCAGTCCAGCAGCCGCTTGGCGTACTCCGGGGTGATGTACTTCTGCTCCGGGTCGTAGTGGCGCAGCGCCGAACGGACACCGCGGTACTGCACGGTGAAGTTGATGTTCGAGAAGTTGTTCGAGCCACCGATCCCGTACACCGACCGGTCGTACTGGTTGGCGGTGTAGAACGGGAAGATCGGGAAGTTGTCGCCGTAGGTCAGGAACCGGAACCCGTCGACGTACTTCTCCCACTGGTCGGTCGGGATCAGGTTCTCGGCGTAGATGTCGTAGAGGTTCGTCTCCTTGGCCGGGATCAGGTTCCGGGCCGAGGCGGGCAGCGGGTTGGCCCGCCCGTTCGCGGTCGCCGCGCTGCTCGCGCCGTGCGACGTGCCGGCCAGGAACATCCGCATGTCCGGGCTCCACAGCCGGGTCAGGATCGCGTCCCGGATCTCGTCGGCGCTGGTCCCCATCGCGTCGATCTTGGCCTGGTCGGCGTCGGAGATCTGGTAGAGCTGACGGGCCGCGTCGAACGCGCCCCACACGTACGCCGACTCCGGCCGCTCGATCGTCCGCGCGCCCGGTGCCCCGGCGTTCACCTTCGGGAAGCCGAACGTGATCGCGTCGGCGTCGTTGCCCGGCATGTAGTTGGTGTCGTACGCGATCAGCTTGTCGTCGTTGCCGTCGTAGTGCTCCAACTGGCCGACGCCGTCGCCCTCGAAGTACTGGGCGAACTTGCGGGCGACCTGCTTGCCGCCGCCGTGCACGTTGTACGCCTCGAGTCCGGCCGTGCCGAGGTACTGCGAGTAGTGGTTGTTCCAGCTCGTGTGTCCCGGGCTGTCCAGGAAGGCCGAGGAGCCGGACAGCTCACCGATGTTGAGGATCTGGCCGTAGCCGAGATAGGGCGTCCGCAGCCACTTGGTGTCCTGCAGGTGCATCGGCTGGGTCAGCGCGACCGAGTTCTGATAGAGGTTCACCCCCTCGATCGTGGTGGGGTACTGGTAGACGTGGCCGGAGGCGTTGGCGTCGAGCGAGTTGTAGCGCTCGCCCCACCAGCGGTACACGATGGCCTTCTCCAGCGCCGGGTCCGGCACGTTGATGTACGGCACGTCCTGGGCCCAGCGGCGGTGGAAGGCGGTGATGCCGGTCCGCACGGCCGTGGTCGGCGACAGGTCGGCGTACTCCTGGTAGCTCTCCACCGTCTCGGGCAGCGTGGCCGAGGAGACCGCGCCGACCACCGAGAGCGACAGCGAGCCACCGGCCGGGACGGTGATCACCCGGTCCAGGTTGCTGCCGCTGCGGGTGAAGCCGGAGCCGGTCAGGTCCACCCGGACGGTGTCCCACGGGGTGTCGACCAGCCCGTTGTTCGAGCCGCTGGTGATGGTGCGGGTGCCGGTGAGCGCGGCGTCGCCCGCCGCCTGGGTGGCCAGCGGGGACGCGGCCCGCACGGTGAAGCTGGCCGCCGAGCCGCCGGGGTTGGTGAACCGGATGGCGGTGACCGCCACGTTGTCGTAGGTGATGAACTTCGTCAGGTCGGCGGTGACGCCGGTGCTGCCGATGGTGTAGCGGCTCCTGGCGTGGCTCGGTGCGTTGAACCGGTTGGCGTTGACCTCGGACACGGTCTGCCCGGGCACCGTGACGGTGTAGAGGTTGCCGAGGTTGTTGGGGCCGCCGACGAACGTGTTGCCGGCGAAGCCCATCACGGTGAAGTTGTTGTTGCTCGCGCCGCGCATGTAGAGGGTGCGCCCTCGGGTCATCAGCACCGCTGACCCGAGCGTGCCGCTGACTCCGAGGATGCGGTCGAGGTAGTAGTCCGTACCGCCGGCGGCGAGGTCCTTCTCGAAGATCGACTGGTGCATGCTGCCGGCGGTGAACGGTACGCCCGGCCGAAGCTGGTCGGCGACGCTGCCGACGTTGCTGTAGACCGGGTCGCCGATGTCCATGACGTGGTTCTGACCGTTGGTGTGGACCCCGACGTCGCCCTCGTTGCCGGGCAGGACGGGGCCGGCCGCGTGGGCCGGGGACGATACGGCGACCGTCCCCGACACCACGAGCGCGGCAAGGGCACCCCAGAGGGGCACCCTCCGCACGCGTCTGCGGATCATCTTCTTCCTCCTTGATATCGGCGCGGGTGGGCGGGTGAGGCGGTCCCCCACGTCGCACCTAGGTGGTGATTCGAGCGGCTCGTGGTGGTGCGGGCGGCGCGGGCCGGGAGGCTCGGTGTGAGCGCTAACATCAGCTCCGCCCCCGGCCCTGCTCCGGCAGGTCACCGTCGACGGGGATCCAGACCCGCATGGTCGAGGGGCCACGGTTGGCCCAGGCGTGGTACGGCACCAGCGTCACCTCGTCGAACACCTCGACGGACGCGGGCGACGACTCGGCGGCGTCGGCCCGGTAGGGCCATTCGTGGTCGTCCGCGCGCACCCGGCGGCACCGCACCACGACCCGGCCGTCGACCAGCCGGGGCGGTCGGCTGGTGTCGACGCGCAGCTCGTCGACGGTCGCCACCTCCGGCACGTCCACCGACTCCAACGCGAACACCAGCGGGCCACGCTCCACCGCGACACAGCCCCGCACCGCGTCGATGCGACTGTCCGGATAGGTGAAGCGGGGCGCCATCGGCAGGGCCAGGACGACCTCGTCGCCGCGTCGCCAGGTGCGCTGCTCGGTGACCATGCCGGGGGCGACCGGCCGGGTGGCTCCGGCCACGGTGACGGTGGCCCCGTCGACGGCCCAGTCCGGCACCCGCAGCGACAGCGACCACGGGTGGTCGTCGTCGCTGTCGACGCGTACCCGGATCTCGCCGTCGTGCGGGTAGTCGGTGCTGATCACCAGGCAGCGCTCCCGACCGTCGGGGAGGCGGTGCGCCACCGTCCCGGGCAGGTACTGGTGCAGTTGCAGGCCCTCGTCGTCGCAGGTGGCGGCGTACGCGCCGAGGCTGGCCACGGTGCGGGCCACGTTGGTCGGGCAGCAGGAGACCTCGAACCACGGCGCGCGCAGCGAGGCCGCCGCGCGCAGGCTGGGCCGGTCCGCGTCGGGCACCGTGCCGAGTTCCCGCCGGTGCAGCGTGTTGGTGTAGAAGAAGCTGCGCCCGTCGGTCGACGGCGAGGTCGACACCACGTTGAACAGGGTCCGCTCGATGAGGTCGGCGTAGCGGGACTCACCGTCGGCGAGCAGCAGCCGCCAGGCCAGCATCACCGAGCCGATGCCCGCGCAGGTCTCCGAGTACGCCCGGTCCGGCGGCAACATCCAGTCCTCGCCGAACGCCTCGTCCTGGTGCCGGGAACCCTGCCCACCGGTGACGTAGGTACGCCGGGTGACCGTGTGCTGCCACTGGCCGCGTACCGCGTCCAGCAGGCCGGCGTCCTTCAGCTCGACCGCCACGTCGACGGCCCCGGCGGCCAGGTAGTTCGCCCGCACCGCGTGCCCGCGCAGCACGGTGGCCTGCCGGACCGGGGTCTCGTCCTGGAAGTACTCCCGACCGAACTCGATGTCGGCCAACCGGCCGTGACCGCGCCGGTCGACGAAGAGCGCGGCCTGGGTCAGGTAGCGGTCCTGGCCGGTGGTCCGGGCCAGTTCCACGAAGGCGGTCTCGATCACCGGATGGCCGCAGACGCTGTCGATGCCGTCCACGCCGAACACCTCGCAGACGTGGTCGGCGGCCCGGCAGGCGATCTGGAGCAGGCCGTCGTCGGCGTCCGGCCGGGTCCGGGCCCGGGCCACGGCGGCCTGGACGAGGTGGCCGACGCAGTAGAGTTCGTGCCCCCATTCCAGGTCCGACCAGCGCGGTTGCTGTCCGGGGCGGCCGAACCTGGTGTTCAGGTAACCGTCGGGCTCCTGCGCCGCGCCGACCCGCCGCACCAGGGCGCGGAACCGCGCTTCGAGGTCCGGGTCGGCGGTCCGGCCGATCTCCCACGCCATCGCTTCCAGGAACTTGTAGATCTCCGAGTCGGAGAACTCGCGTCCGCGTCGCTCGCCGGAAAGGTCGCCGTCCACCGCCAGGTCGAAGTTGCGGACCCAGCCCTCCCGTTCCAGCCAGTGCGCGATGTGGTCGAGGGTCACGCCGCCGTTGACCGACTGGCGCTCGGCCCAGAATCCGCCCGCGATCCGGACTTCCCGCAGGTCGAGGGGGCGCAGGCGACCCCGGACCGGCAGGACGGGTGCGGCCGGATGTGCGTTGCCGCTCATGGTCATCCTTTCAGCGCGCCGGACATGAAGCCGCGCACGTAGTGTCGTTGCAGCAGGAGGAACAAGACGATGCACGGCAGGGCGAGCACGACGACGCCCGCTTCGGTCGCCCCGTAGTCGACGACGCCCTGGACCTGGCCGCGCAGGTTGGACACGGCCAGCGGCAGCGTCATCTTCTCGGTGTCGTTGATCAGGATCAGCGGAGCCATGAAGTCGTTCCACGCGGCGAGGAAACCGAAGAGACCGACGGTGATCAGGCCCGGTTTCACGGCCGGCAGCAGCACCCGCCACAGCGCGCTGAACGACGAGCACCCGTCGACCATCGCGGCCTCGTCGAGTTCGCGGGGCACCGCCTCGAACGAGATGCGCATCAGGAAGGTGGAGAACGGCAACTGGAACATGGTCAGCACGAGCGCGACGCCGACCAGCGAGTTCTGCAACCCCACCTGGTTGAGCAGGACATAGAGCGGGATCAGCAGCGTCGCGTACGGGACCATCAGGATGGCCAGGGTGAGCAGGAACAGGATGTTCTTGCCCGGGAAGCGGAACCGGGCGAAGGCGTACCCGCCGAGGAACGAGATCAGCAGCGTCAGCGCCACCGTGAGCAGCGAGACGAACGCCGAGTTGCCGAGGTAGCGCCAGACGCCGGCCTGGTAGGCGGCCAACGTCTGGTAGTTGCCGATGCCCCAACCGTCGACCTGGTTGGTGCCCGGCTGCGGGGAGACGGAGGCGATCGCGGTCCAGACCAGCGGTGCCAGGAAGATCAGGGCGACCGAACCGGTGAACACCCAGTACGGCGTCCGCAGCGCGATCCCGGCGATGGTGGTGCCGGCCGGCTTCTTCGGCCTCGACGGCTGCGACCCGGACGGCGGGGTCCGGTCGGCGACGGTCGGTGTGGTGCGGGAAACGACGGCCATCGGATCAGTTCTCCTCGGACCGGAAGGCGCGCATCTGCAACGCGTTGATCAGGATCAGGGCGACCAGCACGATGACGGAGATGGCCGCCGCCACCCCCAGGTCGTTCTGGCCCTGGAACGCCACCATGTAGATGAGCTGCACGACGGTGATCGTGCTGTTGTCCGGGCCGCCCTTGGTCAGGATGTAGAACTGCTCGAAGGCGAGCAGGGAGCCGGTCACGCAGAGCACGGTCGTCAGCGCCAGCGTGGGGCGCAGCAGCGGCAGGGTGACCTTGCGGAAGGTCTGCCAACGGCTCGCACCGTCGGTACGCGCCGCCTCGTACACGTCGGCGGGGATTCCCTGTAGGCCGACCAGCATGAGCACCATGTAGAAGCCCGCGTACCGCCACACGATCAGGAAGGTCGTGGAGAACAGCGCCGCGTTCGGGGAGCCGAGGAACGTGATGCCCAGGCGGTCCATCAGCGGGGCCAGCGGGCTCGCGTACGGCGAGTAGATCACGTAGAACAGCAGCGACGCGGAGGCCAGACCGAGCGCGCTGGGGATCAGGAATGAGGCCCGCAGCAGGTTGTTCCACCGGCTGGACTCCTGCACCAGCAGGGCGAGTCCCAGGCCGAGCGCCAGCAGCAGCGCGGTCGCCAGCGCCGTGTACTTGAGGGTGAACACCACCGAGTCGGTGAAGAACCGGTGCTCGACCGCCTTCACGAAGTTGTCGGGCGCGTTGAACCCCTGGTCACCGGTGAGCAGCGGCCACCGCGACAGCGACATCTTGACGACCAGCACCAGCGGCACGGCGAACAGCAGCGCCACGAAGACCGCGGTGGGTGTCGCGTAGAGCCAGCCGAGCAGGGCCTGACGACCTCGGGGACGGGCGCGGCGCCGTGTCGCCGCGCGGGGCGGGCGAGACGGTGCGGTGACGCTCATGGGAACCTCTCGTTTCCTTCGCTGGCGGACCGAACGTGGGCGCGACGCGGGCGTGTGCCGACCGGTAGGGACTCCTCGGGCGGCACACGCCCACGCCGGGTACCTACTGCTTCAGGACGGCGCTGATCTCGCCGTTGTCCTTCTGCAGGTCGCCGTTGCCGTTGAGCACCTGGTTACGGACGAGGGTCAGCCACGGGCTGTTCGGTGCGTTGAACGCCTGCTGGAAGTTGAGCGCGACCGGGGTGTCACCCTGACCGGCCACCTCGTTGATGGTCACCAGGCGCGGGTCCTCGGCGGCGTACTTGTTGTTCGCCAGGTCGGCCCGGGAGACCACGTCCTTGTTCTTGGCCAGCACCTCGACCTGGGCCTCCTCGGACATCATCCAGCTCAGGAAGTTCCACGCCTGGGCTGCCTTCTTGGAGTCCTTCGAGATGCCGATGCCGTCGCCACCGACGAAGGTGGAGGCACCGCCGTCGGGACCGGGGATGCCGGCGACACCGACGTCGAACGGCGTCGAGGAGAGCAGCGTCGCCGGGTAGAACATCAGGCCGACCTTGCCCTCGGTGAAGGCGGCGGTCCAGGTCGGACCGGTCTCCCCCGCCGAGGCGGGCAGCACGGCACCCGAGCGCCACAGGTCCTGCCAGGTGTTGAAGACCTTCTGCGCGGTCTCGTCGCCCAGCTTGGACTCGGTGCCGTCCTCGCTGAGCACCTGGCCGCCGCCGGCCCAGACGGACGGGAACCAGGTGAAGACGAGGCAGCCGCCGCAGTTCAGCCCGGCGGCCGTACCGTAGACGCCCTCCTTGCCCGACGCCTGCACCGCCTTGGCGGCGGCGGCGTACTCGGCGAGCGACGCCGGCGCCTTCTCCGGGTCCAGCCCGGCGTCCCGGAACAACTGCTTGTTCCAGAACATCATGGACAGGTCCAGCACGAACGGCAGGACGTGGGCCTTGTTGTCGACGGTGCCCGCCGAGAGGTGTCCCTTGTTGATCTGGTCCTTGAAGTCCAGGCCGTCGATGTTGGCGCTGATGTCCTGGAAGAGGCCCTGGTTCACCCAGTTCGGCACGTAGACGATGTCCGCGGCGAAGAGGTCGGGCAGACCGCCGGAACCGGCCGCCGCGCCGACCTTGGCGACGTAGTCGTCGTTCGGTACGACGGTCAGCTTGACCTGGTTCTGGTGCTTGGCGTTGTACGCGTCGACCAGCAGCTTCGCCTGTTTCTCCAGGGGTGCGCGGGTCCACAGGGTCAGCTCGCTGCCGTCGTCGACGCCGGTCGGCCCGGCCTCGGCCGCGCTGGTGCCGCTCGGCTCGTCGCTGCCGCAGGCCGCCACGGCGAGGACCATCGTCGCCGCCATGGCTCCGGCCAGCGAACGCAGGGCAGTACGCCTGCCCAGGGTTTTCCTCATGATTCCTCTCCTAGTCGCATCGAAGCTCGCCGGGGAGCCGCGAGGCGGTTCCCGTGAGCCGGGTAGCGGACGGTTCCGCGCGATCGGGTGGGACGGGAGCCGCCGCCCCGGCCGTCGACCGTGGCGCCCCCGTGGACGTGATCGGCGAAGCCGGATGATCAGGTACGGCCGACGAGTGGCCGGCCGGGCAGGGTCAGGGTGTGGACATCGGGTCGTCGGCGGTGTTCCGCCGAGCCGAGGTGTCGTGGGGACGGTCCGACGGGGGCACCGTCGTACTGCTGTCTCGCGCGGGACCGATGCACCGGTGAGGACGTTCGCGCCGCCTTCGTGGGCGATGCCTCGTCCGTCCTCATCGGTGTCGCCTCCCGCCGGTTCCGACGGGATCGGCACGGCAAGCCGCACCGCCGCCGAGGTGGTCGGTATCACTTTCCGCCGCTAGCGTGTCCCACGAAAACGGTTTCGGCAAGATGTCGGACGGGTAAAACCTGAACCTGTTTCGGTGCGGTCTTCGCCTTCCCCTGCATGCACTCTGCGCTCTACGCTTGCCCCGAATACGGGGGCGGCGACCACCTGCCGGCCGTCCTGAAACTTTTGCGAAAGGCTTTCGGTGGGGCGACGACGATCACAGTCAGTGACGCTGAGTGACGTGGCCAGCCGGGCCGGCGTCTCGGTCGCGACCGCGTCCAAGGCGCTCAACGGACGCGCCGAGGTGGCCCAGGCCACCCGGGAACGCGTCCTGCGCGCGGCCGGCGAACTCTCCTTCCAGCCCAACGCGCTGGCCTCCGGGCTGATCAACGGACGCACCCGCACCGTCGGGCTGCTCACCGACGAACTCGGCGGCCGGTTCGCCATGTCCATCCTGCTCGGTGCCGAGAACGCCCTCGGCAACGAGCAGATGTCGGTGCTGCTCTGCGACGCCCGGGGCGACGCCATCCGGCGTCAGCACTACATCCGGACGCTGCTGGCACGGCAGGTCGACGGGTTCATCGTGGTCGGCGACAGCAACGAGGCCGGACCCTCGTTGACGCAGGACATCCCGGTCCCGGTGGTCTACGCCTACGCCGAGTCGACCGACCCCCGGGACCTGTCGGTCATCGCCGACGACGAGGGCGGCGCCCGGCTCGCCGCGGAGCACCTGGTGCTGCACGGACGGCGGCGGATCGGGCACATCACCGGTCCGGACGGCTACCGCTCCGCCCGGGACCGGGCGGCGGGGCTGCGGGCGGTGCTCACCGAGGCGGGCCTCGATCCCGCCGGGGACCCACTCTTCGGCGAGTGGTCGCAGCGGTGGGGTCGGCACGCCGCCCGCCTGCTGCTGGCCGCCCGCCCGGACGTGGACGCGATCTTCTGCGGCAACGACCAGTTGGCCGCCGGAGCGGCCGACACACTGCGTGACCTCGGCCGACGCATCCCGGACGACGTGGCGATCGTCGGCTACGACAACTGGGAGTTCTTCGCCGCCGACTGCCGTCCACCGCTGACCACCGTGGACCTCAACCTGGAGCGGCTCGGTGCGACCGCGGTCGAGCACCTCTACGCCGCTCTCGACGGCAACCCCGGCAGCGGCGTCATCCGGCAACCCGGCCGCCTCGTCGTCCGCGAGTCGACCGGACCGGCGGTGCACCGCTGAGCCGGGCGGCGTCGCCGGAGCCGACGACCCACCGGGCCGGGAGAATCCTTCTCGGCCGGGGGCGCTAACCGATCAGGCTGGCCGGTCGCAGCGCGCGCAGCGGTCGACCCACGCTCCCCGGCGTCGCGGCGCTGCGGCGGCTGACCAACTCCGGCACCAGCAGGTCGCGTCGTCGCACCGGCGTCTGCCCGGCCGGGTCGAGCTGCGCCAGCAGCAGTCCCAGGCTGCGTCGGCCGAGTTCGGCGAAGTCCTGCCGGACCGACGTCAGCGGGGGCAGGAAGTGCGCGCCGTCCGGCGTGCCGTCGAAGCCGACCACGCTGACGTCCTCCGGCACCCGCCGACCCGCCTCGTGCAGCGCGCGCAACAGGCCGAGAGCGAGTTGGTCGCTGGCGCAGAAGACGGCGGTGACGTCGGGGTCGGCAGCCAGCCGCTCCCCCTGCTGGTATCCGGTGCTGGCGTTCCAGTCCCCGGGGACGACGGCGGGCACCGGAGCACCGGCGGACCGCAGGGCCTCCCGCCATCCCCGGATCCGCTCCGCCGCCTCCGGCCAGTCGTCCGGGCCGGACACGTGGTGCACGGTGGCGTGCCCGAGGTCGAGCAGGTGTCGGGTGGCGAGTCGGGCCCCCGCCACGTTGTCGATCTGTGCGCTGGCGATCTCGTCGCTACACCCACCGCCGACCGTCACCGCCGCGAGCCCGCCCGCCGCCTCGGCCAGCGCGCCGGCCATGGCGGGCTTGGGCGCGATGGCGATGAGCCCCTCGACCGACTGCCGGCGCAACCAGTCCGCCGCGTCGAGCACCGACCGCCGGTCCAGGTGCCGCACGCTGGCGACGCTGACGAAGTAGCCGGCGGAGCGGGCCGCCCCCTCGATGGCGTAGAGCATCGACGTCGGCCCGTAGAGCGGGCTCTCGTACCCGATGATCCCGAGCGTGCCGGAGCGCCGGGTGACCAGGGCACGGGCCGCCGGGTTGCGCTGGTAGTCCAGCTCCCGCATCGCGGTCAGCACCCGTTGGCGGGTGTCGTCGGCGACGTACGGGTGGCCGTTGATGACCCGGGAGACCGTCTGGGCGGACACCCCCGCCCGCGCGGCGACGTCACGCATGATCGATCGACCGCTGGACCGTCCGGCAGCGGCCCGGGTGTTCGCCGCCCGCCCCCGTGACCCGCCGTTCTTCTCGGTCATCGTCTGCTCTCCTCGCCCAGAGGTCCCCGACGCGTCGCCCGTGCCGCCAGGACCGATGGTCAGCGCACGCGCGAAGACCTCGGTGGTCCGATCTCCGACAATGAACCTCGAAAACCGTTTCGGCAATCCCTCTCAGGAGATCTCCGGCGAAACTCACTTCGGAGATCATTGGATTTCGGTGTGGCAGCACGTGGCGCGGACCCACCACAACGGCAACCTGTACGGGTTCCGCAACCACGGTTGGGACCAGGTCATGGCCAGCCGTGGCCGAACGCCCCGCAGTGCGCGCCCGAGTGCGGTCGCTTCTTCAGCCAGGGTGGGCAGTACCCGAACCGCCCCGGTGGGGTGGCCCGCCACGACGACCAGTCGCTGCGGTTGACCGACGGGTTCGGCGGCGGTGCCGGCGGCGACCGGGGTCAACGCATGGGCCACGAGTACTACATGACCAACCTGGACGCCGAGAACATGCACATCCTGCTGCACGAGATAGGCCACACCCTGCGGGGCTCGGCCCGGCGGCCGGGCCCCGCAGGACTCACTCCTCGACCCATTCCAGCAGGTCACCGGGCTGACATTCGAGCACCCGACACATGGCCTCCAGGGTGCTGAACCGGACGGCCTTGGCCCGGCCGTTCTTGAGCACCGCCACGTTCGCCGGTGTGAGCCCGACCCGATCGGCGAACTCACCGACGCTCATCTTGCGCTTGGCGAGCTGGACGTCGATGCGTACCACGATGGGCATCAGATCACCGCTTCCATGTCGGTCCGCAGCGTGGTGGCCTGGCGCAGCAGCGCGCGCAGCACCACCATCAGCAGCCCCAGCACGGCGACGCCGGTCGAGAGCAGGAGCAGCAGGAACGGGACTCCGGGGTCGTCGGCCCTGAATCCTACGTAGAGGAACACGGCCACCAGCACCACCCAGGCGGCGGCGACGGCCCACACGATGACGTCCACCCAGACCAGGGAGACCGGGCTGAAGATGCGGTCGTTCTTGACCAGGGTGAGCAACTTCCAGGTGGAGACGATCACCACCTGGACGCAGAGCACCCAGAAGACCGTGACGGCGGTCAACGGCCACCGCAGGTACGCCTGGTCCGGTGACTCCTGTGCCATGTGGGCGAACTGCCCCGGCAGCGAGAGGGTCTGGAACACGACCAGGATCCCGAACAGCACCACGAGGAAGACTCTGAGGGCGGCCACCGCCCAACGTGTCACCAGCATGCATCGACCATCACTCGCTACCTATCGAAAGTCAATAGGTTTCGACCGTTACCACCCCGACCGGTCACCCCACCAGCTCACCGAGCGCGTCGCCGAACACCTCGTGGTGCCGGCGGACGTCCTCGACCGTGGTCTGCGGGCACATCAACGCCATGTTGTGGAACGGGGTCATCAGGATCCCCCGGTTGAGCAGGTAGACGTGCAGGTAGTCCTCCAGGTCGCCGTCGGCGCACCGGGCCGACTCCGTGCCGGTACGCGGAGCCGGGTCGACGAAGCGGTACTCCACCCGCGCGCCGAGCCGACTCACCGACCACGGCAACGCGTACTCGGTGAACAGCGCGCCCACCCCCTCGGCGAAGCGGGTCGCCGTCTCGGCCATGCCGGTGAACGCCTCGTCGGTGAGCACCTCCCGCAGGGTGGCCAGGGTGGCTGCGATCGACACCGGGTTGCCCGCCAGGGTGCCACCCACCCCGCCCATGTCGACCAGGTCGAGGTCCGTCCGGTCGGTCAGCGCGGCGGCCAGTTCGGCGGAGAGGCCGTACGCGCCGACCGGGATGCCGCCGCCGATGGCCTTGCCGATGGTGACCACGTCCGGTGCCAGGTCCCAGGCGGCGGTCGCACCGCCCGGCCCGGCGGAGAACGTGTGCGTCTCGTCGTTGACCAGGTAGGTCCCGTACTGACGGGTGAGCGCGCGTACCCCGTCGAGGTAGCCGGGCTCGGGCAGCACGATGCCGATGTTGGTCAGCGCCGGTTCCATCAGCACCGCGGCCACGTCGCCGTGGGCGAGTTCGCGGGCCAACCCGTCCAGGTCGTTGAACTCGGCGACCCGGCTGGTGGCGGTCACGTCGCCGGGAGCGCCGACGTTGCCCGCCCGACTGCGGGGCCGCCCGTCCGGCCCGACCACGATCAGCGACTCGTCCACCGATCCGTGGTAGCAGTAGCTGTTGACCAGGATGCGGGGACGGCCGGTGACGGCGCGCAGCAGCCGGACGGCCCACCGGTTCGCGTCGGTGGCGGTCAGCGTGAAGCTCCAGGCGGGCAGCCCGAAACGCCGGGCCAGCTCGGCACCGACCGCCGCCGCCTCCTCGGTGGGCAGCATGGTGGCCGCCCCACCGAGCTCGGCCAGGCGTCGGGTGACCGCCTCGACCACCGGTGCCGGGGAATGGCCCGCCATCGCCCCGGTGTCGCCGAGGCAGAAGTCGACGTACTCGTGGCCGTCGACGTCGGTGACCCGGGCCCCGCGCGCCCGGTCCAGATAGACCGGGAAGCCGGCCGCGACCTTGTTCATCCAGGTCATCGGGACCCTGCCGAACAGGTGCCCGGCGTCGGCGTACGCGGCGGCCGAGCGGGGGTGGCGGTCCACGAACGTGGACCGCTCCCGCGCGAGCAGCCGTCCCAAGCGGGTGCGGTCGACGCCCTCAGCTTCGAAATCCGTCGGCATCGGGCGACAGTACCAACGAGATGGACTGCCAGCTAGATGCCGTACGACTGATAACTGACGCTACCGCCGTCAGGGCTTCCGTCCGACCGCGCAGTACTGGTCGATCTCCTCGGGCAGTTCGGCCGGGTCGCCGTCGGGCCGCCAGCGGGTCACCGAGACCACGCCCGGCTCGACGAGTTCCAGGCCCGCGAACAGGCCGGCGATCCGCTCCGGGCTGCGCAGGTGGTAGCGGGGGTTGGCGGAGACGTTCCAGATCCGGACCGCCTCGGTGACCGCCTCGCTGGTGTCGCTGCCGTCGTACATCGCGAGGTAGCTGCCGGAGGGCAGGCGGCCGACGAGTCCGTCGACGATCGCCTTCGCCTCGTCGTCGGACTCGACGTGACCGAGGATGCCCATCAGCATCACGGCGACCGGCTGGTCCAGGTCCAGCGTCCGGGCCGCCTCGCGCAGGATCCGGTCCGGGTCGCGCAGGTCGGCGTCGACGTAGTCGGTGGCGCCCTCGGGCGTACCGACCAGCAGGGCGCGGGCGTGTGCCAGCACGAGCGGATCGTTGTCGACGTACACGATGCGTGCGTCCGGAGCGACGGACTGCGCCACCTCGTGGGTGTTGTCGGCGGTCGGCAGGCCGGTGCCCACGTCCAGGAACTGCCGGACGCCCGCCGTGCCGGCCAGGTGGCGCACCGCCCGGGCCAGGTACGCGCGGGACAACCGGGCGTTCTGCGCGAGCTGCGGCAGGTTGGCGATGATCTGGTCGCCGACCTCGCGATCGGCGGCGAAGTTGTCCTTGCCGCCGAGCAGGTAGTTCCAGATCCGCGCGGTCTGCGGCACTCCGGTGTCCAGAGTTGGCCTGTCCTGTTCGCCGCCGGTCACGGTCGTGCCGTCCACCACGTTCGCACCCTCAGTCTCATTAGGACCATTGTCGTCTACCGGGCGTCAGCCTAGCCCCGCGCCCATCCTGCCGAACCCCGCCCGTCTGCACTATGTTGCAGGCGCCGCGCCCTCGCCCGCCCGACCACCCGCCCGACCGCCAGGAGACCGATGATGACCTCCACCGCACCCGCCGGACCGATCGGGTTCGACGTCGCCGCGCTCCGCGCCCACTTCCCCTCGCTGGCCTCGGGCATCGCGCACTTCGACGGCCCGGGTGGCACGCAGACGCCGCGCCCGGTCGCCGACGCGGTCACCGCCACGATGACCGCCCCGATCTCCAATCGGGGCACCGGCGCGCTCTCGGAGACCAACGCGGACGCCGCCGTCGGCGCGTTCCGGCTCGCCTACGCCGACCTGCTGGGCGTACCCGCCGCCGGGATCGTCTACGGCCGCAGCGCCACCCAGTTGACCTTCGACTTCTCCCGGATCCTCGCCCAGGACTGGGGTCCCGGTGACGAGGTGGTGGTCACCCGGCTCGACCACGACGCCAACGTCCGGCCGTGGGTGCTGGCCGCCGAACGGGCCGGCGCGGAGGTGCGCTGGATCGACCTCGACCCGGCCACCGCCGAGTTCGACCCCGCCTCGGTGGCCGACGCGGTCACCGACCGGACCCGGCTGGTCGCCGTCACCGGCGCGTCCAACCTGCTCGGCACCCGACCCGACGTCCGGACGATCGCCGACGCCGCACACGCGGTCGGCGCACAGGTCTTCGTCGACGGTGTGCACCACGCGGCACACCAGTTCGTCGACGTACCCGAGCTCGGTGCCGACTTCTACGTCTGCTCCCCGTACAAGTTCCTCGGACCGCACTGCGGGGTACTCGCCGCCGACCCGGGTCTGCTGGAGACGCTGCGACCGGACAAGCTGATCCCGGCCACCGACGTCGTGCCCGAGCGATTCGAACTCGGCACCCTGCCGTACGAGATGCTGGACGGCGCCACCGCCGCCGTCGACTTCCTCGCCGACATCGCACCCGGTGACGACCCGGCGAACACCTCCCGGCGAGAGCGGCTGCGTGCCTCGCTGCACGCCGTCGACGCGCACGAGACCCGGCTGCGGCACCGGATCGAGGAGGGACTGGCGGACCTGGGCGCGGACGTGGTGGTCCACTCCCGGGCCGCCGACCGTACCCCGACGCTGCTGCTCACCCTGCCCGGCCGCAAGACCCGCGACGCCTACCGGTTCCTGCTCGACCACGACGTCCTGGCCCCGGCAGGCTCCTTCTACGCGTACGAGCCGTTCCGTCGGCTCGATCTCGACGACGAGCACGCGCTCCGGCTCGGCCTGGCCCCGTACAACGACGACAGCGACGTCACCCGCGTCCTGGACGGCCTGGCCGCCTTCCTGGCCCAGGTGTAAGGAAGGGCACCCTGCTAACGCCTCGTGCATAGTAGGGGACCCTTCCTTACATTCCCGCCCGCTCCGCCCAGCCCGCGCGACGTCCCGCCCACGAGCCGGAGACCTGAACTGCCGCGCCCGACGGTGACCGCACACTTCTCTCACGGAGGAAACCCCATGGACGGCATCGACCCCTCGGTCCCACCCAGCGGTCCGGGATGTGCCGACTGCGAGGCCGCCGACCCACCGGGCTGGTGGGTCCACCTGCGGCGCTGCGCCCGGTGCGGGCAGGTCGGCTGCTGTGACTCGTCGCCCAGCCAGCACGCGAGCGCGCACGCCGCCGCGACCGGCCACAACATCGTCCGCAGCTACGAGCCGGGCGAGGAATGGTTCTGGGACTACACCGAGCAGACCATGTACGAACAGGGTCCGGAACTCGCCGCCCCCGCCCACCGCCCCCTCGACCAGGGCGTACCCGGCCCCACCGACCGCGTGCCCCGCGACTGGCGGCGGCACCTGAACCGCTGACGATTGTGAGGAGGGGTCCCCTGCTATGCACGAGGCGCTAGCAGAGGACCCTTCCTTACCACAACATCAGAGCAGCCAGGTCGGCAGCTTCGGGTCGCTGCGCAGCGGCACCAGCGGCGGCGCCTCGTCGACGGCCGGACCGGCCGAGCGGCCCCGGGACTCGTCGGACTCCGTGCCCGGCGGCGGCGCTGCCGCACACCGCGTACCGTCCGCCGGCACCACCAGGTCGATCAGGTACGCCTCGATCGCCTCGTCGGCGCAGGCCACCCGGCCGTAGACGATGTGTCCCCAGCCCTCGTAGGTCAGCAGTTCGGCGTGGTCGCCGAACTGTGCGGCGGCGCCGAGCGCCCAGTTGTAGCCGGTCGCCGGGTCGTGCAACGAGTTGACGAACAGCAGCTCGGCCTGGTTGGTCGGGGTGATCGGCCGCTGCGGGTTGTCCGCCGTGCTGGGCCAGCCGAGGCAGATGGCACCGATGGCCGCCCGGGGCAGGTCCGGCAGGTCCGGCGAGGCGAGTTGGGCCGCGTCCACGATCGTCCGCCACTGCCCGATGTTCTGCGCCCCGAGGTTCCAGTCCTCGCAGAGCACCGCCTGGTACGCGAAGGGCACCACGGTCGGTGGCTGTTCCTCGGTCGACCGGCGGGCCGCCGGTACGCCCCACGGACGGCCGGCGTCGACCCGTTCCAACTCGGCGGCGATGTCGAGCCAGTACGGCTGGTAGTTCACGTTGCCCAGCACGAAGTTGACCAGATCCCGCTTGGTGATCTTGTAGCTGTGGTTGTCCGGGTCCGGCAACTCGCCCCGGGCGGCGCGGTCGAGCAGCCGCTGCCAGAACCTGCGGATGTCCCGCCCGTACAGCGCGCACTGGGGCAGTCGGGCGCAGCCGGCCACGAACTCGTTGAACGAGTCCTGCCCGGCGGCAGCCTGGGTGACGGCGAAGCCCTGGGCGTCCAGGCTGTGGTCCATGGTGCTGTCGGCGACGATGGCGCGTACCCGGGTGGGGAACAGTTCCGCATACTGCTGGGCCATCAGCGTGCCGTACGACATTCCGAGGAAATTCAACTGCGGGTCGCCGACGGCGGCCCGGATCGCGTCGATGTCCCGGATCACCTGGAGCGTGTTCACGTGGTCGAATATCGGGCCGCTCCGGGAGCGGCAGTCGTCGGCCAGGGCCCGACTCGCGGTGACCATTCGGGTGAAGTCGGCGGCCGTCTTGATGGCGTCGGCCGGCAGGGCCGACAACTTGTCGACGGCGCACATGATAGGTGCGCTGCGGGCCACTCCACGCGGGTCGAAACCGATGATGTCGAAATGACGACGCAATTCTTCGCCGTACGTGGCCCACAATGCGGAGTCCACGCCCGACCCACCCGGGCCGCCCGGATTCACCAGCAGCGATCCGCGCCGTACATCGGGATCGGTCGCCGGCCGCTTGGCCAGCGCCACCTCGATCGTGGGACCGTTCGGATCGGCCCAGTCGACCGGCACTTCGAGCGTGCCGCACAGCGCGCTGTCATCCTGCTCACAGGGCTCCCACTGCACCTGTGACACGGGTGCCGCCGAGGCCGGCGACACCACGGCCGGCACCAGCGCCGCCCCCACCGCGATACCGGCGAGTAATTGCCGGATCATTTTCTTGCGCATGTGCCCTCTCCCCCACGACTTTCCCGGCCCCCTGCCGGGCGAGGCTGAAGTTAGCGAATCCGCCGAGGCTCGGGGTTACCGGAAAGTGTCAGCGGCAATACCGTTCGGACAGCCCCGGCCGACAATGATCCGCAGCCGCTTGTGATCCATTTCGGCTCACCGACGTGAATGGTGAGGTCACCGCCGTCGCGGAAGTCACGGAAGTGGCGTGAACGAAGCACCGCCGAGGACTGTCAACATGGTGGACGTCACAGGGCGACCAATTCTTCGAATTCACCCACCCGGCGCTTTCCCGCAACGCCCGTCGAAACTGCGTGACGGATTCGAAACGTCGCCGAGCCCGGCCGCCCGGCACGGACGACCCCGCGCGGCGCACCGCTCGGGGTAGGTTGCCGAGTCATGGCCACCACCGCCGCCGACGTCCGGCGCGACCTCGCCCAGCTCGCCGATCCGACCCGCGCGGCCGGGGTGAGCCGGTACCTCAAGATGTTTCCCGGCGGGTACGGCGAGGGTGACCGGGCCATCGGCGTCACCGTGCCGCAGCAGCGCCGGGTCGCCGGCCGGCACTGGCGCGGCCTCGACCTGGCCGACACGGGGACGCTGTTGACCAGCGAGGTGCACGAGGAGCGGCTGACCGCGGTCTTCATCCTGGTGCGCAAGTTCGGCAGGGCCGACGAGCGGGAACGCGGCCGGATCGTCGAGCTGGTCCTGACGCACAGTGCCCACCTGAACAACTGGGACCTGGTGGACTCCTGGGCGCCGTACGTCCTCGGGCCCTGGCTGCTCGACAGGGACCGTGACGTCCTGGACCGGCTGGCCGGCTCGGACCTGGTCTGGGACCGGCGGATCGCGGTGATGGCCACTCTCGCGTTCATCAAGGCCGACGACTACGCGTGGACGTTCCGGCTCGCCGAGCGACTCCTGCGCGACCCGCACGACCTGGTGCACAAGGCGGTCGGGTGGATGCTGCGCGAGGTGGGCAACCGGAATCTGGCGGCGGAGGAGGAGTTCCTGGTCCGGCACTACCGGGTGATGCCGAGGGTCATGCTGCGGTACGCGATCGAGAAGTTCCCGCCGCAGCGCCGCAAGGACTACCTGTCCGGCACGGTCTGAGGCGGTCGCGGAGCCGCCCGCGCCGGACCACCGACGATCGGCGGGGCCGACGCGGGTCAGGGCCGGGTCGCGCGCAGGTAGATCGTCACGGCGTCCGTCGCGTCGAGATCCACGAGCAGGCGACGGTACGTACCGTTCGGCCCCGGTGCCCCTTCGGCGAGCCCGGAGACGCGGGCCGCGCGCTCGGGGTGCCAGGTGTCCCCGCCGCCCACGTCGTCCTCCCGCGTGACGGCGCGGAGCCCGGGGGTCAGTTCCGCGCCGAAGTCCCCGTCACGGACGAAGGTGTCGAGGGCGTCGCGGGGAATCCGGAACCTGGCCGACAGGTGGCTCTCCAGCCCGATGCTGCTGACGGCCGAGAGGAACACCGTGCCGGGCGGGAACGTGACGTGGGCGACGGCCTCCACCTCCGACGCGGTCGCCGGTCGCGGCGGCGACTGGAGCGCGGCGTCGGTGTCGCCGAGTTGCGTCACCGCCACCACGCCGCAGGAGATCACCGACAGCACGAGGCTCAGCCCGGCCAGGACGAGGGCGTACGTGGAGGCGCGGCTGCGCCTCGGCTGGTCGGACACGGGCAGGACCCTACGCGACGGTGCCGTCGGGCCGGATCCCATCCCGTCAATACATCGACAGTCTTGCATATGTTGACGAGGCTCGTGTATGAAGACTGAGCAATCGTTAAGGTTCCGGTCTCCTGGGAGGAGCGACGATGACACACGCCCCGCGCCGTCTGCGCACGCTGGCGGTCATGCTCAGCGCCTGCACACTCGGGCTGAGCCTGCTGTCGGCACCAGCCGAGGCGTACTCGGCGCCACCTCTCGCGCCGCAGTCCGAGCGCGCCCCCGAGTCCGACCAGTTCGTGGCCGAGGGCGTGACGACCGTCGGCGAGTTGCGCACGCTCGACGGCGCGCTGTCGTACGCCCGCGACGGCCGGACCCAGGTCATCCACCACCCCGGCGCCACCTACGTCAAGGTGCACTTCGCCTCGCTGCGACTCGGCCCCGGCGAGTACGTCACCGTGGCCAGCCCCGACGGCCGGGAGAGCCACCGGTACGACCGCCACCTGAACCGGGCCACCGGCTCGGACTACACCACCGACGGGCGGCCGGGCTTCTGGGCCATGTCCGTCGAGGGCGACACCGCCGTGGTGACGCTGCACAGCACCCGCGCCAGCCGGGGCAGCGCCGCCACCATCGACCGGTTCTGGCGCGGCTACGACCGCACCGAGATCGCCGCGCACAACTTCTCGACCCAGTCCGTGTGCAGCACCGACGCCCGTCGCGACGTGGTCTGCTACCAGAGCAGCCACCCGACCGAGTTCGCCCGGGGCAACGCGGTGGCGCGACTGCTGATCAGCGGCGGCGGGTCGTGCACCACCTGGCGCGTCGGCAACACCAACCGGATGCTGACCAACAAGCACTGCTTCTCGACGCAGTCGGCGGTCAGCGGCAGCGAGATGCAGTTCAACTACCAGTGCGCCACCTGCGGCGGGGCGAACCCCGGCCCCGGCACCAAGGTCAGCGGCGCCACGCTCTACCAGGTGAGCAGCGGCGGCTCCAACCAACTCGACTACGCCCTCTACTCGGTGAACAACTTCGCCGCCATCCAGGGCTACGGCACGCTCTACCTGGCGACTTCCGCCACCACCACCGGCGCCCAGATGTACATCCCCGGCCACGGCGACGGCAGCCCGAAGCGGCTGTCCATCTTCGAGGACACCCAGAACGGCGCACGCTGCACCGTCCGGAACGCGAACTACAACACCTGGAACATCAGCTACAGCTGCGACACCTCCGGCGGCAACTCGGGCTCGCCGGTGCTCAACAGCAGCCACCGGGTGATCGCCCTGCACCACCTCGGCGGCTGCCCGTCCAACCAGGGCGCGAAGGCGCACCTGATCTACAACGAGATCGCCGGCCTGATCGACAACGGCTGACCCGAGCAGCACCGCAGGCGACGACGGCAGGCCCCCACCGACCCCGGCGGTGGCCTGCCGTGCCACACGTCGCAGGGACGCTACGTGGGTCCGAACCTGTCACGAGACGGCGGTGAGGGGTTGCGACCAGGGCATACGATCCGGCGCATGAAGGCTCACCGCGCCTGGCCGCTGGCCGCCCTGCTTCCCCTGTTGGCCGCGTGCGTGGTCAGCCCGGTGGAGGAGGTCGCGGCGTCGACGGTCACCTACACCTGCTGCGCGCGCGCCGACGTCGAGCAGGTGTACCAGCCGGGGCAGACCTTCACCCTGAACTGGATCGTCGAGTCGCCCGACGACCCACCGGTGACGCCGACTCCCGGGCCCGACGTCGAGCTGACCGCCCACCTGATCGGCCCGTTCGAGTCGGTCGAGCAGCTCACCGCACACGCCATGGGCACGCTCACCGTCCCCGGGCTGGTCACCTACCCGGCCGAGCCGGTCCGCCCCGCCGACGCACCCGACCGACGCCCGGTCAGCACCATCGCCATCGCCCCGGACGCCGGTCCCGGCTACTACAACCTGGTCAGCTCCATGGCCGACCAGGGGAACGCGGTCGGTGGCGAGAGCGTCATCCAGGTGGTGGCCGGAAGCTGAGGTCCCCGCTCAGCACGCCTTGCGGACGTACGTGCGGGAGCCCGGTGCCGAGACGGCGAGGTCGCGCAGCACGATCGAGAGGGTGCTGCCGTGCGAGCCGCACGCCTTGCTGAACCCGCTCTCGGTGTACTCGATCACGATCACGTTCGCGCCGTAGGTCCGGGTGTACGCGTCACACTCGTTCCACGTGCCGCACTCCTCGGCGACGGCGAAGTCGAACCCGGCCTTGCGGGCGTTGGCGGTGCTCAGCTCCGCGAGGTTCTTCTGCGCCACGGCCAATCCCTTGCCGTGCGCGTACGCGCTCAGCGACGCCGCGTACGCGACCGCCTGCGACTCGGTCAGCAGCCCCTTGGACCGGGTGAACGAATCCAGGTTGTCCGGCTCGATCGCCTTGAACCCCTTGCCGGCGCACCGGTCGATCCACCCGCCCACGATCGTGGTGAGCGCCGTCCGCTTGGCCGCCGTGGAGTAGTCCAGCATCAACTCGTTCCAGTCCTCGTCGACCACGAGGTTGCCCTGCGCGTCCCGCAGCAGCAGGTCCGGGTGGTTCGTCTTCCACCACGACTCGGCACCGGGCTGCGCCTGGAAGGCGTTGACGTAACAGATGTTGTACAGCCCGGCGGCGGGTGACGCCTCCAGGTCACGGCTGACCACGGTGACGCCGGACGGCGGCGCGTACACCCCACCGATCTGGTAGTCGAACCCGGCGTTGGCGGGCGGCGGCGCCCACGTCGGCGCGGTCGTGCGGTTCCCGGCCGGCGGCGTCGTCGCCGGGGTGGACGCGGCCGGACCACCGGAGGCAGCCGGGGTCCGCGAGGGCGGCGGCGTGGTCGCGGGCACACTCGGAGACGTACTCGCCGACGGCGTCGCCGTGGTCGGCCCGCTGCTCACCGCCGCGCCCAGCGCCGACGGCGCGTCGGGCGTCGGCGCGGCGCTCGGAGTCACACTCGGCGTGGGCGAGACCTGCTGCTGCCCGAGGCCCCACCAGGGCTGCCGGCCACTCGCACCGGCAGCACCGATGCCGACACCGAGCACGACGACGGCGACCGCCGCCGCCGTCAGCCCCACCCGGGCCCGCCTGCGCTTCGATCCCATCGAGCCAACTCCTCCAGGTACGTGTGAGCGCACCCTACGAGAACCGGCCGGGACCGGGACACCCCCCGCTTCGAGGGGCGCGGACACCCCCTCCGGCACGGCCGTTGTCCCCCGCCGACGACGCCGCACCTGCCCGCGGCAGGTCGCTCTCACCCGCCCGCCACTCGGTCGCCTCAGCGACCGGCCGCGGTGAAGGCTCTGGCGCCGGCCGGGACGGAGACGAATTCGGCGGAGGTCGATGTCATTTCACCGCATGTGCAACCACCGAGGCGAAATCGATATCGATATGCTTATCCAGTGCATCGGAGTAGTTTCGTCGGCCGGACCGGTGAGCTGAAGCACCTGCGATCGGTGGTGGCGGGCGTCGGCGGACGCGGCGTCATCCTCAGCGGCGGGGCCGGCGTCGGTAAGAGTCGGCTGGTCCGCGAGGCCGTGGCGCAGCTTCCCGCGAGCCGGTACGTCGTCTGGCCCATCACCGCGGCTCATCCGAGTACGGCTCTGCCCTTCGGCGGTCTGGCCCAGGTGCTTCCCGTCGCGCAGCCGGCAGGTCTCACCCCCGCCGGAGTGCTGCGATGGGTGGTGGATTCGTTGCACGAGCAGGCCATGGGTCGGTCCATCGTGCTCACCGTCGACGACGCCCACCTGCTCGATCCGCCGTCGTCGGCGCTGGTCCAGGTGCTCGCCCGACAGGAGGACGTGGTCCTGCTCGGGACGGTGCACGACGGCGAGCAGATGCCGCTGCCGCTGCGACCGCTGTGCGTCGACGAGTTGGTCGAGCGCGTCGAGTTGACTCCGTTCGGCCGGGACGAGACCGCCGAGTTGCTCACGGCCGTTCTCGGCGGGCCGGTCGAGGCGCGGTCGATCGACCGGATGCTCCGCCTCTCGGCCGGCAATCCGCTGCTTCTGCACGAGCTGCTCCACGGCACGATGGGCAGTGGCGAGTGGGCGTGCTGCGACGACGGGTGGCAGTGGAACGGCCACTCGACGCGGCCCCTCGACGTGACGGACGTGATCGGCACCCGGATCGAGCACCTCACTCCCGGCGTACGCAAGGTGGTGGAGCTGGTCGCCCTGAGCGAGCAACTGGGCCTGCGTCTGCTCACCACCGCGACGGACACGGCCGACGTCAGGCAGGCCGAGGAGAACGGCCTGATCGCGGTCGTCCGGCATGACCGTCGGGTCGACGTGCAGTTGACCCACCCGCTGTACGGGGAGCTGCTGCGCCGCCGCTGTCCGCCGGCCCGGACCCGGCAGTTGCAGACCGAGTTGGCCGACCTGGTGCAGGCCACCGGCGCCCGCCGCCCGGGTGACCTGCTGCGGGTCGCCCTCTGGCGGCTCGGCGCGGGCTCCGGGCAGGATCCCCGGCTGCTGCTCGCCGGAGCCATGCAGGCGTTCGCCCGCTACGACGTACCGCTGACGGTGCAACTCGCGCGGGCCGCGCTGGACGCCGGTGGTGGTCACGACGCCGCCGAACTGCTGGCCACCATCCTGATGCTCTGCGAACGCCCGCACGAGGCCCTCCAGGTGCTCGACCAGGTCCGCGACGAACCCGCCGACGAGCGGCGGCGGAGCCGCTGGCTCACCGTTCGGGGCATGGTGACGTACTGGAGCCTCGGCGACGAGTCCACCGCCGACACCCTGGCCGAGGCTGCCGTCCCGATGACCGACCCCGGTCACCAGGCGCGGGTCTGGGCCTTCGAGGCGCTCATGCGGATGCACCGGATGGAGATCGCCGCCGCGCTGCGGTTGAGCCAGGCGGTGCTGACCCAGCCGGCAGCCGGTCCGGGTGCCCGAGGACTGACCCGGTGTGTGGTCGCCTACGTGGACGCGACACGCGGTCTGTTCCGCCGCAACGCCGACACGATCGCCCAGGTGGAGGCGGAGGTCGCCGGCTGGCGGGGGGACGTGCCCTACCTCCAGGCGATGGTGGAGTCGGCCCGGGCCGCCCGGCTGGCGCTCACCTGCGACCTGGCCGGCATCGACGCGATCGCGGCCGACGAGTTCGCCGACCTGGTCAGCTCGGGTGGCCTACGGCTCGGCAGCGGCTTCCTGACCGTCCTCCAGTCCTATGCGGCGCGGCTGCGGGGGCGCACCGACCAGGCGATCACGTTCAGCGACACGGCCGGCGCGATACTGGCCACCAGCCGGCTCTACGGCAGTCTCGCCCACGGCGAGCGCGCGCAGGTGGCGGCCTGGCGCGGCGACCCCGACGCGGCCCTGGCGGCGATGGCGGCGGCAGACGCGTCGTACTCCCCGTGCCTCGCGGTGTTCTACCCCTGGTTGGAACTGGCCCGTGGCGCGGCCATCGCCGCCACCGGTGACCTGTCCGCCGCCGTCGGACACCTGGTCGCGCTGACCGACCGGCTGCGCCGCGACGGGCTCGCCGGGTACGAGGGGCTGGCCCTGCACGACCTGGTCCGGCTGGGCCAGGCGGCCACTCCGATCGGCCCGACCTGCGCCGACGGTGCACAGCGGTCGGTGGCCCAACGCCTGTCCGAGCTGGCCGAGCGTACCGACGGAACCCTGTCGCCGCTGTTGGCCCGGCACGCGCGGGCGTGCGCCGCCGAGGACGGCGCCGGGTTGCTGGCGGTCGCGGACGCCTTCGCCGCGGCGCAGCTCACCGTGTGGGCGGCCGAGGCCGCCGCGACGGCGGTACGCGTGCTGCGCCGCGACGGAGATCCGCTGGCGGCTGACGCGCGTCGCCGTCTCGGCACGCTGCTCGCCGCCTGCGACCGGATCCGCACCCCGACGCTCGACGCCTCGCGCGATTCCTGACCGGCCGGACGGGCGATCAGGCAGCGCGTCGACCGGCGACGGTCGGGTCTCGCGTGGGTTGAACGGTCGGGAACGTTACGCCGGTGAGGTCTTCGGAGACGGCCCAGAGTCGCTTCTGGACGGCCACCTCGTACGACTGGGGGCTGGAGGTGACCAGCCGGGGGTGACCCATGACCTCGTTGCGCCCGCCGGGGCCGTAGTACTGGCCGCCGAGCACGGCGGGGTCGGTGGCGGCGCGCAGGGTCGGCAGCGCGCCCATCGCCGGGGTCTGGGTGATCAGCGGGGCGAGCCAGGTGAGCGGGAGTCGGAGTGCCGCCGGACTGTTGCGGGCGAGTTCGGTGCTGGACATGCCGGGGTGCGCGGCCACCGCGACGGTGGTGCCGTGCGGGGCGAGGCGGCGCTGCAACTCGTAGGTGAACATGAGGTTGGCCAGCTTGGACTGGCCGTAGGCGGCGACCCGGCCGTACGACCGCTCCCAGTGCAGGTCGTCGAAGTGGATGTCGGCCCGGATGCGGTGGCCGACACTGCTGACCGTCACCACCCGTGAGCCGGGCACCGGCCGCATCAGGTCCAGCAGCAGCCCGGTGAGCGCGAAGTGCCCGAGGTGGTTGGTGCCGAACTGCAGCTCGAAGCCGTCGCGGGTGGTCTGCTTCGGGGTGTACATCACCCCGGCGTTGTTGATCAGCAGGTCGAGCCGGTCGAACCGGGACCGCAACTGTCCCGCTGCGGCCCGGACGGAGTCGAGCGAGGTCAGGTCCAACGCCTGCACGGTCACGTCGCCGGTCATCCGGGCGGCGGCCTGCGCGCCCTTGTCGACGTCGCGTACGGCGAGCACCACGGACGCGCCGCGTGCGGCGAGGGCCTTCGCGGTCTCGTACCCCAGTCCGGTGTTGGCGCCGGTCACCACGGCGACCCGCCCGCGCTGGTCCGGGATGTTCGCCGTCGTCCACTTCTCGCTCATGCCAGAGCTCCCCATCGACTTAAGTACCGGAGGTATTTTGTAACGACAACGCTAAAGTACTCGCGGTACGTTGTCAACGTACCGAAGGTACTTAAGCTAGGCTGGCGATCGTGACCTTCCAGCGGGCCCGGACCGAGGAACAGCGCGAGATCCGCCGACGGGCGATCCTCGACGCGGCGTCGGCGATGCTCGACGAGATGCCCGTGGCCTCGGTCACCCTGAACGAGCTGAGTCGCCGGGTGGGTCTGGCGAAGCCGAACGTGCTGCGCTACTTCGAGTCCCGCGAGGCGGTGCTGCTCGAACTGCTGGACCGCCACCTCCAGGAGTGGCTCACCGACCTGGCCGACGAGTTGGCCGACTCCGTCGACGACGACCTGCCCATGGTCGAGCGGGCGACGGCGGTGGCCGAGGTTCTCAGCCGCTCACTGGCCGCCCGAGTGGTGCTCTGCGACCTCTTCGGCGCACAGGTCGCCGTGCTGGAACACAACGTCTCCGTCGAGGTCGCCCTGCGCCACAAGCGCGCCTCGAAGGCGCACCTGGCCACCATGACCGCCCTGATCGAGAAGCACCTGCCGGAGTTGGGCGAGACCGCCACGCTGTTCAGCCTGCAGACCATGGTCATGGCCGGCGCGCTGTCGGCGTACAGCACACCGCCACCCAGCCTGGAGGCGGCCTACCAGGCCGAACCCGACCTGGCGCGCTTCCACATGGAGCTGCGGGACTCCCTGAGGCTGGCCCTGACCGCGACCCTCCTGGGCGTGCTACCCCGCCGCTGACGCCCGGCGTGACGGCATCGGACATGATCGAGGCGTGGGTGACCTTGTGATCAATCTGCTGGCGAGCGTCATCGCCGGTACGGCCGTCTGGCTCTCGGGGTTTCTGTTACGTCGGCGCAAGCTGAACCGGGCCCGCGCCTTCTTCGGCCTGACCGCCGGCACGAGTTGTCTCCTGGTGGTGTCCCGGCACGCGTCGTCGCCCCGCGAGTTCAGCGTCCACCGCCGCGATGTCGCCGCGCTGGTGGAGTTGGCGACCATCGCCCGGGAGTGCGGCGCGCACGCCGACCGGGTCGGCGAGGACCAGCCGACCGGGGAGATCGGCCGGCTGACCGAGTTCTGCGTCGGCGGCCCCGGTGGCGCGAGCCCGCGCAGCGTCACCCACGTACGCGCGATCCTTCGCGGCGTGACGTACGAGACCTTCGACGAGGAGAAGCGTCGAAGGTCGTTCACGGTCGGCGGCACCGAGTACGTCTTCAGCCCGGAGATCAGCTACGTCCTGCTCGCCCGGTTCTGGGGGCCGGTCGGTGGACGCCCGGTGTTCTTCATCGGCGGCCTGACGGCGGGCAGCAACCTCGCCGCCGCCCGCTACCTGGCCAGGCACCACCCGGAACTCGCCCGCACCTATGGTGCCGACCGACCGTTCGCGCTGGTGCTGCGCATCATCGAGCCGGCCGCGTACGGCACCGACTACACCGAACTGGTCGCCGACGTGACCGACGTGGCGTTCCAGCCCGCGCCGAACCCGGCGACGTAGGCGGCTCCAGGTTCGGCAGTGCGCGGTGTCGGCTGTTATGTAAGGAGGGGTCCCCTGCTATGCACCAGGCGTTAGCAGGGGACCCCTCCTTTCACCACAACAGCCCTACACCCCGGCCGCAGTCGCGTCCGCGAAGTACGGCTCGGCCGCCTCCAGCCGGGGCACCCGCACCCCCAGGCGACGCGCTTCCGCGAGCGTGTCGCGGCAGACCGCGCGCAACTCCTCAGGGTTGGCGTGCGCCGTCGTCACCCTGCGCGCCGGCGGGAAATGGGCGAACATCCAGGCGAGTACCGGTGCGGCCAGCCAGACGGGCCCGGTGAACGGCAGCAGCGAGGACCGATGCCGCCGCAGGTCGACGCCCCGCGCCTCGACCAGCGGCAGCAGCTCGCGGATGGCCAGGATCGCCTCGCGTATGTCA
This sequence comes from Micromonospora sp. NPDC049900, assembly GCF_044461025.1. NCBI lineage: Bacteria > Bacillati > Actinomycetota > Actinomycetes > Micromonosporales > Micromonosporaceae > Micromonospora > Micromonospora sp. NPDC049900. Next base: position 285,164 of record NZ_JBITKM010000002.1, read on the forward strand.
CCGCGCGTCAGCGCGGACAGGGAGCCCCGACGCAGGCTCTGCGTGTGCAGACCCGCGTTCTGGACGAAGTGGAGCGCCAACCAGCCCCGGAAGTCGGAGTTCTCCTGGATCCGGAACCCGGCCCCGCGAAACACCTCGCGCACGGCCCGCTCGCGCTCGGTCGGTGGCCGGTCGAGAGTGCCGAGGAAGACCACCGGGAGCAGCGAGGCGCGCAGCACCCCGTCGTCGCCGAAACCGCCGCCGGCTCCGGGGAAACCCCAGGCCACCTGCTCGGTGGGAAGGTGTTCGATCGCGGTCAGCGGCTCGACCCACAGGTTGTTGAAGACGAGCACGGTGGCCCCGCCCACGCGCGGCCCCAGGAAGGCGGCAGCCTCCGCGAAGCCGTAGTGCTGCACGCTCAGCACGATCAGGTCGAAATCGTGGTCCGGCTCCAGCGACTCGCGCAGGCGCACCGGCCACTTCTCCGCGAGACGCTTCCCCCAGGGCCGCCGTCGCGCATCGAGCAGATCAAGGTCGATCGCATCTCCGTACGCCGCCGCGCGCCCCGGCCGGACGTAGAACTCGACGTGGTGCCCGGCCCGCTCCAGGGCCCACCCGTACGCCGCACCGATCACGCCCCGACCGAACATCAAGATCTTCACGCGCCACCTCGTACCCTATAATTGGAGACAGCCTCCACTTTCAAAATATGGAGACAGTCTCCACTTGTCAATCTGGGACCTCACGTGACCGATGCCAAGCCGCTCCGCGCCGACGCCCGCCGCAACCGCGAAGCCCTGATCGCCAAGGCCCGCGAACTCTTCGCCAAGAACTGCTTCAACCTGCGCTTCGACGACTTCGCCAAGCTGGCCGGCGTGGGCACCGGCACGCTCTACCGCCACTTCCCCACCCGGGAGGCCCTGGCCGAGGCGGTCTACCGCGAGGAACTCGCCGCGCTGTGCGACCGCGCCCGCGAGCTGCACGCCACCCTCCCCGCCGACGAGGCGCTGGAGTCCTTCCTGCGCGGCTTCGTCGCCCATCTGCACGCCCACGAGGGGCTCGCCCGCACCCTCGCCACGCTCATGGCCACCCGCTCGGACACCATGGCCGAGGGCGCCCAGGCCCTACACCAGGTCATCGCCGACCTGCTGACCGACGCCGCCGAGGCCGGCACCGTCCGCGACGACGTGGGCGCCGACGCCGTCATGATCGCCATTAACGGCATCTGCGCGGCCTACGAGCACCCGAGCTTCCGCACCAACGCCGACCAGGTCGTCACCCTCGTGCTCGCCGGACTCCGCCACACCGCGCGCTGAGTGACGCCGGCCAGCCTGTCGGCGTACCTGCTCGCGGTCGGCTACAGCCAGGGCGGGCCGTGGATCGTGGAGATCAACCCCAACGGGCTCATCGGCCGCTACGAGGACGTCGGCTTCCACGCCATCGGCTCCGGCGCGCCCATGGCCCAGCAGGCGGGCGCGCTGCTGTCCCACTTCCGGATGACCACGCGCACCGTCGAGTACGGCGTGGTCGGCGTGATGCGGGTGCTGGAACGAACCTCGCCGTCGGTCGGCAGGCCGTTCCGCGTCGCCTGCATCCGCATGGTGGCGAGCCCGAGAGTGCACGCCCAGCAAGTGCGCCGGGTGGCTCTGATGGCGGGCGCTCCCGTCAGCCAACGGCGCGCGGGCGTCGCGCATACCGGTGAGCCATCTCCATCACGGCAGTGCCGGTCGCGGCCGGGCCGTTGGATCACCGGCGGGCATCGGTACCGGTGGCGGACGAGACGGCGACTCGGTCCAGCGCATCCTCGTACACCCCGACCTTGAAGTTGACCAGGTCCAGACACTTCCGAAGCTGGTCCATCTGGTCCAGCACCCATTCTCGGTGCTTCCTCAGTAGCACCAGCCGTTCCGCCTCGGTGCCGTCGCCCGCGCGGACCAGTTCGGTGTAGCGCCGGATAGCCGGCAGCGGCATGCCGGATGCGCGCAGGATCATGCAGAGGTGGAGCCAGTCCACATCGTTCTCGTGGTAGACGCGACGCCCGCCGGGATCGCGCCGGATCGGGTCGGCCAGGATGCCTTCCCGCTCGTAGAACCGCAGCGTGTGCACGCTCAGCCCAGTGCGCTCGGCGACCTCGCCGATACTCAGGCCCGGGACGACTTCGGACATGACGCCCAGCGTACGGGTTGACCTAGAGTCGACTCCAGCTCCTAGGGTGCTCGCACGCAGAGCCGGCCGGGCCGACCGCCCGGCACGCGACGACCACAAGGAGCACCACCATGCGTTACCGCGTCCTCGGCCGTACCGGCATCGAGGTGAGCGTCCACTGCCTCGGCACCATGATGTTCGGCTACGTGGGCAATCCCGACCACGACGATTGCGCGCGAATCATCCACGCCGCCCTCGACCAGGGGATCAACTTCGTGGACACCGCGGACATGTACTCCGCCGGCGAGTCCGAGGAGATCGTCGGCAAGGCGCTGCGAGGCCGCCGGGACGACGTGGTGCTCGCCACCAAGGTGCACTTCCCGATGGGTGAGGGACGGAACCGGGGCGGCAACTCGCGGCGCTGGATCGTCCGGGAGGTCGAGGAGAGCCTGCGCCGGCTGAGCACCGACTGGATCGACCTCTATCAGGTGCACCGGCCGGACCCCACCACCGACATCGAAGAAACCCTGTCGGTCCTGACCGACCTGGTACGCCAGGGGAAGATTCGCGCCTTCGGCTGCTCGACCTTCCCGGCCGAGCAGATCGTCGAGGCGCACCACGTCGCGGAGCGGCGCGGGCTGCACCGGTTCCGGACCGAGCAGCCACCGTACTCGCTGCTCGCCCGGGGGATCGAGACCGACCTGCTCCCAGTCACCCAGCGCTACGGCATGGGCGTACTGACCTGGAGTCCGCTTGCCTCCGGCTTCCTGACCGGCCGCTACCGCAAGGGGCAGCCGGTGGACCTGTCCACCGGCCGGGCCGCGCTCACCCCCGCCCGGTTCGACCCGGCGATCGAGGAGAACGTGCGCAAGCTGGACGTGGTGGAGCAACTCGTCAAGCTGGCGTCGGAGATCGGCTGCACGCTGCCGGAACTGGCGCTGGCCTTCCCGGTGGCGCATCCCGGGGTCACCTCGGTGATCATCGGGCCGCGCACCATGGAGCAGCTCGACGCCGCGTTGAAGGGCGCCGCGCTCACCCTGGGCGATGCCGTACTTGACCGGATCGACGAGATCGTCCCGCCGGGCACCAACCTGTACCAGGCCGACGGTGCCTGGCGCCCACCGGCGCTGACCGACCCGGCGCTCCGCCGTCGCCCGATCGCCGACCGCGCAGCAGCCTGACCAGTAATCCACAACCGGCCTGCGCCTCCAGCTCTCCGACGGCGGTCGCCCTCACGTCTTTCTCTCGGGACACCAGACACTTCCGCGCACGGCGTTGGTTCGATCTCGCCGAGGCAGTCACCGGACGGCGTCCAACACGTGAATCGGACCACTGATCTCTTCGCTGTCAACTCACGGCAGGCCGGTCGGATCAGGTGTCGTACGAGGTCGTCCGGGCTGGTGGCGCTCGTTCCGGTCCGGTGCGGGTGGCACGGTTGCTGCACTCCACAGTTGTACTTCCTTGGCTACACGGAGGACGTCTCGGGCTGCGGCAGCTACCGGGCAGTCAGCCGCTCGGCAGATCGGGCAGCAGCCGTCGGGGCCGGGTCGGTGGTCGCGGAGCACCCAGCGGGCGGTCAGGATCAGTCGGTTGCGGATCTGGGCGAGGGACAGGAACGGCGCGGTCATCCTCAGCCCACCCCGATGGTGGCGGCGAGGTGCACGAGCGTGGTCGGGGCGGTGGGGTCGCGGACGATCTGAGCGAGTACGTTCCGGCCCGCCGGACGGTGCCGGATCTCGGCTGGCGCGAGACGGTCGGCCTCCATAAGCGTCCGGCCGGCGTTGATCGAATCGTCGGTGTGCAGGTACGCGCGGGCGGCGTCGATCAGGTGCGCGGCGCGGTACTCGACGGGCAGCCACCGCCAGCCGTCGCGGTCGGTCGCCTTCTCGTGCCAGGCCACGGCGTCGCCGCCGTCGCCCAACTCCACGGCTGCGGTCACCCTGGCCGTCTGCACCGCCGTCGGCCCGAACCCGGTGCGGTGGTGGTCATGCCCGTCACCGACCTGAGCGGCCAGTGCTGCCGCCTCGTCAAGCAGATCAGCCACCGCCGTCTCGTCGCCTGATCGGGCGGCAGCCAACGCCGCCTGCACCAGCAGGGTCCCGCCCAGTGACAGTTCCTCAGGTGCGCCGTCCTCGATGGTCGGCGGCACGATCCGGTAGGCGGCGGCCAACATGGCCGACCTGGCCGCCCGCACCTGCCCACACCCGCGCAGCACCTGACCGAGTTGCACCGCTGCCGCAGCGACCAGGATGCGGTCCCCGGTGGCGGCGGTCATGGCCCGATCGACCGCCAGCCACGCCAGGTCCGGTTCACCCATCTTCATCAACAGCGACGCAGTTATCCGGTACGCCTCCACCAGCGGCCCCCGACCTGCCACCGGGTCCGCCGCGTGAGCGTGCTCGACGTGGGCGAGCAACTCCGGCAGTCGGTCGGCCACCCGGTCGTAGCGGGCGTGTTGGAAAGTCGTCCACACGTAGGCGACCTGCCGGTCCACCTGCGCGCCGGAGGGCAGCGGACGATTGCCCAGAGGTCGGCCGAGAGGAATCGCGTACCGGGACAAGGCCGCGCGGATCCGTTCGACGTCTGCGGTCCGGTCGGACACATCCGTCGGCTGGACGTCCCGGCCGAGCAGCACCGCCGAGTCGATGCGCAGGACCGTGGCCACTTCCTGGAGCGTGGACACCTTGTCCAGCGAGCGGACTCCCCGCTCGACCTTGTCCACCCAACTCTTCGACTTCCCCAACCGGTCGGCGAACACCTGCTGTGACAGCTTCCGCCGCCCCCGCCAGTACGCCACCCGCCGCCCCACCGGCAGCGTCTCCAACGGCCCGGCCGTCATCCGATCCACCCACGACAAGAGTGGTCGTGTACGCGCGGCGAGAAGGCGGATTCGTGCGTGATCACCGGGCATCACCCTTACCTCAGCGAAGGCCGGTCCTCGCTCGCAGATCAGACCTGGCACGTTCAGTTACCGTGACGCTACGATCACGGCGAGGCACTGTGAACTCACCGGCAGTACGAATGAGCTGGCCAGGGGCCATCCCCCGCCGCTGTCCTTCGCCCGGAAACGTCGACTGCCAGTCACCGTAGGGATGTTGATGGCACCGCTCGGACGATCCGCCCCCGCGCGCGGCGACGTGACCGGCTACCTGCTGAAGCTGATTCGCGAGTCCATTCCCCTCACCCAGGAACAACTCGGCGCGACACTCGGCGTCGACCGCGCGACCATCCAGAGCTGGGAAACCGGACGGCGTCCGTTCATCGCCGTCCCGTTCGGTCACGCCATCAGCATCCGACACCGGCTCGGGAGACTCGGAGCGAACCCACTGCTCCTCGACGCCGTCGGAGACGCCGTCGAGGCAGACACCATCCTCACCGCCCTACTCGCCCCGAGGATCGAACAGGCCGACATCACCGGACAACCGCTCGGCTGCGTCGTCCTGACCCACCGCCTCGCCGATCTGATCCTCTGGGCGGTCCTCGGCCAGACACCCACCTTCATCCGAGGCATATCGACCGCCCACCGTCGACGCGGCCCGGTCGCCACCGGCCCGGCCCTGCGGGCTGAGGAGCAGCGAATCTTCTTTGACAACCTGCACGTCCTGGCCGAACGCGCCGCAGGCCAACGGCAGCCGAACGTGCTGCTGCACCGGCAGGCGTGCTTCCTCGCCGGGATGGACCCCACCGGATCGTCCGCCGCCTGGCTGGCCCACGACACCGTCCGTAAGACCCACCGGATGACCACCTTCCATACCTGGTCACCCCTGTGGCCCGACGCCCGCTCCGTGGTCACGTCCCTCGCCAACCAGGGAGACCCCGAACCGCTGCGGGATTTCATCGCTCGCGCGCACCCCGACGACGCCTGCCAACGCGCAGCGCTCAACTACTCCGCCTACTGGGTCGGCGAAATCCCCTACCGCCAGCCCGACGACTCCTTCATGCCCACCACCATCACCGAATGGCGCGGCACCCGGCTGCTGCGGCACCTGGTCGAACGCCTCACCATCGACCACCCGTTCATCGACCTCAACATCCACAACCTCTGGGCACTGCTCACCGCCCGACGCGCACTCGCCCACGACCACCCCGCCACCGGACAGCACCTCGCCGCCCAAGCCGTCGCGATCCTCGACAGCGACCGGATCTCGACACAGTCCCGTCAGGAACTAACCTCGATCGTCTACAGCCTGCGCACCGAGGGCATCACCGGCACAGGGACGGACAGATGAGCCAGGACCAGCACGCCGCCACGATGAGATACATCTTCGAGGCCGGCGTCCTCAAACGCGCCGCCCGCACCGGCTGGTGGTTCGCCGGAGTCAAACACCCCGAGACCATCGCCGAACACTCCCACCGCACCGCCCTGATCGGCATGATCCTCGCCGCCATGGAAGGAGCCGATCCCGCCCGCGTCACCATGCTCTGCGTCCTGCACGACACCCAGGAAACCCGCACCACCGACCTACCCCACATCGCCAAGCGCTACCTGACCGCCGCCCCGAACACCGCCATCACCGCAGACCAGGTCACCGACTGCCCACCCGCCGTCATCGACACCATCACCGCCGCCGTCACCGAATACGAGACCGGCGACACCCTCGAAGCCACCGTCGCCCGAGACGCCGACAAACTCGAATGCCTCATCCAAGCCATCGAATACCGCCACCAAGGCATCGACAACGTCCAACGCTGGATCGACAGCAGCCGCGCCGCCCTCAAAACCACCTCCGCCCACCACCTCGCCGACGCCGCACTCACCGGCCAACCCCTCGCCTGGCTCACCCCACCACCGGACCAGGCGAACTAACCCCTCGTTTGCAAAGCGTTGCGCTCTGCGCCCGATAGGAGATCTCTTCGCCGCATCGGCAGTGCCCCTGCCTTGCAAAGATCAAGACTTATGTCGGCCGTCGAGTCCGTCTTGGCGCGGTGCTGCGACAGGTCGCCGCCGTGCCTTCGCAGTAGCGCCGGTTATCTATCGTCGTTCGCATGCTTCTCACTGCCGCGTCAGAACCATCGGGACAGCCGCTCTGGCAAGTATTCGCCGTCGCGTCTGTTCCTGGGCTCGCTGCCGTCATCGCTGCCGTCATCGCTGGCCTGTACGCCCGGTCATCGAAGGTAAGCGAGCACGAGGCGCAGCGCGTTCGGGATCTTGAGTCTCGGATCGCGGATCGCAAGTATGAGACTTACAGGCCAATGATCATTCTGATCGGTGACATGTTGGACAGCCGGAAGGTGGCAGAGCTGGGGGACACCATCCCCGATCGCCTCCGTGAGTTCGCGACCTGGGCAAGCATCTACGCTTCAGACGAGGCGTTCCGGGCATTCCGCAACCTCATGCAAGCCTCCTTCGCCGGCTCTCCAGCTCCCATCCTTCTGCGGCTGTACGCCGAGTTCGTGCTGACTGCTCGGCGTGACATTGGCCGTTCGGATACCACAACAACGGCCGAAGATGTTCTTGGTGTCCGCATCACCGACATCTACGCCTCCGACGGCTTGCTCTGGGCCGTTCGCGAGCCATTCGAAGAAGTGTGTCGGCGGGTCGACTGGACGCCCCCTTGGAGCATGAGCGAACACGGGTAACGGGTTGGCGCCTGTCATCCGGCGCTGTCAAGTGCGCCGACCATAACTTCCCTGCATCCTCGTGCGGTGCTCAAAAGTCAATAGGTCGGTAGCCTTTCCGTCAAAGCGCTTGGTTTTCTCGTTCGAAGCCCACTCACTATCGGAGTGACAAGCCAGAACGAGGGTCATGGGCAATCAGGTCGCGACGATTTCCCGACAGGAAGCCTCGGTGATTCGGGTTCGGAATCCGACCATGACCGAGACGAAGGCGAAGACGCTGAGGTCGGGCAGCCGCCCCATCCGATTGAGTTGGCGATAAACAGATTGATCGACTGGTCGCTCGATGAGCGAAGTCGGGACGTACGAAGAGGTGTGGCGGTTTTCGCGCTTGGCATCCTCATTCTGTGCTGCGCCTATGATCTGCTCAATAAGTACGGCGAGAGGATACTCCTGTGGTTCAGTGAGACCAAAGAGCGCGTCGACGAAATACTAACCCCGGCGCAACAGATGGCAGCCCTGGCGGGAGTAGCAATCGTTCTCACATATCAGATATGGCGTCGAATTCAGATCCGCAGAGGGATAAAGCCTGTGCCGTGGATGCTCATCACACTGACGGTACTTACTGCTCTCGGGTTCACTTTCATGGCCACATGGCTGATGTTTAGAGAGGCGTCCAACGCCCCGGCGGAAAGTGCGGCACAGCTTAGATTCGACGCGGTCAAGACAGGGATCACGCTATTTGCCGGAACTGCTGGCGCAGGGGCGCTTTTGCTCTCCTTTCGGAGTCACTTCAACTCGGAGACGGATCGGCTCAACAGTCAATTTGACAATGCGGCCGACAAGATGTCTAGCGAGTCTCGGGTTGTGCAAACTGCGGGAATCCTCGCGATCGAGCGAATTGCCTTGAAGCATCCGTCATACAGGCGAAGTGCAATCGCCCTCCTTTCCTCTTATATGGAGAACTCTGATCGTGAGGGGAGTTATGAGGCCCGGCGGGTTTCGCGCCGCCTGAAAGGGATCCTGCACCGACTAGGCGATGTGAATTACGAATAACGAGTGAGCCGACGAGACGCAAGAGCCCCCCTCCTGTCATCGCGTCTGCCGCGTTGGCTGCTCTCGGTTGTACCGGATCTGCACCCAACGATCTTGCTGCCTGCCTGGCGATCGCCACGGCAGACAACGCGCACAGATCCCCTGCTACGCCTCCTTCTGACAGACCCATGAGAGACTGCTCGTTACTCGTAGCGCTTCCCCGACAAGCTTGGGCAAGCACCGGCCCCCGGTTGGAGCACCCGTTGAACATCGAGACGGTAGTTCAAGCAGCCACAGCGATCGCAGCACCCGCAGCCGCGATCGCAGGCTTGTCAAGTCGCAAGAGACGCTTACGGGCTGAGATTCGCGATAATCTTGCTTTGGCAGGCGAGCTAGACCAGAACAACATCCTACGAGAACACACGCCCGTATCTGTGTGGATGCACGGAAGGATTGCCCTAGACGTAGCGAGGCTGACCGGGCAATCATTAGGAACGCCGAAAAAGCCGATCCCGAAAACATCAGTCTTTTTCACCTCCGTCTTTGTCATCATGTTTGCAGGGTGGACCTACCTTCTGAACAGAGACGGGTTCATCTGGTACTCGATCTTTCCTGCGCTTGCGGCCTTCCTACTCGCAGTCTCCGTATTCGGCATGCTCCTGAATCGCCAACTGCCTCCAGAACAGAGCCACCTCCCCCCAGGGGCGACTCCAATCCGCACCGATTCGGCAAGCGAGCGAATAACGACATCAGTCGCCCTAGCAACTGAACCAGGAGCGGGAGATCGATTCTCTGAATGGGGACAGGCCGGAGTGGTCCTTCGCTTCTTCAAGCTAATGCGCGAGGGGCACTTTGAAGAAGGCATTGAATTAGCCGATTCCAACTGGCTCTATTGCAGGGTGCAGTCCTGGCTGTACAACAACCGTAACACCTTCGGGTCAGACGAGACAGTACTCGACCATCTGGCGGCGTCACTCTCTGCCTCACGTGAGCCTACCGAGGTATGGCAAGGGTTCGTTGCGACAGAAAGCGAGCAGTTCCGCCAAGAATGGGGTTCTATTGATCCCGCCAAACTCGGGGTTGCAAGCAGGGAGCGCAGAATAGCTGTCAACTTCGCGCGCGTAATTGTGACTTCGATCGGCGACACCGGCGGCTACTTTGTAACATCTGCGACCATACTCCCGGATGCCTTGACCTTTGTCGTTCGCTTGGATGGGGGCCGTTGGCTTATTGCGAGCCACTTTGGAACAGCTCCGCCAATGCCGGGGTGGCCGCCCGCATGGTGGTCCGCCGATGATCCGGCAGTGGCAGCGGCAGTAGCGGCGGCTGCACCCGAAAATGCTGAAACTGGTCAATCCAAAGACTCTGAGGAGGAGCCGGGTGGCTAGAAAGCCCTGATTCTGCTTTCCGATTACTATCGCCCACCTGTGCCTCTAGCCATCCCAGAGCGCCCGAGCGCCCCACCGGGGGCACTGCTCTTGTGACTGACCTACATGAAGCGCGACGAGGCGCGCGCGACGGCCGGTAAGGCGTGGCACGACAACGACCTGGTCTTCACCACCCGCCATGGCACGCCCATCGAGCCGCGCAACTTCCAGCGCTCCTGGCAGACCCGCTGCGACAAGGCGGCAACGAAGCCGATCACCGTCCACAACGCCCGACACACCCGCGCAAACCAACGCGCAGCACCCACGCAAATCAACTCGCGGCCCCCGCGCGGACCAACGCACCGCACCCACCGCACCGCGGGGCATCGGGGGCTCGGCCCCCGGAGCAGAAATGACAAGGCCCCCTGGTCCGCGCATTCTGCGGACAGGGGGCACCTGGGGACTTGTGGGCGATACTGGGATCGAACCAGTGACCTCTTCGGTGTGAACGAAGCGCTCTCCCGCTGAGCTAATCGCCCTCAGCGCGGATGACTCTACCCGATCGTGCGGCCGACCCGCGAACCCGGGGTCAGTTCGTGGCGAGGTAGCGCAGGACCTGGGCGATCACGTCGATGCCGAGGCTGTACTTGATCGAGAGCAGGGCGACGGTGGCGACGAAGACGAGGCCGACCGAGCCGATGACCAGGCGCAGCACCAGTGACTGTCGCTTGACCCAGGCCGTCCAGCCGTGGACGTGGCGGCGGGTGAAGGCGAGCAGGCGTTTGGCCCAGTGGAACTCGACGGCCCAGATGCCGAGGCCGGCGATCACCAGGAGCCAGCCGGGGCCGGGTAGCGGGATGAGCACGATGCCGATGGTGACCACGAGGGCACCGAGGACGCCGATGACGACGCGCAGGGCCAGGCGGCCGGTGGGGTTGGCGCGGACCAGCGCGAGGGTGGTGGAGACGCGCTGCCGCCAGCGGGGCCGCCCGGCCACGGCGGTGGCGTCCGGTCCGTCGTCGGCCCGGTCGGCCTCGATTCGCTCGTTCCGCATGCGGTGAGGGTTTCCCCGTCCGGCGGGGCTATTCCCGTCGGTGAAGCCTCGTTCGTTGCGGCCGGTTCGGCGATTGTCGGCCGGTTCGTGGTCGACCACTGACCGACCGTGTCGGTCGTGCTGTTCGTTCGGCACCCGCACCCCCGCTGTTCGGCTCTGCGGGCCGCGCCGTTCGACGGGTCCCGCCTCGCCAGCTGATCCACTGAGGATCGCTCACCGATCATTTCACGCCCAGTGTGGCGCGGGACCGTCACTGCAACGGCCGACTGGACGTTACCGGAGTAAGTCGACGACTGAGCTACCCGATGATCGGGCGGGATCAAGGCACTGGGCAGAACCGGAAATCCTAGATGAATTTTCACATTCTCGCGGCCTTTCCGAACCCTCTCCCACCACTGGGTGAAGTCAGCGTATGGCGGAGCGTAGGCAGAGGTAGCGCCTGAGTATGGGAAAAGCGGGACACGCGCGTTCCGCACGCGGTGCCGGGGGGAGAACGTCCATGAGTGTCATCCGACCGACGACCGTTGAGGTCGAGACGTCGCTAAGGCTAGTCGCGCCTGACGCCACCGCATTGCCGGTGCGCGCCAGTCTGCGCTACGACCCTGCTGACCCGTATGCGGTCCATGTCCTGTTCCACGCCGAATCGGCCGGTGGCGAGGCGGTGAGCTGGTCGTTCGCTCGCGAGCTGCTGGTCACCGGGCTCGACGAACCGGCCGGCATCGGCGATGTCCGGGTCTGGCCGTGGGCCACCCCGCGCGGCGACTTCGTCGCGCTGGCGCTGTCGTCGCCCGACGGCAACGCCCTGTTCGAGGTGCCGCGCAGCGTGCTGGTGCGCTTCCTGCGGCGGACCTACGTCGTCGTCCCGCGCGGCCGGGAGGCCGAGCACCTGGACGTCGACACGGCGGTGAACCGGCTGCTCGCCGGTCGCTGACCACCGACCCAGGCGGGGCCGCGCGGATCTGCCGAGTCCGCGCGGCCCCGGCTTGTCCGGCGGTACGCACACCACCCGCACCACCCGTGCCACGCGCCCGGCCCGGTGCCGGGCCGCACCCGGCCCCGGCACGTCAGGGCGTCCCACGGACGGTCAGCCGTGCGTGGTCATGCCCCCGTCGACCGGGATCACCGCGCCGGTCAGGTACGCGCCGGCCCGCGACGCCAGGAAGATCGCGACGCCGGCCATGTCCTCCGGTCGACCGATCCGACCGAGTGGCACCTGCGCCTCGACGGCGGCCCGCGCCTCCGGGTCGTCCAGGACGAACGCCATCATCTTGCTCTCGAACGGCCCCGGGGCGACCGCGTTGACGGTGATCCGCTCGCCGACGAGTTGGTGCGCCAGGCTGCGGGTCAGCATGTGCAGTGCCGCCTTCGTCGCCGAGTAGGCGTACACCTCCATGGCCGGGACCCGGAGTCCGTCGACGGAGCCGATGTTGATCACGCGGGCCGGGTCGTCGGCACTGGCGGCGGCGCGCAGCACCGGCAGCAGCTCGGTGGTGAGCCGGAAGACGGCCTTGACGTTGACCGCCCAGAGCTTGTCGAAGGCGCTCTCCGGATACTCCGCGAGTGGTGCGCCCCAGGTCGCGCCCGCGTTGTTGACCAGGACGTCGAGCCGGTCGACCCGGTCCCGCACGGCGGCGGCCAACTGCCGTGCCCCGTCGTCGCTGCCGAGGTCGGCGGGGATCGCGGTGCAGTGGCCGAGCGCGGACAGTTCCTCGGCGACCGCCGCGCAGACGGCCGCCTTGCGGGAGGAGATGACGACGTGCGCGCCGGCCGCCACGAACCCTCGGGCGATCATCAGCCCGATCCCCCGCGAACCGCCGGTCACCAGGACATTCTTGCCGTCGACCGAGAACAGATCCTGCATGCCCATCCCCTCGCGAGCCGGCCGTGGCTCCCCGGGCGGTCGGGCCGCCGACGCGGACCGTCCGCCCGCCCCGGCGACCAGATGACTACCGCCCGGTAACGTAACCGCCGGGCGGTACGCCGACAAGAGCACGGTCGATCGAGGCGTGGACGCCGACGGCGCCGGCTCGGCGACGCGCCCGTCACCAGAGGTGCGTACCGGCCGGTCGCGGGCTAACGTCGCAGGTGATGGTCCCTTCCGGTCACCTCGACAGGGTTCTGCCCGACGCTGCCTCCGGCCCGGCCGAGATCGACACGATCACGCTGTGCGATCTGACGCCCGACACCGCGTGGCGCCGCCCGGTCCTGCTGGACCGCGAGCTGATCGTGCTCGGCACCGGCGGCCACGGCGTCGCCGAGGTGGACTTCCGCGCCCAGCCCTGCCGCCCCGGCACGTTACTGCGCGTACGCGCCGGGCAGGTGCTGCGCTGTCCGCTGCCCCGTCTCGACGCCACCGTGGTCCGCTGGCATCCGGACGCGTTACGTGGGCTCGACGTCGACGTGCACGACGTACCCACCCGGGTGCAGCTCGCCGGTGAGGACGAGGACGCGGTCATCAGCGAGGTCAGCCAGTTGACCGTGGACGTTCGTCGGCACCAGGACGTGCCCGCCGGCCGCAGCCTGCTGCGCTACCAGCTCACCGTGCTGCTGCTGCGTCTGAGCATGCTGCCGTCCGAGCTGCGCCGGGCCGGCCGCCCCGAGGAGGAGACCTTCCGCCGGTTGTGCCGTGAGGTGGAGCGCGGCTACCAGCGCACCCGCCGGGTCGAGGACTACGCCGAGCGGCTGGGTTGCTCGGTACGTACCCTCACCCGGGCCTGCCTGGCGGTGACCGGGCGCAGCGCCAAGCAGGTGGTGGACGAGCGGGTCGCGCTCCAGGCCAGCCGCTTGCTCGCCGCCACCGACGAGCCCATCGCCCGGATCGGTCGGCTGCTCGGCTTCACCGAGCCGACCAACTTCGGCCGGTTCTTCACCCGCGAGGTCGGGGTCAGCCCCGGTGCCTTCCGGGCCGCCCGCGAGCAGCCCGGACCGAGCCCGGTCGTCCGGCCCCGGCCGCCCGCCGAACCGGCCCCGATGCTGCGGTCCCGTCCGTCGATCGAGGCCCGCCGGGCGTGACCCGGCCGGTCCGGTCGGTCACTCCGTCAGCCCGGCGACGCCCAGACCCGGGGCGGTTGGGCATGATGGCAGGGTGCAGATCTCCGCGCGTGGCGACTACGCGGTACGAGCGGCGCTGAGTTTGGCCGCCGCGTACCCGTCATTGCTGTCCACCCAGACCATCTCCGCGGAGCAGGACATGCCTCGCAAATTCCTGGAGGCGGTCCTGGCCGACCTGCGCCGGTCCGGCCTGGTCCGCGCCCAGCGCGGTGCCGAGGGCGGGTACGCCCTGGCCCGGCCGCCCCGGGAGGTGACCATCGGGGCGGTGCTGCGCGCGGTGGAGGGACCGCTGGCCGGCGTACGCGGGCTTCGTCCGGAGGAGACCAGCTACGACGGGGTGGCGCAGCACCTGCCCGGGTTGTGGGTGGCGGTACGCGCCTCGCTGCGCCGGGTGGTCGACGAGGTGAGCCTGGCCGACGTGGTAGGCGGACGGCTGCCCGCCCACGTCCGTCGACTGACCACCGCGCCCGACGCCTGGGAACCTCGCTGACCCACCCGCCCGTCACGGGTGGACACGGTCACGCGGCCGTGGTGTATCCGCCCCGGTGGTGCAGCAGCGGCGGGCCGTCCACTCCCTCGGCGAGCGCCAGCGGCTCGGCGATCACCAGCGCGTGGTCGCCGGCCGGCACCCGGTGCACCACCCGGCAGAGCAGCCGCGCCAGCACCCCGGTCAGCAGCGGCAGCCCGAACGGCCCGGCCTCCCAGTAGGGGTACGCGGCGAAGCGGTCGACGCCCCTGGCGGCGAAGATCCGGGCGGCCTCGGTCTGGTTCTCGGCGAGCAGGTGCACGGCGACGTGCTCGGCCCGATCGAGCACCGAGGCGCTGGACGAGGTCGCACCGACGCAGAACGACACCAGCGGCGGGTCCAGCGACACGGAGGTGAACGACGTCGCGGTGAACCCGGCCCGCAGGGGCGCGCCGACGTCACCGAGGCAGGCGGGTCGGGTCCCCCGGGCCACGGCGGTGACCACGGTGACCGTGCTGGCCTGACGGCGCAGCAGCGTACGGAACAGGTCCGGGTCCACCGGCCGCAGCTCGTCGGTGCGGCTGTGCTGCGCGGTGGTCATGCCGTCACCGACGGGCAGAGGCGGGGCGGCGTGGCCGGTGCGATGGGGTGAGGGGTGCGGTGCATGCGGGGTCCTCTCCGAAACGCCAGGTGGAGCCGGTGACTCAGCACGCCCTTCCCATGAGGTGAGATGAACGCACTTTCACTCCACGCACCCCTGATTCAACCAGGATCTTGAGTCCGACAACACCCATCTGATGAATAGGATATTCGGGCCACTGCGGACCTCTGATCTCCACTGTGCACCGCGTGGTTTGACGGATCTCCGATACGGGAATCTTCGATGCCGCGCGGGGATGACGAAGGGAGGCCCACGATGGGTCTGATGTTCCGCAAACGCAAGAAGTACGGGCCGCTGATCCTGAACTTCACCGAGAACGGTTTCTCGTCCTGGAGCATCAAGATCGGTCGCTGGTCGTGGAACTCGCGGGCCAAGGCGCACCGCGTCGACCTGCCCGGCCCGCTCTCCTGGAAGCAGGACAAGTCCCGGGCGTGAGCCCGTGAGTCGCGCGGGGCGTCGGAGCAATCCGGCGCCCCGTTCGCATGCGCGTCCCCGGTGCGCGAACGGTCAGCGGGCGGCGGCCGTGATCAGCACGTCCCCGCCGAGCCGGCCCTGCTCCGGGTCACGCCGCACCGCGCCCGTGTCGAGCAGCGCGTCCAGGGCCCGCACCGCGTCCACGGCCCGGTACGCCGTGTCGGTCACCGCGTACCGGCGCAGCTCGGTCACCGTACGCGGGCCGGAGCGGGACAGCTCGGCGAGCAGCGCTCGACCCAGCGGCGCCGGGTCCGGTTGAGCGGCACCCGAGTCCCAGAGACTCTCCTTGAACGACTCCAGGCTGCGGTCCGAGGCGGTGCCGAAGCCGATCCGTCGACCGGAGGGCGACTCGACCTCGGCGACCAGCGGGAACCCGGCGTCGACCAGCGCCGCCCGCAGCGGGGTGTCCGGACCGGCCGGCACCAGCACCTCACCGGGTCGGCCGGAGGCGGCGGCGGAGAGCGCCACCGGATCGACGGCACCGTCCACCTCCAGGTAGGACAGCACCGGCGCACCGGACGCCCCGGCCGCGCGCAGCGCCACCGGCAGCAGGGCCGTCGGGCCGGGCATCAGGTGCACGGTGACCTCGGCCGGCAGTCCCGCCTCGGCGGCACCCAGCCGGGCCGGCAGCTCCTCGGTGCCGCCGGCCAGCACCAGCACGGTCAGCCGAGCCCCGCGTACGTCCCCGGCGCACTCGCCGGCCACCCGGACAATCTCCTCGGCCAGGGCGGGGTCGCGTCCGTCGTACCCGAGAACCACCGTCGCCCGGCGGGCACGCCGCAACGCCCCCGGCACCCAGAACCTCAGGTGCCGGAGCACCACCTGCCGCCCCACCTCGTCTGCCACCCTGCCGTTGTACCGCACCGCCCGGCCGCGCCGCGGGCACCCTCGGCAGTCCGGCGGCGCGGGTCAGTGCGACGAGCCGGCCGGGACGGAGATGCCGATGCCACCCCGGGTGTCGCCGCCGTACCTGCTGATCTCGGCGGCCAGGTCGAGACGGCCGATCCGGGTACGGGCGTCGAGCGCGGCGTCGTCCAGCCGGTCGGCCGGCACCAGCCAGACCACCTCGAACTCCAGCCCGTCCGGGTCCTGCCCGTAGAGGCTCTTGGTGGTGCCGTGGTCGGAGGTGCCGACCAGCGCACCGGCCCCGGCCAGCCGACGGGCGGTGGCGGCCAGCTCGTCGAGCGTGTCCACCTCCCAGGCGAGGTGGTAGAGGCCGACGGTGGCCCGACCGGCGGCCGACGGGCCGGCTCCCGCGCCGATCTCGAAGAGGCCGAGGTCGTGGTCGTTGGTGGAGTCGGGGGCCTGGAGGAAGGCCGCGCCCCGGAACCCCTCCGGGGTCATCGGCACCCGGCGGAAGCCGAGCACGTCGCGGTAGAAGGCGACGCTGCGCTCCAGGTCACTGACGTAGAGGACGGCGTGGTTGAGGCGATGGATTCCCATGCCACCGAGGCTAGCGCGTTCTAGTTGAGCGCTCAACTAATGTCGCTATGATGGCGGTCATGACCCGCTGGCTGGACCCGGACGAGCAGCGCACCTGGCGCGCGTTCCTGACCGCCTCCCGGGCGTTGATGGAGACGCTCGACCGCGAACTCCAACGCGACGCCGGGATGCCGCACGCCTACTACGAGATCCTGGTCCGGCTCTCCGAGGCGCCGGAGCGTCGACTGCGGATGAGCGACCTCGCCGAGGCCAGCGGCTCCTCCCGGAGCCGCCTCTCGCACGCGGTGGCCCGCCTGGAGGCGGCCGGCTGGGTCCGCCGGGAGGACTGTCCGACCGACCGGCGCGGGCAGATCGCCCTGCTCACCGACGACGGCTTCGCCGCACTGGAGGCCGCCGCGCCCGGCCACGTCGAGGGGGTACGCCGTCACCTCTTCGACGCGCTCAGCCCCGCCCAGGTAGACCAGTTACGCCGGATCAGCGAGGCAGTGGCCGATCGCCTGACCCGCCCCTGACCGGATCCTGACCGAACCACTCCGGCGCGGGGCTTGTACATAACGTCGTCGGATGAGCACGATGGGGCGTGCCCTCCGGCTTCGGTGAACTGACTGATCAGGCGCACGACCTGGTCTCCTCCGGCGACCTCGCCGGTGCCCAGCGGCTCCTCGCCGACGCGCTGACCGGCGCCGACCCGCGCCCGGCCAACGCGACACCCGAGATCGCCGAGGCGGCCGGCCTGCACGCGCGGGTGCTGGTCGCCCTCGGCGAACCGCACTCGGCACGAGGCTGGGCCGCGTACGCGTACGCGGCCACCAGCCGCCTGCACGGCCGCTCCGACCCGCGTACGGTCGCCGCCGCGGCCACCCTCGCCGCGGTGCTGCACCGGGTGGGCAGTTGGTCCCGGGCCGCTCGGCTGTACCAGGAGGTCATCATCGAGCTGACCGCCTCGGACGGGCCGGAGTCCCTGCGGGTGCTCGCCGCGCACGCCGACCTGGCCACCGTGGAGTACGCCCGGGGCCAGTGCCAGGTGGCCCGCGACCGACTCCAGGACGCCTGGGAGCTGCACCGCGAGGTGTACGGCGACGGACAGCCCAGCGGCATCAAGATGCTCGCCCGACTCGGCTCGATGCAACGCGACTGCGGGCAGTTCACCGAGGCGCAGGACCACCTCGCGCTCGCCCGGGAACTCGCCCGTCGACACCTCGCCCCGGACGACCCGCTGACCGCCCAGGTGGCCTCGTTGTCCCGGGCCCCCGCCAACCCCGACCACGTCTGCGCCGACACCCCGCCGGTGGGCGCGGAGGGCCCCGTCGTACCGGCCGCGCGGACCCCGGCACAGGGCGACGCCCCGCCCAGCGGCGACTGGACCGCCCAGGCCGCCGCCGTACCGCCCGCCTGGCCCGACCACGACACCGGCGACCAGCCGGACGACCCCGGAGCGGACCGCGACGGGACCGACCCGACCTGGCCGGAGTCCCCGGCTGCCGAGGCCGGGGGCACCCAGACCTGGGCGGAATCCTCGGCCCCGGCAGCCGGGACCACGCCGACCTGGGCGGGGTTCGGTCCGGCGGGGTCGGGCGCAGCCGGGTGGCCCGACCCGGACGACGCCGACCGGGACTGGTCCGCGCCGACGGGAGTCCCGGCGGCGGCTGCCACCCCGGATTGGACGGCGTCGACCGCCGACGACGCCGGGTGGGCCGGGACCGGCGACGGGCGGACCTGGCCCACGGACACCCCCGGTCAGGCGTCCTGGCCCGCCGACACCGACGGTCAGTCGGGCTGGCCCACGGACGCCCCGGGTCAGCCGAGCTGGCCGGCGGAGACCGCCGGGGACCCGCGCTGGCCCGTGGACGCGCCCGACCAGACGGGCTGGCCGGCGGCGGGCGACCCGACGGATCCCCGGTACGCCGAGGAGCAGCACCCGCCCGAGGGCTACCACCCCGGTCAGGGCCACCCGGGCGGTCAGCCGCCCGCCGGGGCCGCGTCGCCGGTGCCAACCCCACGGCAGCCGGTGGACGGTCCGGCCGGGCCACCGCAGGACTGGTGGACCGGACAACCGACCGACCCGCCCTCGCCCGATCCCGCCCCTCCGCACCGGCCCACTCCCACCCCGTCGGCCGAGTCGAGCGGAGCGGCCGTACCGCCGAGCGTGATGGGCCTGACCGGTCCGGCGCCGCAGGCACCCGGGGTGTACCGGCTGCGGCGGCTGGAACCGGAACGCACCGGCCCGTCGTCGCGGCTGCTGCCGGTGCCGGTACGCCGCACGCCCGCCGCGCCCTCCCCCGGACCGAACCGGCTGGTGCCGATCATCGTGGCGGGCGTGGTCGTGGTGCTGCTGGGTGCCGCCGCGGTGATCGCCGGAGTGTCGAGGGTCGGGGACTCGGGCGAACCCGCCGCCCCGACCGCCGGGGGGACCCCGAGCGGGGCGGCTCCCCCGTCCGCGTCGGCACCGGAGGCCCCACCGGCCTCCCCCGGCGCGCCGCCCAGCGAGCTCTCGCTGCGCGACAACCGGGACAGCGTCACGTTGAACTGGACGTACCCGGCGGGGGCGGAGGGACCGGTGATCATCTCGGGTGGTCGGACCGGGCAGCCGAAGAACCCCTTCGCCGATCTGCCCGCCGGCACCGACAGTTTCGTGGTCTACGGCCTCAATCGCAGCCTCGACTACTGCTTCACCGTCGCGGTCGCCTGGTCCACGGACACGGTCGCGCGATCCGACGAGGTCTGCACCGAACGCCGCTGACCGCACCGCCCGGAGTTGGGACGCGGACGTCGCACCCGGGGGTGTGACGGGGCTCGACCGCCTTGGCTCCGGCGGTCGTCGCGCGGTATCTTCGGCAGTTCAGGAAACAAAAAGAACGGCTCGAAAAGCCGTTCCTAATCGAACTCTAACCCACCGGGAGACGGATTGTCAAGGCACTCCGGCGGTTCGCCGTCCGACGACGAGATCGGCCGCGAGCAGGAGTACGTCTCGATGCTCTACCACCGCCTCGACGACCTGCGGGACCAGGCGTCACGGCGGCTGACCGAGGAGTTGCGGACGGCGGGCGGCACACTCCAGGCCCGCTCCCAACGCGACAGCGCGGTCCGCATGTACGCCGAACAGGTCGAGCAGTTCGCGGCGGTGGAGAACGGCCTCTGCTTCGGTCGGCTCGACACCGACGACGACGAGCGCCGCTACATCGGCCGGATCGGCATCTTCGACACCGACGGCGACTACGACCCGCTGCTGATGGACTGGCGGGCCCCGGCCGCCCGCGCCTTCTACCTCGCCACCGCCGCCAACCCGCAGGGCATCCGGCGGCGGCGTCACCTGCGTACCCGGCAGCGCAAGGTGGTCGCCCTCAACGACGAGGTGCTGGACCTGAACACCGCCTCCCCCACCGCCCACGAGGAACTGACCGGCGAGGCGTCGCTGCTGGCCGCGCTCAACGCCGGGCGTACCGGCCGGATGCGCGACATCGTCGAGACCATCCAGGCCGAACAGGACCGGATCATCCGCTCCGACCTGTCCGGTGTGCTGGTGGTGCAGGGTGGCCCCGGCACCGGCAAGACCGCGGTGGCGCTGCACCGGGCCGCGTACCTGCTCTACACCCACCGCCGGGAACTCTCCACCCGGGGCGTACTGCTGGTCGGCCCGAACATCACCTTCCTGCGCTACATCTCGCAGGTGCTGCCCGCGCTGGCCGAGACCGGCGTGCTACTGCGTACCCAGGGGGACCTCTTCCCCGGCGTCAGCGCCAGACGCGCGGAACCGGCCACCACCGCGGCGCTCAAGGGACGGTCGGTCATGACCGAGGTGCTGGCCAACGCGGTCCGCGACCGGCAGCAGGTGCCCGACGAGCCGGTCGAGATCGAGTTGCCGCAGCAGGAGATCCTGGTCCTCGACCCGGCGACCGTCCGGGCCGCCCGGGACCGCGCCCGCCACAGCGACCGCCCGCACAACCTGGCCCGTGCCCTCTTCGACGTCGAGATCATCCACGCCCTGGCCGACCAGGTCGCCGAACGGATCGGCGCCGACCCGCTGGGCGGGGAGAACCTGCTCGAAGAGGCCGACCGTGCCGAGATCCGCCGGGAACTGCGCGAGGAACCGGAGATCACCGCCGCACTGGACGAGCTGTGGCCGGTCCTCACCCCGCAACGCCTGCTCGCCGACCTGTACGCCTCGACCGACCGCATCGCCGCCGCCGCGCCGATGCTCACCGCCGACGAGCGGGCCGCCCTGCACCGCGAGCCCGGCGGTTGGACCCCCGCCGACGTGCCGCTGCTGGACGAGGCGGCGGAACTGCTCGGCGAGGACGACCGGGCCGCCGCCGCCCGCCGGGACCGCATCCGCGCCCTGGAACGCGAGTACGCCGAGGGCGTGCTGGAGATCGCCCGGGGCTCCCGGTCCATCGACGTCGAGGACGAGGCCGACGGCGGTGAGATCCTCGGCGTGACCGACCTGCTCGACGCCGACCGGCTGCTGGAACGGCAGGAGGAGGCCGACCGGCTGACCACCGCCCAGCGCGCCGCCGCCGACCGGTCCTGGGCGTTCGGCCACGTGATCGTCGACGAGGCGCAGGAACTGTCCCCGATGGCCTGGCGGCTGCTGATGCGTCGCTGCCCGAGCCGCTCCATGACGATCGTCGGCGACGTGGCCCAGACCGGGGCGCTGGCCGGCACCCCGTCCTGGTCCGAGGCGCTGGCACCGTACGTGGCCGACCGGTGGCGGCTCACCGAGTTGACCGTCAGCTACCGCACCCCCGCCGAGATCATGGAGGTGGCCGGCCGCGTACTGGCCGAGATCGACCCGGCCCTGCGCCCGCCCCGCGCCGTACGCGCCAGCGGTTTCCCGCCCGCCGCGCGGGACGTACCGGCGGACCGGCTGACGGCGGAGCTGATCGGGGTCGCCACCGACGAGGCGGCCGGGCTCACCGACGGACGGCTCGGGGTGATCGTGCCGGCCGGTCGCGTCGACGGCCTCGGTACCGCCCTGACCACCGCGCTGCCCGAGGCGACCGTCGGCGAGCAGCCCGACCTGGAGAGCCGGGTGGTGGTGCTGACCGTCGCCGAGGCCAAGGGCCTGGAGTTCGACTCGGTGATCGTGGTCGACCCGGACCGCATCGTCGCCGAGTCGCCCCGTGGGCGCAGCGACCTCTACGTCGCGCTGACCCGCGCCACCCAACGCCTCACCACCCTCACCCCCACCCCCTGACCCGCACCAGGATGTGGCGACGGCCCGGCCCCAGGTGGGGCCGGGCCGGTGGTTGGGTGGGTCACTCGAAGCTGCCCACGTGGGTGGCCGGAGTGGACTGGTCGCTGGTGCTGCCGCCGGCCGGGGTGCTCATCCCGCCGGTGGTGGCGTCGCCGGTGGTGGTCGGTGCCACCTTGCCCCGGTGCCGTTCCGGCTGGCGGGCCACCCGTCGGGCGCTGGCCGGTCCGGCCGTACCGCCCGTCGTGGTGAGCGCGCCCTGCCCCCGGGTGGGACCGCCGTCGCGCAGCACGGTGGGGTCGATCGGCACGTGCGCCGGATCGTCCCGGTCGTCGCGCTGGATGGCACTCTCCACATCGGTGGGCGGTACGGTCACCTCGTCCACGGCGCCCTCGCCGTACACGCCGCCGGCGATCCGTTCCTCGGCCCGGCGGGCGGCGTCCTGTCGCATGTCGTCCTCACGCACGATCCATCACCTCGCAGAAGCGTCGGTCCTGATGGCGTGCCCGGTGACCGCCCCGGCAAACCCGGTCCACCGGTCCACCAGGCCCGCGCCGGCCTCCGGTCGCGCGTGCAGCCGGCCGCAGGTGGTGCGGAGAGCCGTGGCCGCAGGTGGTGGTGCGGGGCACGGTCGGAACGGGACATCGGGCGGGCTCGGGTGGTTTTCGCCAGGCCGGGCAGGTATCCCCGCGCCGGACGGATTCGGCCGGGTGGCGGGGTGTTACTGCCCCCCGGCGGCGGGGTAGACGGCGGGTGCCCCCGCCATGTGCGCGAACCGTGCCGTGGCCGACACGCGGTAGCGGGGCGAGGGCCGCAGGTGACGACTCATCAAATCCTGAGGAGGACAGATGAGCACGCAGGCTGCATCCACCAGGCCGATGAACCGTCCGGCGCAGGACGCCCAGAACCGGCAGGCCATGCAGGAGGCCGCCACCCACCCGATGCCGATGATGCACGACGGGCACCGGGGGGAGATGCCGTCTCCGGGTACGGAGACCAAGCAGTCGTTCCTGACGACGGAGTTCTGGATCTACGCGGCAGCCGTCACCCTCGTGGTGATCTCTGCCTTCTGGCGCGGGACCACCGCGAACGGCCTGAACCTGAACAACCCCGGTCAGGCGTGGTTCTTCATCACGCTGCTGACCATCGGTTACCTGGGTAGCCGTGGTCTGGCCAAGGCCGGTAGCCAGCGGCGTTCGGCCGCGGAGCGCAAGCAGCGCGGGCGGCGCTGACCCCTTGCGTGCGGTGGCCCTCCGGGAAGTCTCCCGGAGGGCCACCGTCCTGTCTGGTCACGCCCCCGCCGAGCGGGGGTGCGGCATCGTCTCCTAGAACTCCTCGAAGCCGCCGAAGTCACCGCCGCCGTCGAAGTCACCGCCGAAGTCGCCGGCCGCCTCGGTGACCTCCTCCTCGGCACCGTCGAAGGCGTTGCCGATCATGTGACCGGCGAGCATGCCACCGGCCGCGCCGAGCGCCGCACCGGCGACCACGCCACCCATGCCGACCCCGCCCCGCCGCTGCGGCGGGCCGTACTTGTGCGGCGCACCGTAGCCCTGCGGCCCGTACCCCTGGGGGCCGTAGCCCTGCGGCCCGTAGCCGGGCGCGCCGTAGCCCTGCGGAGCGCCGTAGCCCTGCGGGCCGAACGCCTGGGCGCGCAGCGCGCCGAACCGCCCGATGGTCTCCTGGATCCAGCCGTCGACCGTCTCCACCCAGTCGGACCGCTCGGCGTCGGAGTGGGCCACCTGGTACCGGCCGAACACGTCCTGGCCGGGCGCGAGGAAGCCGCCCCGCTTGTCGCACTCGAGCACCACGTCCACGCCGTGCGGGTTGGCCACGAACGTCACTTCGAGTTCGTTGACGGTCTGCGCGTACTGCGGCGCGGCGAAGAACTCGATCTCCTGGTAGAACGGCAGCGTCTGACGTACGCCCTGGATCATGCCGCGCTCCAGGTCGGCCTTCTTGAAGCGGAAGCCGAGCTGGAGGAACGCCTCCAGGATCCGCTCCTGCACCGGCAGCGGGTGCACGTTGATCTCGTCCAGGTCGCCCTTGTCGACGGCCTTGGCGATCGCCAGCTCGGTACGCAGACCCATCGACATGCCGTGCAGCCGCTGGCCGTACAGCCCGGTGATGGGGGTCTCCCACGGCACCGGAAGCTGGAACGGGATGGACAGCGCCTGCTTCGCGGCGAGCTGGAGCGGGCCGCTGACGACCTGCCGGTGGAACTCCATCACCCCGGCCTGCTCGCCGACCTCGACCCGGGTGACCAGGCCGATCACGATCTGCTCGATGCTCGCCGCCGCCTCCCCGCCGAGCAGGTTGACCTGACCGTCGAGGGCCAGCCCGGGTCTGGTGTTCGGGTTGGCCAGGACGGTGTCCACACTCGGACCGCCCACGCCCAACGCGCTCAACATCTTCTTGAAGACCATTCAGTTCTCCTGCGGGGTCTGGTGCCCGGGCTCCCTTTAGGAACGGACGCTGACGGCGGCACCGTATCGGGCGGCCCTGAAAGGTCGCTGGGAAGCCGGTCGCGGAATTCCTGTCGGACGGATGTCGAGATCCGGCCCGGCGGCTTCGACCAGAGGGTGCGGGCACCGACAATGGTGCCCGAGGCCGTGAGGAGACAGTCGTGAAGTACATGTTGCTCATGCAGTCCAGCGTCGCCGGGATGGACTTCCCGCCGATCCACACCTGGGCTCCGGAGGAGCTCGGGGCGCACATCGGCTTCATGGGCGAGGTGGGCGCGAAGCTGGCCGCCGACGGCGAGTTGGTCGACGGGCAGGGCCTCGCCGGGCCGGCGCAGGCGAAGATCGTACGGGCCGGGTCCAGCGGCGCGCCGGTGGTGACCGAGGGGCCGTTCGCCGAGACGAAGGAGTTCCTCGCCGGGTACTGGATCGTCGACACCGACACCCCGGAGCGGGCTGTCGAGATCGCCGCCTGGATCTCCACCGCCCCCGGCCCCGGCGGTGCGCCGCTGAACATGCCGATCGAGGTGCACCCGGTGCTGTCCGCGCCACCAGAGGACCTGTGACGGACGATCGACGGACCGAGGACCTGCTGCGCGAGCTGGCGCCGCAGGTCCTCGGCGTTCTGGTCCGCAGGTTCGGTGACTTCGCCACCGCCGAGGACGCCGTGCAGGAGGCGCTGCTGGCCGCCGCGACGGGTTGGCCCGGGGCGGGTGTGCCGGACAATCCACGTGGGTGGTTGATCCAGGTCGCGTACCGGCGGATGGTCGAGCTGATCCGCGCCGAGCAGGCCCGGCGGGCGCGGGAGGACCTGGTCGCCCGGCGCGAGCCGAGGGACGCGGACCGTGACGACACCCTGGAGCTGTTCCTGCTCTGCTGCCATCCGGCGTTGTCGTCCGCCTCGGCGATCGCGCTGACGCTGCGGGCGGTCGGCGGCCTGACCACCGCCGAGACGGCCCGCGCGTTCCTGGTGCCCGAGTCCACCATGGCCCAGCGGATCAGTCGGGCCAAGCAGCGCATCCGCGAGTCCGGTACGCCGTTGCGGCTGCCTGCGCCGGCGGAGTTGCCGGCCCGGCTGACCTCGGTCCGGCACGTGCTCTACCTGGTCTTCACCGAGGGACACGTGGCCAGCGCCGGGGACACCCTGCACCGGGTGGACCTGGCGCAGGAGGCGATCCGACTCACCCGGATGTTGCACACCCGGTTGCCGGGCGACAGCGAGGTGACCGGGTTGCTGGCGTTGATGCTGCTCACCGAGGCGCGGGCGGCGGCGCGCACCGGCCCGTCCGGCGAGTTGATCCCGCTGGCCGAACAGGACCGCGCCCGCTGGGACCCGGCGGCGATCGCGGAGGGCGTCGCGCTGGTCACCCGGGCGCTGCCCCGGGGTCCGGTCGGCCCGTACCAGGTGCAGGCCGCCATCGCCGCGCTCCACGACGAGGCGCCGACCGCCGCGCAGACGGACTGGCCGCAGATCCTCGCGCTCTATCAGGTGCTGGAGCAGGTGTCGGCCAGTCCCGTGGTGGCGCTCAACCGGGCCGTGGCCACCGCGATGGTGCACGGCCCGCAAGCCGGGCTGTCCGCCCTGGCCGCGCTGGACGGCGAGGCCCGTCTGGCCGGTCACCACCGTCTTCCCGCCGCCCGCGCCCACCTGTACGAGATGGCCGGTGACCACGAACGCGCGGTGGACCAGTACCGGTGCGCAGCCGGCCTGACCGCCAGTCTGCCGGAGCAGCGCTACCTGCTGATGCGCGCCGCCCGTCTGGCCTGAGCCCGGACCGCCTGCTCGTCCGCCTCTCGTCCGCGCCGTCCGCCTCGGTGGAGCTCGGCACCGGCGGTGACCGGGTGGCCGGGCCCAGGTCGGGCCCGGCCACCGTCAGGGTGGCAGTCGTCAGCTCGCGGTGCAGGTCACCGCAGGAGCCGGGTTGCTGCCGCTCCAACTTCCGAGGAAGCCGAAGCTGGTGCTGGCACCGGCGCCGAGTTGACCGTTGTAGGAGACGTTGCGTGCGGTCACCGTGGTACCGCTGCTGGTGACCGTGGCGTTCCAGGACTGGCTGACCGACTGGCCACCGGCGAGGGTCCACCGCACCGTCCAGCCCGTGATGGCGCTGCTGCCGGCGGTCACCCGGACGTCGCCCTGGAAGCCGCCCTGCCACTGCCCGGTGATCGAGTACGTCGCCGTGCAGCCGGCCCCCGGCGGCGGGGTGGTCGGCGGAGGCGTCGTGGGCGGAGGCGTCGTCGGCGGTGGCGTCGTCGGCGGTGGCGTGGTCGGCGGAGGCGTGGTCGGCGGCGGGATGCCGCCGAAGACACTGGCCTCCCGGGCGGTCTGCCGGATGCCGTTGGTGCCGTTGAACAGACGCTGGCCCCACGTGGTGAGCTGGTTCGGGTTGAACGAGGTGGCCATGTCGAGGTACTCCACGCCACCCCCGTTGCCGCTCCACGACCAGCCCAGCCAGCCGATGCCGTTGGCCTGCGTGTAGGAGAGGATGGCGTCCTCGTCCGGGTCGCCGTCGGAGTGGTAGTGACCGAACTCGCCGACCACGATCGGCAGACCACGGCTGCGGAAGCGGCCCAGGTAGTCACTGATCTCGGCGGCGGTGTCGAAGACGCCGTACATGTGGATCGAGAAGACCGTGTTGCGGGCCGGGTCCGCGTCGAACACCGTCGGCGCGCTGTCTCGCATCGTGAAGGACCAGTCCTGGCCCCAGTTCGGGCCGTCCACCATGATGGTGTGCGCGAAACCCGCGGTACGCAGCCGCCGGATCGCGTTCGACGTGTCGGTGGCCCAGGACGAGTAGTTCTGGTTGCCGTACGGCTCGTTGCCGATGTTGACGATCACGTACCGCTCCTGGCCGGTGAGCGCGCTGGCGATGCTCAGCCAGTAGTCGACCGCCCGGTCCAGGGTGGCCGCGCCGCTCTGCTCGCCGTAGCCGGTGGTGTCGTGCACCTCCAGGACGCAGATCAGCCGGTTGGTCTTGCAGAGCTGGATCACGTTCGACACGTCCTCGGCGCTGTTGCGGGTCCACCGGTCCCCGCTGGACAGCACCACCCGGACGGTGTTCGCGCCGAGCGCCTTGATGTTGGCGAAGGAGCTGGTCTGGTTCGCGTACCAGGTGTGCGCGTGGTTGACGCCGCGCATGATGAACTCGTTGCCGCTGGCGTCGTACAGCTTGCCGCCGCTGACCGTGAAACCGGTGGCGGCGTGCGCCGACGGGCCGAAGGCGAACACTGCGGCGACGGTCGCCAGCAGCACGGCGCCGACGGCCCCGAACAGTCTCTTCATCGATTCCTCGCAGGAGTTCTCTCCCTCCGTGCCCAGGAGGGAGTGCGGTGAGTGGCAGGTGCGGCGGCTGTGCCCGGCAGCCGCACGGCGAGAGGCCCGGCGAGGCAGGCATCAGCGTAGGCCGATGGAGCCTCGGAAGCAACCGGTTCAGTAGAGCGGCCGACGGCCGGCGACCCGTGGCGGCCCGGTTTCTGGTGGGCCGTCACGGGCGGACCATCCCCACCACAGGATGGGCTCCAGGCCGGCGCTGAACCGGTTCAGGCAACGGTAGGCAGCCGCCGGAGAGCCCGTCAAGCGTCGACCAGGGTTGACCCATCCGGGCCCGGGTATCCGCAAACGGACCGCCGGGGAGCGAAGGAGACAGCATGGTCAGCATCGGATACACGTTGATGTGCGAACAGGCAGGCCCCAAGGAACTCGTCGACTATGCGGTACGCGCCGAGGCCGCCGGTTTCGACCAGCTCGTCATGTCCGACCACTACTACCCCTGGCTGGAGTCGCAGGGCCACTCGCCGTACGCCTGGTCGGTCCTGGGCGCGGTCGCCCACGCCACCTCCCGGGCGGAGCTGATGTCGTTCGTGACCTGCCCGATCCGCCGCTACCACCCGGCCGTGGTGGCGCAGAAGGCCGCCACCGTCGGGCTCCTCTCCGACGGACGGTTCACCCTCGGCCTGGGCGCCGGGGAGAACCTCAACGAACACGTGGTCGGCGCCTGGCCGCACGTGCAGCAACGGCACGAGATGTTCGAGGAGGCCCTACAGATCATCCGGCCGCTGCTCAACGGCGAGACGCTCACCTTCTCCGGCAACCACTACGACGTGCCCGACGCGTACCTGTGGGACCGGCCCGACACGCCGGTGCCGATGGCGGTGGCCGCGTCCGGACGGCAGTCGGCCACCCTCGCCGCCGAGTACGCCGACGGCATGATCGCCACCGAGCCGCAGGCGCACCTGGTGGAGATGTACGAGGAGGCCGGTGGCGCCGGACGACCCCGCTATGGTCAGGTGGCCATCTGTTACGGCCCGGACGAGACGGAATGCCGCAAGATCGCGCACGACCAGTTCCGCTGGTTCGGGCTCGGCTGGAAGGTCAACGCCGAACTGCCCGACACCGACGCGTTCGAGGCCGCCGCGCAGTCGGTACGCGAGGAGGACGTGGCCGCCGGCATCTCCTGCGGCCCGGACGTGGACAGGCACGTGGACGCGTTCAAGAGGTTCGTCGACGCCGGGTTCACCCACGTGGCGCTGGTGCAGGTCGGCGGCGACAACCAACCGATGTTCCTGGACTGGGCGCAGGAGCAGTTGCTGCCCCGGCTACGCGAACTGTGACCGGCAGGAGATGACTCGACCATGCGTATCGGCAACACGGAGATCCGACCGGCCGGCGGCGGCCTCGGCTGCCTACTGATGATCCTCTTCTCGATCGTCGCCTCGATCGTGCTGACCGTCCTGCTCAACCTGGTGCTCTGACCGTCGGCGTAGCAGCACGAACGCGGATGCAAGGAAGGGCGTGGTTGTAAAGGAAGGGCGTGGATGCAAGGAAGGGTCCCCTGATAACGCCTCGTGTATAGGAAGGGTCCCCTCCTTACATCCAGGTGCCGCCGAGCGCATGATCACGCGGCGTTGCCGGTCCGCCTGCGCGGTCGGCGGCGTAGGCCGAGGCCGACGAGAACCTCGCGGGTGGCGTGGCCGATCGGCTCCAGAAGGGCGCGACGAAGCCAGCCGACCGTCGCCTGCCAGACCGCACCGACGGCTCGGCAGACGGGCAGCAGCAGGTGCGTCCACACCCACAGCCCGGCCCGGAACACCGGGCGCAGCGTCCACACCCAGCACCAGCGGAGGATGCGCCCCGCCGTACGCCAGGCCCAGCCCAGCACGGCCAGCGCCGCGAGCATCAGCCCAGCAGTCGGGCGGGGTGAGCACGCGTACGGTCCACGCCAGCGGCAGCCACACCAGGTAGTACGACGGCACCAGCACGAGGACCCGCACCAGCCAGGCCAAGGAGTTGACCAAGGAGTTTGCGTCCTCCGCCTCCGCCTTCCGTGGCTGAAACCTCTTGATCAACTCAGGAGGTGGGGGCGGTGGGGTGGGGTGGGGTGAGGGTGAAGGTGGCGGTTAGGGGGTGGTGGTCGGAGGCTTGGTGGGTGTCGGGGCTGCGGATCACCCGGGCGTCGACCAGGCGGGCGGCCAGGGCGGGGGTGGCCAGCAGGTAGTCCAGGCGCATCTCGGCGAACTCCGGGGTGTGTCCGTAGCCGGTGGGCACGGTCGGGCCGGCGGTGGCGGCCAGGTCGACCAGGCCGGCGGCGAGCAGGCGGGCCACCGCCCGGGTGTCCACGGTCCGTCCGTCGCGCCGCAGGTGCCGACGGCGGTACGCGGGGGCCAGCCGGGCCAGGCTCCGGGCATGGGCGCCGCCACCTGTCTGGACGAGGTCACCGGCGTGGTCGGTGGGTTCGGCGTACGGGTCGAGGGTGTTCAGGTCCCCGGCGAGCAGGGCGAGGTCGGCGCGGGCCCGGCGCAGCGCGGTGGCCGCCCAACGGGCCTCGACCAGACGGCGACCGCCACGGTACGGATAGAAATGGGTGCTCAGGACGGCCAGCGGCCCGGCGTCGGTGGACAGTGTCACGCGCTGCGCCGCGTGGTGGAACGGGCGGCGGACCGGCCCGGTCGCCACGGTCGGCCAGCGCGGGTGCACGAGGATCGCGACCGGCTGGCCGAAGGGTGACCGGGCCAGGTGGGGCGTCAGACCGGCGTCTGCGGCGAAGCGGGCCACGTCGAGGCCGCGCAGTTCCTGGAGGGCGAGGACGTCCGGCCGGTACGCGGCGACGACCCGGGCCAGCAGGATACGCCGGTCCGGGCCGCCCCGGTCCCGTCCACCGTTGCGGATGTTCCAGGTCATCACCCGCAGCACGGTCACCTCAGCCCGGCTGGCCGGCCTTGGCCAGCTCGTCGTCCAAGGTATCCACGTCCTCCGACTCGATCTCGGGTCGGTTGCCCGCCCGCACGTCCTCGTTGGGGCGTACCACCCAGTAGAGCAACCCGATCCAGAGCGCGGTCAGCATGATCGCGCCCATGAAGTCGGTCGGGTGGTGCATGCCCCGGTACATCCGGGAGATGGCCACGCCGACCGGCATGATCACCGCCGCCGCCGCGAACAGCCAGCGCCACCACCGGTCGGTACGCGGGAACACCACCACCGCGATCGCCACCCACAGGCAGAGTGTGGCGGCGATGTGGCCGGACGGGAAGGAGGAGGTCGGCATCGGACCGTCCAGGTTCTCCACCGGCGGGCGCGGCCGGTCCACGGCGGCGGCGGAGGCGAGGAACAGCGTCAGCTCACCGAACATGGTCAGCGCCACGAAGAGCACCGGCCGCCAGCGTCCCCAGATCGCCAGCACCAGCGGGCAGAAGACCATCGAGATGAGCAGGATGGCGTGGGTGTCGCCGACCTTGCTCCACCACCAGCTCACGTCGTCCAGGAACGGGGTGCCGTGCTCGGCGAACCAGCGCGGCACGGTCTCGTCGAGCCGGGCCAGGAAGGTGCCGTCGGCGTGGTAGCTGACGAACATGCCGAAGCCGTAGAGGGCGCCGAAGACCAGCACCCAGCCGACCACGATCTCGGCGATGCCGGCGCGGGCGTGCGGCAGCAGCTTCTCCTCGTCCGGTGCCAGGGCCACCTCGTGCGC
Source organism: Micromonospora sp. NPDC049900 (assembly GCF_044461025.1). Classification (NCBI taxonomy): domain Bacteria; kingdom Bacillati; phylum Actinomycetota; class Actinomycetes; order Micromonosporales; family Micromonosporaceae; genus Micromonospora; species Micromonospora sp. NPDC049900. The sequence continues at coordinate 317,007 of NZ_JBITKM010000002.1, forward strand.
CGCCTCGGGTTCCAGTCCGTCGGTCAGCGGAGCGGCCGGTCGGCCGCGTTCCAACCGCCACAGCCGGAAGGCGTACGCGGTGACGCCGAGCCAGGCCGCGCCGAGCAGCCAGGCGCCGAGCACGTCGGAGAGGAAGTGCACGCCGAGCGCGACCCGGGTGAATCCGATCAGGACCACCACGGTGGCGACCAGGGCGATCGCCGGTTTGCGCCAGCGGGGCGCCATGGCCGGCAGGAACACCAGCAGCAGCGCGCCGTAGGCGACCATCGACCCGAGCGCGTGCCCGCTGGGGAAGCTCTGCCCGGCGTACGTGCCGATGGGCACGTCCACCTCGGGGCGCAGCCGGTCGACGAGCGTCTTGAGCGACGGGTCGAGGATCAGCGCCCCGGCGCCGGTGACGATCAGGAAGACCGCGAGCCGGCCCTGCCGACGGATCAGCAGCCCGACCACGGCCACGGTGACCAGCCAGACGATCACCGGTCGGCCGCCGAGGTCGGTGATCGCGTTGAGCACCGTCACCAGCGGACCGATGGGTGAGATCTGCTCGTTGAGCCACTGCGCCACGCCGTGGTCCACGTCGTACAGCGGGGCCCACTGGACGCGGACCAGCACCAGCAGCAGCCCGAACCCGACCCCGGCACCGAGGACGAGCAGCAGCCCGGCGAGGGTCCGTTCGGTGAAGTGACCGAGCGGTCGTCGCAGTACGTCCCGGACCGCGCCCACGGCAGCCTCCTCCTCAGGTGGCGCCGACCGACGGCGACGCCTTCTGGCGTGGCGCTGTACCCGCGTCGATGCCTGCGTACACCCGTCCGGGCGGCGGGGCGCTACAGCGCGGTCATCTCGCCGGTGTCGAGCAGACCGGCGCGGGGCGCGTTCGGCTTCCACAGGTCCGGCTTGGCGGGCTCGGACACGCCGATGCGGACCGCCTCCAGTTGGGCGGCGAAGGCCAGCCCGCCGAACAGCGCCATGCCGGTGAGGTTGGCCCAGAGCAACAACGCCATCATGCCGGTCAGCGCGCCGTACGTCTGGCCGAAGTCCGCACTGAACGCCACGTAGCCGGCGAGCAGCAGACTGGCCAGCCACCACAGCACGGTGGCGATGCCGGCGCCGAAGAACAGCCAGGACAGGCCGGGTTGGCGGCGACGCGGGGCGTACCGGAACAGCACCGCCACGGCCAGCACGGTCAGCCCGAGGCTGAGTGGCCAGCGCACCACGTCCCAGACGGTGGCGGCCAGTTCACCCCAGGCGTAGTGGCGTTCCACCGAGTCGCCCATCGGGCCGCCGCCGACCAGGATGAGGAACCCGGTCAGCGCCGGGATGCCGGCGAGGACGGCGAGCGCCGCGGCGCGCAGGTACTTGCGCAGGGCGGGGCGGTCGCGCTCGACGCCGTAGATGCGGTTGGCGCCCCGCTCGATCTGCGCCATCGTGCTGGTCAGCGCGACCAGCCCGGTGCCCAGGCCGAGAGCCAGCGCCACCTCCCCGATGTCCTCGACGCGTTCGCCGCCCGCACCCTCGCCGAGCAGTTCGGCGACGACCGCCTCGCTGGCGCCGGGGGTGAGCGCCAGCACGGTGTCGGCCACCACCTCGCCGCCCTCGGCCGCCCCGAGCTCCGCGATGAGCCCGGTCAGCGCGATCAGGAACGGCACCACGGCGAGGCAGAGCTGGAAGGCGAAGGCACGGGCGTGGCTGAACCCGTCGCCGTAGCGGAACCGGACGAAGGCGTCGTGGAGCAGGTGCCAGCCGCCCTCACGGCGCAGCGTCTGCCAGGCGTGGTCGGCGCAGAGCTGCTCGTCGGACATCAGCCGGGTCTCCGGCACCATCTTGGTGCTACTCACCCCGACCCTCCTCGATGAGCCGCTCACCCCGCTCGGCGGCGCCGGACGCGTCCTCGGCCAGGTCGGGTGTGCGGTCCGGCTGCGGTACGCACAGCCACAGGGCCCGTCGACGGATCTGCACGCTCAGCTCACGGCCGGGCTCGATCAGATCGCCGTCCAGCTCGCGCGGTTGTGCGCGGTTGCTGGTGATGGTCACCCGACGGGCCCGGAAGACCTCCATCCGGGGCACCCGGTCACGGCGGCGTACCACCGCCCAACCGAGCGAGAGCCAGTGCCGCAACCGGTGCGGGGTGAGCACGGCGACGTCGAGGTAGCCGTCGTCGGGTTCGGCCTCGGTGAGCAGGCGTACCCCGCCCTGGAGGCGGCCGACGTTGGCGACCAGCACCGAGCGGGCGCGGCGACGCAGCGGCGGCTGGTCGTCCAGCGAGACGGACACCCGCATCGGGCGGTCCCGCAGGTGGCGGGCGGCGCCCACGACGTACGCCGGCCAGCCGATCCGCCGTTTCGTCGTCTCGTTGGTGGCGGCCAGCATCTGGGCGTCGAAGCCCATGCCGGCCATCACCGCGAAGTGCTGTCCGTCGACCTCGCCGACGTCGAGCAGTCGCCGTCCGCGCTCAAGGGCCACCTCGATGCCGGCGGCCAGGTCGTTGGAGAGTCCCAGGTTGGCGGCGAGCAGGTTACCGGTGCCCTGCGGAAGCACGGCGAGGGCGACGTCGGTGCCGACCAGGGCGCTCACGCAGGCCATCACGGTGCCGTCGCCGCCGCAGGCGAAGACCACGTCCACGCCCTTGGCCAGGGCCTGCTCGGTCTGGCCACGACCGGGGTCCTCGACGGTGGTCTCCAGCCACAGCGGCTCGGGCCAGCCGGCGGCGGCGAGCGCGTCGACGACGGTGCGGCGGAACGTATCGATGTCGTCCACCTTGACCGGGTTGACCACGACCGCACTGCGTAGGGCCTGTCCGTGCCGTCCAGCTTCCACGGCGTCAGTGTGCGGCACGGTCGACGGTTCGGCGACCCGACGCCGGGTGACCAGGTTCACCCGGCCGGAAGGTGTGACGCCGACCTGCGGCGTGGCGGCTCAGGCGGCGGCCCGCAGGGCGCTCTCCACCCGGTGGCGCACGTCGGCCAGGTCCACTCCGGCCTCGGTGAGCACCAGCGCGGCCAGCCCGTTGCCCTCGCGCAGCAGCCCCAGCAGGATGTGCTCGGTGCCGATGTGCCGGTGGCGCAGCCGCATCGCCTCGCGCAGGGCCAGCTCCAGCACCTTCCTGGCCCGGGCGGAGAACGGCCCGCCCGGTTGCCGCCGCAGCCGACCCCAGCGGCGACGCGGTGCCGGGACGGCCTCACGCAGCGCGTCGGGGCCGAAGGACTCCTCGATCCGGGCCACGATCGCGGCCAGGTCGATACCGATCTCCCGCAGCGCGGCGGCGTCGGCCTCGGCGAGCCCGTCCGCACCGCGTACGGTGTGCCGGCGCACCCGCTCCCGCAGGTCGTCACCGGTGACTCCGACGTCGCGGAGCACCCGGGCGGCCAGCGCGTCGCCGTCGGCGAGGAGGCCGAGCAGCAGGTGCTCGGTGCCGACGGGTCCTCGCCCCTCGGCCCGCGCCTCGTCGCGTGCGTGCCGCACCACGGCGCGGGCGCGGTCGGTGAACCGTTCGAACATCACGCCTCCCGGGAGGACCCGACCGCCGGTCGCCCGGCGTGCTTCTTGTGGACCGCCTGCCGACTGACCTCGAGCGCGTCGGCGATCTCCTGCCACGACCAGCCCTGTCGTCGGGCGTTGTCGACCTGGACCACCTCGAGCCGTTCGAGCAGCCGGCGCAGGGCGCGGACCGCGCGCAGGCCGACCCGGGGGTCGGTGCTGCCGGCCGCAGCCGCGAGTTCCGTCGCCTGACTCATGCCGTCAACCTACATTGACACACCCGACCCTGTCAACCCCGGTTGACACCCGGCGTCGGCCCGCCGCCACCCGCCAGCGCGGTCGTGCTCCGGGTACGTTCAACGCCCTGACCAGGGCGGGCGTCCGGCGATCACGCCCCGGCGACGCATCGGCGCGACTAGCCTCAACAGCAGGCCGAGCGCAGCGCGGGGGTGATCGCGGATGGCCCCAGGCGGCGAGACGCCGGTGCTGGTCGGCGTCGGTCCGGACGGCGCGCTGCCGGTGGCCCGTACCGCCGCTCGGGTGGCCGCCGCCCACGGCCGCGCGCTGCACCTGATGCACGCGTTCAACTGGGCCGCGCTGGAGGCGCCCGCGGTCACCGCGTCCCGCTCGCACGCCGAGGAGCTGCTCGCCGAGGCCACCGTGGCGGCCAACCAGAGCGAGCCGGACGTCCCGGTCAGCGCCGAGGTGATCGAGGGTTCGGCGGTGTCGACGCTGGTCCGCAAGTCCGAGTCGGCCTTCCTGGTGGCCGTCGGGGACGGCGGCATGGCCCACTGCGACCGCTGTATCCCGGCCGACAGTCCGGCCGTCCAGGTGGCCGCCCGCGCCGAATGTCCGGTGCTGGTCGCCCGTCAGGAACCTCCACCGGCCGGGCCGGTGCTGGTCGGGGTGGACGGCTCGACCTCCGCCGAGATCGCCCTGACCTGGGCGTACGCCTGTTCCGGTCGGCACCGCTCGCCCCTGCTGGCGGTGTGGGTGGTCGAGTCCGACGCGGCGGTGGGCGAGGCCACCGACCGGCTCGCCGCACTGGTGGCCCGGCACGGCGCCGGGCATCCCGACGTCGCGGTGGAGTGCCGGGTCCTCCGGGGCGAACCGGGTGACGTGCTGGTCGAGCAGTCGCGCACCGCGCAGTTGGTGGTGGTCGCCGCGCGCGGCGACGAACCGTGGCGCGGCATGCTCGGCGCGGTCAGCCAGTCGCTGCTCTACCACGCCCCGGCCCCGGTGCTGGTGGTCCGCGGTGTCACCGGGCCGCCCGACGACGACGGGCCGGGACACCCGGGTGGGCGGGACCAACGGCCCTGATCCACGCCCGCCGATACCGCGAAGCTGGAGGCAGGAAACCCGCGCTGCGGATGCAGAATCCACCGACCCGCGAGAGGCTCAAGCAGTATGGACACGGCCGTGGACATCCCGAGCACCCTGACCGACGAGGACCTGCGCCGCCTGGACGCCTACTGGCGGGCGGCGAACTACCTCAGCGTCGGGCAGATCTATCTGCTCGACAATCCGCTGCTCCGCGAACCGCTGACAGCCGAACACGTCAAGCCCCGGCTGTTGGGACACTGGGGCACCTCGCCCGGCCTGAACCTGATCTACGCCCACCTCAACCGGGTGATCGTCGCCCGCGACCTGTCGGCTCTCTTCGTCACCGGTCCCGGCCACGGCGGTCCGGCGGTCGTCGCGAACACCTGGCTGGAGGGCACCTGGAGCGAGCGGTACCCGGGCGTCGGCCGCGACGAGGCCGGGATGGCCCGGCTGTTCCGCCAGTTCTCCTTCCCCGGTGGCATCCCCAGCCACGTGGCCGCGGAGGTGCCGGGCTCGATCCACGAGGGCGGCGAGTTGGGGTACGCGCTCAGCCACGCCTACGGTGCCGCGTTCGACAATCCCGACCTGCTGGTGGCCTGTGTCATCGGGGACGGCGAGGCGGAGACCGGCCCGTTGGCCGGGAGCTGGCTGTCGACCGTGTTCCTCAATCCCGCCCGGGACGGCGCGGTGCTGCCCATCCTGCACCTGAACGGCTACAAGATCGCCAACCCGACGGTGCTGGACCGGATCCCCGAGTCCGACCTGCTCGCCATGATGCGCGGCTACGGCTACCAGCCGTACGTGGTGGCCGGTAACGAGCCCGCCGCCGTGCACGAGACGCTCGCCGCCACCCTCGACCGGGCGCTGGACGAGATCGCCGAGATCCAGCGTCGGGCCCGATCCGGTGCCACCACCGAGCGTCCCCGCTGGCCGATGATCATCCTGCGTACGCCGAAGGGCTGGACCGGCCCGCGCGAGGTCGACGGCAAGCAGGTCGAGGGCACGTTCCACGCCCACCAGGTGCCGTTGTCGAACGTCCGCAGCAACCCGGAGCACCTGGCCGAGCTGGAGCGTTGGCTGCGCAGCTACCGCCCGGAGGAACTGTTCGACGCCACCGGTGCCCCCGTCGCCGAGCTGGCCGCCCTGCCGCCCACCGGGGACCGGCGGATGAGCGCCAACCCGGTCACCAACGGCGGATCGGTGCTGCGCGACCTGGACCTACCGGACTTCCGCGACTACGCGGTGGACGTGCCGAGTCCCGGTGCCACGGCCACCGGCGCCACCGGCGAGCTGGGCCGGTGGATCCGCGACGTGATCGCCGCGAACCCGCAGACGTTCCGGCTGTTCGGGCCGGACGAGGTGGCCTCCAACCGGCTCCAGGCGGCCTTCGAGGTCACCGACCGGGCCTGGATGGGCACCACGGTGCCGGGCGACGACCACCTCTCCCCCGACGGGCGGGTGATGGAGGTGCTCTCCGAGCACCTGTGCCAGGGCTGGCTGGAGGGCTACCTGCTGACCGGCCGACACGGCGTCTTCACCAGCTACGAGGCGTTCATCCACATCGTCGACTCGATGGTCAACCAGCACGCGAAATGGCTCAAGGTGACCCGGGACATCCCCTGGCGGATGCCGGTGGCGTCGCTGAACTACCTGCTCTCCAGCCACGTCTGGCGGCAGGACCACAACGGCTTCTCGCACCAGGACCCGGGCTTCATCGACCACGTGATGAACAAGAAGGCCGAGGTCGTCCGGGTCTATCTGCCGCCGGACGCGAACACCCTGCTCTCCACCATGGACCACTGCCTGCGCAGCCGGCACTACGTCAACGTGGTGGTGGCCGGCAAGCAGCCCGCGCCGAACTGGCTGACCATGGACGAGGCCGTGCAGCACTGCCGACGCGGGGTGGGCATCTGGGACTGGGCCGGTACGGACGGCGGCAGCGAGCCGGACGTGGTGCTCGCCTGCGCCGGTGACGTACCGACCCTGGAGACGCTGGCGGCGGCGGACCTGCTGCGCCGGCACCTGCCCGACCTCAAGGTCCGGGTGATCAACGTGGTGGACCTGATGCGACTCCAGCCGTCCAGCGAGCACCCGCACGGCCTGCCGGACAACGAGTTCGACACGCTGTTCACCCGCGACAAGCCGATCATCTTCGCCTACCACGGCTACCCGTGGCTGATCCACCGGCTCACCTACCGCCGCACCAACCACCACAACCTGCACGTACGCGGGTACAAGGAGGAGGGCACCACCACGACGCCCTTCGACATGGTGATGCTCAACGACCTGGACCGGTTCCACCTCGTCATCGACGTGATCGACCGGGTACCCGGGCTCGGCGACCGGGTGGCGTACCTGCGGCAGGAGATGAGCGACGCGCGCGACGCGGCCCGCGACCACACCCGCCGGTACGGCGAGGACGACCCCCGGGTCGCCGAGTGGCGCTGGGTCCGCGAGACCGACCCCACCAACCCCTGAGGAGGAAGCAGCCATGACCAGGAGTACGAGCGGCGCGGAGATCGTGGTGGGCTACGACGGCTCACCGGACGCGGCGGCGGCCCTGGACTGGGCGCTGGAACAGGCCCGCCGTGACGGCCGCGCGGTCCGGCTGGTGTACGTCTTCGAGTGGCTCACCGTGGCCGGCTGGGTCGGACCCGGCGTCACGCCCGGCATGTGGCCCGACGAGCAGGCCCGTCAGCAGGTCGAGGAGTTGGTGGGCAGGGCCGCGAAGGAGGCCGGTGCGGCCAACCCCGAGCTGACCGTACGCGGCGAGGTCCGCGACGGCCCGCCGGCCCTGGTGCTGGAGGAGAGCTCGGCGGAGGCCGACCTGGTGGTGCTGGGCGGCCGGGGACACGGCGGCTTCGCCGGCCTGCTCGCCGGATCCACGGCGGTCAGCGTCACCGCGCACGCGCACTGCCCGGTGGTGGTGGTCCGCCGCGACACCGCCGACACGGCACGGACCGGGCACGTCACCGTGGGGGTGGACGGCTCCGAACCCTCCCTGGTGGCCCTCGGCTACGCGGTCGAGCAGGCCGCCCTGCGCCGGGTGCCGCTGCGGGTGCTGCGCGCCTGGCAGCCCAAGGGCGACCAGTGGAACCTCACCGGTGAGCAGGGCCGCGACGCGGCCCTGGCCGAGGACCGCGCGGAGCTGGACGAGGTGCTGCGCCGCTGGCGGGAGACGTTCCCCGACGTCGAGGTGAGCGTCGAGACGGGCACCGCCGCACCGGCCGGGCTGTTGATCGAGTCCAGCCGCCAGTCGCAACTGGTGGTGGTCGGCACCCGGGGCCGGGGCGGCCTGCGCGGCATGCTGCTCGGCTCGGTCAGCCAGCAGCTCATCCAGCACGCGCACTGCCCGGTGGCGGTCGTCCGGGAACGCTGATCCGATCCGCGCCGACCGGCGTCAGGCCGGTCGGCGCGGCCCGCCACCGAGCGCCCGCAGGGCGTTGAGGATCACCAGCACGTCGATGCCCTCCTGAAGGAACGCACCGGCCACCGGCGGCAGCTTCCCGGCCGCCGCGAACCCCATCGCGACGACCGCCAACCCCATCCCCACCGTGGCGCTCTGCACCGCGATCCGCCGGGCCCGGCGCGCCACCTCCACCGCGTCGGCGAGCGGGTCGAGCCGGTCGACGCTCAGTACGGCGTCGGCGACGTCGGCGGAGGCGGTCGCCCCGGTGGCACCCATCGCCACCCCGACGTGCGCCTCGGCCAGGGCGGGCGCGTCGTTGACGCCGTCGCCGACCATCACGGTGACCGCCCGCCCCGCCTCGGCGCGGACCCGGGCGGCCTTCTCCTGCGGGGTGCACCGGGCCAGCACGTCGTCCACGCCGACGGCGCGCGCCACCCGGCGCGCCGTCTCCGGCCGGTCTCCGGTGACCATCACGATCCGGGTCATCCCGGCCGTCCGCAGCCGGTCCACCACCTGGCGGGCGTCCGGGCGTACCGGGTCCTCCAGCACCACCGCGCCGAACGGCCCGGTCTCGTCGGACACCCACACCACGCTGTGTCCGGCCTGCTCGGCGCGGGTACGGACCGGCACCGCCCACGGCGGCGGGTCGGCATCGAGCTGACCGACGCGGATCCGACGTCCACCCACCCGCCCGCGCACTCCCCGGCCCGCCTCCTCGGTCACCTCCGTCGGCGCCACCAGACGCATCCCGCGCCCTCGGGCATCCCGGACCAGCGCCGCCGCCAACACGTGCGGGGAGAGTTGTTCCACCGAGGCGGCCGAGCGCAGCATCTCGTCGGCGTCGCCGCCGGGGGCCACCACCAGGTCGGCCACCCGTGGTCGGCCCAGGGTGAGCGTGCCGGTCTTGTCGACCAGCAGGGTGCGGGCGCGACCGAGCACCTCCAGCGACCCGCCGTCGCGGACCAGCATCCCCCGCCGGGCCACCCGGGACAGCCCGCTGACGATGGCGATCGGGGTGGCCAGCAGCAGCGGGCACGGGGTCGCCACCACCAGCACCGCCACCGCCCGCAGGAACTCCCCGGACAGCGTCCAGCCCAGACCGGCCAGCACGAGGGTGAACGGCACGAACGCGACGGCATAGCGGTCGGCCAGCCGCACGGTCGGGGCCTTGCGGGCGGTCGCCTCCTCGGCCAACCGGACGATCCCCGCGTACGTGCTGCGGGCGGCGCTCTCGGTGGCCCGCAGCCCGAAGCCCGCCCCGGCGTTGACCACGCCACTGGCCACCCGCTCCCCCGCCGCCCGCTCGACCAGCCGGGACTCCCCGGTCACCACCGACTCGTCGAGGGTCGCCGCAGACTCCACGACGCCGTCGACGGCGACCACGTCACCGGGGCCCACCAGCAGCCGATCCCCGACCGTCACCCGGTCCACCGGCACCACCTCGATGTCACCGTCGGCGGTACGCCGACGGGCGGTACGCGGGGCGCGGGCGAGCAGGGATCGCAGGTCACGGGTCGCCCGTCGGTGCGCGTACGCCTCCAGGGTCCGGCCGGTCGCCAACATCAGCGCGACCACGGCACCGGCCAGGTACTCGCCGACGACGAGCGCCCCGGCCAACGCAAGGACGGCGATCACGTCCACGCCGAAGCGTCGTCGCCACAGCTCACGCAGCATCGAGGCGGTCGCCGGCAGCAACGCGACGAGGGTCGCCGCCGCCCACACCACGTCGGCGATCCCGGCCCGTCCGGCCAGTCGTGCCGCCGCTCCGGCCAGGACCAGCGCGGTCAGTGCGGTCAGCGGCGCCCACAGCCACCACCAGCGTGGTCCACCCGACGGCGCGGGGCGCGGCGGCAGGCACTCGCGGGGACCGTGGTCCGGCGCGTCCGACGTCGGTTCCGCCATGCGCGGATCGTCGCAGGCACCGTGTCCCACCGTCGGGCACTCGGGCCAGATTCCGGGCCGAACTACCCGTCGACGCCGGGTCCCTGGGCCCCTGCGGGTCCCCCGGCGGATGCCGCAGGATGGACCAGACCCGGCCCACGGCCGTACCGAGGTGCGGCACGATGAGCAGAGACGAAAGGTCGTGACGATGAGCCACCAGACGCCGGCCACGCACCGCCCGCTGCCCACCGCGCTCGCGGAGGCCGCCACGATGGCCGGTCGGGCGCCCTCGGTGCACAACGCGCAGCCGTGGCGCTGGCGGGTCCTGCCCGACGCGCTGGAGCTGCGGATGGTGCACGACCCGCAGTTGGCGGCCACCGACCCGGAGGGCGAGCTGGCCCGGTTGAGCTGCGGCGCGGCGCTGCACCACGCCCGGCTGGCGTTGGCCGCCGAGGGCTGGACGGGGACCGTACGGCGGATGCCCGACCCGGCGGAGCCGGACCTGCTCGCCCGGCTGACCGAACTGCGGCCCGGCGGGGCCGACCCGGACGCCATGCGGACCGTCCAGTGCATGCAGGTCCGGCACACCGACCGTCGACCGGTCAGCGACGAGCCGGTCGGCGGCGAACGACTGGACGCGGTCGGCACGGCCGCCCGCCGGGAGGGCGCCCGGTTGGAGATCCTCGACCGCGACCAGGTGCTGGAGTTGGCCGCCGCCGCCTCGCACGCCGCCACCGTCGAGGCCGACGACTCCCGGCTGCGCGAGGAGTTGGCCTACTGGACCAGTCGGGCCGCCGGGACCGGGCTGACCGCCGAGGTGCTGCCCGAGCAGGCCCCGCAGACCACCGTGCCGGGCCGGGACTTCGGCCGCCCCGGGACGCTGCCGGTGGGGCCCGGGCACGACCGGGCCGCGTCGTACGCGGTGCTCTACGGCGACCAGGACGAGCCGGTGGACTGGCTGCGCGCCGGTGAGGCGCTCTCGGCCGCCTGGCTGACCGCCACCCGACTGGGTGTCTCGGTGGTGCCGCTGAGCGGGGTGGTGGAGGTGCCGGCGACCCGGCAGGTCCTGCGCGGGGTGCTGGCCGGGCTCGGCCACCCGTACCTCGTCCTGCGTCTCGGAGTCGCGGACCCGACGCACGCCGGCCCGCCGCACACGCCGCGACGGGACCGCGCCGAGGTGGTGGACACCTCCGCGGTGGACGGAACAGCGGGATGAGCCGGCGGCCGGCGGCCGGTTAGCATCGCCGGGTGACCGTCGGCGATCCCCACCCCCGGCACGGGCCACCGTCCCTCGGGCTCAGTCCGCTCTCCCGTGTCCACCTGGACGAGCTGCTCCAGGAGATGCTGGACCGCGTCGGGGAGGTGATGACCAGCCGGGAACGGCTCCGGGCCCTGCTCGACGCGGTGGTCGGCATCGGCACCGACCTGGACCTGCGCAGCACCCTGCAACGGATCGTGCAGTCCGCCTGCGACCTGGCCGGTGCCCGGTACGGCGCGCTCGGCGTGATCGGCACCGACCGGACGCTGCACGACTTCATCACCCACGGCATCTCCCCCGAGCTGCACGCCAGGATCGGTGACCTGCCGCACGGCCGGGGCGTGCTCGGTCTGCTGATCGACGAGCCGAAGCCGCTGCGGATGCCGGACATCACCCAGCATCCGCGCTCGTACGGGTTCCCGCCGAACCATCCGCCGATGCACACCTTCCTCGGCGTGCCGGTCCGCATCCGTGACCAGGTCTTCGGCAACCTCTATCTGGCCGAGAAGCAGGGCGGCACGCAGTTCACCGAGGACGACGAGGAGATCGTCGTCGCGCTCGCCGCGGCGGCCGGGGTGGCGATCGAGAACGCCCGGCTGTACGCGCTGGCGCACCGGCGGGAACGCTGGCTCGCGGCCACCGCCGAGATCACCTCGCTGCTGCTCGGCGAGGTACGCCGCACCGACGCGCTGACGCTGGTGGCACGGCGTGCCCGTGAGGTCGCCGAGGCCGAACTGGCCCTGGTGCTGCTCTACGACGACGAGGCCGACCACTTCACGGTCGAGGTCGTCGACGGTGCCGGCGCTCAGGCACGCGCGTTGGTCGGCACGGTGCTGCCGGCGGCGGACACCAGTTTCGCCGGGCCCGTCGCGCAGCGCCGGCACGACTCGGTGGACGACCTCGCCCACGCCGCGCCCTGGCCGGCGGTGCTGCACACCGGGCCGGCGGTGATCTCGCCGCTGGCCACCGCCGACACCCTGCACGGCGTCCTGGTGATCGCGCACGCCACGGAGCACGGTGGCGCCACCGACGAGGACGTGGCGCTGCTCGGCAGCTTCGCCGGGCAGGCCGCGCTGGCCATGGAACGCGCACGCGGCCAGGAGGAGCGCGAGCAGTTGGTGGTCCTGGAGGACCGCGAGCGGATCGCCCGGGACCTGCACGACGTGGTCATCCAGCGGCTGTTCGCCACCGGCCTGCACCTGCAGAGCGCGGTGCCGCTGGCCGCACGGCCCGAACTGACCAAACGGATCAACGCGGCCGTCGACGACCTCGACGCCACCATCTCCGACATCCGCCGCACCATCTTCGAGCTGCGCAGTCCGGTGAGCGCGGCGCTGCGCACCGAGATCCGCGAGGCGGTGGAGGTGGCCGCCGGGTCGTTGGGCTTCCGGCCCCGGCTGGAACTGACCGGTCCGGTCGACAGCGCCGTCCCGGACGCGGTCCGTCCCGATCTCACCGCCGTGCTCCGGGAGGCCCTGTCCAACGCGGTACGCCACGCCGAGGCGTCGGCGGTGACGGTGTCGGTGCGCGTCGACGGCGGTCGGGTGACCGTGCTGGTGACCGACGACGGGGTGGGCTGCGACCCGGCCGCCGCCCGGGGCGGGCTGGTGAACCTGCGCGAACGCGCGGAACGCCACGACGGCACCTTCGAGGTGCGCCCGGCCCGACCGCGCGGCACCGAGCTGTGCTGGTCGATCCCGCTACGGGACTGAGCGGCCGGGTGTCGGCGTACGGTCAGCGGGGCTTGCCGAGCAGCCGGGTGGCCAGCACGGCGGCCTGGGTACGCCGTTCCAGACCGAGCTTGGCGAGCACGCTGGAGACGTAGTTCTTGACCGTCTTCTCGGCCAGGAACATCTTGCCGGCGATCTCCCGGTTGGTCAGGCCCTCGGCGACGTACTCCAGGATCCGCCGCTCCTGCTCGGTGAGGGACTGCAACTCGCGCGGCTGCTCCACCCCGCTGCGGATGCGGTCCAGCACCCGGGTGGTGATCGCCGGGTCGAGCAGCGACTGCCCGGCCGCCACCCGACGTACCGCGTCGACCAGGTCGGTGCCGCGGATCTGCTTGAGCACGTATCCCGAGGCACCAGCCATGATCGCGGCGAACAACGCCTCGTCGTCCTCGTACGAGGTGAGGATGAGGCCCTTGATCGAGGAGTCCACGGCCCGCACGTCCCGGCACACGTCGATGCCGTTGCCGTCGGGCAGCCGAGCGTCGAGGATCGCCACGTCGGGGCGCAGGGCCGGGATCCGGCGGGCGGCCTCCGGCGCGGAGCCGGACTCGCCGACCACCTCTATGTCGCCGCTGGCCTGGAGCAGGTCGGCAAGGCCACGACGGACGACCTCGTGGTCGTCGAGCAGGAACACCCGGATCATCCCTCGTTTCTACCCGTTCTCCCCCGCCGCGTGCACGGGCCGAAGGTCCCGTCCCACCACCCGTCGCCCGATCGGACGCGCGGTCCGACGTCGGCGGGGCCCGGGCAGGGGCGGGGTGTCCCGGTGGTTCGGGACGTGTGGCCCTGCTCGACGGGGGTCCCCGAGGCGCACCGTGGGGAGGTACCGGCGAGCGTGAGGGGGCAGGACCATGGAGACCGGCTACACCGTCGAGCAGCTTCGGGTCGCCGCGGCCGACGCGATCCGCGCGCCGTCCCTGCACAACGTCCAGCCCTGGCGGTTCCGGCTGCGTGAGGGCGGGATCGAGGTGCTGCTCGACCCGCAGCGGCGGCTGCCCGCCACCGACCCGAGCGGTTGGGGCGCCCGGGTCGCCGGTGGCGCGGCGCTGTTCAACCTGCGGCTGGCGCTGGCGGTGGCGGGCGCCCCGGCCACCGTCCGGCTGCGGCCGTACCCGGCGGAACCGACCGTGCTGGCCCGGTTGGTGCCGGACCTGCCGCGCCGACCGACTCCGGCCGAGCAGAGCCTGCACGGGGCGATCCGCCGCCGGTTCAGCAACCGCGCACCGTTCTGGCCGGATCCGGTACCCGCCGACACCCGCTGGCGCCTCGGCGAGGCGGCGCGCGCCGAACACTGCTGGCTGGAACTGCTGATCGGGGTGAGTGCGGTCACCGCGTTCGCCGAGATCGCCCGCGGCGCGCACCGCGTCCTCGAACGCGACCCGGCCTACCGCGCCGAACGCCTCACCTGGGTACGCGCCGAGCCCGCGCCCGACGGGGTGCCGACCACGGCCGGTGGACCGCAGGCCGAACCGCAGGACCTGCTGCCGTCGCGCGGCTTCGGTGCCGCCCGACGCGCACCCGGCCGCGACTTCGAGCCGGAGCCGCTGGTGGCGGTGCTCGGTTCGGCCGGCAACACCGCCGTCGACCAGGTCGTCGCCGGTCAGGCGTTGCAGCGGGTACTGCTCACCGCCACCGACTCCGGGCTGTCGGTGTCGATGCTGTCCCAGCCGATCGAGGTGCCCTCGGCCCGGGATCAGCTCCGGATGTCGTTGGGCCGGTTCGGCACCCCGCAGATGGTGATGCGGATCGGTTTCGGCGGCCCCGGTCGGCCCACCCCGCGCCGCCCGGTCGAGGAGACGCTGGACCTGCCGGTGCGCCTCGGCTGACCGGCGAGGCCGGGTGGGCCGGGGTGGCGCTCAGCGGGCCGCCGGGACCGGGTCACCGGTGGCCAGCTCGGCGAGCAGGGCGGCCTCGCGGGCCGGGTCGAGACCCACCGGCTCCCGGGCCGGGCGGCCCGCCCGGCCCGGCACCGTGCCGACCCGGCGCAACCACTCCCAGGTGTCGGCGACGGTGTCGGCCACCGGTCGGCCGACCAGCCCGGCTGCGTGCGCCCGGGCGACGTCGACCTGCTGCATCCAGCGGTACTCGTGGCCGGGCGGCAGCCAGATCGGCACCTCGCTCCACGGGGCCACGCCCGCGTCGAGCAGCCGGTCCGGCGCGATCCAGCGCAACGAGGCGTCGGCGCCGGTCGCCGCGACCGCGGCGGCGAGCAGGTCACCCATGGTGGCGTGCCCGGGACGGCCGATCACGTTGACGGCGCCGCCGAGCCCGGAGACCCCGGCGTCGAGCAGGAAGACAGCCAGGTCGCGCACGTCGACGTACTGCAACGGAAGGTCGGCGGGGCCGGGTGCGAGCACGTCCCCACCCCGGGCGATGCGCGTCAGCCACCACGGCAGCCGGCCGATGTCCTCGCCTGGGCCGAGGATCAGCCCGGCCCGGGCCAGCAGCACCCGGTCGCCGAGGACCGCCTGCACCGCCCGTTCGCTACCGCGCTTGAGCGTCGGGTAGTCGCCGTCGGCGGCGGCCGGGTCGGCGTCGACCACGGCGCCGTCCTCGGTCACCCCGGCGGGCACCGGCGGCGCGTAGACCGAACCGGAGGAGACGTAGACGTAGTGCCCGACCCGCCCGGCGAGCATCCGCGCACCGGCCAGGGCGTCCCGGGGCGCGCCGTCCCAGGTGTCGACCACCACGTCCCACTCGCCGTCGGCCAGTGCGGCCAGCCCGTCCGAGGTGGTGCGGTCGCCGACCAACTGCCGTACGCCGTCCGGAGGAGCCCCGTGCCGCCCCCGGTTGAACACCGCCACCGTCCATCCACGACGGACGCCCTCGGCGACGGTCGCCCGGCCCACGAATCCGCTACCGCCCAGCATGAGCATTCTCATGCGGTCCACCCTGCCGCGTGTCGGGCTCGGCGAGGCACCTCGTTCACCGTCAGCGGATCTGCCCTCGGCAGAAGCGCTGAGTGCCGTGCCCGGCGGACGCCTCAGGCGTGCGCCGGGCACGGGCTTCGGCAGGGCGGTGCCGCGGGCACGGCGGGCACTCCTGGCCGGCTCCTTCATCGAAGGTTGGCACGCTAAATCGTCGTCTCGACCGAGACGGGCGTCAACAACTTCCGGAAATTATCGGTAGTTCAACCGGTGGTCGACCGGGCGGCGGCGCTGTCCCGGACCACCAGTTCGGTGGCCAACTCGATCCGGGGGCTCTCCACCTTCTCCCCCTTGGCCAGCCGCAGCACCGTCCGCGCCGCCAACATGCCCATCTCGGCCAACGGCTGACGCACCGTCGTCATCGGCGGCGAGGACCAGCGGACCTCCGGCAGGTCGTCGAAGCCCACCACGCTGACGTCGTCGGGCACCCGCAGACCCCGCTGCCGGACCGCCTCGTACACCCCCAACGCCATCTGGTCACTCGACGCGAAGATCGCCGTCGGCGGATCGGCCAACCCCAGCAGGCGGGTGCCGCCCACGAACCCGGACTCGTGATAGAAGTCGCCCGGGCAGACCAGCGAGTCGTCGAAGCCCAGCCCGGCGGCCTCCAGCGCGGCCCGGTAGCCGTCCATCCGGGCCCGGCTGCACATCAACTGCGGCGGACCGGCGATGAACCCGATCCGCCGGTGCCCCAGCCCGATCAGATACTCGGTGGCCCGCAGGCCCCCCGCCCAGTTGGTCGCGCCGACCGTCGGCGCGTCCTGCGGCGGCAGACCGTCGGCGTCCACGATCACCACCGGGACGTCCATCCGGCGCAACTCGGCCCGCATGGGCGCCTCGACCATGGACGTCACGAAGATGACGCCCTCGGTGCCCCGCCCGCGCAGGCCGGTCAACCACTGCTCGGCGGGGGCGGTCTGCCGGTGGATGGCGGAGACCACGGTGCCCACCCCGGCGGCGTGCGCCACGTCCTCCACACCCCGGATGATCTCCACCGCCCACGGGCTGTCCAGGTCGTTGAAGACCAGGTCCACCAACCCCGAACTCGCCCGCATACTCGGCGGACGGCGCTGGTACCCGTACCGGGTCAACAGCTCCTCCACCCGCTGACGCGTCTGGGGAGCCACGTCCGAACGCCCGTTGATCACCCGCGACACGGTCGGCACGGAAACGCCGGCCAGATCGGCGATCGCCGAAATCGTGACCCTGCGGGTCTCTCTGGCAACCACAGCTCCACCCACCCAACCCGGTACGGCGACCCACCCGGCGAGGCAGCCGACAACACCCACCCTAGTGCCGGAAATTTCACGCGCATACCGGGAGGTGGGGCAGATCCCTCGGCCCGTCGGGCGGTCAGCTCCTCGGCGCCGCCGCGCTGTCCCGGATGACCAATTCGGTGGCCAACTCGATCCGGGGGCTCTCCACCTTCTCCCCCTTGGCCAGCCGCAGCACCGTCCGCGCCGCCAACATGCCCATCTCGGCCAACGGCTGACGCACCGTCGTCAACGGGGGCGAGGACCAGCGGACCTCCGGCAGGTCGTCGAAGCCCACCACGCTGACGTCGTCGGGCACCCGCAGACCCCGCTGCCGGACCGCCTCGTACACCCCCAACGCCATCTGGTCACTCGACGCGAAGATCGCCGTCGGCGGATCGGCCAACCCGAGCAACCGCACACCGCCGGAGAAGCCGGCCTCGTGATAGAAGTTGCCGACCTGGATCAGCCGGTCGTCGATGGGGATGCCGGCCGTCTCCAGCGCCGCCCGGTAACCGTCCATCCGGGCCCGGCTGCACATCAACTGCGGTAGTCCGGCGATGAACCCGATCCGCCGGTGTCCCAGCCCGATCAGGTACTCGGTGGCCCGCAGGCTGCCGGCCCAGTTGGTGGCACCGATCGTCGGCGCGTCCTGGGCGGGTACGCCGGCCGGGTCGACGATCACCACCGGGATGTTGAGACGACGCAGCTCGGCCTGCTGCGGCCCCTCCAGCGTCGAGGTGACGAAGATGACGCCCTCGGTGGAGCGGGTGCGGATGTTGTCCAGCCACTGCTTGGCCGAGGAGGTGCGGCGGTGGATGGCGGAGACCACGGTGCCCACCCCGGCGGCGTGCGCCACGTCCTCCACACCCCGGATGATCTCCACCGCCCACGGGCTGTCCAGGTCGTTGAAGACCAGGTCCACCAACCCCGAACTCGCCCGCATACTCGGCGGACGCCGTCGATACCCGTGCCGGGTCAGTAACTCCTCCACCCGCTGACGCGTCTGGGGAGCCACGTCCGAACGCCCGTTGATCACCCGAGAGACCGTCGGCACGGACACGCCGGCCAGTCGGGCGATCGCCGCGATGGTCACTGTGCGGTTGTCGTTGGCAGCCACGCGGCGCCTCCATCTCCTCGCTCGAGGGACGCCGCCGACGGGGACGTCACTGCTGGCTCTTCGCCACCGCGGTGATGTCCTTGAGGATCTGATCCGGCCGCTTACGACCGATCATCAGCTCGGCGACGCTGTCGTTGACCTGCTGACCGACCGCCGGCGGGTACGCCTGGTCGAGGTAGAGCTGGAAACCGGTCGCGACAGCCAGGTGCGCCGCCACCACCTGGTTGTTCGGGTCCTTGATCCGCCCGACGGCGGCCAGGTTGGTGGGGAGCACGGCCCCGGTCTCGGCCGCCCGGCGCTGGTTCTCCGACCGCAGCAGCAGGCGCAGGAAGTCCACCGTCGCGGGCGGTGCGTCGCGGCCCACCGCGAAACCGTTGCCGCCGCCGAACGCGTCGGTGGCCGCGCCCTTGCCGCCCTCCACCGTCGGGAAGGTGAAGAACCCGAGCTGGTTGCCGATGCCGCGCTTGCTGTTCGACGACGACGCCTGGATCGAGGGCGCCCACTGGCCCATCAGCTCCATGGCGGCCTCACCGTTGCCCATCGTCGCGCCCTGGCCGTCCGCCGTGCCGTACTCGGCGGAGCGCCAGTTGCGCTGGAACGGCTTGAGATCGACCAGTTCCTTCAGGCGCTCACCGGCGGCCACGAACTCCGGGGTGTCGAAGTTCCCGGTCTCGCCCGCGCGGCGCAGGGCGTCCACACCACCGACGCGCATCGCCAGGTACGCCCAGTAGAAGTGCCCCGGCCACTTGTCCTTGCCGGCGAGGGCGATGGGGGTGATGCCGCGCGCCTTGAGCTTGCCGACCGCCTCCAGCAGCCCGGCCCAGGTGGTCGGCGGCGAGGTGATGCCGGCGTCGGAGAAGTGGTCGCGGTTGTACCAGAAGCCGGTCATGCCCACGTCGAACGGGATGCCGTAGATCCGTCCGTTGATCGTGTAGGGCTGCAACGCCGCCGGGAGCAACTGCCCGATCCACGGTTCCACCTCGGCGGTGATGTCCTTGACCAGGCCCGCTTCCACCTGCTGCTGCAACAGGCCGCCGCCCCACGACTGGAACAGGTCCGGTGGCGTGCCCTTCTTGGTGATCTCGGCCAGCTCGCCCTTGAAGATCTCGTTCTCCAGCGGCTCGATCTCGAACGTCACGTTCGGGTGCCGGCCCGAGTACACCCGCGCCAGGTCGGCCCAGACCGGAAGCATCGGCTCGGTGTTCTGGATGTGCCACCACTTGATCGTCTGCGGCGCGCCGGGGCTCTCGGACTCGCCCCCACCACATCCTCCGAGCAGGAAGGAACCGGCGCCGAGGCCGGCCAGGCCGAGCAGTGACCTGCGGGAGACGGGCGCTGTCATCTGTATCCCTTCGACAACCGGTGACGTACGCATAGGGCACCGCGATCGGCGACAGGCCGCGAATGGCAGTTCGAAAGTTTCAACCCGTTGCCGGCATTTTCGACGTGATGGCCGGCACGTTACGACGCGTCGACGTACCCGGTCAAGAGGCTGTCGCAAGCAGACACTACCCGCTACGGTGATCCGAATCTCGAGGGGTTCCCGCAGCCCACTTCCGGAAATCCACCGGGATCGAAGCCTGAAGGAGCAGCGCATGTCGGCCGAGACCGCGGACGTGGACACCACCCGGTCGATCCGGAACCCGGTCCTCGCCGGCTTCCACCCCGATCCGTCCATCCTGCGTGTCGGCGACGACTACTACCTGGCCACCTCGACCTTCGAGTGGTATCCGGGCGTGCGCGTGCACCATTCCACGGACCTGGTGCACTGGCGTGACCTGGGCGGGATCGTCACCGACCGCCGCCTGCTCGACCTGCGTGGCTGCGACGACGCCGCCGGGATCTGGGCGCCCGACCTGACCTACCACGATGGACTGTTCCACCTGGTCTACAGCGACGTGGCCAGCTTCACCGGCGGCTACTGGGACGTGCAGAACTTCCTCACCACCGCGCCGAGCATCACCGGCCCGTGGTCGGCACCGGTCCGGCTGCACGCGCACGGCTTCGACGCCGCCCTGTTCCACGACGACGACGGCACCACCTGGGTGCTCGCGCTCAGCGCCGAGTGGCGGCCGGGCCGCGACCGCTTCGGCGGCATCGAGATCCAGCAGTACGACCCGGTCGCTGAGCGCATGGTCGGCGAGCCGCGGATCATCTTCACCGGCACCGAGGTCGGCCTGACCGAGGGACCGCACCTGTACCGCCGCGACGGCTGGTACTGGCTGGTCACCGCCGAGGGCGGCACGAGCTGGGAGCACCAGGTCACGGTGGCCCGTTCGCGCGAGCTGTTCGGGCCGTACGAGGTCGACCCGGCCGGACCGCTGCTCACCTCCGTCGGCCGCCCCGACCTCACGTTGCAGAAGGCCGGACACGGCAGCCTGGTCCAGACCCCGGGCGGCGACTGGTACCTGGCGCACCTCGTCGGACGCCCGTACACCCCGCTCGGCAGGTGCGTGCTGGGACGGGAAACCGCCATCCAGAAGGTGGACTGGCCGTCCGGCGGGTGGCCCCGCGTCGACGGCGGCATCCCGGCCGACGAGATCCCGGCACCCGACCTGCCGGCCCAGCCCTGGCCGACGGCACCGGCCCTCGACCACTTCGACGCGCCCGAACTGGCGGTGTGCTGGTCCACGCTGCGCCGACCGGCCGACGACGACTGGATCGACCTGCGCTCGCGGCCGGGACACCTGCGGGTGCGTGGTGGGCAGTCGCCGACCGGCAGGCAGACCCCGAGCCTGGTCGCCCGCCGGGTCGGTACGCCGCACTGCTCACTGGAGACGGTCGTCGAGTTCGACCCGCGCGACCACCGGCACCTGGCCGGCGTGACCGGGTACTACAACACCCGCAACTGGCACCACCTCTATCTGACCCGGGCCGACGACGGGCGCGTCGTGCTGGAGGTGTTGAGCTGCGACCGGGGACGGCGCACCGCGTACCCGCAGCTCACCGTCGACACCGGCGGCGCCCGCCAGGTCGGCCTACGGGTGACCTTCGACGGCCCGGTGTTGCGCTTCGCCTACGACCTGGGTGACGGCTGGCAGCAGATGCCGGTCGAGTTGGACGCCACCATCCTCTCCGACGAGCACGCCACCGAGATGGTCGACGGCGAGTTCACCGCCTGGGGCTTCACCGGATCGCTGCTCGGGCTCTGGGTGCAGGACATCGGCGGCGACGGCCGGTACGCGGACTTCGACCACGCCACCTACCTCGAACACTGACCGGCGCCGCGTCCGGAACGTTCTCGATATCGCTTTACAGCGCTATGAACAGGCAATATGCCGAGAGCATGAGGTATCGACGGTTGACGCCTCGGCATCGATGGCCGTAACGTTTCGACCAAGTTACCGGACGCTCCCGGAACGACCGCATCGCCACCGCAGCATCGTCGCCGTGCCGGGTGGGGCGGGTCCGCGCCCCACGCGACCCACTCGCCGCACCACCTTGTCGGAAGGCCACCGGTGATGCCACCGTCCACCCCGCCACGTCACGCCCCCTACCCCGCCGTCACGTTCCGCACCGGCATCGGGCTCCCACCGGCACGCCCGGTCGAGGTGATCGACACCGGGCGGGTCCTCTGCCTCACCTTCGACGACGGACCGCATCCGGTGCACACCCCGCGCCTGCTCGACGTGCTGGCCGGGCACGACGTCCGGGCGGTCTTCTTCCTCCGGGGCGACCAGGTCGTCCGGTACCCCGAGGTGGTCCGTCGGATCACCGCCGAGGGGCACGTGCTCGGCAACCACGGGATGCGGCACGACGACATGAGCGGCTGGGCCGCCGGTCGCATCGCCTCGGACCTGCTGGAGACCAACGCGGTGATCCGGCAGGCCGTGCCGTACACCCGGGTCGGCTACTTCCGCGCCCCGTACGGCGCCTGGGGTCAGACCCCCACCGTCGCCGCCGCTCTCGGCATGCGGCCGATGGGTTGGCGGCTCGCCGTCACCGACTGGGAGCCGCCCGGCACCGAGGAACTGCTGCGGCGACTCACCGACGGCGCCGCACCCGGCGCGGTGGTGCTGCTGCACGACGGCGGCGGAGACCGGAGCCAGACCGTCGACGCGGTCGACCGCTTCGTACCATCGGCCCGGACCGCAGGGTGGACCTTCGCGCTGCCCGACGGCGGCGGACGTCGCTGACTTCAGCAGTACCGTGCGGCAGCCCACGACCTGTGCGGTCTAGGCGGCGGAGTTCGGAGCAGCCGCACGGCGAAGGACCTCCTCCGTCGTCAGCGGGCTGGGCGGATGGTGGCTCAGGCACATCGGCGCCTGCATCTTGACGAACCGAGCCCCTTCGACGGCGGCATAGAACTGCCCCGTGCGCATCTTGCCCACGTCCGGCACATCGGTGCCCTTCGCCCTGGCCACGTCCCGCGCCGCCTCGATCTGGACCGGCGCGGTCAACAGCCCGAAGAACTGGGTGGCCGCGTTACCCGGGATCTGGTTGTGCAACGCCTTCGGCGACTGCGTGGCGAACACCAGGCCCAACCCGTACTTACGCGCCTGCGAGGTCAACGCCAGGGTGCTGTGGGTGCAGGCGGTGACGGCACCGGACGGGGCCAGCGTCTGGGCCTCGTCCATCACCAGGAGCCCGCCCAGGGGGCGGTCACCGGCCGGATGGCGCTTGATCCAGGTGAAGAGTGCCAGCTGAAGCTGGTTGACGAAACTCTGCCGCTGCTGGTCGTCGGGAAGCCCGACGAAGCTGATCACCGAGATCCGGGCCCGTCGGCCCGGCGGTGGCGTGAGCAGGTCGCCGGGGTCGACAGGGGTGCCGGCCCCACCGAACAACGGGTCGTTGATCAGCGCCGCCTTGAGCAGTTGCGCCATGCTCGCCGCCAGCTTGGGCGCGCTGTCGAGTTGACTGACCCCGTCAGGTAGCTCGTTGAGCACCTCGGTGAACGCGTGCAGGTCGTTGGCACCGGTGTGGGCATAGCTGATCAGCGCCTCACGGAGCACCGCACGTCCGAGTCGCGCCTTGTCCGTACCGCCGTCCACCCGAGCGTGCGGGGCCAACGTGGCGACGGCGGCGTTCACCGCCGCCGTGAAACCGTCCGGATCGTCGAGCACATCGGCGAACCGGGGCAACGGATGGAACGCCAGCGGACGACCCGCCTGCCGGCCCGGCGTCCAGATCGTCACGTCGGTCCCGGATCGGTAGGCCGCCGCCAGGTCCGCGTCGCCCGGCGCCCACCCGTTCGGGGGCACCGGCCATGCATCGCCGAGTCTGGCGAGGTCGTTGTTCGGATCCAGGACGATGGCGGAGACACCGCGCAGGGCGCACTCCTCGACGAGCCGGCGGATCAGCACGGTCTTTCCCGAGCCGGATCCGGCGAAGACGACGGTGTGCCGGCGCAGCGACTCCAGACCGATCCGCACCGGGTCGGGCCGTCCGGGGACGACACCGAGCACCAAATGGTGCGGGTCGACTCCGGCGACGGGTGCGAGACCGGTGTCAGGGGGGTACGACGTCACTGCGGTCACCGGTACGTCCGTGGGCGGTGTCGCGGGGACAGGCGCCCGCCCGACGACCCGATCGGTCGGCGGCGCCTCCGGATGTGGTGCCGTTCCCGCCGACACCTCGACGGTGGGCAGGACGCCGGAGGGCGGAGCGGGAACCGGCGCGTCGCCGTCGTGCGCACCGCCCGGCCCGGCTCCGAGCGCCTCGCGCAGGCAGCCGATGTCCGCCACGGGTCGACGGTCGGCGAACCACGGCCGCAACGTCTCCAGGCCGTACGTCTGGATGAGCTGTTCCAGGGCGGCCAGCCGGCGGATGTCCGCAGCCGGGAAGGTGAGCGTCCGCCCGCCCGCCCGCTCGAACGCCTCCAGCACCTCCCGGGTGCGGGCCCCCGTCGACCACGCCGCGCTGCGCAGCAGGAAGAGCCGACGCTTGGCGACGCCCTCGGTGAGACCTGCGGTGGTCACGGCATTGCGTATCCGGTTGAGTGCCGCGATGTGGTGTGATGCGCAGATCGCCCGGAAAGACCAGTGCTCCTCGTCCTCGCTCTCCTCGTCGAGGCTGTGTCGGAGCCGAGCGTGCAGGGCCGGCTTCCCGCCGGCCGGGATCGGATCGAGGCTGAACGCCTCCACCGCCGGGCCCTGCCCGGCGATCCACGCGGTCAGCCCGGCCTTGAGCAGTTCCGGGACCCGGGCGTCCTCGGAGTCCTGGCGGACGGCGGGCTCGGGGTCCGCCCCGGCGACGAGTTCCGCGTACCTGACGTCGATCTTCCCGAACTCGTCCGCGTGGCCCGCCGCGCCGGGTGCCCGGTCCGACGGGGATCCGGTCGTCACGACGGGTCGGTCCGGTGTCGGGTGCAGCAGATGCCGGAGTTCCCGCACCTCGCCGGCGGACAGACAGGCCCGTACGTGCGCGTCGATGCGACGCAGCAACTCGCGCGGGGTGAAGCCCTCCACCTCGTCGAACGCGGACGGATGGATGGGCCAGGACGGGTACGGCGGCGTGAAGCCGAGTTCGTCGAACAGCATCGCGAAACGCTTCTCGACGAGTTCCCGGCCGACCTCGGCGGCGGGGATCTCCTTGAGCGGGGCGGCCTCCCGGAACCGGTCCTGCACCGTGTCGGTGGCCTGCTCCTTGACGTTCTGCCAGGTCTGCGGGAGACAGGAGACCACGGACAGCGAGCGGCGGGTGGTCTCCCGCAGGGCCATCAGCCCGCTCGCCACCTGCTCCAGCAACAGCGAGGTCTGCCAGTCGGTCTCGCCCCGGACGTCGTGGTTGGTCGCTTTCACCGACTGCGCGACCATCAGGTCGATCTGGTCGACCGCGATCACCGTCGGACCGACCATGGCCAGCAGGCGGGAGGTGTCCTGGACCACCTCCTGGGGCGCCCGCCGGGTGCGTCGCAGACCCCAGCCGGCGCGGAGACCCGGTTCCTCCTCGTCGCTGGAGCAGAGGAAGTCGAAGCCGATGTCCTGGAGGGCCGACTGCTCGGCGGCATAGAGGACCAATGCTCGGGCGGTGTCCTGGCACTCGGTCCCGATCTGGCGGCTGCTCTTGCGGATCAGGTCGACGAAGGCGTCGAGCGCCGGTCGACTGAGCTCGGTCTCACCGGTGACCGCCCGGCGCACCGTTCGCGGTGCGTCGACACGGTCCGCCAGCCGACGCAGGAACGTCCGCAGTTGGGACGTCCCGTCCGGCATCGCCCTGGCGAAGCCGGTCAACATCGACATCGCGGTGCTGTGCCAGAACGCCCGGGCCTCCAGCAGCTCCACCAGGAAGAAGAACCCGCCGCGTTGCTGCACCTCCTGACGCACCGTGCCGAGCAGATGGGTCTTGCCGGTGCCGCGTTGGCCGAGGATGGCGACACCCACCGGGCTGGAATCGGCGCTCTGCTCCGCCTCGGCGAAGCTGTCCAGCACCGTCTGCACCACGTCGTGGTGCAGTCCCTCCACATGGAACGGGGTCGGCTTCCAGACGTCGTCCGGTGTCGGCGCCCAGTTGAACCTCAACGCAGCCAGGGCCCGCCGCTGCTCGGCGGCCATCATGACGAGATGGCGATGAGGTGCTTGTCCTGGTTGCCGATACTCACCGCGGCGGCGCGCTCCTCGGACCGGAGCACCTTCTGGTTGGACTCCGGCACCAGGTGGACGTTGCGGTCCCGGTTGAGGTGCACCAGCGCGGCGTCGACCTCCGGACGGGGCAGGTCCGCGACCGCGGCGCGCAGGTCGGACAGCATGACGTAGTCGCCGGGACGCGCCGCCAACCCGTGGTATGCCTGTCGGATCAGTGCGACCGCATCGACCGGAGAGCCGGCCCGTGCCGCGTCCACGGGCGGCACGGCCACGGCCGAGACGACATCGTCCTCTTTGATCTGCAACCGGAAGAGGTCGTCGGCCCGGCTACCCGAGTGGTCGATCAGCCGCCGCAGGAAGTCCAGCGCGACATAGAGCGCGCCGCCCGCCGTCCCGGCGCCCTTGGGCGCCTCGGCCCCCAACTCCTCGGCGGCCCGGCTCCATCCCTTGTCGGTCAGGGACAGGGTGATCGGCTTCTCGGAAACCTCGATCAGATCGAGCGAGAGAAGTCGACGCCGGTGATCCGCTTTCAGGCCGATCCCGGCGACATTGGTGAAGTAGGTCTGCGGCAGCGGCGTCGCCTTGATCATAAGCGTGACGAGAATGCACCGGTCAACGAGGGTCAGTTCCTTTTCCGGCATGCGGATGCTCCTCTGTGGCACGAGCTTTCACCACGTTGACGGTGATGATCGAAGACTCGGAAGGGGTGGCCGTGGTTCAGGTTCCGCAACGGGTTGGCCCCGCGCACGGGCCGATTCTGCCGACGGCGACCGACGAGCGCAAGGTCACCAATCCTGCTGCCAATAACCGACAACACCGTTGAGTGGATCTTCAGTCGGGCAGCGTGGACGGTGTGACTGGAACACCCGTTCGGAGCCGCCAGTGGTGATCGACTAAACGACCGTTGCCAAATGTCCAGCACAACAGGCAGCATGGCGGTTCGGCGAGAGGCCCGCCGGCAATTGGGTGGCGCCGCGACCTCTCCTGCCGTTCCGGGGAGAGGGCAACGGAGGTGACCTGTGCAGTCTGAAGTGGTCCGCTACCAGGTCGATGACCAGACCATCGCACTGATCGAGGTCGAACCGCTCGCCGGTTTCCAGCCCGCCGGGATCGGCGATGTCGCCGGTCGGGTAAGGGAATCCGCCGCACCTGCGGTCGCCGCCGCGAAGGAACTGCTGGAACAGGTGAAGTCCGTCGCTCCCGACTCGGTCGAGGTCCGGTTCGGGATCAAGGCGACCGGCACGGCGAACTGGGTGGTGGCGAAGGCGACCGGAGAGGCGAACTTCGAGGTCACCCTCGCCTGGCACGCGGACGACGCCCCGGATCGCGGCACCGGTCTCCGGCCCTGACGAACGGGCGACCCCGTGACGACAGCCCCCGATGACAGCCCATGGGTCGCCGCCCTCCATCGCGGCACCCACCCGGACACCCCGGTCGGCACCGGCATCGTCATCGACACGAACCTCGTCCTCACCTGTCACCACGTGGCGTTCTCCACCGACGGCACCCTCCACGACGACCTGTATGTCGCCTTCCCGCTCGCGCCGAAGGTCACCTACTTCGACCGTCGCAAGGTCGGGCAGTGCCTGCACGACGGTAAACAGGCCGCCCACGTCGACCTGGTCCTGCTCGAACTCGTCGAGCCGGTGCCGACCACCGTGGTCCCCGCGCGGCTGCGCTGCCTCGAACCCAAGCCCCTGGTGGACCGCCCCTTCTGGGCGTTCGGGTTCCCGACCCAGGTCGTCGGCGGCACCTCGGCCACCGGCACCGTCACCGAACTCGGCGGATACGGCCACGTGATGATCGACAGCGGTGCCGGAGGCGCGTTGAGGAAGGGGTTCAGCGGCGCTGCCGTCTGGTCTCCCGAGTACCAGGCGGTGATCGGCGTCGTCGTCTCCGCCGACGGCACGGGCCGGGGACAGGCGGTCACCCTCCACCACGCCGACGAGCAGATACCCGAGATGAAGCTGGAGACGCTGTCGGCCTGGCGGATCGAGGACGCCGACGACACCGCGCTCTCCGCCTGGGGTTGGACGCTCAGCAGCGACGGTGAGGCCGGTCGGCACTGGCTGCCCCGGGCCCGTGGGGTGGCGGTCGACACCGAAGGCGGCGCCCGCTTCCGAGGACGGACCACCGCCCTCCGTCGCGTCGTCGACTGGCTCGACGGGGCGACGGCGGTCACCCGTCCACTGATCGTCACCGGGTCGCCCGGGGTCGGCAAGTCGGCGGTGCTGGGGCGGGTCGTCACCACCGCCGACCGGCAGATCTGCGCCACGCTTCCCGCCGACGACGTCGCCGTCACCGCCACGGTCGGCTCGGTCTCGTGCGCGGTACACGTCAAGGGCAAGACCGCAGACGAGGTGGCTACCGAGATCGCCCGCGCGGTCGCCGTCGACCTGCCCGCCGCCCCCGCCGACCTGGTGCCGGCGGTACGCCGACGCCTGGCCCGTCGGTCCACCCGCTTCACTCTGGTCATCGACGCGCTCGACGAGGCGGTGAACCCCGACCACGCCCGACGGATCATCGAGGAGATCCTGCTGCCGATGGGTGAGGAATGCGGCCGGTACGGGGTCCGGGTCGTGGTCGGCACCCGCCGCTCCGACGACCGTGGTGACCTGATCGCCTGTTTCGGCGACCGGGCAGAGTTGATCGACCTGGACACACCCGAGTACTTCGCCGAGTCCGACCTGGTCAACTACGCCGCGGCGACGCTGCGACTACTTGGCGCCGAGCGTCCCGCCAACCCGTACGCCCCACCCGGTGCCGCCGCACCACTCGCCCACCGCATCGCGACCCTGGCCAAGGGGAACTTCCTCGTCGCCGGTCTCGTCGCGCGGGCACACGCGTTGCGCGACATCGAGCCCGTCGACCCGGCCACCGTGTCGTTCACCGCGACCGTGGCGTACGCGCTGGACGCCTACCTGGCGGGACTTCCCGCGGCCGGCGCGACCTCGGCTCGACTGGCCCTCACCGCCCTGGCGTACGCCGAGACACCCGGGCTGCCGCTCGCCCTGTGGCAGACCGCGGTGACGGCGTTGGGCGGTGCGGTCACGCAGGCGCAGCTTCTCGCCTTCGCCCGTACCTCGGCGGCGAACTTCCTGGTCGAGACCGGCGGCGGCAGCCAGCCCGCCTACCGACTGTTCCATCAGGCGCTCAACGACGCGCTGCTCGCCGAGCGCGACGCGCGAGCGGCGCGACGCGAGGACCAACGCCGACTGGTGTCCGCGTGGGCGGACCAGGCCCACACCGACGGCTGGGCGCACGCTCCCGACTACCTGCTCCGGTCGCTGCCGCAACACGCCGCCCGGGCCGGGCTCGTGGACCGGTTGCTCCTCGACGAGGACTACCTGTTCCACGCGCACCTGGATCGGCTGCTCACGGTGGTCGACACGGAACAGCTCCCGACGGCGCCACTACCGCAGGCCAGAGCGAGGCTGTTGCAACGCACCCCGCTGGCGGTCGCGGCGGAGCCGGCCGAACGGGCCGCGCTGTTCTCGGTCGTCGACCGCCTCGACGGTCTGCGCAGCGGTGTCACCGCCGCACGGGCCCCCTATCAGGCGCGGTGGGCGCACACCCCGCCGCGCCAGGAACGCAGCGTGTTGGACGGCCATTCCCAGGCCGTCTACGACGTCGCCGCCATCGAGATCGACAACCGGCGGCTACTCGCCTCCGTCGGTGACGACGGCACCCTCCGGCTCTGGGATCCGCTGACCAACCAGGTCGAGTCGGTCTTCACCTGTCATGACGACACGGTCCGGGGCGTGTGCGCCGTCCGGACCGCCCTCGGCGAGGTGCTGATCGCCACCGCCGGGCATGACGGCACGGTGGCGCTCTGGGAGCCACGGACCGGTCATCGCCGACACGAGCTGCGCGGACACGACGACTGGGTACGCAACATCTGCGCCATCCCACTGCCGGAGGGTGACCTGCTCGCCTCGGCCGGCGACGACCGGACCGTACGCGTGTGGGACCCGGTGAGCGGCACCCAGCGGTACGAGTTGACCGGCCACGCCGGCTGGGTGACCGCGGTGACGTACGTGCCGGCCGACGGCCGCCACCTGCTCGCCTCGACCGGCTACGACGGGGTGATCCGGATCTGGGAGCCGACCGTCGACGACCGCCCGATGCTGGTCCTCACCGGTCACACCGGCTGGGTCACCACCCTCTATGCGGTGCGGTCACCCGACGGCACGCTGCTCGCCTCGGCCGGATACGACGGCACGGTGCGCCTCTGGGATCCGCTGACCGGCCGCCAGGTGCAGGTCCTGGAGACCGACGGACCCCTCACCGACCTCTGCACGGTCGAGGTCGACAGCGGGCTCCTGCTGGCGTCCACCGGCGAGGACGGACTCATCCGACTGTGGGAGGTGTCGACCTGGACCGGCCGCCCCAGCCTGCGTGGGCACGCGAGTTGGGTCCGCGCGGTGTGTGAGCTGCGCACGGCGAAGGACCGGATGCTGGCCACCGCCGGAGACGACGGCACCGTACGGCTGTGGGACCCGGCCGGCGGTCAACCCGACACGGTCGCCGACCAGGACCGGTTCGGGCCGGTCACCGCCCTCTGCCCGGTGCCTGGCACGCGAGGCGCGCTGGTCGCCTCGGGCGGTGCCGACGGCCGGGTGCGGGTCTGGGACGCCCGCACCGGCGAGCGGGTGCGGGAGTTCAGCACGTCGGGCGGGGCGGTCAACGCCCTGTGCGCCATCCCGGACGACGAGGAACCGTTGATCTTTACGGCTCAGGACGACGCCACCGTCGGGTCGTGGGGGTCGCACGACGATCAACCGACGCACGTGATGAGCGAACACCACGCCTCCGTCGCGGCGGTCTGCCCACTCGTGGTCAACGGCGAGACGGTGATCGCCTCGGCCGGCGACGACCAGGCCATCCGGCTGTGGCACCCGCACACCGGCTCGGTGCGTGGGGTTCTGCTCGGACACGTCACCCGCGCCTGGGTGACGGCCCTGACCACGGTGACCTGGCCGGGTATCGAGGCACTCGCCTCGGCCGACAAGAGCGGCACCGTGATGCTGTGGGCCGGCGGGGACAGCCCGATCTGGACCCAGCAGGGTCACCAGGACGCGGTGACCGCGCTCTGCGCCGTCCCGGTGGCTGATCGTCCGATGCTCGTCTCCGCCAGCGCAGACCATTCGATCCGGATGTGGGACGCCGAGTGGGGCCAGCCGGTGCGGTGGTTCACCGGACACACCGCAGCCGTCACCGGTCTGAGCCTCGTCCGGGTCGACGGTCGTGATCTGCTCGCCTCGACCAGCAGGGACCGTACGGTGCGGATCTGGGAACCGACGACCGGCCGGTTGGTGCGCACCATCCCCGTCTACCACCCGGCGCTCGCCTGCTGCACCGTCGAGGACACGCTGCTGGTGGGGCTTGATCAGGGACTGCTCGCACTGGCCGTCACCGGCTGACACGCGATCGGACTGGTGGGCGATACTGGGTTTGAACCAGTGACCTCTTCCGTGTCAAGGAAGCGCGCTCCCACTGCGCCAATCGCCCGTGGAGACCGCCGACACCGGAGGGTGCGGGCAGGCTACGAGCGGACGACGGGATTCGAACCCGCGACCCTCACCTTGGCAAGGTGATGCGCTACCAGCTGCGCTACGTCCGCGTACCCCGTGAAGTGCCGGGGACGCGCCCACTCTACCCGATGACAAGATCGCCCGGCCGGCCACCCCGCTTCCCCGCGTGATTGTGCCGCTCACCGTCGGGGTACAGACCCCTACGACAGCACACCGCGCCCCTGGAAGAAGGAGGCTGTCATGGGTATCGGAACCAGTGTTTTCCTGCTCGCGCTCGGCGCGATCCTCGCCTTCGCGGTCAACGCCAGCATCGGTGGTCTCGACCTGGACGTGGTCGGCTGGATCCTGATGGCCGCCGGCGTACTCGGTCTGATCATGACGACCCTGGTCTGGGGCCGCCGCCGTCAGGTGGTCACCACCGAGCAGCCGGCGGAGTACCGCCGGGTCGAGGAGCGCCGGGACGTCGCGCCGCCGCTGTGAACACGGCGTACGGCGGACTGGTCGGCGGCCGACGGAGCTGATCGGTCGTCCGGCACACGACGGTGGCGGCCACCGTGCACGGTGGCCGCCACCGTCGTGGCTAGCTCTGCCGGGTGCGGTTCAGGATGCCGTTCAGGTAGAGCCCCTCCTGGCAGGTCCCGGGCGTGGCGGCACCGACCGGGGTGCCGGGTTGGCGGCACTCGACCGTGAGCGTCACCCGCGCCCCGGCCGGTATCCGGATCGGGGTGACCGAGTGGTAGTCCTGGTTGCGGAAGTTCTCCAGGCCGTAGGTGACCACCCGCACGTCGTCGGCGGTGATGGTCAGGGTGCCGGTGTCCCCCTGCGGGTTGTCGACCAGGAAGTCCGTGAGCAGCAGGACCCGGTTGCGGGGCACGGTGTAGCTGCGCGACGCCGTGCTGCCCGGGTTGGTCCGCAGCGTCAGCGCGGTGGCGAACTGTCCGCCGCCGCCGGGGGCCGCCGCCGGCGTCGGCGAGGGGCTCGATGGCGGGACGACGGGATTCTCGGCGCGGTCCTGCGCGACGGCCTCCCGGGCCGCCTCGCCGGCAGCCTCGTTCGCGGACGCCTGCATCTCGGTCGCGGCCTGCGCCACCCGCTCGTCGGCGGCCTCCTGGGCCGCCGACTGCACCGCCGGACGCAGCAGACCGAACCAGAGCGCGAGCAGGAGCAGCAGCAACGCCAGCAGCAGCGCCAACAGTTTGAGGAGCCACCCGGAGAGGACCGGCTGCTGCACCAGCGTGCCGTCCAGCGTGATCGCCCGGCCGTCCCGGTCGGTCAGCAGCGCCCGGAACGGCAGGTGGCGCGGCGTGCCGCGCCAGAGCAGCCGCGTCGCCCGTACGCGGAGTCCGGCCTGGTACTGCTCGCCCGCGGCCAGGATCATCGCCGTCGGGCGGGCCGTGAAGCGCAGTTGCTCCGCGCCGTCGGTCGCGGCGACGGTCAACTCCTCGCCGATGTTGCCGCCGTTGACCACGGCGATCCGGTAGCGCGCACCGAGTCGGGCCCGCCGCACCTGCGGCCGGAGTTCGGCGGCCACCTCGGAGAAGGGCGCGATGGTCAGCACGCCTTCCTCGACCGTCGCGGTCTCCGGCGCCTCCGACGGCACCACCCGCACACCGTACGGCAGGTCACCGGCGCGGACCTCGGAGGAGCGCGGTGGCCGGACGGTGAGCACGACGGTCTCGACGGCCCCGGGATAGAGGGACACCCGGGGTGGCGTGAACGTCACCCACGCGTCGGGCACGCCGACGATGGTGAGGTCGTACGCTTCGACGACGTCACCCGAGTTGCGGATCGTCACCGGTATGTCGACGCTTTCTCCCGGCACGACCACCGTCGGGGTGTCCACCAGGCCCAACGAGACGCTCATGTCCGCCCACGGTAGGCGTGCGGCGACGCCTGGCGACCGTCCGGCGGGGAACCGGCACGGGCAGAACCGTTGCCCGTTAGGTCCACGTTAGGTGCACGCGAAGTCACGCTCGTCATGCTCTGCGTACCGGCGCGGCACCCGCCGTGCCGGGCCGTCCGGGCCGGACGACCGGGACGGGCGTCGAGGTGTGGGGGAGGCTGGAGATGCAGCGTGTCACGGTGAGCGTCCACGCGGAGGACCCGATCTCGCGGTCCGGGGTGGAGAGCCAACTGCGTGCCCGTCCGGACCTGTGGGTGATCGAACCGGGCCGGGAGACCTCGGAGAGCGTCTCGCTGGTGGTCGTCGACGTCCTCGACGAGTCGGCCATCCGGCTGCTGCGCCGCCTGCACCGCACCGGCCCGGCCAAACTGGTGCTGGTGCCCGCCCGGATCGACGACGCCGGGCTGTCCCAGGCGGTGGAGCACGGCGTGGTGGGCCTGGTCCGTCGCACCGAGGCGAGCGCGGAACGACTCAGTCACATCGTGCTGGCCGTGGCCCGGGGTGAGGGCGCGCTCCCGGCCGACCTGCTGGGACGGCTGATGGCCCAGATGGGGCGGTTGCAGCGGCAGGTCCTCGAACCACGCGGGCTCACCCTGCTCGGGCTGAGCACCCGGGAGGTGGACGTGCTGCGGCTGGTCGCGGACGGGCTCGACACCCGGGAGATCGCCGGCAAGCTGTCGTACTCGGAGCGGACCGTGAAGAACGTCCTGCACGACGTCACCAGTCGGCTGCAACTGCGCAACCGGGCGCACGCCGTGGCGTACGCGCTGCGCAACGGCTTGATCTGAGGCGGAGGTTGCCTCAACGGGCGGGGTGGGCTGCCCCCTCGGGTGCCCGGCTGGTCGAGGCGACCGGACGCCGCAGCACCGGAGGATGGCGGTGGCCATCCCGTACGACGTCCGCCTCGCGAGGTCCACGTGCGACGCATGATCGGATTCCCTGTCGTCCTGGCCGTGCTGCTCGTGGCCGCACCGCCGCCCACCACAGGGGTCGCCGTCGCCGCGCCCGCGCCGGCCCCGACCACACCACCCGCACCGGCTCCGAACGACCAACTGAGCCAGCGGATCGCGTACGCCGGCACCGGGCACCGCGGCGTCGGTGTCGTCACGGGCGAGGGCTCGGCGGCGACGGCGGCACCGTTCTTCGGCCCCGGCCCGGGCCACTTCGACGACGAGGTCTCGGCCCGGGGGTCGACGGTGACCTGGGTGGGTCGGCGGGACACCCGCACCACCGAGGTCTACCTGCGGCGGGGCACCGGCCCGGTGCAGCGGGTCACCGAGAACTCGGCCGACGAGTCCCGGCCGGTGCTCTCCCCCGACGGCTCCCGGATCGCGTACAGCTCCGCCGCCGGGCGGGCCGACGGCGCGCACGACGTGTTCGTGGTCGACGTGGCGGGCGGCGACAGCCGACGGGTGACCGACGGCACCGGCGACAACAGGTGGCCGACCTGGTCACCGGAGGGTACGACGCTGGCCTTCGCCGGGCAGCGCGGCGACGCCACGGTTCCGCAGATCTATCGGATCTCCGTCGACGGCGGCCCGGTCGCCCAGGTCACCACCGAGGCGACCGGTGCCGCCGAGCCGGCCTGGGACCCGAACCCGGCGCACGGCCGTCTCGCCTACACGGTCGGGCCGGCCGAACCGGCCCCCGAGGTGTGGTTGATCGCCCCGGACGGCACCGCGCGGACCCAGATGCTGCCCGGCGGTTGGCAGGCCCGGCAGCCGGCGTGGACCGCCGACGGGGCCACCGTGGCGTTCGTGAGCCGGACGTTGCCGGACGGCGGATCGGCCGGAGACGTCGACCGGCTCTACTCGGTGCTGGTGCAGGAGGACGTGTGCCAGTGCGTGGTGGTGCAACGACTCGACGAGAACCGCGACGTCAGCCATCCCACCTGGTACACCGCGCCCGGCAGCGGCACCGAGTCGCTGCTGGTCGGCCGGACCAGCGCCCTGGACCGGACCACCGCCACCCTCCAGGACATCCGGCCGGACGGGGTGGACCCGCGTGACCTGGGCGTGTCGGTGCTGCGCGAGGACCCGGGGGCGCTCGACAACTCCTTGCTGCTCTGGGAGCCGGTGGACGGTGATCCGTGGTTCGAGCGGCAGGCGTACTCACCGGACGGGCGGCAGATCGCGGTCACCCGGTTCGAGACGGTCGGCGGCGTACGGACCGAACGGTTGTGGATCGTGGACGCCGACGGGGGTCGGCCCCGGCTGCTGCCGATCGCCGGGCGGGGCAGCGGCGACCGGGAGACCGACCCGGCGTGGTCGCCGGACGGCACCCGGCTTGCCCTGGTCCGCAACTCGCCGGGCGGTGTCCCGGGGACGCGTACGCCGTCCCGGATCGAGGTGGTCGACGCCGTCGACGGGGACCTCCTGCTGGACCTGCCGGTCCCGGCCCCGCTGGCCGGACTCGACGACACCCAGCCGGCCTGGTCGCCCGACGGCACCCAGATCGCCTTCACCCGGGGCACCTACCGGGGTGAGGTGTCCACCCACATCTGGACCGCCAACGCCGGCAACGGCCTCGACCAGACCGACCTGACCGAGACGATCTGCGGTGTCGGATGCCCGGTCGTCGACGACAGCGCCGCGTTCTCCCCGGACGGCACCCGACTGGTCTTCAACCGGGAGGCCGACGGTCTGGTCCTGCTCGACCTGGACGACGGCGACTGTCGCCTGCTGCTGCCCGCCGGTGGCGGGTCCTGCGCCCTGCCGGTCCCGGACCGGGAGGACGCCCCGCACCAGCCACGTGACGTGGCCTGGTCACCGGACGGCCAGCGGCTCGCGTTCTCGGCCCGCCGTGCCGAGGGCAACAACTCACCCGAGGCACTGTGGAGCTACGACCTGGCCGCCGGCACCGTCGGCCCGCTGACCGGACACCTGCCCGGACGGCAGAAGGAGCCGAGCTGGCAGCGTCGCGTCGACGTCGCCACCTCCGTGTCGGTGCCCGCGCCCACCACCACGGTCGGCGGCCCCACCTCGTTGCGGTTCGCCGTCACCGACCAGGGGCCGACCGCCGCCGACGACGTGCAGGGCGTCCTGCGCGTACCTGCCGGGCTGTCGGTGACCGGCCTCGACACACCGGCCGGTGAGTGTGTGCTCGCCACGCTGCGCTGCGCGCTGGGTCGCCTGGAGGTGGGACGTACCGTCGAGGTCCGGGTCGACCTGGTCGGGACCGCGGCCGGCAACTTCGAGGTGGGCTGGTCGGTCGAGACCAGCCCGACCGACGCGGACCCGGCCGACAACGCCACGGCGACCACGGTCCGGGTCGTGCCCGCACCGCCGGGCAGCCCGGCCGACCCGACGATCACCGTCTCGGTCGACCCGCAGCCGGGCTACGTCGGCGGCGTCGTCACCGTCCGGTACACGGTGCGCAACGCGGGCGGGACCACCGCGACCGGCCTGCGGGTCCGCGCCGGCCTGCCCGACGGGGTACCGGCCGGCGGGCTGCTGCCCGACTGCCGGGACGACGGCTGCCCGGTGCCGGACCTCGCCCCCGGCGCCGCCGCCACGGTCGGCGGCACACTCGCCCCCGGCGCGGCCCTCGACACGATCGTCCGGGGCACCGTCTCCACCACCGGCGGCAACGCCGACCCGGACAACGACACCGCCACCGCGCGGCTGCGGGTACTCCAGCCGCGGATCGTGGCGGTGCCGGAGATCGGGCCGCCCGGCTTCGTCGCCACCATCCGGGGAATCGACTTCCCACCGCGTCAACCCGTGCGTCTGGCCTGGGACGTCGGCATCACCGCGACCGCCGCGCCGGTACGCCCGGCCGCCGACGGCACCTTCGCCGCCCAGGTGCTGGTGCTGCCGAAGGACCGGCTGGGTGAACGTCGGGCGGTGGCCACCGGCACCGGGTTCCGCCCGGTCAACACACCGTTCCTGGTGGTGCTGCCGGCCCAGCAACCCCCCGGACTGCTGCGCCGGAGCTGGTGACGACGATGGGAGCGGGCGCGTGATACACGAGATCGACGAGGCCCTGCGTGGGCTGGTCGCCACCGAGGCGCTGACGGGTAGCGGGGTGGAGGTGTCGTTCGACGCGCCCACCCGGGACTGGGCGACCCGCCGCAACGCACCGACGGTGAACCTGTTCCTCTACGACATCCGCGAGGACCGGTCCCGGTACTTCCAGGGGCGGGTCGCCGAGCGGGACGAGACCGGCCAGACGGTGGCCTGGCACGACTCGCCGCACTTCTTCGCGCTGTCCTATCTGGTCACCGCCTGGACCAACCGACCCACCGACGAGCACCGCCTGCTCGCCAGCCTGTTGGCCGGTCTGATCCGCTACGACGAGGTGCCGACCGAGCGGATGACCGGCTCGCTGGCCGCGCTCGGCCTGGCCGTACCGATGTCGGTCGCCGCGCCACCCGGCGAGGGACGGGCGCTGGCCGACGTCTGGACCGCGCTCGGCGGCGAGCTCAAACCGTCGCTGGACCTGGTGGTCACCGCCCCGGTCTCGACCCGCCGGTCGCCGGCCGCCCCGCCGGTGCGGGAGCGGACCGTCCGGGTCGGCGACATCGCCGGAACGCGGGTGAGTCGACGTACGCACACGGTGGCCGCCCCCCGCCGGGACGGCGACGGTCGGTCCCCCGGGCCGGGCGGTCTGCGGTGAGCGGGGCGGACGACACGGCGTACCTGTCGGAGCGGCTCGGGCTGGTCGCCGCGCGGGTACGCCGGGCGGTGGCCGAGCGCCGCCGGGACGACCCCGACCCGGACGACGCCTTCCGGGGGCTGTACGTGTCGGCCGACCACGCCGAACGCCTGGCCGCCGCCGAACCGGCGCCGTGGCGAAAGGAAGGGCACCCTGCTAACGCCTCGTGTATAGCAGGGGACCCCTCCTTTCATCTCGGCCCGGCGGAGCGGACCGCTGCCGACGCGGGTGAGCCGCGCCTGCTGCGGCTGGCGCGCCGCTTCGGACTCACCCCGTTGGACGTCGACGTTCTGCTGGTCGCGTTGCTGCCCGACGTCGAGTCCCGGTACGAGAAGCTGTACGGCTACCTCCACGACGACGTCAGCCGTCGCCGGGCCACCATCGGGCTGGCCCTGGAGCTGTGCGGGACGCCCGCCTCGGCGGTCGCCGGACGGTCCCGGTTCGCCGGCTCCGCTCCCCTGGTCGGCGGTGGGCTGCTGCTGGTCGAGCAGCCGGACCAGCCGTACCTGTCTCGACCACTGCGGGTGCCCGACCGGGTGGCCGGGTACCTGCTCGGTGACGACACCGTCGACGCCCGGCTCGCCGAGTTGGCCTGGCCCGTCGGGGACGACACGGCCCCGCCGTCCGACACCGCCGACCGCCTCGGCGCGGCGGTGCGGGCCGGGGTGCGCCTGGCGTACCTGCGGGAACAGCCCGGTGCTGTCGCCGACGATCTGGGGGTCGCCGCGCTGGTGTCGGCCGGTTGGGCGGTCCTCCGCCTCGACCTGGACGCGCTGGTCGTCGATCCGGCCCCGGTCGACGTGCTGGCGGTGGCGGTGCGGGAGGCCCGGCTGCGCGGCGCCGGACTGGTCGTCGGGCCGGTCCAGGCGCTCGAACCGACCGGAACGCCGGCACACGCCCGGTTGCTGCGCCGGGTCGCCGACCAACCGGTGCCGGTGCTGCTCACCGGAACCGTCGAGTGGGATCCGCACTGGAGCCGGCAGGCGCCGCTGCTGGTGACCGCCACGCCGTTGGACGAGCAGGGCCGGGCCCGGCTGTGGCGCACGGCGGGTGCCGCGCGGGCCGCCGACCGGCCCGCGGGCTGGGCCGACGGCGTGGACGCGGCCCGGGAGCTGGCGGCGTACCTGCTCGGCCCGGACCAGATCCGGCGGGCCGCGCAGGCCGCCGACCAGCTCGCGCTCTTCGAGGGCGCGGACCGGGTGGACGCCGGGCACCTGCGGGCGGGGGTACGCGGACAGAACGCCGGTGGCCTGGCCCGGCTGTCCCGGCGGATCGAACCCGGCGTCGGCTGGGCCGATCTGGTGCTGCCCGAGCAGGTGCACGACCAGTTGCGGGAGCTGGCCCTGCGGGTGCGGTACCGGGACCGGGTGCTGGGCCGGTGGCGGATGCGTCCCGGCGGCGGGCGCGGGCGCGGGGTGCTGGCGTTGTTCGCCGGTGACTCGGGCACCGGCAAGACGATGTCGGCGGAGGTGGTCGCCGCCGACCTCGGCCTGGACCTGTACGTCGTGGACCTGTCCACGGTGGTGGACAAGTACGTCGGCCAGACGGAGAAGAACCTGGAACGGATCTTCACCGAGGCGGCCGGTGTCAACGGCCTGCTGCTCTTCGACGAGGCGGACGCCATCTTCGGCAAACGGTCGGAGGTCAAGGACGCCCGTGACCGGTACGCCAACCTGGAGAGCGCCTACCTGCTGCAACGGATGGAGTCCTTCGACGGCGTCGCGGTGCTCACCACGAACCTGCGCGCCAACCTGGACGAGGCGTTCACCCGGCGGCTCGACCTGATCGTCGACTTCGCCATGCCGGACGTGGCGCAGCGGCGGGCGCTCTGGGACCGCTGCCTCGGCACCGAACTGCCCCGTGATCCCGACCTGGACCTGGACTTCTGCGCCCGCAGCTTCGAGCTGGCCGGTGGCAGCATCCGGGCCTGTGTGGTGACCGCCGCGTACCTGGCGGCCGAGGCCGGTCGGCCGGTCCGGATGGCGGACCTGGTCGGCGCGGTGCAGCGGGAGTACCGCAAGCTCGGCCGGTTGCTGCTGGAGAGCGAGTTCGGCGCGCACCAACCTCGCGGGGAGCCCGCGCGGATCCACTGACGAGAGGGCAGCGATGCGAGCACACGATCCGGCCGGCCGCGACGTCGCGGCCCGCCCCGTCACGCCGACCAGACCGGAGACCACCGGCGCCGAGCAGGTCCGGCCGGAGGCGGGTGCGGCGTCCGTCGGACCGACCGGCGTCGGACCGGGCGGTGCGGCGGCCACCATCCTGGACCTGCAACACCGGGCCGGTAACGCCGCCGCCACCTTGGCGGTGCAGCGGATGCGCTGCGCCGACCCGGACCACGGCCACGAGTCGGAGCCGGTGCAGCGGTCGGCGGTGAACCAGGTGTTGCGCTCGTCGGGCAGCCCGCTGGCCGGGCCGGTACGGCAGGACATGGAGGCCCGGCTGGGCGCGGACTTCTCCGACGTACGGCTGCACACCGGCGCGCTCGCCGAACGCTCGGCGGCGGAGGTGGACGCCCGCGCCTTCACGTCGGGATCGCACGTGGTGCTCGGCCGGGGCGGGAGCGACCGGCACACCCTGGCCCACGAACTCACGCACGTCATCCAGCAGCGCTCCGGCCCGGTCGCCGGCACGGACAACGGTCACGGCCAGCGGGTCTCCGACCCGGGTGACGCCTTCGAGCGGGCGGCCGAGGCGAACGCCCACCGGGCACTGAGCACACCGCCACCGGCGCACGACGTCCACCAGGCGCCGCAAGCGGCCATGTCAGCACCGATCGGGTCGGCGGCGGGTGCCGCGGTGCAGCGGGTCGGCGCCGACGAGCTGCACCGGGAGCCAACTGGCCCCTCGGTGCAGGTTCGCGGGCCACGCCGATCACGCTCGAACCGGCGCCCCGCCACCCAGGTGGACCAGGCGGCCTGGAACCAACTGGCCACCGCCTACCAGGCAGCCACCGAGCAGGCCCCGTACAAGGAGCGGATCCGCCTCGACACCGACCTCACCTCGCTGAGCGAGATGAGTCCACCGGGAACGGGATACCAGCTCGGCACCGCGCTTACCAACGTGGCGCAACAGGT
The DNA here is from genome assembly GCF_044461025.1 of Micromonospora sp. NPDC049900. Classification (NCBI taxonomy): domain Bacteria; kingdom Bacillati; phylum Actinomycetota; class Actinomycetes; order Micromonosporales; family Micromonosporaceae; genus Micromonospora; species Micromonospora sp. NPDC049900. Next base: position 358,075 of record NZ_JBITKM010000002.1, read on the forward strand.
GGGTATCACGTTGGCGGGCGGGGTCACAGGTGCCCGTAGCAACGCGGAGATGATGGAGGAGCTGGGTCGTCTTGATCCGGCCTCCCTGCCGTACTGGCAGGCCCAGGACGCCCGGGACCAACAGCTTGCCACCGACGCGGTGAACCGGGAGGCGCAGTACCAGAACGAATCCGGGCCCGAGAACGCGCAGGCCCGACGGGATGTCACGGTGGGCCTGCTACGCGGGATCCAGATGCCGGCGGCCGACGCGACGGACATGCTGCTGACCTTCAACGACGGTCTGGTCATCGGCGGAGCACACCGTGCGGAACCGTTCTTCGCCTGGGCCGCCGACCACATGGCGCGGTTGCACCAGAACGGGGTACGGACGCTCTATCTGGAGTCACTCCGGGAGGACGCGCACCAGCGCCTGGTCGACGAGTACCTCGCCGGCGGCGTGATGAGTCGGGAGCTGACCAACTTCTGCAACACCTACCAGCGGTCACACGCCGTCGACCTCGCCGGATTCCTGGCCGAGGCCCGCAGCGCGGGTATGCGGGTCAAGGGCACCGGCGGTCGGCCCGCGCGCCAGGTCGGCACGAACATCCACAATCGCGCCGTCCTGTTGAACACCTACGGTGAGCAGGTGGTCCGGCGAGACCGGGCGCAGACCGTCGCCTCGGGCGGAGATCCGGGCAAGTACCTGATGCAGGCCGGCGAGTCACACGCCGGTACACACACCAACCGCGCGCCGACCTCGGCGATCGCGGGTGGCGTGGCCCTACCCAACCGGTTCCCCGGCATCGACGAGTTGCTCGACGTGCCCGCCGTACGACTGGAGGACAACCTGGACGGCAGCAAGGGATTCCGCGCCATCTGATCCGCCACCCTCGTCGACGGGCCACAGCGCCGAGGCCGAGGGACGGCGGCCGAGGCCGCCCTCATCTGGGGGCGGGCCCGATCTCGTCCGGGCCGCCCGGTGCGGCGGTGGGCTGCTCGTCGGCGACGAGTTGCGCGTAGTCGTCGTCGGTGCCGACCAGGGCGGTGAAGATCTCCCGCAGCCTGTTCTCGTCCCGCTCCGCCCGGTTGATCTGCTCGGTCAGCCTGGCGTCCTCCGCCTTGAGCTTGCGCAGCCAGTCGCCACCGAGCGTGACCCGCATGGTGTCCAGCTTGCCCACCCCGATCTTGTCCTGTTTGAGCCCGCCGACGCTGGAGGCCGGGTTGGCGGTCGCCTCGGTGGACTTGGCGGTGTGGCGGTATCCGACCGGGTTCCTCGGGGCGTTCGGATCCGGTTTGGACAGGCCGATCGCGTGCAGCACGGTGTCCTTCACCGATTCGGGGGCGGTGGTCTCCAGGCCGATCTGGAGCCAGCCGATGTCGCTGGCGGTGGGCGGCTTGTAGACGAGCAGGATGTGGCCGTGCACGCCGTCGGGGAGCACCACGTCACCGTTGAAGTCGCGGCTGCCGATGCCACCGGCCGCGATGTCCGCGCCACGCTCGTCGCGCCGGGGGTACTTGACGAGTTTGCCGGCCGTCGCCTTCACGCCGCCGACCTCGCGCAGCGTCTCCTCGCTGCCGCCGGTCATGTCGTGCGTGCTGAACGCCCGCTTCGGCAGGTTCCGCATCCCCAACCAGTCCGGCAGCGACCTGCCACCGATCGGTTCCGCCGTCTCCTCCCGGGGGATCTCCACCCGGACGTTGACCCGCCCGCCGTGCGCGAGGGCCCGCGCCACGGCTCCGGTGTGGCGACGCCACTGCCGGTCCGCCGAGTTCTTGCCCTCGGCCCCGGCCACCTCCAGCCCCTGCTGGATGATCACGAACAGCCGCCGGAGCAGCGTGTTGGCCCGCTGGTTCTTCCGGTTGAACTCCTCGATCTGCGGTGCGCTGAGTGCCTCGGTGCCCTCCTGACCGGCCTGGAGATCCTGGGCGGCGAGGGTGGCGGCGAACGTGTCGCGTACGTCGGTGGTCAGTTCGGCTTCCAGTTCCTCGCGCAGCGGGTCGCCCTCGGGCGCGGACCGCATCATGATGCCCCGGGCCAGCACGTACGCGGGGGTGTCGCGGATGCCGCCGGACTCCGCCCGCCGCTCCCAGGCCAGGGTCGCGACGTACAGCCGTTTCCCCGGCGGCAGTTGCAGCCAGTCGTAGTACTTGCTCGCGTCCAGGTACGCCTGCGCCTCCTCGAACGACCCGGTCTCGGCCTGCACCGCGCTGCCCGGACCCGCCCGATCGATCTCGTCCCGCTCGGCGGTGCTGAGCAGCGGCCCCCGGGACAGACGCGAGGTGTAGTCCGGTGCCGCCTGCTCGGTCGCGGTCGACTGGGCTCCGCCGGGTGCCCGCTGCACCGGCAGGGCGGGCGAACCGCCGTGCTCACCGGAGAGTGCCGCGGCGACGGCCGCGTTCCCGGCGGCGTGCTGAAGCGCCATGATCGGATGTTCCGGCCGGGCACCGGACTCGGTGCCACCGCGACGGACCGACCCTCCCGTACCGCGCTCGCCCTGGTCCTGACGCCACTCTCCGGCCCGCATCGTGCTCCTTCCGGCCCGCTGGCTCTTCCTGCCGTCCGGCAAGTCTGCGCGGCCGGGCGGGCAGTCGACGGTGACCGCGAGGGCACACGTGCGGGTAACGCACGCGGGGCGGATCGGGAAATGCCGGCGACGCGGGCGGGCATCGGCGGCGCACCGCTCAGGCCAGCCGCAGGGTCCGCTTGAGGAAGGTGACCGCCTGGTTGATGGCGGCCTCGGCCGCCTCGGTGCCGCGCAACGCGTCGAGCATCACGAAGTCGTGGACGATCCCCTGGTAGCGGGTCGCCGAGACCTGGACTCCGGCCGAGCGCAGCAGGTGGGCGTACGCCTCTCCCTCGTCCCGCAGCACGTCGGCCTCGGCGGTGATGACCAGCGCGGGCGGCAGCCCGGCGAGGTGTTCCGGGGCCGCCCGCAGCGGCGAGGCGGCGGCCTCGGCCCGTACCGCCGCGTCCGGCGCGTACTGGTCCCAGAACCAGCGCATGGTGTCCCGGCGCAGGTGGAATCCCTCGGCGAACATCCGGTACGACGCGGTGTCGAAGCCGGCGTCGGTGACCGGGTAGAACAGCACCTGCCCGACCGGTCGCGGCGTACCGCGCCGCTTCGCCAGCAGCGTCACCGCCGTCGCCAGCGTGCCGCCCACCGAGTCACCGGCCACGGCGATCCGTTCACCGTCCAGGTCGGCCGCACCCGCGTCGGCGAGCCAGCGCAGCACCGCGTGGCACTCCTCGACCGCCACCGGGTAGCACGCCTCCGGCGCGAGGCTGTAGTACGGGAAGACCACCGCGGCGCCGGTGCCAGCGGCCAGTTCCCGGACCAGCCGGTCGTGGGTGCGGCAGTTCCCGAGGACCCAGCCGGTGCCGTGCAGATAGAGGATCACCGGCAACCGGCCGATGGCACCGGACGGCCGGACCACCCGGACCACGATCTCGCCGCCGGGCCCACCGGGCACCACCCGCTCGTCCAGGTCGGCGTCGGGCCGGGCCAGGTGCCCGGACTGGAGGTCGTCCAGGAGCCGCCGGCCCCGCTCCGGCCCCAGCTCGTGCAGGTACGGCGGTCGCGCGGTCGCCTCGGCGAACCGTCGGGCGGCGGGTTCCAGCACGATCCCGGCGGGAACGTGTCGTCCGGGGACAGGCATCCGACCACTCCGGGGATCCGGGCCGCGCACGCGGCGGAGACACACCGAGGTGTCCCCCGGGTACGCGGAGCCTCTCCGGCCCCCGTCCGGAAAGACATCCGCCATCTGACGGCACTGTCGGTGGACTGCCCCTTCGGGTAGTGGCCGCTTCCCCGCCGCCCGCCCGTCGAGTCATGGTTGCCGGCACCGGGCCTGACCAGACTTCTCCTCACGGATCGCCGTCGTGCCCGAGGGAGCGTGTCATGCCGTCGTACCTGTCACCCGGGGTGTACGTGGAGGAGGTGCCGAGCGGCTCACGCCCGATCGAGGGTGTGGGTACCGCCGTCGCCGCCTTCGTGGGCTTCGCCGCCAGGGGGCCGTTCCACACCGCGACTCTGGTCACGAACTGGAGCCAGTTCGTCCAGACGTTCGGGGAGGCGCTCGACGACGCCTACCTCGCCCACGCGGTGTACGGCTACTTCGCCAACGGCGGTGGCATCTGCTATGTGGTGCGGGTCGGCGCCCCGGAGACTGCGACCGAGGCGACCGGCGCGACCAGGACGGGCCGCACGGTCACCGGGCCGTCGGTGTCGCTCGGCACCTTCACCGTCACCGCCCTGCCCGGCTCGGGTGACGGCGGTGAACTCACCGTGGAGGTGGCCGACGTCGAGGGCGAGTCCGTGCCGGAGGACCGGTTCCGGCTGGTGGTCCGACAGGGCGGCACGGAACGGGAGGCGTTCGACGTCTCCGCGAAGCGCAACACCAAGGCGTACGTGGTCAACCAGGTGCGGGAACGGTCGAAGCTGATCGCGGTCGAGGAGGCGGCACCGGCGAGCTCGCTGGCCCGGCCCTCGAAGCAGTCGGTGACCGTGCCGCCGGTGCCGACCGAGGACGCCGGCCTGCCCGCCCGGATCTCCGCCGACGACTACGTCGGTGACGCCGACGCCCGGACCGGCTTCGGCGGGCTGGAGGCGGTCGACGAGATCACCATGGTCGCGGTGCCCGACCTGATGAGCGCCTACCAGCAGGGCCGGATCAGCCTGGAGGACGTCAAGGCGGTCCAACTGGCGGTCATCTCGCACTGCGAGCAGATGGGCGACCGGATGGCGCTGCTCGACCCGCCGCCGGAGCTGACCGCCCGGGGCGTGCTGACCTGGCGGCAGGAGGAGGCGGGGTACGACTCTCGCTTCGCCGCCCTCTACTACCCCTGGATCAAGGTGTTCGACCCGGCCAGCGGGCAGCACCGGTTCCTGCCGCCGAGCGGGCACGTCGCCGGTCTGTGGTCGCGGACGGACGCGGAACGCGGGGTCCACAAGGCACCGGCGAACGACGTGCTCCGGGGCGTGATCGAGGTGCAGAACTCGGTGACCAAGGGCGAGCAGGACCTGCTCAACCCGATCGGGGTGAACTGCATCCGTACCTTCCCCGGTCGCGGCATCCGGGTGTGGGGCGCGCGGACCCTCTCCTCGGACCCCGCCTGGCGCTACATCAACGTGCGTCGGCTGTTCAACTACATCGAGGAGTCGATCCTGCTCGGCACCCAGTGGGCGGTCTTCGAGCCGAACGACGAGCGGCTCTGGGGCACGATCCGGCGCAACATCGCCGCGTTCCTCACCGAGGAGTGGCGCAGCGGGGCGCTGTTCGGCAGCACCGCCGCCGAGGCGTTCTACGTCAAGTGCGACCGGGAGACCAACCCGCCGGAGTCGGTCAACCTCGGCCGGGTGGTCTGCGAGGTCGGTGTCTCCCCGGTACGCCCCGCCGAGTTCGTCGTGTTCCGGATGTCGCAGTACTCCGACAGCACCAGCCTCGTCTCCGAGTGACCCGACGCGTACCCAGCACAGACATGTGACGGCTAGGAAAGGACGGTAGCCAGCGATGGCGGAGACGGGCGACACCTTCGTTACCCACCGGTTCCAGGTGGAGCTGGGCAAGGCACGGGTCGAATCGGTCCAGGAGGTCAGCGGCCTCACGGTGGAACTCGACGCGATCGAGGTCACCCAGGTCACCCCGACCGGGGAGTACATCATCCGCAAGATCCCGGGGGCCCGGAAGGGCGGCGAGGTGACCATCACCCGTGGCCTGGACAAGAGCAGCGCCTTCACCGAATGGATCAAGGACACGTACGAGAAGGGCGCGATCAACACCGCCCGGCAGAACATCAGCGTGATCGTGGTGGACGCGGAGAACTCGGAACAGCGCCGGTGGGACCTGACCAACGCCTGGGTGAGCCGGTGGGAGGGACCCAGCCTGCGGGCCGGTGACACCTCCCCGGCCACCGAGAAGATCACCATCGTCTTCGAGGAGATCACCAGTTCCTGAGCCACATCGCCACGGACCGCGCGAAGGGAGGTAGCGGCGGCCACTCCCGGCCCGACTCGGGCCGGGTCCGCACGCCGTGAGGTCGATGAGACGACGCACTGTTTCGTACACCGCCCCGGAGGAGCCGCTCGACGGCCCGGACACCGACGCCGGGGCCGCCCCGAACGGCCGGGCCGCACCGACGCCCGAGCCGCCGAGGCTCCAGACCGAGTTCTCCTTCGAACTCCCCCGGGGGTACGTCGACGAGGCGGGCGCCCTGCACCGGCACGGCACCATGCGGCTGGCGACCGCCCGCGACGAACTCGGTCCGCTGGTCGACCTGCGGGTCAAGGACAACCCCGCCTACCTGTCGGTCGTGCTGCTCAGCATGGTCGTCACCCGGCTGGGCACGATCACCGACGTACGGGCCGAACACGTGGAACGGCTGTTCGCCTCGGACCTGACCTTCCTGCAGGACTTCTACCGCCGCATCAACGCGGAGGGGCACACCCGTGCCGCGGTCACCTGCCCGCACTGCACCTCGGACTTCGAGGTGGACCTGGCCGGTGGTCGCCCGGGGGAATCGTGACGTACGCGACCGACCGGCTCTACGAGGAGGTCGCGTACGTCGCCTACCACTTCCACTGGTCCCGCGACGAGATCCTCGACCTGCGCCACGACGAACGGCGGCGCTACGTCGCGGAGATCGCCGCCATCAACACCCGCGTCAACGAGGGGCGGTGATCGACGATGGGCGTACGCGACCTGCTCCGGCGGTGGCGCGGACCGGTCCGGCCCGACGCCCTCCCGGTCGACCCGACCCCGGCCGCTGACCCGGCTCCCACCCCGGTCGTCGACGGCCGGGGCTGGCGGAGCGTACCGCCGATGGACGGTCTGCTCGCCGGTGTCGAGGTGCCGATCAGCGACCCGGTCGGGTTCCGGCACCGGCTGGCCACCTGGCAGGACCCCACCGCCCGTCGTCCCCTGCACCACCTGGTCAGCCCGGACGCGCCCAGCGGGCTGGCACACGACCTGCTCCGCCCGGTGTCCGCACCGGCGGCGACGCCGGACCGTGCCACCGCCCGGCCGGTGCGGCGTTCGACCGTTCCCGACTCCGCCCTGCCGGTGCAACGCCGGGCCACCGCCACCCCGGCCGAGCCGGGTCCCACGCTCCCGGTGGCCCTCCGTGCGCCGTCGGCCTCCCCCACCGGCCCCCTGACCGACGCGGACGGCCCGGCTCCCGAGGATCCGGCCCCGACAGCGGCCGTGACGCCCCGACCGGTCCGTCCCGCCCCGGCCCGCCGAGCCGGTACGCCGTTGACGCTCGCCCAGGTCAGCGCGCCGCCGCGCCGGGTACCCGCGCACCGATCCGGCCCCGCCGACCTCGCCCGGACACCGCGCACCGCAGCCCCGTCCGGCCCGACCCCTTCCGGTTCCGCCACACCGGCTCCCCGCGCCGCGTCCAGTCCGACGGCTCCCGGTCCGGCCGTGCCGACCGGCCCCGCACCGACCGGCCCCGCACCGATCAACGCCGCACCGAGCGGCCCCGCTTCGCTGCCCGCCACGTCGACCGGGCACGCCCCGACACCGACCCGGCACGATCCGCTGCCCGCCGTCCGGACCGCCCCGGTGCCGACGACGTCGGACCGCCCTGCCCCGTCGACCGGCGACGCCGCGCGGACCGGTGGGCCGGTGCCGCCGACCTCGACCGGTGCCCCGGCCCGCACCACGCCGACCCGCCGCGACCCGCCGCCCGCCACGTCGACCGGGGCGGTCCCGGTGTCGCGGGCGCCCCGGATCGGTGGCGCCGCACCGCGACTCGGTCTCGGCGAGCCCGTCGTGATGCCGCCACCCGACCCGGACTCGCCACCGGCGGTGCTGTCCGCCCGTCGTCCGGCCCCGGACCAGCCGTCGCCCAGATCCGTTGGGTCCAGCCCGGCGCGCACCCGGCCCACGGACGCGTACTCCGGCCGTGGCGCGGGCGGCGGCACGTCCGGCGCGGGCGACGCGGCACCGGTGCAGCGGTCCACTCGCCTCCATGGTGGGGGGACGTCGACCGGTGCCACTCCGGCCGCACCCGGCGGAGGCGCCCCGTCCGGTGGCCCGGCTGGACGTGCCGGTGCCGGTCCGCACTCCCCGACCTCCGCACCGCGAGGTGTCACCGGTCGACCGGAGAGTGCTCCGGTGGTACGACCACCGGGGGCCGGGGGGGCGAGGTCGGAAGCCGGAGCGGGGCCGTCCGGCCCGGGCCGGTCACCGCTCCGGGAGGTACCGGCGGGCCGGAGCGGTCCGCCGGTACCTCCCCCCAACCCGCTGGTGGGCCTCGGGGCCCCGCTCACCCCGGACGCGGCCCCGCCACGAGTCGCGGCCCGGCCGGTAGCCGCCACCGGTCCGGTGCCGACCCGACGCACCACCGCCGACACCTCGCCCCACCCCGGCGACGCCGCCCACCGGCCCGCGCCGCCGACGGTCTCCCCGCCGACGGGTCCGGCCCGGGTCCGCCCGCTCGACAGGGCACCGGCCGCCCCGACGCCCACGGCCATGCCCCCGGCACACCCGGACCGTCCGGTCCCGACCGGCAACGGCAGCGCGAGCCCGTCGCCTCGGACCGCGAGCCCGACCCCGATATCCCGGACCGGGACCGGCAGCGTGTTCCCGCCCCGGACCGCGAGCCCGACCCCGGCCGGGACCGGCAACGCGTCCCGGCCCCGGGCCGCAGGCCACACCTCGACCGGGACCGGCAGCGCAGCCCCGACCCGGGCCGACGGTCCGGTCCCGGCCGGGAGCGGCAACGCACCACTGGTGCGGACCGGAGGCCCGGCGTCCGTGCCCCGGGCCGGCGGCACACCTCCGGGGTCTCCGACGCAGACCGGTGAAGCGGCCCCGGTGGTGCAGACCCGGTCCGCCGCCCCGCAGCAGGCCCCGCGCCCGATGACGTACCCCGCCGAGCCGTCCGCCCCGGCGGCAGCGTCACCGCGGCCCCGATCGGTGACCGTCCGGTCGGACACGCCGGTCGTCCGTCCGCACTCCCCGGCCGCCGCTGCGGCGGCCGGTAGGGGGCCGACGGTGCGGGGTGCCGGCCCGGCGCCGACGCCGCGCGGCACGGCGGCCGACCGGCGGACGGGGCGCGCCCCGCTGCTCGGCGAGCGGCCCCTGAGGCCGGTCCTGCAACGGTCCGGGCTCGACACGACGCCCCGACGTGGCACGGGATCCAGGACACCGGCGGCTGCCCGCACCCCGGCCGGGTCCGCCGTGCCGGTCCGGTGGGTCCGGTCGACCGGCGGCACACCGGAGACCACGACCAGCCGAACCTCGGCGAGCACCAGGGAGGCGCCCACGATGACCGGACCAGAAGCAGCCGTCGCAGGTTCCGGCACCCGGCCCGGTCCGGGTGCCGGGCCGCACCCGGCCCGACCGGTCACCGGACCGGTCCGGGCGACCGCCACGGCCGCCGTGTCGGCACCCGCGCCCGCCGGCCCGGCGCCGCGCCCGCCGGTCGTGACCCGCGCCGCGGGTGCCACCACGCCGATCGGTGCCGCACCGCAGATCCAGCGGACACCGCGCGGCGGCACGTCCACCGCGCCGCGCCCCGCCACCGTGGTCCAGCGGACGGGACCGGTGGCGTCCGGAACCTCGACCACCACCCGCGCCAAGACGGCCGGCGGCTCCGACCGCGCCACGACCGGCACGGCCCGGGACGCCCCCACCCGGACGTCGCCAGGCGGGGGACACGAGGACCGGGACAGCGCCGAACGGTTCCACCACCTGGACCCCAGGGCCCTGGACGAACTCGCCCACCGGCTCTTCGAACCGATCTCCCGGCTGCTGCGGACCGAGCTCCGGCGCGGACGTGAACGCTCCGGCCGGTGGCTGGACGGTGGCCGGTGAGCGACGTCGACCCCGGCACCAGCGTCCACTTCCGGCTCCGCATCGACGGCATCGACCTCGGCAACTGGAACTCCTGCGACGGGCTCGGCTGCGAGGTCGAGGTGGAGCAGCACCAGGAGGGCGGCAACAACGGCTTCGTCTGGCAACTGCCGTCGCGGGTGCGCTACACCAACGTCACGCTCACCCGACCGTTGATCCCGGACACCGCCAAGGTGGCCCGGCTGCTCGCCAAACTCCCACAGGGCGTCACCCGGGGCACCGCCCAGATCGCGGCACTACAGCCCAACCGGGCCCTGCTGGTCCAGTGGGGACTGGCCGACGTCGTCCTGGTCCGCTGGACCGGCCCGTCCTTCGACCCGGCCCGCTCCGAGACGGCCACCGAGAGCATCGAACTCGCCTACCACGGCTTCCTGGAGGTGGGCTGACATGCCGACCGGCAAGGTCTCCGCGTTCCTCCAGCGCTACAACCCGCCGCTGGGCGGCGGCAACCGTCCCGGCGGGGCGCTGGGCGGCCCGATCACCTTCATGTTCAACCCGAACGAGCTGACGCTGACCAAGTCGGCCTCCTGGATCCCACACGTGGTCCGTGGCGCCGAGCAGGTCGGCATCCCGGAGTTCACCGGCTCGGAGCCGCGCAACCTCGCGCTGACGGTCTTCCTCGACGTGACCGACACGCACAGCCGTACCGTGCAGCAGCGCGTGGAGAGCCTGCTGTCCTGCTGTACGCCGACCACGGCCAGCATCGCCGCGAAGGCGCCCTCGCCACCGTGGGTGAAGTTCACCTGGGGCCAGTTCCAGACCGTCTCGTTCTACTCGTACGTCAGCCAGGTCACCGCGACGTACACGCTGTTCGACAGCTCCGGCACCCCGTTGCGGGCGACCTGCGCGGTGAACCTGACCGAGATCAACGGCAGCAAGCCCGCCCAGAACCCCACCTCGGGCACCCGCTCGGCGCGTCGGGTGCACCGGGTGGTGGACGGCGACTCGTTGCCGCTGCTGGCCCACCGCGAGTACGGGGACCCGACCCTCTGGCGGGTGATCGCCGAGGCGAACGACCTCGACGACCCGAGCCGGCTGCCACCCGGCACCGAGCTGCTGTTGCCCGCGCCCGACGAGGTCCCGACCGCCCTGTCCCGCGTATCCGTCGGGTCCGGTGCCGCCGCGGAAGGTAGGTAGCTCACGTGCCCACCGGAACCCTGACCAACCTGCTCAAGGTCGGCCTGCCCACGGACGAGATCCCCGCCCCCTGGCCGGAGGAGTTGACGTACGGCTGCGTCGAGGACGGCGTCAACATGCCGGCGGTGGCGACCCTGCGCTACCGCGATCCGGGCTCGCTGATGGTGGAGAAGGTCGGCATCACGATCGGCCAGAAGCTGACCGTGGCGGTCCGGCCCGGCGACCGCAACGGCGAGACACCGCTGTTCACCGGCGAGGTGATCACCGTCGAGACGGAGTTCGACGGCACCGGCACGTACACCACGATCCGTGCCCTGGACCTGTCGCACCGCCTCCGGCGCGGCCGACGGGTGGCCCGCTACCTCAACCGGAAGGCGTCCGACATCGCCGGGGAACTGGCCCGGTTCGCCGGTCTGCCGATCGGCCGGATCGATCCCACCACCGTGGTCTACGAGGTGGTGGCGCAGCCCAACGTCAGCGACTGGGAGTTCCTCCGGATGCTGGCCGCCGACAACGACGCCGAGGTGGCGATGGTCGACGGACGGTTCGTGTTCCGCCGGCCGGTCCGCGCCGCCTCCGCCCCCGGCACGCAGACGCCCGCCGAGCGCAGCGACTTCGTGGCGGAGGTCAACGGCAACGTCCTCTCCATGCACGCCACCGTCACCTCGGCCGGCCAGTTCACCGACGTCGAGGTACGCGGCTGGGACCGCCGTACCCGCCAGCCGGTGATCGGTCGTACCCGGGTGCGCGACAGCGACGAGGTACGACTGCCGGTGACCGCCGGGGAGTTGGCGGAGCGGTTCGGCAACGCCGAGATGCTGGTCGCCGACGTGCCGTACGAGACGGCGGCCGAGGTCGACACCGTGTCCCGGTCGCTGGCCGCCCAGGTGGCGAGTGGCTTCGCCGAACTCGAGGTGGCGCTCCGGGGGAACCCGCTGCTGCGCACCGGCGTGCCGTTCACGCTCAGCGGCGTCGGGAAGCCGTTCGTCGGCAAGTACACCGTGACCGCCAGTCGGCACCTCTTCGGGCCGGCGCGGTTCTACGAGACCTGGCTGACGGTCAGCGGCGCCCAGGACCGGTCGCTGGGCGGCCTCACCGGCGGCAACCCGGTCGCGCTCCGGTCGCGGATGCCGGGGCTGGCCGTCGGCGTGGTCACCGACGCCAACGCCGTCCGGGACCGTAACCATCCGGAACGCCGGGACCGGGGCTGGGTCAAGCTCCGCTTCCCCTGGCTGGACGACGAGTACGAGACCGACTGGGTCCGGACGGTGCAACTGGGCGGAACCGGCGGCGGCGGGGTGTGCTGCCCCGAGGTCGGTGACGAGGTGCTGGTCGGCTTCGAACAGGGGCTGCTCGACCGGCCGTACGTGATCGGCGGGCTCTACAACGGCGTCGACCAGCCCTCGCCGCACGACGGTCCACTCGTCGACCCGACCAGCGGGGCGGTGAACCGACTCTCGTTCGCCTCCCGCAACGGCCGGGCGACCGGCGGCGGGACCACCGGCAACTGGGTCGAGCTGCTGGACGGGCCGACCGTCGCCGCCGCGGCGCAGGGGGTTCGGCTGCGTACCCAGAAGGGCACCGACAACCTGCTGGTGCACCTGGACCGGGCCGGCACGTCGGTGGTGGTCCGCAGCGACGGCAGCGTGGTGATCGAGGCCAAGACCGACCTCACCGTCCGCGGCACCGGGGGCGTCTCGGTCGAGTCGCGCGGGCCGGTCTCGGTCACCGGTCGAGGCGTGTCGGTGGACGCCGGGACCGGCGAGCTGAAGCTCACCGGTGACAGCGTGTCGATCTCCGGCCGGATCGTCCGGATCAACTGAGGAGGGAAACGCGATGCCAGCAGCAGCCCGTATCGGGGACAGGGTCGGCCACGGCGCACCCACCGGAAGCGTCGGCCCGCCCGCCGCAGGTCTGCCCGGGGGTGCCGCGTCGCCGGCCGGTCCCCTGCTCGGCGTGGCCAGCGTGCTCATCGGTGGCCGACCGGCGGCGGTGGTCGGCACTGTGTGCACCTGCCCGGTGCCGCCACCGCACCTGGCCCTCGGCCCGGGCAACGTGGTGCTGCCCGGGCCGCCCTCGGTGGGCGGGCAGGTGCTGATCGGCGGCTTCCCCGCCGCCCGGGTCGGCGACCGGACCACCTGCTCGGCGACGATCCTGACCGGCGCCCTGAACGTCTCGATCGGGGGCTGAGCGAGGTGGCGGAGCAGTTCATCGGTGCCGGGTGGGCGTTCCCGCTGCGGTTCGACGCCGGTGGCGGCATCGCGCTGGTCAACCGGGAGCGGGAGATCGTCGAGGCGATCCGGCTCATCCTCGGCACCGCACCCGGTGAGCGACCCATGCGCCCCGAGTTCGGCTGCGCGATCCACGACTTCGTCTTCGCGCCCGCCGACGAGAACACCGCCGGGCAGGTCGCCTTCGAGGTACGCGCCGCACTCGACCGCTGGGAGCCCCGGATCGAGGTCACCGACGTTCTGGTGGGCTTCGACGAGGTGACCGCCGGCACTCTCTACATCGACCTCCGGTACGTGCTGCGCGGGACCAACGACCCCCGCAACCTGGTCTTCCCGTTCTATGTGATCCCGTCGCACGACGGGGCCGAGGTGGAGGCGACGTACTGATGGCCCTGCCCGCACCCAACCTCGACGACCGACGTTTCCAGCACCTCGTCGACGACGCCAAACGCTTCATCCAGCAGCGCTGCCCGGAGTGGACCGACCACAACGTCTCCGACCCGGGGGTCACGCTTGTCGAGGCGTTCGCACAGATGACCGACGAGCTGCTGTACCGGTTGAACCGGGTGCCGGAGAAGAACTACCTGGCCTTCCTCGACCTGATCGGCGTACGCCTGTTCCCACCGACCGCGGCACGGTCCGCGCTCACGTTCTGGCTCGCCGCCCCGCAGGCCGAGACGGTGCTGCTGCGGGCCGGGACCGAGGCCGGCACGGTGCGTACCGAGACGGAGGAGGCCATCGTCTTCGCCACCGACACCGACCTGGCGATCGTGCCGTGCGAGCTGGCCCACCTGCGCGTGCATCCCGCCGACGGTCCGGCCGCCGACCGCACCGACCAGGTGCTCGACGGCCGGGACGTGGCCTGCTTCGCCACCCCGCCCGCGGTCGGCGACGCGGTGCTGTTCGGCCTGGACGCGGCGGTCCCGTCCTGCGTGGTGGTGCTGCGGCTGGAGAGCCGGGTGGAGGGCATCGGCGTCGACCCCCGGCAGCCGCCGGTGCGCTGGGAGGCATGGGACGGCGCAGGCTGGACGGAGTGCGAGGTGGACAGCGACTCCACCGGTGGACTCAACCGGCCGGGCGACGTGGTGCTGCACGTACCGGCCGGACACACCACCTCCACCGTCGGCGGCCAGCGGGCCGCCTGGCTGCGGTGCCGGCTGGTCGCCGCCGAGCCCGGCCAGCCGTTCTACTCGGCCTCCCCGACGATCCGCGCCGCGACGGCCTTCACCATCGGCGGCACCGTCGAGGCGGTGCACGCCGAGACGGTGGTGGGCGAGTTCCTCGGCGAGTCCGAGGGCGTACCGGGCCTGCGCCTTCGGGTGGCCCGCCCGCCGGTGCTCCCCGACGACGAGCCGTTCGTGGTCGAGGTCTCCGACGGCACCGGCTGGCAGGAGTGGACCGAGGTGGACGCGTTCGGCGCCACCGGCCCGGACGACCGGTGCGTGACCGTGGACCGGACCACCGGCGAGGTGGAGTTCGGGCCGGCGGTCCGCGAACCGGACGGATCGCTGCGCCGCTACGGCGCGGTGCCGCCCAACGGCGCCCGCCTGCGGGTAAGGCGGTACCGCACCGGCGGTGGACGGCGCGGCAACGTGGCCCGGGGCGCGATCTCGATGCTGCGCAGCTCGGTGCCGTACGTCAGCCGGGTGGAGAACCGGGAGGCCGCCCTCGGCGGCGTGGACGGCGAGTCGGTGCAGAGCGCCCGCCAGCGGGGCCCGGTGCAGTTGCGGGCACAGGACCGGGCGGTGACCGCCCGGGACTACGAGCTGATCGCCGGGCAGGCCGTACCGGCCGCGGCCCGGATCCGCTGCCTGTCCGCCGGGGACGGCGCCGACCCCGGCGGGGTACGCCTGCTGGTGGTGCCCGAAGCGGTCGCGGACGCCGGTGAGCAGCTCCGCTTCGAGCAACTGATCCCGCCCGACGACATGCTCGCCACCATCGCCGAGCACCTGGACGCGCGCCGCCCCATCGGCGTACGACTCAGCGTGGAACCCCCCTTCTACCAGGGCGTCACCGTGGCGGTCCGGCTGAGGGCCCGGCCCGGTGCGCAGGCCGGACGGGTCCGTACGGCGGTGCTCGACGCGCTCTACGGCTACCTCAACCCGCTGCGCGGCGGGCCGGACGGGACGGGCTGGCCGTTCGGCCGACCGGTGCAGTCCGGCGAACTCTTCGGGGTGCTCCAGCACCTGCCCGGCGTCGCGTTGCTGGAGGAGGTGCTGCTCTTCCCCGCCGACCCGCTCACCGGCCGGCGCGGCACGGCCACGTCCCGGGTCGACCTCGACCCGCACGCGTTGGCCTTCTCCTACGAACACCAGGTCCGGGTGGAGGAACGCTAGGTCCGCCCGGACCGGAGAGGGATGTCCCATGCGCGGCACGGTGGCGGGTCTCGGCACACCGCATCCGTTCGGCCCACGGCTGCCGGCGATCTATGCCTCGGACGACGTGGCCGGACGGCTGCTCGCCGCCTTCGACGAGGTGCTGGCCCCGGTGCACGCGACGCTGGACAGCCTCGCCGCCTATCTGGACCCCCGGCTGGCCCCGGCCGACTTCGTCGACTGGCTCGCCGGGTGGGTGGCCGCCGAGACGGCACCGGGGTGGACCCTGGCGCAGCGCCGCGAGGCGGTCGCCGGGGCGGTGGCGCGGCACCGGGTGCGCGGTACCGCGCAGGGCCTGGCGGAACAGGTGCAGATGGTCTTCGGGGTCCGGCCGGAGATCACCGAGAACGGCGGTACGGCCTGGTCGTCGGAGTCGGGCGGGCCGCTTCCCGGCACGGCGGTACCCGCCCTGACCGTGACGGTACGGGTACCCGAGCCGGACCGGGTGCCGCTGGACGCGCTACGGGCGCTGGTGGAGGCGAACCGGCCGGCGCACGTACCGTGCACGGTCCGGGTCGTCGCCGACGGGCAACCGGCGGAGGGTGACGACGATGGAGCGGTGTGAGCGGTGCGTACCGGCCGAACCCGGTAGCGCCTTCTGCGGGGTCTGCGGATCGTTCCTCGACTGGGAGCAGTCCCCGGACGCGCCGCCGCCCGTCCGGCCGTCGACCGGGCCCCGCCCCGCCCCGCCCCCGGACGATCCGGTGACGGCCCGGCCGGTCGACCCGGGAACCGCGGACGCCCCTGACGACACGACGCCCTGGTTCGACTTCCCGACCCCGACCCCGACCCCGACCGCCGCACCGACCCCGGTTACCGAACCGACTCCGGCGCACCCGGCCACCGTGCAGCCACCGGCGCACCCGGCCACGTGGACACCGACCGGCACGGCCGCCGAATCGGCCCCGGTGACTCCGACCGGCGAACCGGTGGAGGTCGTGGAGGCGGTCCAACCGGCCCGCCCGTCGATCCGTCGGCCGGTCGTCCGGCAACGCCCACCCTCGACCGAGGAGAGTGCCGGTGGCGTCACCTGCCCGGTGTGTGGGACGGGCAACCCGCCGGACCGCAGGTTCTGCCGCCGGTGCGGCAACGCCCTCGACGCCCGGACCGGCCCGTCCGCCCGGGAGTCGTGGTGGCGGCGCCTGCGCCGAGCCGTGGGCCGGGCGGCGAACTGGCTGTTCCGGCCCCGCTCCGGCGTCGCGGGTCTGGTACGCCGGATCGCCGCACTGCTGCTCGTCGTCGCCCTGCTCGCCGGTCTCGCGTACGGCGTGGCCCGGTTCGGTCCGCAGGCCGGCGACGCCGTACGCGACCGCCTCGCCGATCCGCAGCCGGTGAGCCCGGTGTCGGTCCAGGCGTCCAGTCAGGCGGGCGGCCACCCGGCGGAGGCGGTGGTCGACGGGATCAGCAACAGCTACTGGGCCCCCGCCTCCGAGGGCGCCGGTGGCGGCGAGTACGTCGAACTCACCTTCGCCGCACCGTTCCGGCTGCTCGACCTGATCGTGCACGCCGGTGTGTCGGCGCAGCGCGACGAGTTCCTGCGGCAGGCCCGCCCGGCGGAGCTGGAGCTGACGCTCTGGACCAGCGGCGGCACCTCGGAGAGCCGCGTACTCCAGCTCGCCGACCAGGCCGGCCCGCAGACCTTCCACCACGTGGTCGACGACGTGGTGCGGGCCCGGCTCACCGTCCGGCAGAGCTACGGCAGCGCCCCCGACCGTCGTACCGCCGTCGCCGAGGTCGAGTTCTTCCGCCGCCCCTGACGGCGCTCAGGCGGCGCTCTGACCGCCGTCAGGCGGCGCGGGCCGGGCCGGGCACCCCGAGTGTGCGCAGCACCCGGTCGTAGGCGCAGCGTGTCCGCGCCGCCGCCGCCGTGTCCCCGGACCGCTGGTGCGCCTCGGCCAGCACCCGCCAGGCGTCGTCCCGGAACCCGTCGATCTCCAGTCCGCGACGGGCCGCCGCAGCCGCCCCGGCGAGATCACCGGCCTCCAGTTCGAACGCGGCGAGCGTCACCGCCGCCTCCGCCGCCAGAGTGCGGTAGCGGTCGCGGTCGGCCACCACCCACTCCGCCGGGCCGTCCTCCGGCAGCAGGTCACCGGCGTACTGGGCGAGCGCCTCCCGCAGCGCCGCCGTCGCGACGCCCCGCTGCCCCGCGCCCACGTTGCGCCGCCACGCCGCCACCGCGTTCTCGAACGAGCGCACGTCGCAGCGGGCACTGCGCGGCAGATCCAACAGGTACGACTCGCCGTCACGTCGCACGAACCGGGACTCGCCACGCCGTACGCCCGGTTCGAGGAACGCCCGCAACGTGGAGACACCGACGTGCAGGTTGCGGATGCCGGACCCGACCGGCAACTCCGGCCAGAGCGCCGTCAGGATGGTCTCCCGGTGCACCGGCCGACCACCGTGGGCGGCCAGGAACCGCAGCAGGGCGCGCACCCTCGGCCGTACCGTCGTCCACTCCAGCCGACGCCCCGGGATCTCCAGATGGAACCCGCCGAAACAGCGGACCACGAGTGGCGCGCCCGTGTCCGGCTGCGTGACGGTCGACGGTCCCGGTTCCTCGACCGCCCGTCCCCGGAGCGGCTGCTGGCTCGAATACCTCATCTTCCGGAACTCCTCCGTCCCCCATCGGTCGCCGTGCCCACCACAGATGCTGCGCCGATCACCGCGCGTAGACATCAGTCAGTTGACGCATACCGATCTCGGAGCCGCCCGGTCAGGACTCGGCGCCGGACACCGCCTCGCGGCGCAGCGCCTCGCGGGCGATCTCGACCCGGCTCCGCACGCCGAGTTTGCCCAGGACGTGCGAGATGTGGGTCTGCACGGTCCGCCGCGACAGGTACATCTCCCGGGCGATGTCCGGCGTGGATCGTCCCTGGGCCACCAGTGCGGTCACCCGCGCCTCGGTCGGGGTGAGCGCGTCCCAACCGACCCGGGCGCGGGCCGGCCGGGGGCCCCGGACACCCCGGCGGACACCGAGACGTCGCAGTCGCCGCTCGGCGCGGCGCACGTCCCAGACCGCGCCGAGGCCGTCGTACCCGTCGACCGCCTCGCCCAGCAGCGTCCTCGCCTCGGCCGGTGAGCCGCGTCGGGCCAGCACCGCGGCCAGGTCCTCGATCGTGCCGGCCAACTCCACCGGCGACCCGACCGACCGGTAGTACGTGACCGCCTCGCGCAGCGGCGTCGGATCGTCGTCGAACAGCCCCTGACACCGGCGCAGGGCCGCCGCGGCCCGACCCGGCCGGGACTCGGCCGCGGTCTCCGCCCGGCACGCCTGCACCGCCGCCCGGGCCGCCGCCGCGTCGTCGGTCGCCACCGCGAGCCGCACCAACTCGGGCGTCCACTGGTGGAGCAGGGTCATCTCACCGGGCCCCCGTTCCAGGACCACCGACAGCTCCGCCAGCGCCCGTGCCGGATCCCCGTCCTGCTCGGCGGCGAGCGCCCGCGCGGCGAGCAGGAAATCGCGATTCTCCCGGTCGGCGACGGTACGCACGGGAAGCTCCAGACCGGCGCTCAGGTGCGCGGTCGCGGTGGCGCTGTCCCCGCGACGCCCGGCGATCATCGCGGCGACACCGCGCCACAGCAACGCCGGACCGCGTTCGCGGAGCCCGGAGTACGTGATCGCCGTGCTGTCCCGTTGGAGGATGTCGAGTTCGGCGAGCGCGTCGTCCCAGCGACCGAGCCAGTAGAGCAGCACGGCGGCGGTGAGCGTGGAGACGCCCTGACCCGGCCCACCGTCCCGCTGGCCCACGGCCCGGGCCCGCCACAGGGTCTCCTGCGCCGCCGGCCACCGGTCGAGGTTCTGCAGGCTGAAGATCCGGCCGTCGAAGGCGAACGTCCGCAGGTCGGCGTGCTCGGGTGCGTCGCCGAGCACGGCCAGCGCCCGGTCGGCGAAGTCGAGGGCGGCCTCGTGGTCACGGCGGACCGAGTGGGTCAGCCACAGGTCCGTCAACGCGTACGCGACGGCGAAGGCGTCCCCGGCCGCCTCACCCACCCGCAACGCCTCCCGCGCCGTGCGGTCCGCCGTGTCCAGGTCGCCGCTGCTCGCCCGGTTGACCATCGACAGCGAGGCGAGCAGGCGGGCCTGCCACACCGCGGGTACGCCCGGACGGCGCAGCGCCGCGCCCAGGACGTCCAGCGCCTCCTCGTTGCGACCCTGGCCGAACAGCGTGCGGGCCAGGATCGAGGACATCTCGGCCTGTTGTCCCGGCCCGGTCGGCAGGGTCAACGCCGACCGGGCCCGGGCGGCGGCCTCGGAGTGACGCCCGGCGTCGAGCAGCACCCGGGCCAACTCCACCGACAGCGCGGCCTGGTCGGCACGGTCGAGCGGGCTCACCGACAACTCGCGTTGCAGCAGCTCCGCCGCGATGTCCGGGGCGCGGGCCGCCAACGCCGGTGCCGCCTCGACGACCCACGTACGGGTCCACTCGTCACCGGTGTGGCCGGCCGCCAACAGTTGCTGGGCCACCCGCAGCGGTTCGGCGCCCGCGCCGGCCAGCGTCCGCGCCGCCTCGCAGTGCAGCGCCGCGCGCAACGCGGCCGGCATGCTGTCGTAGAGCGCCTGACGGATCAGCGGATGCCGGAAGGCGAGCTGGTCGCCGACGCCGACGACGATCCCGGCGGTGACCGCGTTCTGCAACCCTTCGGCCAGGTCCGACACGGTCCGGCGGAGCACCGCGGCGAGGTCGGTGACGCCGAACTCCCCGCCGAGCAACGACGCGGTCCGCAACATCTGGGCGGTGGCCGCCGACACCACGCTGAGCCGGTCGGTCAGGGCTGCCGCGAAGGAGGCGGGCACCCGGTCGAGCGCGGCGTCGGTGAGTTCCCCACCGCTCGGCAGCGCGCCGGCCGTCTGCTCCCGGGCCAGGGCGTCGAGCAGTTCACGCAGATAGAGCGGATTGCCCATGGCCCGCCCGAGCAGACGGTCGAGCCCCGGCCCCGGGGGCGCACCGAGGACCCCGGTGGTCATCGTGCGGACGTCGTCCGGACTGAGCGCGCCGAGCGACAGCAGGGTGCCGCCCCGGCGCAGGGTGGCGGCGCGCAACGTCTGGACGTCCTGCCGGGTGGGCACCGGACGGGTCGCGCTGACCAACAGCAGTGGAAGTTCCTCCACCGCGAGGGCGAGCCGGTGCCACAGCATCAACGACGCCTCGTCGGCCCATTGCAGGTCGTCGAGGACCAGCACGGTGGGTCCGTCGGTACACAACTCGTCGACCAGCGAGACGAGCATTTCGGTGGCCGTCATCGCGATGTCGTCCACCGCGAAAAGCCCTGGCCGCCGGTCCCGCAGGAACTCGGCGATCCGTGCGCGGCGCGGGTCCGGCGAGCGCAGCCGAACCTGGAGACAGTCCAGCATCACCCGCAGCGGAAAGCGGTGGGACAACTGGTCCGCAGTCCCCCACAACACCTCGCGGTCGCCGCTCCCACCACCTGTCAGACCGGTCGCGACCAGGGCAGACTTGCCGATGCCCGCCTCACCCTCCACCCACAGCACCGAGCCACGCCCGTGGCCGGCGGCCTCGGCGGCGGTATGCAGGACGGCCAGTTCCTTTTCCCGTCCGGCCCAGACAGTTGGCAGATCAACTGGAAACATGGCGAATGCACCCGAACGGAATGGACGGTGAAGCGACGCGCATCGGTGCATATTAGCCGACCGCAACGGCCCGACATGGCCACGAATTGAGGACCGAGAATGTGACACGCATTTCCTGAGATCGCTTTTCCCACCGCGACCGCGTCCGTGCTGCTCGACGCCCCGGAGGGCACGCACGGCAGCACTCCCGCGCCGCCACCCTCGCGCGCCGGACGCCCCGCGCCCCACCGTCCCCGCGCCCCCGCTTCCGCGCCAGGACGCCCCGGCTCCCGGGACGCGACACGACCACGGAGAGGTGACGGGCCAGCCGGGTCAACCGACCTCCTCGGGGCTTCCACCGACCCGGGCCGAGGCGGCGACACCCATGAGGTCGCGGCGCCGGGGCCGGAGTACGGGGCAGGCCGACCGCGCGGATGCCCGGGCTCGGCACCACCGGTCACCCGGACACGAATCGGCCCGCCATCAGGATCGATAGCGGGCCGGTCGATCTGCGATCGATGGTGGGCGATACTGGGTTTGAACCAGTGACCTCTTCCGTGTCAAGGAAGCGCGCTCCCACTGCGCCAATCGCCCGTGCTCTTGTTACACCGAGGTGGGGACGGGATTTGAACCCGCGTACACGGCTTTGCAGGCCGTTGCCTCGCCTCTCGGCCACCCCACCGAGGTTGCCCCCGTCACGCGTGGCGGCAGCTCCGAGCGGACGACGGGATTCGAACCCGCGACCCTCACCTTGGCAAGGTGATGCGCTACCAGCTGCGCTACGTCCGCACGTCCCCGGTTTTCCGGTGACGGATGAGAACTTTAGCCGAGCGGTGGAACGCTTGCCAAATCGGGCCCCGCCCGGCGCGTCCGGTTCCACTCGGGCCCGCCCAGCATGCCCGGTTCCAGCCCCACCCATCCGATACGTCTGGCTCCGCCGCGTGGGGTCGCCTCTACCCCACGGGCTTCCTAGGAACCTGCGCTGGGATCTGTCCGACCCGACGCCGGCGGGTCGGGTGGCGGCGGGCGGAAGATCTGGCGGCCGGAGGTCGGACGGCCAACGCGGGCCGGGCGGGGCGCATGGCGGGCAGCGCGACCGGGGCGGCCCGGCGGGCGACGAGTGTCCGGGTTCCGACTGTCGCAAGCCGGATCACCAGGGGTTTGGTGACACGCCGTGTCCGCTTCGATGGGCTACGGTGACGGGCGTGACGAGACGTGCGGCCGAGATCCGCCTGGATGCCCTGCTGCGCACCGCTTGTGACGTGATCGTGCAGCGTGGTCTGGCGAACACCCGAACGGCGGACGTGGCGCAGGCCGCCGGGGTCAGCCAGGCCCTGGTCTTCTACCACTTCGCCACCAAGGAACGGCTGCTCGCGCAGGCCTTCGCGTACGCGGTCGAGCAGGATCTGGCTCGTCTGGACACGGTGACCCGGTCCAGTGCCCCGCCGCTGACCAAGCTCCGCCGCATCCTCCGCCTCTACACCCCGGCCGGTCGGCCCACTTCCTGGTCCATGTGGATCGACGGCTGGTCGGAGTCGCTGCGCACCCCGGAGTTGGAGAAGGCCTCCCGCAAGCTCGACCTGCGCTGGCGGCAGGACCTCGCGACGGTGATCTCCGACGGGGTCCGCGAGGGCGTCTTCGAGTGCGCCGACCCGGCCGGCGCGGCCTGGCGGATCAGCGCGGTCATGGACGGCCTGGCGGTCCAGCTCGCGGTGCACGACCGGGTGATCTCCCGGCGGCAGTTCGCCGAGTGGGTGCGCCTGGTGACCGCCCGGGAACTGGGCCTCGACCCCGCACAGCTCGACTGAGCACTCCGCCGGAGGCCGGACGGACGAGCTCTGCCGGAGGCCGAGGCGGACGAACCTGCACCGGAGTCGCCGGGCGACGGCCACAATGACGCCATGGATCTGCTCGAGGTGTACCGGCGCAGCCTGGCGGAGTTCACCGACCGGGTGGAACAGGTCGGCGGCGGGCAGTGGTCCGCGGTGACCCCGTGCCCGGGGTGGGACGTCCGTACCCTGGTCAACCACGTCGTCGGTGAACAGCACTGGAGTGTCGCGCTGCTCGCCGGCCGGACCATCGCGCAGGTCGGCGACCGTTACGACGGCGACCAGCTCGGTGCCGACCCGGTCGTGGCGGCGCGCGACGCGGCGGCACAGGCCGAGGTGGCCGCCGCCTCCCCCGGCGCTCTGGAGCGCACCGTGCACCTCTCGGCCGGCGACACGCCCGCCGGGGAGTACCTGCACCAACTGCTCGCCGAGCATCTCGTGCACGGCTGGGACCTGGCCGTGGCCATCGGCGCCGACCCGAGGATGGACGCCGACGCGGTCGCCGAGTGCGCCCGCTGGTTCAGCCGCGCCGTCGGCGACTACCGGAGCAACGGGCTGGTGCACGACCGGGTCGACGTCTCGCCGCAGGCGGACGAGCAGGACCGCCTGATCGCCGCCTTCGGCCGTGATCCCGGCTGGGCACCGTGACGGCTCGGGGACCGCGACGGCTCGACACGTACGGCGGCCGGCGCGGGATCACCCGCGCCGGCCACACCCCCGGTGTGTGAAGTACGCGAGCGGTCAGCCCAGCCGACCACCGTCACGGGGTACCGTCCGCCACCGCTGACGCGGCCCGGGTTGCCGCTCCCAACGGTCCGCGGCACTCACCGCGACACCGTCGGCGGGTACCGGCTCCGGATCCTTGGTCAACTGCCGCAGCCGCATCAGCAGGCCGACGCCGAGGAACAGCAGCAACCCGCCGAGCAGGAAGGCGACCTCGGTCAGGCCGAGCCCGGCCCCGGTCTGCGAGACGTTGCCGGCGGCTCCGGCCTCCGGCGCGGCGGCACCACCACCGGCGGCACCGGCGTCGACCCGCTCCCCGGGGCCCTCCTCCGGCGGGTCCTCCGTCGGCTGCGGCGCCAACTCCCGGGGCGACTCGCTCGGGGTCGCCTCGGTCGGGGTGGGTGCCGCCGTCGGGCGGGCCGC
The DNA here is from genome assembly GCF_044461025.1 of Micromonospora sp. NPDC049900. Classification (NCBI taxonomy): domain Bacteria; kingdom Bacillati; phylum Actinomycetota; class Actinomycetes; order Micromonosporales; family Micromonosporaceae; genus Micromonospora; species Micromonospora sp. NPDC049900. Next base: position 382,202 of record NZ_JBITKM010000002.1, read on the forward strand.
CCCTCGGCCGACCACGTCGCGGTTGGCCGTCTGGCGGGACAGCAACTGTAGGTTCTGGTCGTACGCCTCGACGGTGAGTTGGACCCGCCCCGGGTCGGCGTCACGGGCGAACGCGACCCGGTACTGGGCGGTCACCGTACGCCCCGGGCAGAGCGTGCCCGGGTCGAGCTGCCGATCCGTCAACCGGGCCGCATTGCCCTCGGTGCGCACCTGCACCGGGAACGAACCGGTCTCCTCGATCCGGTCGATCCGCACCTGGTCCAGCCGTACGCCCTGCACACCGACCACCATCGACCAACGCACCTTGATGCAGCCGCCCTGGTCCGAGCGGGAGACCACGGCAGAGACCGTCTCCACCCGCCCACCTGCGGTGAACCGGTCCGGCAGGCCGCTGAGTTCGGTGGCGAACGCCGCCTGTGCCGGCGCGGACAGGGCCAGGTGCACTCCGGTGACACAGGCCAGTACCACCCCGATCCGTAGCGTGTTCCGCCACAGCCTTCTCACGATCCGTCCTCCTGTTGGTCGCCTCCATCGGCCACGCTATGAGGGCCGGACGCCAGCCGGTAGACGGGCGTGTTCGCACGTGGTGTGAAGCAAGATGCCCCTTTTCACGTAGGGTATTGAACCGGTCACGCGAGACCCGCGACACGCCGAGCCGGGTCACGATGGACAATCACCGGGTGTCCGCGATCTCCACCGCCTTCGTCCGCTTGCACGCCCGACTCGGCCCCGTCGCCTTCGTGCCCGAGGTGCGGCTGCACCAGGCGGACGAGCCGATCGGCCTGTGGGAGCTGACCGAGGGTGAGTTCCGCAGCGACCGGCCGCCGCCGTTCTGGGCCTTCGCCTGGGCGGGCGGCCAGGCTCTCGCCCGGTACGTCACCGACCACCCGGACCTCGTCGCCGGCCGGCGGGTCCTCGACCTGGCCTCCGGCTCCGGCCTGGTGGCCATCGCCGCCGCCCGGGCCGGTGCCGCCGCCGTGCGCGCGGTGGAGATCGACGAACTGGCCGTCGCGGCGGTCGCGCTCAACGCCGAGGCCAACGACGTACGCGTCGACGCCGAACTCGGCGACGTCCTCGATCGGGACGCCGGGGACGCCGAGGTGGTGCTCGCCGGGGACGTGTTCTACAGCGAGGCGATGGCCAACCGGGTCCTGCGGTTCCTGCTGCGCGCCGCCCGCTCCGGGGCCACCGTGCTGGTCGGCGATCCCGGACGCGCCTTCCTGCCCCGGGATCGCTTCGACGAGGTGGCCGCCTACGACGTGCCGGTCAGCGAGGCGCTGGAGAGCGTACGGGTGAAGCGCACCACGGTGTGGCGGCTGCGCGCGGGACGGCCGTCGGCGGCCCGCTAGCGTGACGCGGTGCTGTTCCGCGCCTGGGAGCAGGCCCCGGAGGCGACCGGAAGCGCCGGGGCCGGTGCCGCCGTGGCCGGTGTCGACGTGGTCCGGGTCGTGGACCACGTGGGCGTCGCCCACCTGCTGGTGACCCGGCACGCGCTGGTGCGGCAGGTGCTGACCGACCCGGTGACGTACCGCCCGGACAACGCCCTGGACGCGGTGACCCCGATCCCGGTCGCCGCGCTGCGGATCCTCGCCGCGCACCGGTTCCGGTTGCCGCCCACGCTGGCCAACAACGGCGGCGTCGACCACCCGGGGATCCGCGCGCTGGTCGCCGACGCGCTGCACCCGAAACGGGTGGCCGACCAGCGGGACTGGCTGGCCGCACTGGTCCGCCGACGGGTGGCCGGTCTGGACGCCACGCTGGACGGCGGCGTACCCGTCGACCTGCACGCCGGGCTCGCCGCCGACCTGCCGCTGCTGGTCCTGGCCCGGCTGGTCGAGTTGCCCGACGCGCCGGTGGCGGCGGTGAAGGATTTCGCCCGCGCCGCGCTGGAGCTGTTCTGGGCACCGCTGGACGCCGACCGGCAGCAGTTCCTCGCCGCCGAGGTGGGTCGCTTCCACCGGGTGCTGCGCGAGTTCGCGGCCACCGGCGGCGGGCTCGCCGCGTCGCTGCGGGACGCCGGGCACCCGCCCGACGTGGTGGTCGGCGCGCTGTTCTTCCTGCTGGTCGCCGGCCAGGAGACCACCTCGCAGTTCCTCACCCTGCTGATGCACCGGCTGATCGGGGAACCGGCGGTACTCGCCGGACTGCGCGACGGCTCGGTGCCGGTCGCCGACGTGGTCGAGGAGGGGCTGCGGCTGGAACCGCCGATCGTCACCTGGCGGCGCGTCGCCGCCCTGGACACCACGCTGGGCCAGACGGCGGTGGCGGCGGGCACCAGCATCGTGCTCTGGCTGGGTCGCGCCGGACGCGACCCGGCGGTCGTCGAGTCGCCGGACGGGTTCCGGCCGGGGCAGCCCGGGTCACGCCGGCACCTGGCCTTCGGCGCGGGCGTGCACCGCTGCGTGGGCGACCAGCTCGCCCGGATGGAGGCGACCACGGTGTTGACCGAGGTGGCCCCGCTGCTGGCCCGGGTACGGGTGCTGCGTGCGCCCCGCTACCCCGACAACCTCACCTTCCGGATGCCGGACGCCCTGGTCGTGACGCGCGAACCGCTCAGTTGATCTCGTCGGCCCAGGCGCGCCAGTCGTCGAGTACGCCGTACAGCGCCGGGGTGAGCCAGCCCGGCGCGGACCGCCGGAACACGCCCGGGTCCATCGCCCCGGCCCCGGCCGGCAGCGCACCGAGCATGTTCGGCAGCAGGTCGCTGAGGTTGGCCCAGTGCACCAGCTCCGGATCGGCAGGCCAGGCGCCGAGCACCACGCCCGCCGGCACCGCGCGCCGGTCCAGCGCCTCCAGGGTGAGCGCGGTGTGGTTGAGGGTGCCCAGCCCGGCACGGGCCACCACCACCGCCGGGGCACCCAACGACACCGCCAGGTCGGCCACCGTCCACGGCTCGCCCGAGGGTCGCAGCCCCATCGGTACGAGCAGCCCGCCGGCCCCCTCGACCAACACCAGGTCGTGCTTGTCCGCCTCCTCACGGATCGCGTCGACCGCGTTGTACAGCTCCAGCGGCGGCAGGTCCGCCACCCGGGCGGCGGCCAGCGGGGCGAGCGGATCGGGGAAGGCGGCCAGGGTGCGGGCGGTCATCGGGGCGGAGAGCCGGGTGACCGCCTCCACGTCGCCGGGTTCGCCGGTGGCCGTACCCGTCTGGCCGGGTTTGACCACCGCCACCCGCAGCCCGGCCGCCTGCGCGGCGGCCGTGATCGCCGCGGTCACCACCGTCTTGCCGACCTCGGTGTCGGTGCCGGTGACCAGCACCGGTCCGCGCCACTGATCCGTCATGGGGCACAGTCCACGATGACCTCCAGGGCCCGCTCGAAATCCGCCCGGGACGGCCCGGCACCGATGGTGAGCCGCAGCCGGGACCGGCTGTCCGGGGTGGAGGGCGGCCGGAAACAGCCGACCGCCACGCCCCCGTCCCGGCAGGCGGCAGCCCAGTCGGTCGCCGCCTCCGGGCCGGGCGCGGTGACCGAGACGACGGCGGCGTCCGGCGCGGAGACGTCCAGGCCGGCGGCGCGCAGGCGATCCACCGCGAGCGTGGCGCGGGCGGCCAGTTCGGCGCGGAGGGCGTCGCCGTCGCGGGCCAGCCCGACGGCGGCGTGCACCCCGGCGGCCACGGCCGGAGGCAGTGCGGTGTCGTAGATGAAGGTCCGCGCGGTCTCCACCAGGTGCCGGACGAACTCGGCCGGACCGGCGACCACCCCGCCGGCACCGCCGAGCGCCTTGGACAGGGTGGCGGTGACCACCACGTCCGGCTCGCCGGTCAGCCCGGCGGCGGCCACCGCACCGGCCCCGGCCGGGCCGACGACCCCGAGCGCGTGCGCGTCGTCGACCAGCAGCAGCGCCCCGTGCGCGCGGGCGGTCGCGTGCAGCCGGACCAGGGGGGCCAGGTCACCGTCGACGGAGAAGACCGACTCGGTGACCACCACCGCCGGCCGGTCGGGTGCCCCGGCCAGGGCCGCCGCGACCGCGTCGACGGCGGCGTGCGGGGTCACCACGGTCTCCGCCCCGGAGATGCGGCACCCGTCGATCAGGCTGGCGTGGTTGTGCGCGTCGGAGACCAGCAGCGTGCGGGGACGCACCAGCGCCCGGACCGCGCCGAGGTTCGCCAGGTAGCCGGAGGAGAAGACCAGCGCCCGCTCGGTGCCGAGCCAGTCGGCGAGGGTGTCCTCCAGCGCGTGGTGGGCGTCGGTGGAGCCGCGGACCAGACGCGAGCCGGTCGCGCCCAGCCCGTACTCGGACAGCGCCTTAGTCGCCGCGGCGACCACCTCGGGATGCGCGGACAGCCCCAGGTAGTCGTTGCCGGCCAGGTCCACCACGGCGTCGTCGGCGGTACGTGGGCGCAGTCGACGGGTCAGTCCCGCCTTCGCCCGCAGGTCGGCGCGGCGTGCCAGGGCCGCCAGCCAGTCCGCCACCACCACGCCCCTTCCCCGCCGGTTGCCACCGTCAGGCGTCGTCGCCCGGCCACACGCTGTCGCCCCGGGCGCTTCCGCCGGGCGAAGTTACCACCCGTCCGGGCCGTCCCGGCGTGGCGCGGTACGGCTCGCCGGAGGGCACCGGGGCGGGGCCGCGCGCGTTTCCGCCCGTCGGGGGGCCTTGTAGGGTACGTGCCATGCCAGAGATCCTCGACCAGGCCCGTACCCAGGTGCTGGAGGGTGGCGTCGGCCTGGACCAGGCCGGTGTCCTCGCGGTGCTGAACCTGCCCGACGAGCACCTGACCGCCACGCTCCAGCTCGCCCACGACGTGCGGATGCGCTGGTGCGGCCCGGAGGTCGAGGTCGAGGGCATCGTCTCGCTCAAGACCGGCGGCTGCCCCGAGGACTGCCACTTCTGCTCGCAGTCCGGCCTGTTCACCTCGCCGGTGCGATCGGTCTGGCTGGACATCCCGTCGCTGGTCGAGGCCGCCAAGCAGACCGCCGCGACCGGAGCGACCGAGTTCTGCATCGTGGCCGCCGTACGCGGCCCGGACGCCCGGCTGATGACGCAGATGCGCGAGGGCGTCGCCGCGATCAGGGCCGAGGTCGACATCCAGGTCGCCGCCTCGCTCGGCATGCTCAGTCAGGAGCAGGTCGACGAACTGGTCGACATGGGTGTGCACCGGTACAACCACAACCTGGAGACCTGCCGGTCGTACTTCCCGAACGTGGTCACCACGCACTCCTGGGAGGAACGCTGGGAGACGCTGCGAATGGTGCGCGAATCCGGGATGGAGGTCTGCTGCGGCGGCATCCTCGGGCTCGGCGAAACCGTCGAGCAGCGGGCCGAGTTCGCCGCCCAGCTCGCCGAACTGGACCCGCACGAGGTGCCGCTGAACTTCCTCAACCCCCGGCCGGGCACCCCGCTCGGCGACCGCCCGGTGGTCGAGGGCAAGGACGCGCTGCGCGCCATCGCCGCGTTCCGGCTGGCCATGCCGCGCACCATCCTGCGGTACGCGGGCGGCCGGGAGATCACCCTCGGTGACCTGGGCACCCGCGACGGTCTACTCGGCGGCATCAACGCGGTGATCGTCGGCAACTACCTGACCACCCTCGGTCGACCGGCCACCGACGACCTCAAGCTGCTCGACGACCTCAAGATGCCGGTCAAGGCGCTGTCGGCGACGCTCTGATGCCGATGGGCGAGCTGGTCGGGACGTGGTGCGACCGCTGCGGCGAGGCCGTGGCGGTCGGCGACCACCAGGGCTGCGCGGCGGCCCGCACCCTGGAACCGCCCCGCTACTGCACCGGATGCCGACGACGGATGAAGGTGCAGGTGCTGCCGGTCGGTTGGGCCGCGACCTGCGTCGAACACGGCGAACAGCGAGGCTGAGACGTGACGTTGCGCGGACAGGCGGTGACCCTGCGGCCGGTGAGCGCCGACGACGTGCCCACGCTCGCCGCCATCCGCGCCGAGCCCGAGGTCCGTCGCTGGTGGCGCGGCGACGACGACCTGACCGCCGCCGTCGAGGCCGACCTCGCCGACGGCGACCTGGAGGTGTACGTCGTCGAACACGACGACCGGGTGGTCGGCGCGATCCAGTGGTACGCCGAGAACGACCCCGACTACCGCCACGCCGGCCTGGACATCTTCCTCGACCCGTCGGTACGCGGCCGGGGCCTCGCCGGGGACGCCATCCGCACCCTGGTCCGGCACCTGATCGACGCCCACGGCCACCACCGCTTCACCATCGACCCGGCGGCGGCCAACACCGCCGCGATCCGCGCGTACGCGAAGGTCGGCTTCCGCACCGTCGGCGTTCTGCGCCGGTACGAACGCGGCGCCGACGGCCGCTGGCACGACGGCCTCCTGATGGACCTGCTCGCCGACGACCTCCGCTGACTTCCCCGGCTCGCGATGCTCGCGCGCTCGCAGCAGGTGCAGCAGGTGCGGCGGGGTGCAGTGTAAGGAAGGGTCCCCTGCTATCGCCTGGTGCATAGCAGGGGACCCTTCCTTACATCGCGGACGCCGGTGGCGCTCCGTCAGCCGTGGCCTGCTGCTGCCCGCCGACCACCTCCAGATCGGCCGGCCGCCCCGGACCAGCACGGCGCGTGCCCTGGTGGACGCCGCGGGCTGGGCACCCTCGACTCGGGCAGCGCAGGAGATCCTGGCGGCCGGGTGCCAGCAGAGACGGGTACTGCCCGAGGAGGTGGCCGCCGTGCTCGACGTCCTGCCCCGGGCACCTTGACGCGGTCTCATCCGGCAGACCGTCGACGACATCGCCGGAGGCGCCCAGGCGCTCAGCGAGATCGACTTCGTGCGACTCTGCCGCCACGCCGGGCTGCCCGCACCGGACCTGCAAGAACGACGAACCGACACCACCGGGCGTACGCGCTGGCTGGACGCGTCCGCCGCGCGCTCGTCGCCGCCGGCTGGCGACCGGAGTCGTGAATCTCGGAAGGTTACCGTTCGACGCTGACGGTAACTCTCCAAGATTGACAGTCGCGCTAGGCGGTGAGCGTCGCGATGCCGCATCCTGCCGACGGCGAGGGCGCCAGGCCCGGTCGGTCGTGACGGCGAGAACGGCCGCCGGAGGGACACCGGCGGCCGTTCTCGGGTGGTTGGTCATCGGGTCTCGCCCCGACCAGCCGGAGGAGATGGCACAAGCTTGCCTGCGGATGGGGCCCACCGATCTCAGGCGAACGGTCCGACCTGGGCGGACGGGCGGGTCCCGTGTCGGGACGTGGGGGTGGAATCAGGGGCCGCGCACGGTGTGTCGGTGTAACGCGATTCGGCCCGCCGACGCTGCTCCCACCGGCCCCGGTCCGCCTGCACCCCGGCCCCTGCCCGACCCGACGCTCGGGTCGGCCTTCGCGGAACGCTCGCTCCTGTGGTGCCGCGTCGGCCTTCCCAAACCGGTGAACGCCAGATTACATTGCTACTCATCCATGGGAGCGCTCCCGGTCCTGTTGGAGCCACTCTGCCACCACCGCCGGCAGCCGTCCACCCCGACGCGTCCGCGTCGACGCTGCCTGCCCCGTACGACAGGAGCAGCCGCATGCACCACATCAGACGGCCGGGCCGCGCGCGCGGCGACGACCCCGGCCGACGCGGCCACTGGTCGCGTCGTCTCCGCAGCGCCGGTACGGTCCTCGCCGCCGGACTGGCGCTGGCGATCGGCGTCCCGGCGGCCGGCGTCGCCGCCCCGAACAGCACCGCAACCAACAACGCCGCATCGAGCAACGCCACGTCGAGCAGTGCAGCCGCCGCACCGGCGTTCAACTACGCCGAGGCGTTGCAGAAGTCGCTGCTGTTCTACGAGGCGCAGCAGTCCGGGAAGCTGCCGGACTGGAACCGGGTCTCCTGGCGTGACGACTCGGCGTTGCGGGACGGCGCGGACGTGGGGCTCGATCTCACCGGCGGCTGGTACGACGCCGGTGACCACGTGAAGTTCGGCTTCCCGATGGCGTTCACCACCACGATGCTGGCCTGGGGCGCGGTCGAGTACCGGGCCGGCTACGTGGCGTCGGGTCAGCTCACCCACCTGTTGAACAATCTGCGGTTCGTCAACGACTACTTCATCAAGGCGCACCCCTCGCCGAACGTGCTGTACGGGCAGGTCGGCAAGGGCGACGACGACCACAAGTGGTGGGGTCCGGCCGAGGTGATGCCGATGGCGCGGCCCGCGTACAAGATCGATGCGAGCTGTGGCGGCGCGGACCTGGCGGGTGAGACGGCGGCGGCGATGGCCGCGTCGTCCATGGTGTTCCGGCCGACCGACGCCGCGTACGCCGACAGGCTGCTCACCCACGCGCGGCAGCTCTACACGTTCGCCGACACGGTGCGTAAGAGCTACCACGAGTGCATCACCGACGCGACCAGCTTCTACCGGTCGTGGAGCGGCTACCAGGACGAGCTGGTGTGGGGCGCGATCTGGCTGTACCGGGCCACCGGCGACGCCACCTACCTGGCCAAGGCGGAGAGCGAGTACGACAGGCTGGGCACCGAGCCGCAGACCACCACCCGCTCCTACAAGTGGACGGTGGCCTGGGACAACAAGCAGTTCGGCGCGTACGTGCTGCTGGCCAACCTGACCGGGAAGCAGAAGTACGTGGACGACGCCAACCGGTGGTTGGACTTCTGGACCGTCGGCGTGAACGGGGAACGGGTGCGCTACTCCCCCGGCGGGATGGCGGTGCTCGACTCCTGGGGCGCGTTGCGGTACGCGGCCAATACCGCGTTCGCGGCGCTGGTCTACAGCGACAAGACCACCGACGCGACCCGCAAGGCCCGCTACCACGACTTCGCCGTCCGGCAGATCAACTACGCGCTCGGCGACAACCCGCGCAACTCCAGCTACGTGATCGGCTTCGGCACCAATCCGCCGAAGAACCCGCACCACCGCACCGCGCACGGCTCCTGGTGGGACAGCATGACCGTACCCACCGAGACCCGGCACACCCTCTTCGGCGCGCTGGTCGGCGGGCCGTCGTCGCCGAACGACGCGTACACCGACAACCGGTCGGACTACGTGATGAACGAGGTCGCCACCGACTACAACGCCGGTTTCACGTCTGCGCTGGCCCGGCTCTCCCAGGAGTACGGGGGTACGCCGCTGGCCGGTTTCCCGGGTGTCGAGCGGCCGGACATCGACGAGCTGACCGTGGAGACCACGGTGATGCAGAACGAGACCCGGGCCACCGGCCTCAAGGTGATGATCTACAACAAGTCGGCGTTCCCGGCGCGGGCGTTGACCGACGCGAAGTTCCGCTACTACTTCCGCCCCGACGGCACCGGCGCGGTGCAGGTCACTCCCGGTTACACCCAGGGTTGCCCGGCACCGAGCACGGCGAAGCAGGCCGGCGGTGACCTCTGGTACGTGGAGGTCGACTGCACCGGCCACACGATCGCGCCGGCCGGTCAGTCGCAGCACCGGATGGAGGTGCAGTTCAAGGTCGGAGTGCCGGAAGGCGGCACCTGGAACACCGGCAACGACCCGTCGTTCCAGGCCGCCGCCGGACCGAACCGCACCGTGCCGTTGTATGCGGGCGGGGTCCGGGTGTGGGGCGTCGAGCCCAGCGGCGACACCGACCCGCCGCCGCCGGACCCGGACGACACCGTCGCGCCGACCGCTCCCGGCGCGGTGACCGTCTCCGGAATCACGGCGACCGGAGCCACGCTGACGTGGGGTGCCGCCACCGACAACGTGGGCGTCACCGGGTACCGGATCTACCGGGACGACGTGCTGGTCACCACCGTCACCGGTACCACGTACGCGGCGACCGGGTTGACCGCGCAGACCACGTACCGCTTCCACGTGGTGGCCGTGGACGCGGGCGGCAACGTCTCGCCGCCCACCGCGAGGGTCTCGGTGACCACGTCGGCACCGCTGCCGACGACGCCCTGCCGGGTCACCTACGGCACCAACGACTGGAGCAGCGGGTTCACCGCGAACATCACCATCGCCAACACCGGCACCTCGACCATCAACGGCTGGACGCTGGCGTTCACCTTCCCGAACAGCGGCCAGCGGGTCGGTCAGGGTTGGGGGGCGACCTTCCAGCAGACCGGCGCGTCGGTGACCGCGAGCAGCCTGTCCTACAACGGCGCTCTCGCGCCGGGCGCGTCCACGAGCATCGGTTTCAACGGTACGCACACCGGCAGCAACCCCCGCCCGACCGGCTTCACGGTCAACGGGGCGACCTGCACCGTCGCCTGATCCCGGGGCGGTGTGGCCGGGCCGACGTGCGCGGCCACACCGCCCCTCCAGCACGCGCCGACACCCCGATCGGTTCACCCTCAGTGCAGATTGTGTGAACATCCATAAGATCCACCCGTACGCCGACCGCTCCCGTACCCATCGGCACCCCTGTCGACCTGGGAAAAGGAGCTGAACAATGAGCGGACGGCACCGTCGGACACGTCGGACACGCCTGCTGGCCCTGGTGGCGGTCGGAGTGGTGGCCCTCGCCGGACTGGCGATCGCCCCGATGACCTTCGCCGCCGAGGCACCCCGCAACACCTGCCCCGACCTGGAGGTCATCGGCGCACGCGGCACCACCGAACGCCCCGGTCTCGGCATCGTGCTGACGCCGCTGGCCCGGCAGATCACCCGGGACCTGCCGCAGACCGTCCGCACCACGCCGCTGGCCTACCCCGCCTCCGGCAACTACATTGCCAGCGTCCGTCAGGGCGTCGCCGAGGTGCAGCGGGTGATGACCGCGACCGCCGCGCAGTGCCCCGACACCCGCTTCGTCCTGATGGGCTACTCCCAGGGCGCCGACGTGATGGGCGACGCGCTGGCCGGCACCGGCAGTCGTGCCGGTCTCTCCGCCGACCTCGCCGCGCGAGTCTCCTCCGTACTCCTCTTCGGCGACCCCTCCTTCACCGCGGGTGAACCCTTCAACGTCACCGACGGTCGACGCTCCGGCATCTTCCCCCGGGGCGCGGGCCGGTTGAACGGCTTCGCCGACCGCATCCAGTCGTACTGCAACGCCAACGACCGCTTCTGCCAAGGCGGATTCAGCTTCGCCGCACACGTCAACTACCAGGGGTTCCACCCCCAGGCCACCCGCTTCGCCGCCACCCGCGCCACCGCCGACGTACCCCGCTGACCTCGCGGCTGGTTCCATCTGCGGCGCGCCGCTGCGGCACACCGCCGACGGACCGGCGGCGGCCGTGCTGCGGCGACGGCAATCTTGGACAGTTTCCGTTAGCTCCTAACGGAAACTGTCCAAGATAGACATCCGTACCGCACGACCGTGGCGGTGTGGTCGGGTGTGCGGGGATGGGGCGAGCACGAGTCGCCGCAACCCGGCGGGCATCACGAACAACTGCCGCTTCTCGACCGCGTCTCCGTACCGGTCGAGCTGGTAACACTGGATCCAGGTCCAGCCGTACGGCGGATGCCAGTCGGCCTGTTCGCGGACGACCCGCACCGCGATCGGCGTGCGAAACTGCGGACCCGCCTCGCGAGTCAACAGGTACACACCGGGCTCGACCACCGGCGTCCCGTCCGGCCGACGCCGCTCACCAGGCACGACGCGGTACGACCACAGCCTGGTCCACCCGCACCCGGGCGTACCGGCGACGGACCTGGAGCGACCCGTCCCGCTGCACCGCGTGCCCGCTCACCTCGGCCCACACGTGGCCGTCCGCCTGCTGCGCCCGGCCGATCACCTCGGCCACGTAGAGCAGCAACTCTCCCACCCCGGGCAGGTACGCTCCCTCCGGCACCCGGATCACGTCTCCCACCGCGACGGTGCCCACCGCCTCCCCACCGAGCACGTCGGCGAACGACGGAGCAGGCGGACAGCCATGGACGGCCGCAGCAGCCGGAGTCGTACCCGTACCGACCGCCGCGGCAGACGGCCGACCGGCGCGGTCACCGGCGGACCTCTCCCCTGCCGGCCCGATCGGCGTCTCCCCCGGCAGGACAATGGGCGCCGACCAGCGTGACGGCGGGACATTGTTCGTCGGTCGCGGTGTGGACACGAAAGCCTCCCTCGTCGTCTCGGTGGACCGGGGGTCGCCGCGGATGCTCGCCCGGCGGCGACCCCCGGGACGAACGCGCCCGCCGGGTCAGGGGGAATCGACCTCAACCGAACGCGCCATCTACCAAAACCTTGCCGAGAGTGATGGGATCAGTACACGACGAAGGAGTGTTCCCTGGGGACGTCCGGGACATTCATGGGGAGGCAGGATGAATGATGCACTTCGAGTGGCCATGGCAGAGGCAGGCGAGACAACCGAAAGCCTCGCAGCTCAGACGGGCGTTGATCCCAAGACGGCGGCCAGGTGGATCAGTCCGGGACGCGTTCCGCAACCTGCTCGGCGCGCAAAGGTAGCCACGATCCTCGGCCGGGACGTTGGTGACCTGTGGCCCGATGTCCTCAAGCGTCGCGAGCCGCAGTGGTTACGGGAGTGGATCGACTGGGAACGCGAAGCCGTCTCGTTGCGCTGGTTCGAGCATTCGTGGGTGCCGGGCTTGCTCCAGACCGAGGCTTACGCCCGGGCGACGTTGACCGGCGAGGCCCTCACGGCCGAGGAGGTGGGAGACGTCGTGGCCTCCCGCCTCGATCGGCAAGGGATTCTCCGGCGTGAGCGTCCGCCCCTGCTGGTCGCGGTCATTCACGAGTTGGTGCTGTTCCAGTCCGCCTACGGCGACCGCGAGCTGATGCGCGACCAGTGTGAGCATCTCGCCCGATGCGCCGCCCTGCCCAACGTGCAGGTGTTGATCGTGCCGAGGGACGTGGGCATGTATCCGGGTCTCGGCGGCGGCTTCATCATCGCCGAGTTGCCCAGCGGTCAGCACGTCGCTCACGTCGACGGCCAGGCGCCTGCGCAGATCATCGGAGAAGCGGCCGACGTTGCTACGCTGAATCGCAGGTGGGAGCGCATCAGAAGCGAGGCCCTTTCTCGCTCTCAATCCCTCGATGTCATCAGGAAGGCAGCAGCATCATGGACCTGACCGGTGCACGGTGGCACAAGAGCAGCAAGAGCGGTAACAACGGCGGATCCTGCGTCGAAGTGGCGGACAACCTCCCCGGCACCGTCCTCGTCCGCGACACCAAGGACCGTGACGGCGGGACGCTGGCGTTCGCCCCGACCGCATGGCGGGCGTTCGTCGCCCAGCCCCCCACGCGGGCCTGACCTACCTCTCCGGACACCTGAGAGCGCTCGCCCCACCGGGGCCGGGCGCTCTCACCGTCCCCAGCAGCCGCCCGGCACAGCTCTCCAGCCTGACTCCCCGTCGATCATGGAGTTGTGGCACGGACGAACAGGGGCAATTCAGCGGAGAACGCTCACCACAACTCCATGATCGACGGGGTCCACCGCGCCACGCGGCACCACGCGGCAAGGCGTGCCCCACGGCGAGGCGCGCGACCCGGCACACGAGAGCGTGCGGGACAGCAAAGGGCGGTGGGCGGGGCTCCCGCACCGGGAGCCCCGCCCACCTCACCGTCCTCCGCACCGGAGGTCGGTCGTCTGTGCTGTCAGCCGGCGCGTTCCGTCGCCGCCGACACCTCGGCCCCGAGGGGCACGGTCATGGTGAGCAGGGAGCCGTCGCGTTCGGCGGTGGCGGGTCGCGCCAGCCGACGCAGGGTACGCAGCATGGGCGTGTTGTCCGCCTGGATGTGCAGCACCATCGCCGCGTACCCGGCGGACTCGGCCTGCCGCGTCAACCGGCGCAGCAGGGTCGAACCGAGCCCGCGCCGCTGCCAGTCGTCGCGGACCAGCAGGGCCGCCTCGGCCTCGTCGCCCTCGGCGAGCAGGTTCGCCATCGCGACGACCGACTCCGCCTCCCCGTCGGAGCCGGTCGTCACGGCGATCAGGGTCTGCCCGCGCGCCGGTTCCAGGATCTGGCGCAGTCGGGCCGGGGTGGGCAGGCAGGCACCGCCCAGGTAGCGGCGTTGGCGGGTCTCCGCCGAGCACGCCTCGTGCAACTCGGTCACCGCTGCCAGGTCGTCGGCGACGGCCGGGCGTACGGTCAGTTCGGCGCCGTCGGGCAGGACCACGGTGACCTGTTCGGCGGTGCGGCGGGCTGCGGTGGCGCCCAGCTCCAGCAGGGCCTGCGCGCGGGCGTACTCGGCGGGGGTGAAGCTCGGCGCGACCCGGCGCAGCAGGTAGGAGCCGCCGTTGGGGTCGGCCAGCAGCATCGTCGACTCGTCGACTCCGACGCGCGTCACGGCGAGCGCCGGACGCCAGGTCACCTCGTCCGCGCCGAGCAGGGCACGCAGCACCTGGCCGGTCGCGTCCGGGTCGTGGACCAGCCGGGTGGCCAGCCCGAGTACCCGGGTCGGCTGGTCCGCCAGGCCACGCGCCTCGCTGCGCGCCACCCAGCAGTCCCGCCCCCGGCCGCGTTCCACGGCGGCGATCAGACCCGCCTCGTCCAGGGTGTCCGGCGCGTCCACGAGGAAGTCGTCGACGGCGCCGCGTTCGGTGGTGTGCACCTGCACGGTGAGGATGTTGACTCCACGCAGCGCGAGGCTCGCCGTGAGCACCGACAGGTAGCCCGGCCGGTCGTCCACGGTGGCCCGGATCCGCCACAGCGTCATGGTCGCCTCCTTTCACCTGTCACCCTGGCCTGCGGCTGTTGCGGGGCGGTTGCCCCGCCGTGTCCGGCGGCGACGGGCCCTGCGGTCTGCGTCACACCAGGTCGCGGGCGGTCAGGGGTTGGCGGTGACGGCCGGGGGGCCGACCAGGTCGAGTCGGTCGCCGAGGATCACCGCGCTGGCCCGCACGAGCTGGGCGAGCCGGTCGACCTCGGTGCTGTGGAAGGCGGCCGGGGTCAGCGTCTCGTTGTGCTCGCGGGAGACCACCAGGACCAGACCGGCGCGTCCGAACGGCGCGACCGCGAAGTGGCTGCCGTCGGGCATGGTCATCGACCGGGCGCGCAGCGGGGTCACCTCCGGCAGCCGGGGCGGCACCGGCGTACGCCAGCTCGCGTGCCCGACCGTCGCGCCGCCGCCTCCCGTGCGGGAGGCCCAGTCGACCGGTACGACGGCGGCCACGGCCCACTCGGCGGCGAGCAGTCCGGGTACCGCGTCGACCAGGGTGGCCAGCCCGTCGGCCGGGTTCGCGGCGACCTGGGCCAGCAGTTCGGCGTCCTGCCCGGTGGTGGTGGGCGCGCCGATCGCCCGCCACACCCCGTCGACGCGTACGCCCGGGATCGCGGCCAGACCGGCCAGCAACCGTTCCACCCGGGCGGCGCCCGGCCAGACCACGGTGAAGTCGTCCACCGCCCGCCCGCCGAGCCGTTCCAGGACGACCACCTGGACGATGTCCGCACCCGAGACACCGAGGGTGCGGGCCACCTGGCCGAGGGTGCCCGGACGGTCCGGCAGGGTGACCCGTACGCGCAGCAACATCTGAACCCTCCGCTCGGCGGGCCGGCACAATGCCGGCAGGCTGACCCAGAGCCTGGCAGTTGACCATTTCGTCCCTGTTGCTGCGGCATGTCCCCTGGGCAAAACCTGACCTTGACAACCCGTCGGGGCTGCCATCAACTGTCCGAATGACCGATCCGGCTGCCCGTTTCCCCGCCGGACTGGACCTGGACCGGCTCGGCGCGTACCTCGCGTCGCACCGACCGGAGTCGGCCGGGGAGCCGCTGCGGGCCGACCTGATCGCCGGTGGGCGGTCGAACCTCACCTACCTGGTCCGGGTCGGTGGCCGTGACCTGGTGCTGCGGCGACCGCCGCTGGGGCACGTCCTGGCCACCGCGCACGACATGGCCCGCGAGTTCCGGGTGATCTCGGCGCTGGCCGGCACCGACGTGCCGGTCCCCCGCGCCCTGCTGCTCTGCGCCGACGAGGACGTGCTCGGCGCGCCGTTCTATCTGATGGAGCGCGTTCCCGGCGAGGTGTACCGGAGTCGCGCACAGACCGACCGGCTCGACGCCGGGCAGCGGCACGACCTGGCGATGGCGATGATGGACACCCTCGCCACGCTGCACACCGTCGACCCGGCGGCGGTCGGCCTGGCCGACTTCGGCCGCCCGGACGGCTACCTGGCCCGGCAGGTACGCCGCTGGGCCGGGCAGCTCGACCGGTCCCGCAGCCGACCACTGCCCGGCATCGACGAGCTACGCGACCGGCTCGCCGCCACGGCCCGCGACAGCACCGGTACGGGCCGCATCGTGCACGGCGACTACCGGCTGGACAACCTGCTCGCCGCCGTCGAACCGGCGACCGGCTCGATGAGCGTGACCGCGGTGCTGGACTGGGAGATGGCCACGCTCGGCGATCCGCTGGCCGATCTCGGGCTGCTGTTGACGTACTGGGACGTCCTGGGCGGCGGTGTGGTGCCCGTCGACAACCCGGTCGCCGACGGCATCGGCCCGCGCGCCGGGTTCCCGACCGGCGCGGAGCTGATCGACCGGTACGCCGCGCGCAGCGACGTCGACGTCGGCCCGCTCGACTGGCACGTGGCGCTGGGCTGCTTCAAACTCGCGGTGATCTGCGAGGGCATCCACTACCGGCACACCCTCGGGCAGACCCTCGGCGAGGGTTTCGACACCATCGGCGGCATGGTCGCCCCGCTGGTCGACCACGGGCTGGCCACGCTGAGGGAGGCATGATGCACTTCGGGTACGACGACCGCACCGAGCAGTTGCGCGGGGAGCTGACCGAGTTCCTGGTTGATCACGTCTACCCGGCCGAGGCCGTGTACGCCGCCGAGGTGGCCGCCGCCGGTGACCCGTGGGCCCGACCGCCGGTGCTGGCGACGTTGAAGGACGAGGCACGTCGGCGCAACCTGTGGAACCTCTTCCTCCCCGATCCGCGTCACGGCGCCGGGCTGACCAACCTCCAGTACGCGCCGCTGGCCGAGCTGACCGGCCGCAGCCCGCACCTGGCCCCGGAGGCGCTCAACTGCGCCGCGCCGGACACCGGCAACATGGAGTTGCTCGCCGAGTTCGGCTCCCCCGCCCAGCAGGAGCGGTGGCTCGGCCCGCTGCTGGCCGGCCAGATCCGCTCGGCGTTCTGCATGACCGAACCCGACGTCGCCTCCTCCGACGCGACGAACATCGCCACCGCGATCCGCCGCGACGGCGACCACTACGTGATCGACGGCCGCAAGTGGTGGTCGTCCGGGGCGATGGACCCGGCCTGCGAGATCCTCGTCGTGATGGGCAAGACCGACCCGGGCGCCGACCGGCACCGGCAGCAGAGCATGGTCCTGGTCCCCCGGGACACCCCCGGGGTCACGGTCCGCCGGGGGATGACCGTCTTCGGCTTCAGCGACGCCCCGCACGGTGGTCACGCCGAGATCGACTTCGACGGCGTACGGGTGCCGACGGAGAACCTCGTCGGCGCCGAGGGCAGCGGGTTTGCCATCGCCCAGGCCCGGCTCGGCCCCGGCCGCATCCACCACTGCATGCGCCTGATCGGCATGGCCGAACGGGCCCTGGAACTGCTCTGCCGTCGAGCCGCCGACCGGGTCGCGTTCGGCCGTCCCCTCGCCGAGCAGGGCGTGGTGCGGGAGTGGATCGCCGAGTCCCGGGTCCGCATCGAGCAGGCCCGCCTGCTGGTGCTCAAGACCGCCTGGCTGATGGACACCGTCGGCAACAAGGGCGCACACATCGAGATCCAGGCGATCAAGATCGCTACCCCGGCGATGGCCGAGTGGGTGATCGACAAGGCGATCCAGACGTACGGCGCGGCCGGCGTCAGCCAGGACACTCCCCTGGCCGCACTCTGGACCCACGCCCGTACGCTCCGCCTCGCCGACGGCCCCGACGAGGTGCACCGCGCCAGCCTCGCCAAGCGCGAACTACGCCGCTGGACCCACCCCGCCTGACCCGCCGCCCGGTCCGCCGTCGCCGGCCCTGTTCCGTTCGGCCACCACGCGCCGATGCTCCGGCGGCACCAGACCGAGCAGTACTGCACCGCTCCGGCGCCTGTCGAGCTGAGAGCAGAGACGGGTCACCGGTCGCCCACTCGGCAGCGAGCAGCCAGCGGCGGCTCGCACGGCAGCGAGCAGCCAGCGGCGGCCTGTTCGACGGCGACCAATCGCATGTGACCGAGCGATGGCGAAAACGGGTCAGCTCGACAGTGCCCGAAGCAGAGGTAGGTCAGGGCCTCGGTCCGTCGCGGCGGCCTCCGCCCGGATAGGGGCCCGCGACGAGCCCTCGCTGCCGACCCGCTCTGAGGTGTCGTGCACCTACCCGCCGCTGGTGATCAGCCGCAGGGCAGGCTCTGAGGGTGTGCGTCAGGCGGTGGCGCGCTCGACGAGCTGGGTGTCCAGGACGATGTGCGGGTCGGGGATCTCGTCACCGCGGATGCGGGCCACCAGCAGGCGGGCCATCTGCCGGCCCATCTCGTCGACCGGCTGGAACACCGAGGTGAGCGGCGGGTTGGCCTGTCGGGCGATGGGCGCGTCGTCGAAGCCGATCACGGCCACGTCCTCCGGTACGCGGCGGCCGGTCTCGCGCAGCGTCCGCATGGCGCCGAAGGCCATCAGGTCGGCGGCGACGAAGACGGCGTCCAGGTCGGGGCAGCGGTCCAGCAGTAGCCGCATCGCGGTCGACCCGCTCTCCTCGCTGAAGTCGCCGTACCCGATGAGGTCGGGGTTGACGCCGAACCCGGCGGTGCGGACCGCGTCCCGGTAGCCGGCGAGCCGGGCCAGGCCGGCGCCCATGTCCTGGGGGCCGGCGATGGTGGCGATGCGGCGACGTCCCCGGGCGGCGAGGTACTCCACGGCCTGCCGCGCACCACCGGCGTTGTCGACGTCGACGAAGGAGGCGGGCTGGGCCTCGGGGTGCAGCATCCGGGCCGGACGTCCGCCCAGCACCGTGGGCAGCCCCCGCTCCTCCAGGAGGGTGGGCAGCGGGTCGGAGTCGTGCAGCGACAGCAGCAGCACCCCGTCGACGTGCTGGTTGGTGAGGTGGTGCTCGACCCGTTCCCGCTCCAGCGGCGACTGTGCCATCGCCAGCCAGAGCTGCAACGGCGTCTCCAGCAGGACCGAGCTGATCCCGCGCACGATGCCGGCGAAGAACGGCTCGGCGAAGATGCGCTCACCGGACTCGCTGACCACCAGGGCCACCGAGTCGGTGCGTTGGGTCACCAGGGCCCGGGCCGCGCGGTTCGGCACGTACCCCAGTTCGGCGATTGCCTGCTGCACGGCGGCGCGGGCCTCGGGACTCACCTGGGGGGAGCCGTTGACCACGCGGGAGACCGTCCCGCGGCCGACTCCGGCGCGGGCGGCGACCGCGTCGAGGGTCGGGCGCCCGAGCGACCGGGTGCGCTGCGTTGTCATCGTCTGCTCCTCCGACATGGGCGGACCCGGCACCTGGTTCAGCGTTGGTGCCGGGCCACCCGTTACTGGCTGGCCGTCGCCCTATTGTGCGGCCAGACCGTTGCGTCGGATCACCTCCGCGTACCACCTGGCGCTGGACTTGGGGATACGAGTCTGGCTGTCGTAGTCGACGTAGATCATCCCGAACCGCTTGGTATAACCCCAGGCCCACTCGAAATTATCCAACAGCGACCAGGCGAAGTATCCCCGCAGGGGCACGCCGGCGCTGATCGCCTCGTGCGAGGCGCGCAGGTGGGCGTCGAAGTACGCCAGCCGGTCGGCGTCGTCGACCTGACCGTCGACCACCGCGTCGACGAAAGCCGAGCCGTTCTCGGTGACGTAGAGCGGCAGGTCGGTGTACTCCTCGTGCACCCGACGCAGGGTCTCGACCAGGCCGGGAGCGTCGATCTCCCAGTTCATGTCGGTCACCGGGAATCCGCGGGTGACGAACCGGACGTTCTCGCTGCCCGGCCAGGTCGACGGGGCCCGCCAGTACTCCTCCGGGTCCTCGCCGGGCACCGGCGCGGCCACCACGTGCCGGCTGTAGTAGTTGATGCCGACCACGTCCAGCGGGCTGGAGATGACC
Organism: Micromonospora sp. NPDC049900; assembly: GCF_044461025.1. Taxonomy (NCBI): domain Bacteria; kingdom Bacillati; phylum Actinomycetota; class Actinomycetes; order Micromonosporales; family Micromonosporaceae; genus Micromonospora; species Micromonospora sp. NPDC049900. The sequence goes on from NZ_JBITKM010000002.1 coordinate 402,003, forward strand.
GCCAGGTCGCCGTCGTGGACGTGCCCGAAGTCGGTCACCTTCGCCAGGTCCGTGACCAGGTCCTCCGGGTACGACCCGCGAAGGATCGGATCCAGGAAGAACCGGTTGGCCAACCCGTCGATGCGCCGGGCGGCGTCCAGGTCGCCAGGCGCGTCACTGGCCGGGGTCACCGGGTACAGGTTGACGGTCACGCCGAGCTGGGCACTCGGAATGGCCGCACGCAGCGCCTGGACGGCGAGCCCGTGGCCGAGCATCAGGTGGTGTCCGGCGCGGACCGCGTCCGCGCCGTTCTGCCGACCGGGCGCGTGCACGCCCGAGCCGTAGCCGAGGAACGCCGAGCACCACGGCTCGTTGAGCGTCGTCCAGTACTTCACCCGGTCGCCCAACGCACCCGCCACGAGCTGCGCGTAGTCGGCGAACCGGGCGGCCGTGTCGCGGGCCGGCCAGCCACCGGCGTCCTCCAACTCCTGGGGCAGGTCCCAGTGATAGAGGGTGAGCCACGGCTCGATGCCGTTGGACAACAGTTCGTCGACCAGCCGCTGGTAGAAGTCCAACCCCTCGGCGTTGGCCGGGCCCGAGCCGCCCGGCTGCACCCGCGGCCACGACACCGAGAACCGGTACGACTTCAACCCCAGCTCGGCCATCAGACGAACGTCGTCACCGAGCCGGTGGTAGTGGTCGCAGGCGACGTCGCCGGTGTGCCCGGCGACGGTCCGGCCCTCGGTGTGGCTGAAGGTGTCCCAGATCGACGGGGTACGGCCACCCTCGCGCGCCGCGCCCTCGATCTGGTAGGCGGCGGTGGCCGCGCCCCAGAGGAAGTCGGACGGGAAGGTCAACGGGGCGCGCTCGTCGAGGACACCCACCGCGGGTGGGATGGCGGGGTTGCTCACGACTTGACAGCACCTTCCATGATGCCGCCGATGATCTGGCGGCCGAACAGGATGAAGACCAGGACCAGTGGCAGGGTGCCGACCGCCGTGGCGGCGAAGACCTGGGAGTAGTCGGTGTAGTAGGCGTACGAGAGGAAGGAGAGCGAGACCTGGAGGGTCGGGTTCTCCGGGGTGAGGATCGCGTACGGCCAGAGGAAGGAGTTCCACGTCTCCATGAAGGTCAGCAGGCCGAGGACGGCCGCCGCCGGACGCAGCGCCGGCAGCACGATGTTCCAGTAGATCCGGAACGTGCTGGCACCGTCGACCCGACCGGCCTCGATCAGCTCGTCGGAGATCGCCTGGCTGGCGTACTGCCGCATCATGAACACGCCGAACGCGCTGACCAGGAACGGCACGGTGACGGCGTACAGGGTGCCGTACCAGTTCAATTCCTGCATCATGCCCCAGAGCGGGATGATGCCGAGCTGGGTCGGGATCATCATGGTGATGACGATCATCAGCAGCAGGATGTTGCGGCCCCGGAAACGCAGCTTCGCGAAGGCGAAGCCGGCCAGCGAGCCGGTGAGGACCACCGACAGGGTCACCACCGAGGAGACGATGATCGAGTTCATCAGGCCGGTGAGGAAGTTGGCCGCGTCGTTGTCGAGCACGCGCCCGAAGTTGTCACCGAAGGCACCACCCGGGGTGAGCGGCGGCGGTACGTCGTTGATCGAGTCCAGCGTGCGGGTGCCGATCACGACCATGTAGTAGAACGGGTAGATCGACAGCAGCGCCGCCAGGACGAGCGCGATGTAGGTCAGCGGACTGGTGCGCCACAGGCGCCGGGAGGCCGAGGTCACAGCTCTCTCCTCACTTGGCCGAACGGCGGACGAGTACGAAGTTGAGCAGCGACATCAACGCGATGATCAGGAAGATCGCCCAGGCGACGGCGGCACCGTAGCCAGCGGTGTTGAGGTTCTCGATGCCCTTCTCGTACATGTACATCGCCAGGGTCTGGAACTCCCGCTGGTTGCCGCCGAGGATGCTGCCGTTGGCGAAGAGCAGCGGCTCGGTGAAGAGCTGCATGCCGCCGATCGTGGAGAGGATGATCACGAAGATCAGGGTGGGGCGGACCATGGGGATGGTGATCTGCCAGAACTGCCGCCACGGGCCGGCGCCGTCGATCGAGGCCGCCTCGTAGAGGTCCTTCGGGATGGCCTGCATCCCGGCGAGCAGGATCAGGGTGTTGTAACCGACCCAGCGCCAGTTGACCATGGTCGCGATCGCGGTCCAGGAGCTCCACCGCTGGCCGTCCCAGTCGATGTTGTCGACGCCGACGAAGCTGAGCACCCAGTTGATGAGGCCGAACTCCCGCTGGAACAGCATGCCGAAGACGATCGCGACGGCGGCCACCGAGACCACGTTCGGGATGAAGATCGCCAGCCGGAAGAAGGTCTTGGCGCGCAGCAGGGTGCTGTTGAGCAGGTTCGCCAGGAAGAGCGCGAGCAGCAACTGCGGGATGGTCGACAGCGCGAAGATGCCGAACGTGTTGAAGAGCGCGTTCCAGAAGTAGTCGTCCTTGATCAGGGCGGCGTAGTTGTCGAGCCCGATGAACGTCTGGTCGCCGATCATGTCCCAGTCGTGCAGGGACATCCAGGCGGTCCGCAGCATCGGGTACAACCCGAAGATGCCGAAGATCAGGAAGAACGGCGCGATGTAGAGGTACGGGGAGTACTTCAGATCCAGGCGGTTGAGCAGGAACCCGCGCCGACGCGGGGGCTCGGAGCCCGGTGGTGTGACGTTCGACGGGGGGGCCGTCGTGGCCGAGAGGCTCATGATTTTCCTTTCCCGGCGGGAGCCCTTCCGAGGGGGCCCACGCGCAGGGTGCAACCCAGACGGGGACCGACCGGTGGCGCCCGGGGTAGTCCCCGGACGCCACCGGTGGGAAATCACTGTCAGAAGGCGCCCTGGATACCGGCGTCCTTCACGAACTGCTCCCAGGCCTTGTCCTTGTTGGCCTGCCCGTTCTCGAACGACCGCAGGGCCGGCTCGAGCGCGTTCTCCTTGACCGCCTGGTGCTTCGGGCCGAGGTGGACCGGCTCGATCTTGGCGACACTCTCACCGAAGATCTTGCCGGTCGGCGCGCCGCTGAAGTACTCGTTGGTGTAGCTGAGGAACGCCTCGTTCTTCAGCGCCTCCAGGTTGGTGGGCAGCGGGCCCTTGGCCTTGAATGCCTCGACCTGGCTGGTGGCGTTGGTCAGGAACTCGGCGAGCTTCGCCGCCTCCTTCTGGTGCGCGCTCTGCTCCGGCACGGCCAGCCACGAGCCGCCCCAGTTGCCGCCGCCGCCCGGCACGGCCGCGACGTCCCACTTGCCCTTGTTGGCCTCACCCGAGTTGTCCGCCACGATGCCGAGCATCCAGGACGGGCAGAAGGTCGCCGCGAAGGTGCCCTGCTTGAAGCCGCCCGACCACTCCGGCGACCAGGTCGCCGCCTTGGCGGAGATGTCCGACATCGAGGTCGCGGTGTCCCACGCGGCCTTCACCGCGGGGCTGGAGTCCGCGATGATGTTGTTCTCCTTGTCGTAGAACAGGTCGCTGCCCTGCTGGAACAGCACACCGTTCGAGACCGCGGTGATCGAGTCGATGAACGCCTTGCCGGTCGCGTCCTTGTACTTCTTACCGGCCTGGTGGAAGCCGTTCCAGTCCGGCCAGAGCGCCGAGACCTGGTCGCGCTCGGTGGGCAGGCCGGCCGCCTGGAACAGGTCCTTGCGGTAGCAGACCGCGAGGCTGCCGACGTCGGTCGGCAGGCCGATCAGACGCCCGTCGGGAGCCTTGCCCAGCTCCCACTTCCAGGGCAGGTACTCCGTGGAGTGGTCGTCGATCAGCGGGGTGAGGTCGACCCAGTTGCGCGGGTTGGCCTTGAACTCGTTGAGGATGCCCTCCTCCAGCGCGGTGACGTCCGCCGCGCCCTTGCCGGTGGCCAGGTACCGGACCAGCTTCGGCCGGTACTCGCCGAGCTGCGCGGTCTTCCGCAGCTCGATCTTGATGCCGCTCTGCTGCTCGTACTGCTTGACGAGCTCGTCGTAGCCCATCTCGCCGAAGGTGTCGACGACCAGCTTGGCGGGCTTGCCGCCCTCGCCGGTGTTGCTGTCATCGCTACCGCAGGCCGCGAGACCGCCGACAGCGGTGACCGCCGCCAGCGCGCCTGCCGCCAGGCGGGTACGCCGCGTGGTGAGGCTCATCCTGACCCCTCTTTCAGTGGTGAGGCTGGTTTATGTGTGGTGGGGGGTGCCGCAGCGCCATCCGCCCCGACTGGTCGGTCGGTTCGGGCGCCCGGGGCGGGACTGTGATCCACGCCATCTTGGGAACGCTCCCATGAGATTGCCGGGAGGTATCCGGAGTGTCAATAGCCCGCTGGGAGCGTTCCCAGATCGTTACCGCGAAAATGTTTACCCCGCGCTCCGATACGGACCGCGGGGCAGCTCAACGTGATCGCTGAGTAACGAATCAGCAGAGTCGGCGCAGCAGCGTGCTGACCCTACCTGCGTCGAACGCCTCCGGGTCGAATCCGGAACCCACCCATTCCCGCATCGCCCGGTGCTCCGGGTGGCCGGGATCGCTCAGCGCGGCGAGCAGCAACAGGTAGCCCTGCGGACCACCGACGTCCTCCGGCGGCCCGGCGCGCTCACCGTCCAGGCAGGTCGGGTAGCGCTCGTCCGGGTCGGCGGCGAAGGCGTCCTCCACCACCAGATCGTGCTCCCACCAGTCGCCGAAGTCGTACGTGTAGTGGATCCGGCTGCCCTTGCCCACCACCGCGTCCAGGCGTACGTCCAACTCGTCGTGCACACTCAGCTCGCCGTCGGGGTCGGGTTCGCCGTACTGCACCCCGTCGATCTCGAACGAGTGCAGGTGGCAGTCGCGCCACCCCATCGCGTGCTGTACCACCCGGTGAACCCGGTCGAGGGTGTAACCGGCGGGCACCAGGACCCGCCGCCAGATCGTGGGACGCAGCCCGGCCAGAGACATCCGCAGCGCGAAGATCTGACGTGACATGCTGCGTCATCCTTCCTCGGCATAGGCTGCCAGCATGATCTGCCGAGCGTGCCGGACACGGCGGCACGACGAGTGTCCGGGCCGGAACTGGTGCGACTGCCAGCACCGTACCCCTCGTCCCACCCCTCCGGTCACCGGTCCGGCCGGCGAATGACCGTCGGACTTCCGATTCGCGCGCTCTGGCCCGACCCGTCACCCGGTCCGGTCGACGACGACACGCTCACCGCGCTCTACCGGCGTGCCGACCGACCCCACCTGCGGATGAACTTCGTGACCAGCGTCGACGGCGCGGTCAGCCTCGACGACTACTCCGCCGGGCTCTCCGGCGAACCGGACAAGCGGGTGTTCGGGCTGCTGCGGATGCTCTGCGACGCGCTGCTGGTGGCCGCCGGCACGCTGCGCCACGAGGGCTACCGGGCGATCCGGCTCGACGAGCGGCGTCGTGCCTGGCGGCGGGCGCACGGGCTGGCCGAGTACCCGACCCTGGTGGTGGTCTCCGGCAGCGGGCGACTCGACCCCGACCAGGCCGCCCTCGCCGACGCCCCGGTACGCCCCGTGGTGCTCACCTGCGCCGACGCCTCGCCGCCGCCCGGACTGTCCAGCGTGGCCGACGTGGTGCACTGCGGTGACGAGCGGGTCGACCTGGTCGCCGGCCTCGCCGAGATGCGTCGGCGCGGCCTCGACCAGGTGCTCTGCGAGGGCGGCCCGCACCTGTTCGGCGCGCTCACCACCGACGACCTGGTCGACGAGATCTGTCTGTCGGTCGCCCCGCTGCTCGCCGGTGCGGGCGCCGGGCGGATCACCGCAGGTGACCCGAGTCCGGCGCGTCATCTGCCGCTGCGGCACGTCCTGCACGCCGACGACGGCACCCTGCTGCTGCGCTACGCCAGAGGCTGACCCGACCGGATCCAGTTGTGGTAATCCGCCACCCGGCCGCTGCTCGGCTCTCTACCGTGAACCGGGATCGGCAACGGCCGGGAGGCGGGGCGTTGGCACACGAGGTGGTCGAGCTGCGGGTGCACGGCGTCTCCGGCACCTCCGCCGAGTCGCTGCTCGACCATCCCGTGGTGATCCGGGTGGCCGGCGACACCAACGCCGGGTTCTACCGCCCCCGTCCCGGGTTCGGGATCAGCGACCGCCCGAGCGGGATGCACGTGGAGGCGTACCGCTGGGGTGCGCTCACCGCGGGCGGCGCGGTGCGTACCCTCTCGTTGCTGTTCCTGCTGCCGTTCATGCTGGTCAACCTGGCCGTGTGGGCCCGGCCGCCGACCGGCGGCAGCGGCAGCCCCATCGGCCCGGTGTGTCGGCTGCTCGCCGCCACCCTGACCGCCGCGTTCGTCCTGTCGATCGTCGGGGTGACCGTGGACATCGTCGGCTGGCAGTGCACGCCCTACCAGCCCTGCGTGCACAACCACCCGTACCTGTCCTGGCTCTCGGACCTGCCGCTGGGACCACGCCTGGCGTTGCTCGCGCTGCTGCCGATCGGTGCGCTGCGGCTGCTCTGGTGGCTCGGCGAGCGCTCCGCCCGGGTGTTCGAGGCGTTCCCGGCCGCGCGCGGGCAGGACCGGGGCGGCGGGGAGGACCGGGGCGGCGGCGGGGAGGACCGGATCGACAGCCCCGGCTTCTGGAACGACGCACTCGTGGTGCAGCGGTTGCGCGCCGTCCACGTGGCGGTCGGGCTGGGCACCCTGGACGCCATCCTGCTCGGCGCACAGATCAAGATCCGTCCCACCCCGGTCGCGTACGTGCTGTTCGTGACCGCCTGGTTCCTGCTCGCCGCCTGCGTGGTGCTGCTCTGTCTACCCTCCCGCCGGGTCGACGAGGGGCCGGGCCGCGGACCGGTGGACTTCCGGGGCATCCGTCCGCTGCGGCTGGTGGCCACCGGGCTCACCGTGCTGGCGCTGGTCTACACCATGATCCCGCTGGAGCCGGCCCCGCCCCGGGAACAGCTTCCCGGATTCGAGGGGGCGGTGGCCGCGTTGATCGCGGTCCAGGCCGCCCTGCTGGCCGTGCTCACCGCCACCACCCTGCACCAGCGGCGACACGGCGCGGGGAAGGACTCGTCCTGGTTGAGCGGCCTGGCCGCGCCGGTGTTCGCCGCGGCGGCCGTCGCCGCCGCCTACGGGTTCTCCGCCGCCCTGGTCTACCGGGTGGCCGACTTCCTGGACCGGGGCGAGATCCCGAACCCGGCCCGGCCGAACCTGCCCGGAGCGCCACCGCTGGAGCCGCCCGTCTCCTACCGGTGGGCCGCGCTGGCCGGGCTGGTGGCGATCGTGGTGGTGGCGGCGACGACGATGTGGCGGGTGCTGAGCAGCCGACGACGCCGACGCCGGATGGCCGAGGAGGTCGTCCGGCGGGACTTCCCCGACGTACCACCGGAGGCGGTCCCCCGACGTCGGGTCGTCCGTGAGGTGGTCGCCCGGGCCGCGATCGCCGAGCAGCTCACCCCGGCCTTCATCGTGTTCCTGGTGCTCTCGCTGTTCGGCGTGGCCGTGGTGGGGCTCGACCTGATCGGCATCGGACCGTCGGATCTGAGCCGGCGACTGATCGACACCGACGGCGAGGCGACCATGAACCTGGCCATCGCCACCGACGTCGGGATGTACGTCATCGGTCTGGTCGGCCTCGGCATCCTGGTGCTCGGGGTGCTCTCGTACCGGTCCGAGGAGACCCGGCGCACGGTGGCGGTGATCTGGGACCTGGGCACCTTCTGGCCGCGTACGGTGCATCCGTTCGCGCCGCCGTGTTATGCCGAACGGGCCGTGCCGGAGCTGGCCAAGCGGGTCACCGCGCTGACCGCTCGGGGCGACGTGGTGCTCTCCGGGCACAGCCACGGCTCGGTCCTCGCCGCCGCCACGCTGCTCCAGTTGCCGGACCGGGTACGACGGCGGGTGGCGTTGCTGACCCACGGCAGCCCGCTGCACCGGCTCTACGCCCGGCTCTTCCCCGCCTTCCTCGGCGACGCGACCCTGTACGAACTGGGCGACCGGATCGGCTGGCGGTGGGTGAACCTGTGGCGCAACACCGACCCGGTGGGCGGGCCGATCTTCTCCGCCCACCACCCCGGCGAGCGCCCGCGCGTGTCGGGGCCGGCCGGTACGGTCGACCGGCGGTTGCGCGATCCCCGCGCGGTCGTCGTCGACCCGGACGACACCGTCCCGCCACCGATCGACCAGCACTGGCCCTACCACACCGACCGGGGGTACGAGGCGGCCGTGCACGAGTTGGCCGGGCGGCTCGACCCGAGCGGGCAGCCGCCGCGGCGGCACCGGTAGCTCGTCCCGCCGGTAGCTCGTCCCGACCACCGCCACGCAGGGTCCACGGTCGGTCGCGGTACGCGCCCGACGGACGGCCGGGGCGTGGTCTCCGCCGCGTCGCGTGGCGGCCTGTCGTACTCCTCCGGCAGGATGCAGGGCGTGTGTGCCGACCGCGACGACCTGCCGACCGGAGCTGCCTGATGACTGACCAGGGGATCCACCGCCCGGGCGCGATCGACGGCCAGGGCGAGGGGGTCGGCCCGGGCGGGATCGATAGCCCGGGCGAGGGGGTCGGCCGGGTGCTCGGCACCGCCGACGCCACGCCGCTGCAGTTCTGGACGGCGGTCTCCCCCGGCAGTTACCTCCAGCTCGACGACGTGGTGGTCACCCGGCGGGAGCTGCCCGACCGCGAGCCGGTGACCATCGCCGGGGTGGTGACCCAGGTCCGCGCGCGGCACGAGGGCGCGCAGTTCGACTCCGACGTGTTCGCCATCGCCGACGGCACACTGCCGGCACAGGTGCAGGAGGCCGCCGAGATCACCACCACCCGGGTGGACCCGGAGTTCTACGTCCCGCCGCACCCGGGCGCGGTGGTGCACCGGGCCGAGGGGGACGCCCGCGCCCGGGCGCTGCACTTCGACCGGATGGAGCGACGCGTCCCGATGGGCACCGGGCGCGACGGCGTGCCGGTCTACCTCAACGCCGACTTCCTCGACGGCACGCGCGGCGCGCACGTGTCGATCTCCGGCATCTCCGGGGTCGCCACCAAGACCAGCTTCGCCACCTTCCTGCTCTACTCGGTGTTCCGCTCCGGCCAGCTCGGCGGGGACGCGGTCAACGCCAAGGCGCTGATCTTCAACGTCAAGGGCGAGGACCTGCTCTTCCTCGACCATCCGAACGCCCGGCTGGACGACGCCACCCGGGCCGCGTACGCCCGGCTCGGTCTCGTCGCCGACGCCTTCCCGGACGTCCGGGTGTACGCCCCGCCCAGGGTCGGCGACTCCTCCGGCACCCCGGACGTGCACAACCGACTGACCGGGGTGGACAGCTTCTACTGGACGCTGACCGAGTTCTGCGAGAAGCGGCTGCTGCCGTACGTCTTCGCCGACGCCGACGACGAGCGGCAGCAGTACACGATGGTGGTCCACTCGGTCGCCGCCCATCTGGCCCGGTACGCCCAGCCCGCCGACGGCGGGGTCAGCGTCGACGGGGTGCGCCTGGGCACCTACGCCGACCTGGTCGACCACATCGTCGAGCAGCTCAGCGACGACGAGACGCGCAGCGACTGGGCGGGCAGCGCGGTCGGCCTGGGCACGGTGAACGCCTTCGCCCGGCGGCTGATCGGCAGCAAGAAGGACCTGTCCCGGCTGATCCGGGGCGACCTGGCGACCCGCCGCCCACACAGCATCAACACCGCCGAGTCGGCCCAGGTCACCGTCGTCGACCTGCACAACCTGCCGGATCGCGCGCAGCGCTTCGTGGTCGGCGTGACCCTGAAGACCGAGTTCGACAACAAGGAGAAGCAGGGCGCCAAGCCGCTGCTGTTCGTGGTGCTCGACGAGCTGAACAAGTACGCCCCCCGCGAGGGATCCTCCCCCATCAAGGAGGTGCTGCTGGACATCGCCGAGCGGGGCCGCTCGCTCGGGGTGATCCTGATCGGCGCGCAGCAGACCGCCAGTGAGGTGGAGCGGCGCATCGTCACCAACTCGGCGATCCGGGTGGTCGGTCGACTCGACCCGGCCGAGGCGTCCCGCCCCGAGTACGGCTTCCTGCCACCGGCGCAACGGCAGCGGGCGCTGCTGGCCAAGCCCGGCACCATGTTCGTCAACCAGCCCGACATCCCGGTGCCGCTCTGCCTGGAGTTCCCGTTCCCGGCCTGGGCCACCCGGGTCTCCGAGGCCGGTGCCGCCCCCTCGCAGACGTTGCGCTCGATCACCCAGTCCGCCGACCCGTTCGCCGTGGTGGGGTCCGGCGGCGGCAGCGCCGACGACGACATCCCCTTCTAGACGATCTGATTCGCCACGAGGAGAGGGCTACCCGTGAAGATCCTGCACACCTCGGACTGGCACGTGGGCAAGGTCCTCAAGGGGCAGTCCCGGGCCGAGGAGCACAAGCAGGTGCTCGCCGGGGTCATCGACATCGCCCGCCAGGAGCGGCCCGACCTGGTCGTCATCGCCGGTGACCTCTACGACACCGCCGCGCCGACGGCGGAGGCGACCCGCCTGGTCACCCGGGCGTTGACCGCGCTGCGCCGCACCGGCGCCGACGTGGTGGCGATCGGTGGCAACCACGACAACGGCGCGGCGCTGGACGCGCTGCGGCCGTGGGCCGAGGCCGCCGGCATCACGCTGCGCGGCGCGGTCCGCGAGGATCCGGCCGAGCACGTGGTGGACGGCACCACGGCGGGCGGGGAACGCTGGCGGCTGGCGGCGTTGCCGTTCCTGTCGCAGCGGTACGCGATCCGCGCGGTGGAGATGTACGAGCTGACCGCCGCCGAGACCAACCAGACGTACGCCGACCACCTGGGCCGCATCCTCGCCCGGTTGACCGAGGGCTTCGACGAGCCGGACCGGGTGCACCTGGTCACCGCGCACCTGACCGTGGTGGGCGCGACCACCGGCGGCGGCGAACGGGACGCGCACACCGTGCTGGGGTACGCCGTACCCGCCACGGTCTTCCCCGGCACCGCGCACTACGTGGCGTTGGGGCACCTGCACCGCGCCCAGCGGGTGCAGGGGCCGTGCCCGATCCGCTACAGCGGCGCCCCGTTGGCGGTGGACTTCGGCGAGCAGGAGAACGTGCCGTCGGTGACCCTGGTGGAGGTGACCGCGACGACGGCGGCACGGGTCCGGGAGGTGCCGGTCGCGGAGGCGACGGCGCTGCGCACGGTGCGTGGCACGCTGACGCAGCTCGCCGAGATCACCCCGCCGGAGGGCTGGCTGCGGGTGTACGTCCGCGAGCAGCCCCGGGCCGGACTGCGGGAGGAGGTCCAGGAACTGCTCCCCCGCGCGTTGGAGATCCGCATCGATCCGGAGCTGGTGCCCGCGCCGGGCAGCGGCACCCGGATCGCCCAGCGGGCCGGCCGGTCGCCCCGCCAGCTCTTCGCCGACTACCTGGACAGCCGGGGGCACGCCGACGACGGTGTGCGGGAACTCTTCGACGAGCTGATCGAGGAGGTCGATCACTGATGCGGCCGATGCGGCTGGACATGGCCGGCTTCACCGTCTTCCGGGACGAGACCACCGTCGACTTCACCGACGCCGACTTCTTCGCCCTGGTCGGGCCGACCGGTTCGGGCAAGTCGACGGTGCTCGACGCGATCTGTTTCGCGCTCTACGGCACGGTGCCGCGCTGGGGCGGCGCGCGGGGCCTCAGCAACGCGTTGGCCCCGTCGTCGACGGAGGCGCGGGTCCGGCTGGTCTTCGAGTCCGGTGGGGCCCGCTACGTGGCCACCCGAGTGGTGCGCCGGGACAGCCGGGGCAACGCGAAGACCGCGAACGCCGGTCTGCAACTGATGCCCGACGGGTTCGACGTCACCAAGCTGGACACCGGGCTCAGCCCGGAGGACCTGGGCGAGGTGGTCGCCGGTACGCCGGCCGAAATGGAGACCGCCGTACTGGAGGCGGTGGGCCTGCCGTACGAGCAGTTCACCAGTTGCGTGGTGCTGCCGCAGGGGCAGTTCGCCGACTTCCTGCACGCCCGTCCCGCGACCCGGCAGCAGATCCTGGTCAACCTGCTCGGTCTCGGTGTCTACGAGCAGGTCCAGCAGCGGGCCACCACCCGCGCCGGGCAGGCCGAGGCGAAACTGGAGACAGTCGACCACCTGCTGGCCGGGCTCGCCGACACCGACGACGCCACGGTCACACAGGTCACCGACCAGGTGCACCGGATGCGGGAACTGGCCGAGGCGGTGGCCGAGGCCGTACCGGAACTGGACGCGGCTCGGGCGACGGTGCGTACGGCCGGGGCGGCGTTGGCGGCGCTGGACGCCGAGTTGACCGTGCTGGACGAGGTCCGGGCACCGGACGGGGTGGCCGAGGTGGCGCGGGCGGTGGACGCCGCGCGGGCCGAGGCCGACGCGGCGGCGGGCGCGGTGTCGCTGGCCGAGGAGCGCGAGGAGAAGCTGCGCGGCGAGTTGGCCGCCGCCGGTGACGAGAGCGCGCTGCGGATGCTGCTGCGGGCGTACGCCGACCGGGACCGGCTCGCCGCCGAGGCCGAGCGGGTACGCGCCGTGGTGCAGACCGCCGGTGCCGAGCACGAGGCGGCGGCCGGTGCGGTCGCCGAGGCGCGGGCGGCGGCCGACCGGGCCGAGGCGGACCTGGCGGCGGCGTTCCAGGCCCACGAGGACGCGAAGGCGGCCGACCAGGCGGCGGCGTTGCGGGCGCACCTGACCGACGGTGACTCCTGCCCGGTCTGCGAACAGACCGTCGCCCGGGTGCCGGCGATGCCCGCCGGTTCGGCGGTGGCGCACGCGGTGGCGACCGGCAAGGCGGCCCGGGCAGCCAGTGAGGCGGCGAAACGGCTGCTGGCCGCGCGTGACTCGGCCGCGCGGGACCTGGAACGGGTGCTGCTGCGGGCCCGCGCCGAGCAGGACGGGTTGCGGACTCGCCTGGCCGAGGTGGACGACCGCCTGACCGGGGCGGCCTCCGCCGAGGCGGTGCGGGCGACCCTGGCCGAGCACGCGCGGCTGCGGCAGGCACTCGACGAGGCGGCGACGGCGGTCCGGGCCGGTCGGGACACCGCCCGGCGGGCCCGGGGTGCGCTGGACGCGGCGCAGGAGCGCCTGCGGTCGGCGTGGCGGCGGTTCGACGGCGTACGCGACGGGGTGGCCCGGTTCGGGCCGCCGGCAGCCGACCGGGACGACGTCGCCGCCGCGTGGAGCACGCTGTCGGAGTGGGCCCGGGAGCAGGCCCGGCAACGCCAGGCGCAGCGGGCCGGGTCGGCGGAGTCGGTCGCCGTGGCCGAGGCGGTGGCCACCGAGGTCGCGGCCCGGATCGCGGGCATCTTCACCGCCGCCGGGCTGCCCGCACCCGACGATCCGGTACGCGCCGCCACGGTCACCGTGGAACGGGCCGAGGCCGACCTGCGCCGGTTGACCGAACGCCGTGCCCAGGCCGAGGAACTGCGCGCCCAGCGGGCCGAGCACGAACACCGGGCCCAGGTGGCCCGCGCGCTGGCCGGGCACCTGCGGGCCAACAACTTCGAGCGGTGGCTGCTGGCCGAGGCGTTGGACCTGCTGGTCGACGGCGCCTCCGGGATCCTGCGGGAACTCTCCGGCGGGCAGTACGACCTGGTCCACGACAAGGGCGAGTTCTTCGTCGTCGACCACTACGACGCCGGGTTGCGCCGGGGCGTACGCACCCTCTCCGGCGGCGAGACGTTCCAGGCGTCCCTGGCGCTGGCACTGGCGCTCTCCGAGCAGTTGGCCGGGATGTCCACCACGGCGGCCAGTCTGGAGTCGATCGTGCTGGACGAGGGTTTCGGCACCCTCGACGCGGCCACCCTCGACACGGTCGCCGCCACCCTGGAGAACCTGGCCGCCCGCGGTGACCGGATGGTCGGCGTGGTGACCCACGTGCCGGCCCTGGCCGAACGCATCCCGGTCCGCTTCGAGGTCCGCAAGGACGCCCGCTCGGCCCGCATCGAACGGACCGGCCGGTGAGCGCGAGGAGCGCAGCGCAGCGGAGCCCCGCAGTCGCGAACGGCAGGACCGGGCCGTGAGCGCGGGGCGGTTCTTCGTCGACGCGTGGGATCCCGCCTACGGGGCCTCGTTCGAGGCGTCGGCGGCCGGACCGGCCGCGCCGAGCAGCGCCCGGGTGGAGGCGGACCACGAGGTGCCGGTGGTGGACTGGCGGGCGATCGGCCCCCGGCCCGGGGTCCGCGCCCCGGACGTGGTGTTGCTGGTGGACGGGGTACGCCGGATCGACGCCAGCGTCTGGACGGCGGAGGAGGACGGCACCTCGTTCCCCGGTCTGGCCGCCTCGTACGCCGCCGGTGTGGTCCGCTGCGACCTGGAGCGCGGCGCGGCCCGGCTGGCCGGTGCCAAGGTGGGCCGGGGACTCTTCACGGCCAGCCCGTCGGCCACCGACGTGGTCGCCGGCACCGTCCGCTATCCGGTGCACCGGGTCAACGGCACCGGGGAGCTGGCGAAGCTGCCGGCCGCCGTGCAGGGGCCGCTGACCGCGCTGGAGGTGGAGGTCTCGGCCGCCGCCCGTACCGACGACGACCTGCTGGTGGTGGACGGACCGCTGCGTAACCGGCGGCAGTTGCCGCGCACCCTCGGCTACATCAAGACTCAGCACAGCCAGTACCTCGACGCCCGGCTCACCGCGGTGGTCACCGGGCTCGCCGCCGGTCACCGCTCGCCGGTGTTCCGGTTGGGCACCGCGTGGGGCGGCTGGTCGTGGTATGTCCGGCTGCCGGTGGCCGCCGGTGCCCCCTGGGCCGGGATCGTCCGGTTGGAGTGTTCGGCGGACCTGGAGATCGCCGAGGTGGTGCGGTTGGCCGACCTGTCGCTGGTCACCCTGCCCCGGTTCGCGTCCACTCCCTACAAGGACCCCCGGGCCCCGCAGAACCTGGTCCCGATCGCCGGGCTGGAACGGTTGCTGCGCTCGCGGCTGGGCGACTCCCGGCTGCTGCACCGCGCGCTGACCGCCGCCGCGCGGACCGGCCGCTGATGGGTCGGCGACGCACCACCGACCGGATCGCCGCGCGGGTCGACACCGGGCAGGCCGAGCTGGTGCCCGACCCGGACCGGCCCGGGTCGTGGACGTTGCTGCTGGACGGCGCGCCGCAGTCGCACGTGGACCTGGCCGACCCGACCCACCTGGAGTTCGAGTACGTGCGCCGGCTGGCCGCCGCGATCGACCTGGTCGCGCCCGCCGGTACGCCGCTGCGGGTGCTGCACCTGGGCGGCGGCGCGCTCACCCTGCCCCGGTACGTCGCCGCCACCCGCCCGGGTTCGGTGCAGCGGGTGGTCGAGGTGGACGGTGCGCTGGTCGACCTGGTCCGCCGGGAGCTGCCCTGGCGGCCCGATCCGCGCCTCAGGGTCCGGGTGGACGACGCACGAACGGTGCTGGCCGGCGGGCGGGACGCCGGTTACGACGTGATCGTGGCGGACGTCTTCGCCGGCTCCCGGACACCGGCCCGACTGACCTCGGTCGAGTACGCCGCCGAGGTGGCCCGGGTGCTGCGGCCCGGCGGCTGGTATCTGGCGAACCTGGCCGACGGGCCGCCGCTACGGTACGCCCGGGGGCAGGTGGCGACCGTCCGCGAGCTGCTGCCCCGGGCCTGCCTGGTGGCCGACGCGGCGGTGCTGCGGGGGCGGCGCTACGGCAACCTGGTGCTGGTCGCGGGCCGTCAGGAGCCGCCGGTGGCGGCGTTGACCCGGCGGGCCGCCGGTGACTGGTTCCCGGGCCGGGTGCTGGCCGGCGCGGACCTCGACCGGTTCGCCGGAGGCGCCCCGGTGGTGCGCGACAGCGACGCCGCCGACTCCACACCGCCTCCGCCGGGGATTTTTTCCGTCCGCCGTTGATCCGTTCGGCGGGGCCCTCCGTACTACTCGGCAGCCATGCCCGTGGGGGGACGGCTTTCTGTCCATGGACATCCGGAGGTCTGCATGCATGCACTGGCGGTCGGTTGGCAGGGCGACCGGGTGCGGGTGGACTGGATGTCCGCTCGATCCCAGTCGCGGCCGACCACGTCCGACCGTGGGGTCGACTCCCGCGCGACGTCTCGCCAGAATAGCCCGGTGACGCCGCGACCTGCCCCGGGCCGACACCAGGCCACGACGACCGAGGCCGCCCACTCCGACCAGTTGATCCGCACGCTGTACGCCGAGCACGCCGGCCCGCTGCTGATGTTCGTGATGCGGCTGACCGGAGGGGATCGGCAGCGCGCGGAGGACATCGTCCAGGAGACGTTGCTGCGGGCCTGGCGCAACGCGCACCGGTTGGGTACGCAGGGACAGGGGTCGCTCCGGCCGTGGCTGGTGACGGTCGCCCGCCGGATCGCCATCGACGAACACCGCAGCGAGCAGGCCCGCCCGGCCGAGACGTACGACCGGGACCTGACCGCCTTCGCCGAGTCGGACAGCACCGATCGGGTGCTCCGCTCGATGACGGTGGCGGACGCGCTGCGTACGTTGAGTCAGTCGCACCGGGAGATCCTGGTGGCGACGTACTTCCGGGGCCGGACGGTGCCGGAGGCGGCCGAGGAACTCGGGCTGCCGTTGGGCACCGCGAAGTCGCGGGTCTACTACGCGCTGCGCGCGCTGCGCACAGCTCTGCAGGAACGGGGGGTGACGGAATGAGCCGGGTAGACCACATGGACGTCGCCGCGTACGCGCTCGGCGTACTGGACGAACAGGACATGGAGCGGTTCGAGGAACACCTCGCGACCTGCTGGGCCTGCGCCGCCGAACTGGAATCGATGGTGCCGGTGGTCGGGCTCCTCTCCGACATCGACGAGGAGTCGGTGACGGCGCTGGAGCAGACCCACTCGGATCCGGTCCTGCTGGACCGTACGCTCGTGGCGTTGCGCAGCCACCGGCGCAAGGCCCGGTTCCGGCAGATCCTGGCGACCGCAGCGGCCGTGGTGGTGTTCGGCGGCCTGACCGGTGTGGTCTTCAGCAACCTGGCCGGCGAGAGCGGCGCGCCGCCGATCGCCGGAGGCCCGAGCAGCGCCCCGTTCGACCCGTCGGGCGGCGGCCCCGGTAACCCGGGCCCCGGCTTCGGTGGCAACGAGCAGGAGGGCGAGCAGGTCGACGTCACCGACCCGAGCACCGGTGTCGAGGGCACGTTCTGGCTCATCGGCAAGGACTTCGGCACCAAGATGGACTTCAGCCTGGGCCGCTTGCCCGGGCCGCGCACCTGCCGTCTGGTCGTGGTCAAGAAGGACGACAGCACCGAGGTCGTCTCCACCTGGACGGTGCCGACCTCCGGGTACGGCACCACCAGCAACCCGACCCGGGCCGCGCTCTCCGCGACCACATCGGTGCAGATGGACGACATCAAGCACATCGAGGTGCAGGAGGTGAACGGCAGAGGCGCCACCCGGCCGCTGCTGACCGTGCCCGCCCCCTGATCCGTACCGCGTGATCGAAGGCCCGTCTCCGTTCGGAGGCGGGCCTTCATGGCGCTGGTCTGCGGATACGCACTCCTACGCAGGTTCGGGCCGTCCGGTTCAACGGGCCGCTGTGAAATGAGCCACCGTTTGGCATTCAACCTTGACACTGCCGACCCCGTATATCCCGGTGACTGTCAAGCATGAGGAGGGCACGTGGCACAGATCAAGCGGACCGTCATCGCTGTGAGCGCCGTGGGCGCCATGGTCGCACTTACGGCTTGCGCTCCCGCGGGCTACGACGGGACGAACGCCGGTGCGGCCGAGCCGGTCGCCGTTGCCGCGGCCGAACCCACCGTGACCGTTGACCCGGAGGCCAGCGCGAACCCGGAGGCGAGCGCCACCCCAGGTGCCTCGGCATCACCCGGAGCGGGGGACGACAACGACGTTCCCCTGCCCGACGGCGTCGAGCTGACCGAGAGTCTCACCGGCAAGAAGTTCCCCCGGATGGGCAGCGCCGTCGTCAACCAGGACGGGTTCCTCCTGTACCGCTTCGACAACGACACCAACGACCCGCCCGCCAGCAACTGCGAGGGCCAGTGCATCGAGGTGTGGCCGGCCGCGCTGACCGACGGCAACCCGAAGCTCAAGGGCGTCTCGGACGACGCGGTGGGCACCATCACCCGCCCCGACGGCACCCGTCAGATCACCCTCGACGGCTGGCCGCTCTACACCTACATCGGTGACAAGAAGGCCGGTCAGTGGAAGGGCCAGGGCGTCGGCGGCACCTGGTTCGTGGTGAACCCGGACGGCAGCAAGAACCTGGAGTGCCTGCCCAAGGGCACCCCGAAGGCGGTCTCGCCGCCGTCGAAGACCAAGTCGGACAGCGGCTCGGACTACTGATCCGATCCGGCACCGGTGGCCGGTCGCAGCCCGTTACGGGCGCGGCCGGCCACGGTCGTTCCGTCGGCACGTGGGGACGCACCCGTCGAGCGGTCGACCGAAGTGGCAGAGTTACCCCATGACCGGGACCGCGCCGACCGCGAGCCGGACGCTGCGCCCGCCACCCGGCTACCGGCTGGCCGCCACGATCCGGCCGCTGACCTTCAGCCCGTACGACCCGTGCGCCCGGACCGTCGACGGCACCCTGTGGTGGGCCACCCGCACCCCGACCGGACCCGCCACCCTCGCGCTGGATCCGACCGGCGGCGAGGTGCGGGCCGACGGGTACGGGCCGGGTGGCGACTGGGTGGTCGCGCACGCCGACGCCATCGCCGGGCTGCGTGACGACCTCACCGGCTTCGCCGACCTGGCTCGGTCGCATCCCGTGGTGGCGCGACTCGCAGCCCGCCACGCCGGGGTGCGGATGCCCGCCACCGGCCTGGTCTTCCCCCGCGTGCTCCGGGCCGTCTTCGAGCAGAAGGTGACCGGCAAGGAGGCGTACCGGGCGTACGCCGCCACCGTCCGTCACTTCGCCGAACCGGCGCCGGGGCCGGTGTCGTTGCTGCTGCCGCCCGAGCCGGCCGCCGTCGCGGCCACCCCGTACTGGGTGTTCCACCCGTTCGGCGTCGAACAGCGTCGGGCCGAGACCCTGCGCCGGGCCGCCGCCGTCGCCGACCGGCTGGAGCGCTGCGCCGACACCGTCGAGGCCACCCGCCGGTTGACCGCCGTCGCCGGCATCGGCGCGTGGACCGCCGCCGAGGTGGTACGCGTGGCCTACGGCGACGCGGACGCGGTCAGCATCGGCGACTACCACGTGCCGAACACGGTGGCCTGGGCGCTCGCCGGTGAGCCGCGTGGTGACGACGCGCGGCTGCTGGAGCTGCTGGAGCCGTTCCGGGGCCACCGGGGCCGGGTCTGCCGGCTGCTGGAGGTCGCCGGGATCCAGGCACCCAGGTTCGGCCCCCGGGCACCGATCCGCTCCTTCGCACGCTTCTGAGCGGATCACGCGGCTTCGCGCAGGTCGGCCAGGCTTACCGGGGTACGCCGACGCAGCAGCTCCGCCAGCTCGGGCACCGAGCCCACCTCGCCGAGAACGTTCTTGCCCCCGCCGAAGCGGCGCGGATAGTGGTGGACCAGCCGGTACACGTACCGCTGCCGGATCAGCTCGACGCTGACCCGCCACCGCCCGCAGCACCCGCACACCCACTCCGACACCCCGCGAAAGTAGCTCTGACCTGCACTTTTCTGATTCGCCCGGGTGGGACGGCAGGGCGTACGGGCGGACAGCGCACCCACGGCGCGACAGTGATCTGCCGCACCGTTGTCGGTGTGGTCTGGTTGACTGACGCCGTGGACCTGCCGATCAACCCGCCGGTGGAGCCGATGCTGGCACGCAGCGTGGCGTCGATCCCGATCGCGAGGGGGATGACCTACGAGCCCAAGTGGGACGGCTTCCGCTGCATCGTCTTCCGCGACGGCGACGAGGTGGAGCTGGCCAGCCGGGGCGGCAAGACGATGACCCGCTACTTCCCCGAGGTGGTGGAGCAGGCCCGGCGGCAGTTGCCGGAGCGCTGCGCGGTGGACGGCGAGCTGATCGTGATCCGCCGCGACGGGCCGGACGGCCAGCCCCGGCTCGACTTCGAGCTGCTGGCCCAGCGCATCCATCCGGCGGCGTCCCGGGTCGCCCTGCTGGCCGAGACCACACCGGCCGACTTCGTCGCCTTCGACCTGCTGGCGCTGGACGGCGAGAACCTGCTCGACGCGCCCTACCCGACCCGCCGCGCCCGGCTGGAGCAGGCGCTGGCCGGGGTGCGGCCACCGGTGCACGTCACGCAGGTGACCACCGACGCGGACACCGCCCGCCGCTGGTTCGACGTGTTCGAGGGCGCCGGGTTGGACGGGTTGATCGCCAAGCCGGCCGACCTGCCGTACGAGCCGGGCAAGCGGCTGATGTTCAAGGTCAAGCACGCGCGCACCGCCGACGCGGTGGTGGCCGGATTCCGCTGGCACAAGTCCGGCCCGGTGGTGGGTTCGCTGCTGCTCGGGCTCTACGACGACGCGGGCGTGCTGCACCACGTCGGGGTGAGCGCCTCGTTCACCATGGCCCGCCGGGCCGAGCTGCTGGAGGAGTTGGCACCCTACCGCGACGTCGGCGCCGAGCACCCGTGGGTGCACGGCGACCACGAGCGGGGCCAGCGCATCCCGGGCGGGGTCAGCCGGTGGACCGGCACCAAGAACCTGGAATGGGAGCCGGTCCGCCCGGAACTGGTGGTCGAGGTGGCGTACGACGCGATGGAGGGCGACCGGTTCCGGCACACCGCGCGGTTCGTCCGCTGGCGGCCCGACCGCGACCCGCGCTCCTGCCGATACGATCAACTCGACCGGCCGGTGCGGTTCGACGTGGACCAGGTCCTGCGGGGCGACCCGGCGGTGCCGGTGGGATCCGCGCCCGACTGACCCGCGGCCGTCGACCCGATCACGGAGGCCCAGCTCGTGACCCGTACTTCCGACCGGATCCGCCGCCTGCGGCTCACCCTGGCCGGCCTGACCGCCGTCGTGCTCGTCACCACCGGCTGCACGCTGCCGGCCTTCGCGCCGCGCGCCGACGTCGACACCCAGGGGTCCGCCGCCCCGCCCGGCACGGCACCCGACTGGCGGGCCTGCCCCGAGGTGCCCGACGACCTGGTCGGACGCAGCGCCGCGGGCGTCCGGTACGACTGCGCCCGCATCCAGGTGCCGCGCGACTGGGCCGGCGGCGCCGCCGCCACCAGCGGTCCCGGCGTCGGCGAGACCTTCGAGATCGCCCTGTTGCGGGTCCGCTCCGACAAGCAGCGCAACCGCATCGGCTCCCTGCTGATCAACCCGGGCGGCCCGGGCGGCTCGGGCGTGGACACCGCCGTCTACCTCTCCTTCGGCGAGCAGTTCGGCGGCCTGCCCGACAGCATCCTGGAACGGTTCGACGTCATCGGCTTCGACCCGCGCGGCGTGGCCCGGTCCAGCCCGGTCGAGTGCATCTCCGACGCCGACCTGGACGGCGTCTTCGGCTACGACCCCGACCCGGAGAGCCAGGAGAAGTTCGACGTCCTCGTCACGATGGCCAAGCGGATCGGCCAGAGCTGCGGCGACAAGTACGGCGACCAGCTCAAGCTCTACTCCACCGAGCAGACCGCCCGGGACATGGACGCGATCCGCGCGGCGGTCGGCGACGACAAGACGACCTACCTCGGATACTCGTACGGCACGCTGCTCGGCGCCACGTACGCCCAACTCTTCCCGCAGCGGGTGCGGGCGCTGGTGCTCGACGGCGCGGTCGACCCCCGACAGAATCTGATCGCCGGCTCGGAGAGCCAGGCCAAGGGCTTCGAGCGCGCCTTCGACAACTTCGGCCGCTGGTGCGCGGCCAACGCCGGCAACTGCCCGATCGCCCCCGACGCCCGGGCCGCGGTCGTCTCCGCCATCGACAAGGCCAAGTCCTCCCCCGTCCGCTCCGCCGACGGCCGCGAGGCCACCTCCGGCTGGATCTTCTACGCGGTCATCTCGTCGCTGTACAACGAGACCGGCTGGCGGCAGCTCGCCCGCGCCATCGACCAGTTGGCGCAGGGCAACCCCGAAGCGGTGTTCCAACTCGCCGACAACTACACCGACCGCGACGACAACGGTCGCTACACCAACCTCTTCGACGCCAACACCGCGATCAACTGCGCCGACGACGAGGAACGCCCCAGCCTGGAACGGATCCGCCAGTTGCAGTCCCAGTGGCGTACCCAGTACCCACTGTTCGGTCCGGCGCTGGCCACCGGCCTGGTCTCCTGCACCGAATGGCCCGGCGGCACCGACCCCTACCCCACCGGACGCGCCGAAGGTGCCCCGCCCATCCTGGTCGTCGGCACCACCGGCGACCCGGCCACCCCCTACGAGCAGACCCCGGCCCTGGCCGAGATGCTCGGCGTCGGACGCGTGCTGACCTGGGAGGGCGAGGGGCACACCGCGTACCCGCAGACCCCCTGCATCACCGAGGCCGTCGACGCGTACCTGATCGACCTGACGGTGCCCGCCGAAGGCAAGCGCTGCCCCGCCCGTTAGCGACCCGAGCGGATCTTGCCATTCCTCCCCACTGGATCTCGGTACGAAAGCGCCCTTCGGGGGCACGTCCCCGCCAAGGTCCGGACGGGGGCCATCAGCTCCGGTCCCCACTCACGCCATGCAGCGTGGTCAAACTCCGACGCGGCGCACCCTGGAGCGGTGGTGGTCTGGCCACCGGGAACCACGATCCTCGACGACGGACGGATCGGTGTGCACGTGCCGGATGGCGGCCCGATCGTCGTGGGTGATCGAGTCGAGGGCGGCGGCGGACACGTCGAGGCCCCACTCACCGAGGACGAGCCGCCGGGCCACCTGCCACCCCTGCCGGTCGAGTGCGGACCCGCCGGCGCACCGATCGCGGTGATGCAGGGCGTGACCCGTCAGAGCGACGGCTGACGCCGCTCCGCCGCGCATCGGC
Source organism: Micromonospora sp. NPDC049900 (assembly GCF_044461025.1). Lineage (NCBI taxonomy): Bacteria > Bacillati > Actinomycetota > Actinomycetes > Micromonosporales > Micromonosporaceae > Micromonospora > Micromonospora sp. NPDC049900. Next base: position 424,688 of record NZ_JBITKM010000002.1, read on the forward strand.
TCGCGCCGCTGTGGGACGCTCGCGGGATGAGCGACGTGTTCTTCCGGGAGGCGGTCCGGGCCGACCTGCCCGCCGTCCTCGACCTGCTCGCCGACGACGTGTTGGGGCGTACCCGTGACGTCGGAGAGGTCGACGCCACGTACGAGAAGGCGTTCGCCGACATCAGTGCCGACCCGCGTAACCACCTCGTCGTCGCCGAGGCCGACGGTGAGGTGCTGGGATGCATGCAGCTCACCTTCATTCCCGGGCTCGGCCGCCACGGCTCCGAACGGCTGTTGATCGAGGCGGTGCGGATCCGCTCGGACCAGCGCGGGCGGGGCGTGGGCAGCCTCATGATGACCTGGGCGATCGACCGCGCCCGGCAGCGCGGCTGCGGGCTGGTGCAGCTCACCACCGACAAGAGCCGCCACGACGCGCACCGGTTCTATCTCGGCCTCGGCTTCGTCCCGAGCCACGAGGGCATGAAGCTCAGTCTCTGAGCCTCCCCTCGGCCGATGGTCCCGCCAACCGCTCAAGATCCCGCTCGATCCTGGATCGAGTGGTTGTCCGCGCGCTCCGAAGCCACTCGATCCAGGATCGAGCGTGACCTTGCCGAGCGCACCGGGCACGGCGCGACGCCGCACGGCGCGACGCACCGACGACGGAGCGTGTGACGACGCGGCGGGCGGTGATCCGAGGGGGTCGCGCTCAGCGGGGGCGGTCGCGGTCCTTGGAGGGTTGGACCCGCTTGGGTTCGCCGGGCATCTTCGGGTGGTCCGGCGGGTACGGCAGGTCGCCCTCACCGGCTGCGGCGTCCCGCTCGGCCCACTCCAGCAGCGGGGTGATGTCCCAGCCGGCGTCGTCGATGCCGGCGTGCGGGTCGCCGCGCTCGGCCAACCGCTTCGGCACCGTACGCAGGTCGAAGTCGTCGGGGTCGACGTCGGGCAGCTCGTCCCAGGTGACCGGGGTGGAGACGGTGGCCCGGGCGTTGGCCCGCAACGAGTACGCGCAGGCGATGGTGCGGTCCCGGGCCGTCTGGTTGTAGTCGACGAAGACGCGTTCGCCGCGTTCCTCCTTCCACCAGGCGGTGGTGACCAGTTCGGGACGGCGGCGGGCCAGTTCCCGGGCCAACGCGATGGTGGCCCGGCGTACCTCGACGAAGCTCCAACGCGGTTCTATCCGCAGGTAGACGTGCACGCCCCGGCCGCCGGAGGTCTTCGGCCAGCCCGGCACCCCGAGCTCGTCGAGGATCGCGCGCAGCTCGGCCGCGGCGGTGGCCGCGTGGGCGAAGTCGGTGCCGGGCTGCGGGTCGAGGTCGACGCGCAACTCGTCGGGGCGGTCGACGTCGGCGGCCCGCACCGGCCAGGGGTGGAACACCACGGTGCCCATCTGCGCGGCCCAGGCCACGTGGGCGAGGTCCGCCGGGCACAGCTCCGCGGCCTTGCGTCCGCTGGGGAAGCTGATCTCGGCGGTACGCACCCAGGGCGGCACACCTCGCGTCGGCACCCGCTTCTGGAAGAACATCTCGCCCTCGATGCCGTCCGGGAAGCGTTGCAGGGTCGTCGGGCGGTCACCGAGCGCCCGCATGATGCCGTCGCCGACGCTGCGGTAGTAGTGGAAGACGTCAGCCTTGGTGAAGCCGCGCTCGGGGAACATCACCCGATCCGGGCTGGACAGCCGGACCAGGTGCCCGGCGACCTCGATCTCCTCGGCCGCAGCCTTCGCACCTGCCATGGCGCGACCATATGCGATGGGTCCGACCTTCGACGTACGGTTGTCCGGTGAGTCTTCCCGACAGCGAACTGCCCCGCACCGAGGACGAGTGGCGGGTCCGGCTCAGCCCCGAGGAGTTCCGGGTGCTGCGCGAGGCCGGCACCGAACGGGCATGGACCGGCGAGTACGTCGACACCAAGACGCCGGGGATGTACCGCTGCCGTGCCTGCGGCGCGGAGCTGTACCCGAGCGACACGAAGTTCGACTCGCACTGCGGGTGGCCGAGCTTCGACGACGCCATCCCGGGTGCGATCACCGAGATCGAGGACGACAGCCACGGCATGCGGCGCACCGAGATCCGCTGCGCCCGCTGCGACAGTCACCTGGGGCACGTCTTCCGGGGTGAGGGCTTCACCCCGAAGAACACCCGGCACTGCGTCAACTCGATCTCCATCCGCCTGGACCCCGGCACCGCCTGACCGCGAGCGCTCCCCGGCCCGGCGGCGCGCCACCGCCGGGCCACGCCGCGTGGCGGTCCCCGTCGCCCCAGCCCGCCTGGCGGTCAGACGTCGGCCCAGGCCGCGTCCCCGTCAGACGTCAACCCAAGCCCGGCCCGGTCAGCCGCCGGGCCACGTTAGGTCCCGGCCAGCCACCGCGCCGCGTCCGGCCAGCCCCGCGCCGCATTCGGTCCCGGCCAGCCACCGCGCCGAGACCGGCCAGCCACCACGCCGAGACCGCGCCGGGATCGGTCAGCCGTCGGCTGCCGGGCGCGCCGTCAGCATCGCCACCTGGGCGGTACGCGACTGGGCGACGCGCCGCGCCAGGTCACGTACCCGCTCGTCGGTGCCGGCGGCGAGGTGCGCCCGGGCCAGGTCGGCGGCGGCCTGCTGGTGCGCGCCGAGCACCTCGACCAGGACCGCGTCGACCTCGCCGGGTGCGGCGTCGCGCAACCGGGCCAACTGGTCGGGGCCGGTGCCGTGCCCGGCGTGGTCGTCGGCCCGCGCGGTACGTCCGGCCTGCCCCAACCAGGCGCGGGCGTCGGCCAGTTCGTCGGTCTCGGTCACCTCGACGGCGGCCACCAGGGTCCGCAGCTCGGTGTCGACAAGCCGGTCCCGGACCAGCCGGACGATCTCCAGGGTCTGCTCGGTGTGCCCGGCCATCATCGACAGGAACAGCAGGTCGATGCCGGTCATCTCGGTCGGGGCGGACGGCGCTCCCGGGGTGGCGACCGCTGCCGGCGTACCGCTCGGCGCACGGTCCGCAGTCGGCTCGGACGAGCCGCATCCGGCGGCGAGCAGCACGACGAGCAGGGCGGACAGCGCGGGCTGCACGGACAGTGCGGCAGGTCGGCGATGCGGCACGACGGACGGCACGGTACGCCGGTGGTGCCGCGGGCGGGACACGACGGCGCGTACCGCCGGTCGGGGAGCCGGCGTGAGGTGCGGTGCGGGCCGGGCCCGACCGCACCTCACGCCGGTCAGACCTGGGTCCACAGCGCCGGTACGTTCGGCGGCTCCCATCCGGCGATGGCGGTGTGCGCCTGCCGGCAGCGGTAGGTGCGACCGCCGTAGGTGACCTGGTCCCCGACGGTGTACGCGCGGCCGGCCGTCCAGGTGCCTCCGACCGGCGGGTTGGTGGTCGGGCCGGCCGTCGGGGTCGGCGACGGTGCCGGCGGGGTGGTCGGGCTCGGGCTCGGCGTGGGGTTGCCGGTACCGCCACCGACCTGCAGGTCGACGCAGGAGTAGAAGGCGTTGGCGGTGTCCGAGATGTTCCACACGGCGAGGAGCTTCTGGCGACCCGGGTAGCCGGACAGGTTGACGGTGTGCGAGACGGTGGCGCCCGGTTGGCGACCGCCGCCGCTGAACACCGCGACCCGGGTGTTTCCGATGAAGTACTCCCAGTCACGGGTGGCGTGCTGCGCGGTGTTGACCCAGGTGAAGGTGACCGTGGTGCCGACCGAGGTGGCGGGCCAGCCCCGGTTGTCGTCGTTGAGGACGGCGAAGTGGGAGATGTTGGCGTGGCAGTTGCGCAGTCCCTTGGGGCCTTCCACGCTCTGCGGCTCCCAGCGGATCTGGCCGCAGTCCGGGACGCGGTTCTGGGCGCAGAGCGCCTGGCGGCTCGGCGGTGACGAGACGTAGCCGTGGGCCTGGGCCGGGGTGGCGACGGCCAGGGTGGAGACCATGGCCCCGGCGGCGACGAGCGGGAGGGTGATTCTTCGACGCATGGCGGCAATCCCTTTCGGCATGTTGCCTGGTGAGGTGCCACCAACATAATTTAAACCTTGTTAACAGTAAAGACCGCTATCGATAAAACGCGCGGTCCGCACATCAGAGGACCAGCAGGCTCCCCCGCTCGTCGATCCGATCGGCCGACTCGTCGTCGAACCACAGCCCACCGGTGGCGAGATAGCGGAAGCGGTACCGGCCCGGGCCGAGGCGCACGGTCACCGTCCGGGTGCCGTCGCGGCGTGCGATCAACTCGTGTCGGCCGGGCCGCCAGTCGTTGAAGCAGCCGACCACGCTCACCGTGCCCGGCGGGGCGTCCCGGGGCAGGCAGAACGTGACACGGGTCTGACTGCCGAACAGCCGACTGCGCTTGATCATGATCCCTCCGGTTGACGACCACCGGTACGTCGACGCCACCGGCCGCCGGATCGCCCCCGTTCGGCCAGGACACCTCGCACAACGGGCGACCCGCCACCGCCGACACGCCGCACCGGCCGGAGGAGTCGCCGAGATTTCCCGTCGAGAAAACCCGATACAGGGGCAAGATTGGACAAAAGGGCTATCAGTGGAGGTGAGTGTCGTGGCGACGTGCGAGGTCTGCGGTAACGACTACTGGCTGGCGTTCGAGGTGCGTACGGTCAGCGGCGACGTGCACACGTTCGACAGCTTCGAATGCGCCGGCCACAAGCTGGCCCCGATCTGCGAACACTGCGGCGTCAAGATCCTCGGGCACGGCGTGGAGGTCTCCGGCCGCTTCTTCTGCTGCGGGCACTGCGCGCGCGCCGTGGAGACCGAGCAGGGTGCACAGATCCGGGACGCCGTGGGCGCCCGACCCGCCTGACCGCCTGGTCGCGGTGAAAGGAGGGGTCCCCTGCTATACACGAGGCGATAGCAGGGGACCCCTCCTTTCACACCAGGCCCCGCCGGGTCCGCCGGGTGGGCACGGCCTAACCTGGCCGGGTGTCGAGCACCGAACTGCGGGTCGCGCGCTTCGCCGACCTGGACGCCCGAACCTTCCACGACCTGGTACGCCTACGCGCCGACGTGTTCGTGGTCGAGCAGCAGTGCCCGTACCCGGAACTCGACGGGCGGGACGTCGAGCCGGACACCTGGCACCTCTGGCTGACCCACGACGGCGCTCCCGTCGCGTACCTGCGGATCCTGGCCGACCCCGACGACGTGGCCCGGATCGGACGGGTGGTGGTGGCCCCGGCGGCACGCGGCGGCGGGCACGCCGGGCGCCTGATGACGGAGGCGCTGGCCCGGATCGGTGACCGGCCCTGCGTGCTGGACGCCCAGTCGCACCTGGTGGCGCTCTACGCCCGGTACGGCTTCACGACCAGCGGACCGGAGTACGTCGAGGACGGCATCTCGCACACCCCGATGCGCCGTACGAGCTGAACCGCTTCACATCGGCTCCGGCCACGAGCACCGCCGACCCCGCCACCGCATTGACCAGTGGCGATGGTGTGTGCCATCCTTCGGGCGAAGCCAGGGCAACGTGATCAGGCCGGGAGGGGCAACTCCCGAGCGATCCGGGCGATGTCGCGATCCGACGACTCCCCCTGGGGGCTCCATGTCCAAGCTACTCAGAAGATCACGGGCACTGTCGCTGTTGGGTGTGGCGGCCGGTGCCATGCTGCTGCTCTCCACCGCGCTCGTCGCTCCGGTGTCCGCGCACGGTTCCGTGGCCAACCCGGTCTCCCGCAACTACGGCTGCTGGCAGCGCTGGGGCGGTGACTTCCAGAACCCGCGGATGGCCACCGAGGACCCGATGTGCTGGCAGGCCTGGCAGGCCAACCCGAACGCCATGTGGAACTGGAACGGCCTGTTCCGCGAGGGGGTGGCCGGCAACCACCAGGGCGCCATCCCGAACGGCCAGCTCTGCTCCGGTGGCCGTACCGAGAGCGGACGCTACAACGCGTTGGACGCCGTCGGCGCCTGGCGGACCACCTCGGTGGCCAACAGCTTCCGGCTCAAGTTCTTCGACCAGGCCAGCCACGGTGCCGACTACATCCGGGTGTACGCGACCCGGCAGGGCTACGACGCGCTGACCAAGCCGCTGGCCTGGTCCGACCTGGAACTGGTCGGCCAGATCGGCAACACTCCGGCCTCGCAGTGGCAGCGCGAGGTCGACGGGGTGTCCACCGAGATCCCGGTGAACGCGCCGGGACGCAGCGGACGGCACGTGCTGTTCACCGTCTGGCAGGCCAGCCACACGGACCAGTCGTACTACATCTGCAGCGACGTGCAGTTCGGTGGCGGCACCACGCCGCCTCCGACCACCCCGCCGGCCTCGCCGACGCCGACGCCGACCTTCGACCCGCCCACCACGCCCCCGCCGACCACCGCACCGCCCGCGACGGGTGCCTGCTCGGCGACGTACCGGGTCACCTCGACCTGGTCCGGTGGTTTCCAGGGTGAGGTGCAGGTGACCGCGGGCAGCGCGGCCATCCGGAGCTGGCGGGTGACCTGGACGTACGCCGGTGGCCAGCAGGTCAGCCAGGCGTGGAACGCCACCGTCACGTCCAGCGGGTCGACGGTGACCGCCCAGAACGTCGGCTACAACGGCGGTCTGGGGGCCGGTGCCAGCGCCACCTTCGGCTTCCTGGCCTCCGGCAGCGGGTCGAGCGCGCCGACGCTGACCTGCACGGCGACCACCTGACCCCGAGCGGGGCCGCGCCTACCTCCCTCGGGCGCGGCCCCGCCCGGCACACTCCCGTCGACGCGGCACGTCGACGTTGGGCGGCGGGCGTCGGCTGTCGGCTGTCGGCGTTAGGAGGGGTCCCCTGCTATGCACGAGGCGTTAGCAGGGTGCCCTTCCTTACACCTCGGCCCAGCAGCTAGGCGAGCGCGGAGACGATGTCGGCGATCGGGCGACGACGGCCGGTGTAGAACGGCACCTCCTCGCGGACGTGCAGGCGCGCCCGCGAGCCGCGCAGGTCACGCATCAGGTCGACGATGCGGTGCAGCTCGTCGGCCTCGAAGGCCAGCATCCACTCGTAGTCGCCGAGCGCGAACGAGGCGACCGTGTTGGCGCGTACGTCCGGGTAGCCCCGGGCCATCTTGCCGTGTTCGGCGAGCAGCTCACGCCGCTCGGCGTCGGGCAGCAGATACCAGTCGTACGAGCGGACGAACGGGTAGACGCAGAGGTAGGCGCGGGCCTCCTCGCCGGCCAGGAACGCCGGGATGTGGCTCTTGTTGAACTCGGCCGGTCGGTGCAGCGCCATCTGCGACCAGACCGGGGTCAACGCCCGGCCCAGCGTGGTGCGCCGCAACCGCAGGTACGCGTCCTGGAGGTCGTCGCTGGACGAGGAGTGCCACCAGATCATCAGGTCCGCGTCGGCGCGCAGGCCGGACACGTCGTACGTGCCGCGCACCACGACGTCCTTGCCGGCCAACTCCTCGATCAGCGACTCGACCTCGCCGGTGACGTTGTCGCGTAGCGACGGCAGCGGCGCGCTGGCCCGGAACACCGACCACATGGTGTAGCGGATGGTGTCGTTGAGCTCCCGCAGCCGGGCCGCGTTGGTCTGCTCGGTCATCTCCCCGGTCCTCCCAGTGCTGTGATGATCTCTTCGGCCGCCGCCTCGCCGGAGCGGACGCAGACCGGAATGCCGACCCCGTCGTAACCCGCGCCGGCCAGGGCCAGCGTCGGGCGTGTCGCCCGCAGCGCGGCCCGCGCGGCGGCCACCCGGTCGAGATGACCGGGGGTGTACTGCGGCAACGCGCCGCCCCACCGCTGCACGTGCCCGTCCACCGGGGCGGGCAGTGGCGTGTCGAGTACCCCCGACAGCTCCCGGTGCACGGTGGCGGCCAGGTCCTGGTCGGGGCGCTGGAGCTGGGCCTCGTCGCGGTAGCGGCCCACCGAGGCGCGGACCAGGGCCAGCCCGTCGGACCGGCGCAGGTGTCCCCACTTGGTGGTGAAGAAGGTGGACGCCTTGATCAGCAGGCCCTCGGTGCTCGGCACCAGGAAGCCGGAGAGCGCCGGCAGCGCCGGTTCCGGCAGGGCCAGGGTGACCAGGGCGACGCTGGCGTAGTCCAGGTCGCCGATTCGCGCCGCCACGTCGGCGGCCGACTCGGCGAGCAGGCGGGCCGCCGGGCGGGCCGGGACGGCCAGCACCACCGCGTCGACGTCGACGTGCTCCGGGTCGCGGGTGGGTCCGACGGTGAGCCGCCAGCCGGGGCCGACCGGGGTCAGTTCGCGGACCGCCGCGTTACGGCGTACGGTCGCCGCGCCGGCCGTCGCGGCGGCGTCGACCAGGGTGCTCAGTCCACCGGCCAGGGTGCCGAATACCGGCTCACCGGGGGCGCGGGGGGCGGCGGCCTGCGCCGCGCGTACCGCACCGAGCAGCGTGTGCTCCGTCCGGGCCGCCCGGGCCAGCGCCGGCATGGTGGTGGCCAGCGAGAGGTCGTCGGCGCGTCCGGCGTACACACCGCCGAGCATCGGGTCGACCAGCCGGTCCACCACCTCGTCGCCGAAGCGGGCGCGGACCAGCGCGCCGACGGCGACGTCCTCGTCCGGGCCGAGCAGTGGCCGTCCGCCGTCGTGGTCGGCCTCCGGCGTCGGCCGGGCCACCGCCGCCACCTTCGCCAGATCCCCGGGTACGCCCACCAGCGTCCCGCCCGGGATCGGGCGCAGCCCGCCGTCGACGGCGAGGGCCGCCTGCCCGACGGTCGGGTGCACGATCCGGTCGGCCAGCCCGAGCCGGCGCACCAGGGTCACCGCCGCCGACTCGCCGCCGGCCGGGTCCCGCATCAGGAACGACTCCGCGCCGAACTCGACCGGTCCGCCGGCCAGTTCGCCGGTGCGCAGCTTGCCGCCGAGCGCACCGGACTGCTCGTACACGGTGATGTCGGTGCCCTCGGGGGCCCGGTCGCGCAACCGCAGCGCGGCGGCCAGCCCGGTGATGCCGCCGCCGACCACCGCCACCCGCCACCGCGTCGCCATGGTGGTCAGTTCCGGGCGGAGAGTTCGTGCACCAGCGCGACCACCCGGGTCAGCACCTCCGGGTCGGTCTCCGGCAGTACGCCGTGGCCGAGGTTGAACACGTGCCCGGGGGCAGCCCGGCCCTCGTCGAGGATCCGCCGCACCTCGGCCTCGATCACCGGCCAGGGGGCGAACAGCAGACACGGGTCGAGGTTGCCCTGCACGGCCTTGTCCGGCCCGATCCGGCCGGTCGCGACGTCCAGCGGCGTACGCCAGTCCACGCCGACCACGTCGGCGCCGGCCTCGCCCATCGCGCCGAGCAGTTCGGCGGTGCCCACCCCGAAGTGGATCCGGGGCACACCGGCGTCGGCCAGCCCGCCGAGCACGGTCGTCGAGTGGGGCAGCACGAAACGGCGGTAGTCGGCCTCGGAGAGCGCACCGGCCCAGGAGTCGAAGAGCTGTACGGCGGAGACCCCGGCCTCGATCTGTACGCGCAGGAACGCCAACGTCACCTCGGCCAAGCGGCCGGCCAGCGCGTGCCACAGGTCGGGCTCGCCGTACATCAGCGCCTTGGTCTTGGCGTGGGTCCGCGACGGACCGCCCTCGACCAGGTAGCTGGCCAACGTGAAGGGGGCACCGGCGAAGCCGATCAGCGGCGTGTCGCCCAGTTCCTTGACCAGCATCCGAACCGCCTCGTCGACGTACCCGACGTCGCTGAGGTCGATCGGCCGGATCCGCTCGACGTCGGCGGCGGAACGTACCGGTTCGGCCACCACCGGCCCGGTTCCGGGGACGATGTCCAGGTCGACCCCGGCGGCGGCGACCGGCACCACGATGTCGCTGAACAGGATCGCCGCGTCCACGTTGTGCCGGCGTACCGGCTGGAGGGTGATCTCGGTGACCAGCTCGGGGCGGCGGCAGGACTCCAGCATCGCCACGTTGGCCCGGATCTGGCGGTACTCCGGCAGCGAGCGGCCGGCCTGGCGCATGAACCAGACCGGGGTGTGTGGGACGGACCGGCGGCGGCACGCCCGCACGAAGGGCGAGTCGGTCGGCCTGTCGGGGCGGGTTGCGTCGTCTCGGGCAGCATCGCCCGTGGTGTCGGTGGCCATCGCGGCAATCGTGCCACGCGCCCGGTGCCCGCTCCGCGCCCACCGCCGGCTTTGTGACGTGAAAGGAAGGGCACCTTGCTAACGCCTGCGGTATAGCAGGGGACCCCTCCTTGCAGTAAGCCCGCGCGCGACGCAGCAAGCCCGCTCCCGACGCGCGCACGAAGCCCGCGCGCGACGCGCGCACGAAGCCCGCGCACGGCGCGCGGGAGCGGCGGTGTGGGGAGATCGTCGGCGCGCCGTCCGAGCCGGGAACCGGGCGGCGGCTTAGGCTGCGAACATGGCCGCCCCGATCGCGCTTCCGGACACCTTCGCCCGCGCGGTCACCGGGCTCCGGGTGACGGCGCCTCGACCGGAGATCGTGCTGGAGGAGGTCGGCGCGCCGCAGCGGCTGGCGCCGTACTCGTTCGCGCTCTCCGCGGCGGTGCTGCGCGACGGCGACGAGGTGGCCACCGCCCGGCTGATCCTGCTGCACGATCCCGCCGGGCACGAGGGCTGGCAGGGCACCCTGCGACTGGTCACCTACGTGACCGCCGAGCTGGAGGTCGACCTGGCCGCCGACCCGCTGTTGCCCGGGGTGGCCTGGACCTGGCTCACCGACGCGCTGGAGGCGCACGATGCCGGGCACCGGGCGATCGGCGGCACGGTCACCCAGACCGCGTCGACCCGGTTCGGTGACCTGGCCGGGCCGCCGGCCGCCTGCGACATCGAGATCCGCGCGTCGTGGACCCCGACCGGTGTGGAGCTGACCCCGCACCTGTACGCCTGGTGCACGCTGCTCGCCTCCACGGCGGGCCTGCCGCCGCCCGGCGTCACCGCGCTGGACGAGCGTCGCGCCGCGGCCGCCGGTTGACGGGGCGGGTACGGCCCCCCGGCGACGAACCGCCGACACGCGGCGGGGCGGGTGCGCGCGGCACGATCCGTTGGCGCACTAGGGTTGCCAGGTGACCGACGAACCACCCCTGCGCCGTCGGACCGCCGCAAGCCGTACGGGAAACGACACGCACCACGAGCCGTCGGCGCGGCCGGAACCGTCGGACGCGGGGACCGAACCCACCGGCGGCGAGTCCGTGCCGTTGACCGCCCCACGTGAGGGCACTCCCGAACCGGTGGCGACACCGGACCAGCTCGCCGAGGTGGTGGCCCGTTTCGCGGCCGGCACCGGCCCGGTGGCCCTGGACGCCGAGCGCGCCTCCGGCTACCGCTACAGCCAGCGGGCGTACCTGGTGCAGTTGCGCCGCCAGGGCGCCGGCACCGTGCTGATCGACCCGTTGCCGCTACCCGACCTGAGCAGCCTCGACGCGGCGATCGCGGACACCGAGTGGGTGTTGCACGCGGCCAACCAGGATCTGCCCTGTCTCGCCGAGCTGGGGTTGCGACCACGCCGACTGTTCGACACCGAGCTGGCCGCCCGGCTGGCCGGGTTCGAGCGGGTCGGCCTGGCCGCGCTCACCGAGCAGTTGCTCGGGTTCAGCCTGGAGAAGCACCATTCGGCGGCGGACTGGTCGAGCCGGCCGTTGCCGGAGTCCTGGCTCACCTACGCCGCGTTGGACGTGGAGCTGCTGACCGACCTGCGCGACGCGCTCGACGCGGAGCTGTCCCGGCAGGGCAAGTCCGCGTGGGCGGCCGAGGAGTTCGCCGCGCTGGTGGCCAGCGGGGACCGTCCGCCCCGGGTCCGGGCCGATCCGTGGCGGCGCACCTCCGGCATCCACCGGGTTCGCGGGGCGCGGGCGCAGGCGCGGGTGCGTTCGCTCTGGTACGCCCGCGACCAGATCGCCGCCCGGCGGGACGCGGCGCCGGGGCGGGTGCTGCCCGACTCGGCCATCGTGGCCGCCGCCGAGCTGGACCCGAAGGACGAGAAGACGCTGCTCACCCTGCCCGGTTTCGGCGGTCGGTCGGTACGCCGGCTGGCCCGGACCTGGCTGGCGGCGTTGGACGACGCCCGGCACTTGCCGGACGACGAGTTGCCGGTGACGCCGACGGTGGAGGGACCGCCCCCGCCGCACCGGTGGGCGGAACGGGACCCGGCCGCCGCGGCCCGGCTGACCCGGTCCCGCGAGGTGGTGCTCCGGGTGGCCGGCGCGCACCACCTGCCGCCGGAGAACCTGATCTCCCCCGACACCATCCGTCGGGTCGCCTGGCAGCCGCCCGAGGAGATCACCGAACACACGGTCGCCGAGGCGCTCCGCAGCCACCACGCCCGAGACTGGCAGATCAACCTCCTCCTCCCCGACCTGGCCGAAGCCCTAACCACCCCACCCCCCACCTCCCCCTCCCCACCCACCTGATCCGGCGTTGATCAAGAGGTTTGCGTCCGATGGGCGGCCGGTAGCCGACGCAAACCTCTTGATCAACGCGGGCCGTCGGCGCGGGCCGTCGGCGCGAGCGGGGGTGTGGGGTGGGCCACAGCGGGGTCGCGGGCACGGGTTATTACTGGCGAGTAGCATTCGAGGGAAACGCCAGTGCTGGCTAGGAGGCTCAAGTGCCCCGTGAAGTTCGGGATGTCGTCTTCGTGGACGGCGTCCGCACCCCGTTCGGTAAGGCGGGTGGGATGTACGCCGACACCCGCGCCGACGACCTGGTGATCCGATGCATCCGCGAACTGCTGCGCCGCAATCCGCAGCTCCCCCCGGAACGGGTCGAGGAGGTGGCCATCGCCGCCACCACCCAGATCGGTGACCAGGGCCTGACCATCGGCCGTACCGCCGCGCTGCTGGCCGGCCTGCCCAAGACGGTTCCCGGCTTCGCCATCGACCGGATGTGCGCCGGCGCGATGACCGCGGTGACCACCGTCGCCAGCGGCATCGCCGTGGGCGCGTACGACGTCGCGATCGCCGGCGGTGTCGAGCACATGGGCCGCCACCCGATGGGCGAGGGCGTCGACCCGAACCCGCGCATCGTCGCGGAGAAGCTGGTCGACCCGTCCGCGCTGGTGATGGGCTCCACGGCGGAGAACCTGCACGACCGGGTCCCGCACATCACCAAGGAGCGCACCGACGCGTTCGCGCTCGCCTCGCAGCAGAAGACCGCGAAGGCGTACGCCAACGGCAAGTTCCAGGACGACCTGGTCTCGGTGGCGATCCGCGACCCGGAGACCGGCTGGGGCCTGGCCACCGTCGACGAGGCCCCCCGGGACACCTCCCTGGAGAAGCTGGCCACGCTGAAGACCCCGTTCCGCCCGCACGGCAAGGTGACCGCAGGCAACGCGGCCGGGCTGAACGACGGCGCGACCGCCAGCCTGCTGGTCGCCGAGGACGTCGCCCGCGAACTGGGCCTGCCGATCGCCATGCGGCTGGTGTCGTACGGCTTCGTCGGCGTCGAGCCCGAGGTGATGGGCGTGGGCCCGATCCCGTCGACCGAGAAGGCGCTGCGCATCGCCGGCCTGACCATCGACGACATCGGCCTGTTCGAGCTGAACGAGGCGTTCGCCGTGCAGGTGCTCGCCTTCCTCGACCACTTCGGCATCGCCGACGACGACCCCCGGGTCAACCAGTGGGGCGGCGCGATCGCCATCGGGCACCCGCTCGCCTCCTCCGGCGTACGGCTGATGACCCAGCTCGCCCGGCAGTTCGCCGAGCACCCCGAGGTCCGTTACGGCCTCACCGCGATGTGCATCGGCATCGGCATGGGCGGCACGGTCATCTGGGAGAACCCACACTGGACGGAGTCCGGCCAGCCAGCGCAGCGGGAGGGTGGAGACAAATGAGCCTCGCGGCACCCAACGAGGTGGTCACCAGGGCGCTGCTGCGTCAGGTGAACGTGCCGGGGCTGGACCGTCCGGCCGCCCTGATCACCCTCGACAACGGACTCGACCACACCAAGCCGAACACCTTCGGTCCGGGCGGCCTGACCAGCCTGGACGAGGCGATCAGCGCCGCGCTGGCGGCCGACCCGGCGTTCGTCGCGGTGACCGGCAAGCCGTACATCTTCTGCGTCGGCGCGGACCTGACCAGCCTGCCGCTGCTGGCGGACCGGGCGCAGGCGTTGGAGATCGGCCGGCTGGGGCACCGGGTCTTCGCCCGGCTGAAGGACAGCCCGGTCCCGACCTTCGCCTTCGTCAACGGCGCGGCGATGGGCGGTGGCCTGGAGCTGGCGTTGCACTGCCACTACCGGACGCTGTCCGGCGGCGCGGCGGCGCTGGCGCTGCCCGAGGTGTCGCTCGGCCTGATCCCGGGTTGGGGCGGCACCCAGCTCCTGCCGAACCTGATCGGCATCCCCGCGGCCACCCAGGTGATCATCCAGAACCCGCTGATGCAGAACAAGATGCTCAAGCCGAAGCAGGCCGCCGAGCTGGGCATCGCCGACGTGCTGCTGGAGCCGGCCGACTTCCTGGAGCGGTCGCTGGAGTGGGCCGCCGGGGTGGTACGCGGCGAGGTGACCGTCACCCGCCCCGAGGTCGACAAGGACATGTGGGCGGGCGTGCTCTACTTCGCCCGGCAGACGCTGGACCAGCGGCTGCACGGCGCGGTCCCGGCCGCGTACCGGGCGCTGGACCTGCTGGAGACGGCGAAGGACGCCGACTTCGCCACCGGCACCGCCGCCGAGGACGAGGCCCTGGCCGACCTGGTCTTCTCCGAGGAGTTGCGCAGCGGCCTGTACGCCTTCGACCTGGTCCAGCGGCGGGCCAAGCGACCGGCCGGCGCGCCGGACAAGGGGCTGGCCCGTCCGGTGACCAAGGTCGGCATCGTCGGCGCGGGCCTGATGGCGGGCCAGTTGGCGCTGCTGTTCGCCCGCCGCCTCCAGGTCCCGGTGGTGCTCACCGACCTGGACCAGGCCCGGGTGGACTCCGGCGTCGGCTACGTGCACACCCAGATCGAGAAGGCCGTCAGCAGGGGCCGGATGGACAAGGGCACCGCCGCCAAGCTGTACGGCCTGGTCAGCGGCACGGTCGACAAGAGCGCGTTCGCCGACGCCGACTTCGTCATCGAGGCCGTCTTCGAGGACCTGTCCGTCAAGAAGCAGGTCTGGGCCGAGCTGGAGAAGATCGTCGCGCCGGAGGCGGTGTTGGCGACGAACACCTCCTCGCTGTCGATCACCGCGATGGCCGAGGAGCTGGAGCACCCGGAGCGGGTGGTCGGCTTCCACTTCTTCAACCCGGTCGCGGTACTGCCGCTGCTGGAGATCGTCCGTGGTGAGCGGACCGACGACGCCACCCTGGCCACCGCCTTCGCGGTGGGCAAGCAGCTCAAGAAGTCGTCGGTGCTGGTGAAGGACGCCCCGGCGTTCGTGGTCAACCGGCTGCTCACCCGTTTCCTCGGCACCGTCTTCGCCGCCGTGGACGCGGGCACCCCGCTGGAGGTGGCGAACCGCGCGCTGGACCCGCTGGGTCTGCCGATGCGACCGCTGGCACTGCTCCAGCTCGTCGGCCCGGCCGTCGCCCACCACGTCGGCGGCACGCTGCACGCGGCCTACCCGGACCGGTTCACGGTCAGCGACAACCTCAAGCGGATCGCGGACTCCGGCCAGCCGATCGTGGTGGACGACGAGATCAACGCCGAGGTGGCGAAGCTGCTGGTGGTCGGCGACCGGCCGCTCACCGAGGAGCAGGTACGCCAGCAGGCGCTCGACGCGCTGGCCCAGGAGATCCGGCTGATGCTGGACGAGGGGGTCGTCGCCGAGGCGCAGGACATCGACCTGTGCATGATCCTCGGTGCCGGGTGGCCGTTCCACCTGGGCGGCGTCACGCCGTACCTGGACCGGACCGGCACCAGTGAGCAGGTCACCGGTCAGCGCTTCCTGCCGCGCAGCGTGGCCGGCCTGGCGGGCTGAGTCGAGCCGGGTCACGGTGGTCGCCCCACCCGGGGTGACCACCGTGACCGGCGGTCGGGGCAAGCGGCACGAGCGGCGGCTGGCTACCATCCCGGTTCCACCCCTCGTCAGGAGCCGACCGCATGTCCCACCCGGACCAGCACCACAATCCGCACGGCGCCGGCCCGTACCCGCCGGGCGGCAGCTACCCACCGCGCAGCGGCGACCAGTACCCGCCGGGCGGGTCGTATCCGCAGGCCGGTGGCTACCCGCCGCCGGGGACCGGCTATCCCCCGCCCCCACCGGCCGGCGGGTATCCCACGCCCGGTCAGCCGTACGGCGCCTTCCCGCCGCCCCCTCCGCCGAAGAAGTCCCACGCGGGGAAGATCGTGCTGATCGTCTTCGCCGTCCTCGTGGTGCTCTGCGTCGGCGGCGGCTCGGTCGTCTGGTTCGTGGTCCGGGACACCGTCGGCGAGGCGGTCGACGCCAGCCGGACCCGGGTGGTGGCGCCGGAGACCCTGGCCGGCCGACAGAAGGTCACCGAACCGGAGTTGCAGCAGCTCTCCGACTCGATGGTCCGGGAACTCAAGTCCTCGATCCAGAACGAGACGGGTGCGGTGGGTGCCTTCTACGGCAACCCGTCGCAGGAGAACCTCGTGATGATCGTGGCCGTCTCCGGGCTGATGGCCGACCCCAAGCGGGAACTCGACGAGGCGGTCCAGGCCATCTCGACCGAGCTGACGGTCAGCAACATGACGTCGGTCGAGCCGGGCCCGCTCGGCGGCGAGGCCCGCTGCGGCGACGGCCGGGCCGACGTGGCGCTGGGCATCTGCGTCTGGGCGGACCGTGGCAGCGTCGGCATGATCGTCTTGTTCTGGTCCTCCCGCGACGACGCCGCATCCGAGTTCCTCACCATCCGTGGCCAGGTCGAACAACGGTCCTGACGGACGCACCGGTGGCCGGGCGGGGTGAATCCCCCGCCCGGCCGTCGCGTCGCTGCGGCCGGTGGCGGGCGATCACCCGTCCATCAGGGCGTGTTCCGCCAGACTGCGTTCCACGCAGAACTCGTTGCCCTCCGGGTCGGCCAGCACCACCCATCCCCTGCCGTCCGGCCGACGGTGGTCGGCGACCGGCGTGGCGCCCAGGCCGAGCAGGCGTTCCACCTCCTCGTCCCGGGTCCGGTCGGTCGGTTGGAGATCCAGGTGGATGCGGTTCTTCACGGTCTTGCCCTCGGGCACCCGCTGGAAGAGCATCCCGCCGCCGGCCGTGTCCGGGCCGGACAGCAACGCGCACTCCTCGTCCCCCGGCCGGTCGTCCGGGTCGGGACGCAGCCCGGTGGCCGCCGCCCAGAAGGTCGCCATGGTGTACGGGTCGGCACAGTCGACGTCGATCCAACGCACTCGGGAAGTCATGACCCCAACCTCTCACCGGGATCAAGCGATTATCAGCGCATCGGGTCAGCGTGTGCCCTGCTCCACGGTCGGCGCGGAGTCGGCCGCCGGCAGGTTGACCGTCACCTCCAGGCCGCCCCCGGACTGTGCCACCGCCGTCACCGTGCCGCCGTGCGCGTCACAGACCGCCCGCACGATGGACAGGCCGAGGCCGGACCCGCGGGCACCGGTCCGTTCCCGGCCGCCGCGCCGGAACGGCTCGAACAGCCCGGGTACGTCGGCCGGGTCGACCTCGAAGCCGGTGTTGCCCACCACCAGCCACGACCGCTGGCCGTCGGAGCCGGTCCGCACCCAGAGCCGCCCGTGCAGGTGGTTGTAGCGGACCGCGTTCTCGATCAGGTTGCCGGCCAACCGGTCCAGCAGACCGGGGTCGCCGACCACCGGTGCCGGCTGGAGCGAGGTCCGCACGTCCAGCTTGATCCGGTCCACCTCGCGGCGCACCGCGGACAGCGCGTTGAGCGTGCCGGCGGCCAGGTCGCACTCGGTACGCCGAGCGAGCCGCCGGCCCGTCTGCGCCTCGCTGCGGGCCAGCACCAGCAGGGCGTCGACCAGTCCGTTGGCCCGTTCGGAGGCGTCGCGCACCACGGTCGCCATCCGGCGGTACTCGGCCGCGTCCGCGTCGTCGTCGCTGAGCGTCACGTCGATCTCGGTCCGCATCACCGCCAGCGGCGTGCGTAACTCGTGCGAGGCGTTGGCGACGAACCGTTTCTGCGACTCGAAGGCGGCACCGATCCGGTCCAGCATCGCGTCGAAGGTGTCGGCCAGCTCGGCCACCTCGTCGTCCGCCCCCGAGTAGCCGATGCGCTGGTGCAGGGTGGTCTCGCCGAGTCGCCGCGCGGTGGCGGTCACCTGGTGCAGTGGTCGCAGTGCCCGCCCGACGACCGCGTACGCCCCGACCACGCCGGCCGCGCCGACCGCCAGCAGCGCGGCCAGCCCCTTCGCCAGCAGTTCGCCGGAGGCCGCGCTGACCAGTTGCCGCTGCCACGCCCCGGCTTCCAGGGTGCTGCCGTCGGCCAGCACCACGGTGGTGCCGGGCAACAGCTCGTCGGTGGGGCGCAACGCGTCGCGCACCAGCAACCAGGCCAGCAGCAGCAGGATCGCCCCGGCGCCGATCAGCAGGACGCCGTTGAGCAGGGTCAGTCGCAGTCGCAGGGTGGGCCGCGGTCGCAGTCGCGTGACCGGCCCGATCCCCAGGGCGGGCGTCACGCCGGCCCCTCGGCGGTGCGGTAACCGGCCCCCACCACGGTCTCGATCAGCGGCGGATCACCGAGCTTGCGGCGCAGGGTCATCACGGTGACCCGGACGATGGTGGTGAACGGGTCGGTGTTCGCGTCCCACACCCGTTCCAGCAGTTCCTCGCTGGACACCACCGCCCCGCGCGCCTTGAGCAGCTCGCAGAGCACCCCGAACTCCTTGTTGGTCAGCTCCACCGGCTGCCCGGCCCGGGTGGCCACCCGCCGGGCCGGGTCGACGACCAGATCGGCCAGTTCCAGTACCGGAGGTGCCGCCGGAGTGGCCCGTCGGCCCAACGCCTGCACCCGGGCCACCAACTCGTCGAAGGCGAACGGCTTGGGCAGGTAGTCGTCGGCACCGAGTTGCAGGCCCTCGACCCGGTCGGCGACGGTGCCGCTGGCGGTGAGCATCAGCACCCGGGTCAGCGCGCCGGAGGCGGCCAGCTCGGCGCAGATCTGGTCACCGTGCATGCCCGGCAGGTCACGGTCGAGCACCACCACGTCGTACCGGGTGACGAAGGCCATCTCGTGTCCGCTGTCACCGTCGTACGCGACATCCACCGCCATGCCGCGTTTGCGCAGGCCGCGCGCGATCGCGTCGGCGAGGTTGCGCTCGTCCTCGACCACCAGTACCCGCATGTCACGCCCCTTTTCCGCCGGTGACCACCCGACAACCTAGCGCCGGCCGCCAAGTCGGGCGTGCCACCCCGGGCCGGTGTCACTCCGGCAGTCGCCAGACCCCGAAGTCGCCGTCCTGCCGACGGCAGGCCACGAGGTCTTGGCGGGCCTGGCATTCGCCACGCCCCCCGACCAGCACGTCGATCGGCCGGGCCCGGTCGGCGTCCGGGTGGAGCTCGGCGAGCACCAGGCCGACATCGGCCACTGGTCGTACGGCGAGCAGGTGCGGCGCGTACTCGTACCGGTGGACCTGCTCCCACGGCCCGTGGTCGACGAGCGCCGCCCCGGTCGTCATGTCGAAGGTGGCCAACTCCATCGTCCCCTCGGCCCACCTGGACAGGACCAGCGCACGCCGCTCCCCCACCAGCAGGAGGTCGGCGATGTCCCGGTTGTCCCACCGGATGGCGCCGGTGGCCGGGTCGAGGACCTGCACCCCGCCGCTGGCCAGAAAGGCGCAGAGCAGCGCGGCGCAGTCGGTGACGTGGTAGACCGTCGGCACGGTGGTCTGCCAGACCGGAACCAGCCCGTCGACCGTGTAGGCGGCGACGGTGTTCGAGTTCCGGACCACCGCCACCAGGTCGCCGACCACCCACGCCGACTGGTAGCCGGCCGGGTCGTCGGCGGGCGGCGGCAGGCGGTGCCGGATCTTCCCGGTCTCCGGGTCGCGCACCTCGACGCCGCCGTCGAGCGTGGACACCACGACCGCGTCGACCGCTCCGTCGCGGAGCCGGTAGTCGACGCTGGACGCCGAGAGCGGAATGGACCACAGCTCGCGGGCGCTCGGCAGCTCGATCATCCGCAGCGTGTTCGGCATGCTCTCGCGATGGGTCCGCAGCAGTGCGCGGCGGGGGTCGTCGAACATCGCCACGCCCGGCTCGCGCCAGCGTTCCCGACCGGTACGGGCATCGAGCAGCACGCTCTGGCTGGTCTCGGTCTCCTCGGCGGACATCGAGACCAGCACCCCGTCCTCGGCGACGGGCTGCACCCGGAAGACCCGATGGCCGTGCGACAGGGCGACCCGCCACGACGGAGTCAGCTTCGGCGGCGTGCCGGTGGCCGGCTCGGGATGGGGAAAGGCGAGCAACTCGGGGCGGTCGCCGGTGGCCTCGGTGCCGGGGATGACGGCGAAGATCTGGTCCGCCGAGAGGAGCAGGCTGGCGCCGAGAGGCACCGGCACCGTCGCGTACACCCGGCGGGGCGGCGGTGCGGCGCCGGCCATCGTCACCAGCACGACCACCGCGAGCAGCGCGGCTGCCCAGCGGCGCGAGCCGGCGAAGGTCCGGTGACGTCTCGGCGGGTGGTCGGTCGGCTCGGTGATCTCACCGAGGTCGATCAACGTCACGGTCGTCCTTCCTGCGGTGCGCCGACACGGCCCCTCACAGCCGTCGGCCGCCCCGGCGACCGCCTGTACGATGGCCCGTCGTGGCTGTGCCGGTGATTGATTCCTCGTTGAACCCCGTCCCCGAGACCGTCGAGGCGGAGTCAGCGACAAGACGTCGCCGACGCGGGCCGACGCGCGTCGACGTACTGGCCATCGGAGCCTACGTCCTGCTCGGCGTCCTCGTCTGCCTCTATTACTGGGTGGACGTGCAGAACCGCGTCTCGTCCCATCTGCCCACCGACCACAGTTGGTTCGAGTGGTTGTTCTCGCACGGTGCGTACTCGGTGATGCACCTGGAGAACCCGCTGTTCAGTACGCGGCAGAACGCCCCGGACGGGGTGAACATGATGGCCAACACCTCGCTGCTCGGGGTGACCCTGCCGCTGGCCCCGCTCACCTGGCTGCTCGGCCCGCAGGTGGTGTACGCGCTCTACCTGGGCGGTGCGCTGGCGGCCACCGCCGCCACCTCGTACTGGATGCTCTCCCGGCACCTGGTGCGCTCCCGGGCCGCCGCCTTCGTCGGCGGCGCGTTCCTCGGCTTCGCCCCCGGCATCGTGCACCACGCCAACGGCCAGCCGAACTTCGTCTCCAACTTCCTGCTGCCACTGATCGTGGTGCGGGTGTTCCGGCTGACCGAACCCGGCCGGTGGCGGCGCAACGGGCTGGTGCTGGGCCTGCTGGTGGCGTACCAGATCTTCATCAACGAGGAGATGCTGCTGCTCACCGCGCTGGCCTGCCTGGTCATCGTGATCGCGTACGCGGTCATGCGGCCACGCCAGGCGCGCGACCGTGCCGGCACGTTCGGTGCCGGACTGGGCCTCGGCGGCGTCGTCGCCCTGCTGCTCACCGCCTACCCGATCTGGTACCAGTTCAACGGCCCACAGTCCTACCGGGGTCTACAGGGCGGGGTGTTCCACAGTTGGGGTGAGGACGTCGTCGCCTTCGTCACCTTCCCCCGCGACACCATCGCCGGCACCGAGGCGGTGGAGGCGACCATCGGACTGACCGAGCAGAACAGTTGGTTCGGCTGGCCGATGGTGCTGTTCACGGTGGTGGCGCTGGCGCTGCTGGTGCGCCGGTCGATGGTGGCCCGGATCCTCGCCGTGCTGGTGGTGCTCTTCTCGGTGGGCTCGCTCGGCCCGGAGATCCGGTTCAACGGCGAGTTGACCGGCATCGCCGGTCCGTGGTCGTACATCTCGGAGGACCTGCCGCTGGTCGAGATGATGATGCCGACGCGGCTGGCCCTGGTCACCACCGCCGCGCTCGGTGTCCTGCTCGCCCTGGCCTGGGACGCGGTGGCCGGCAACCGCCGGTCGCCGGTGCCGGCACCGCGCTCCGGCGAACCCGCGCCGCCCGCCGCCCGCAACCGGCCGCCCTGGCAGCGCGGCGTCGGGTACGCGGCCATCTCGCTCGCCGTCCTGCCGCTGCTCCCCACCCCGCTGCCCGCCGAGGAGGTTCCGCCGCCGCCGACCTTCATCACCTCGGGCGCCTGGCGGCCGTACGTGCCGGAGGGCCGGACGCTGGTACCGGTGCCCATCCCAAGCAACGTGCACGGTCTGTCCACGTTGCGCTGGAGCGCGCTGACCCAGCACGAGTTCCCGATCCCGGCGGGGTACTTCATCGGCCCCAACCTCGACGGTGAGGGCGTCTTCGGTGCGCCGAACCGGCCCACCAGCACCCTCGTCTATCGCACCATCGACGCCGGTGAGGTGCCCGATCTGACCGACGAGAACCGCAAGCAGGCCGTCGAGGACCTGCGCTTCTGGCGGGCCTCGGTGGTGGTGCTCGGCGCCCACCCCCGGGAGGCCGTGCTGCGGGATCTGCTGACCGGCCTGCTCGGCGAGCCGCAGCGGGTGGACGACGTCTGGCTCTGGGACGTCCGCGACCGCGTCTGACGCGCTCCGGCCTTGTTGGAAGGAAGGGCCCCCTGCTAACGCCTCGTGCATAGCAGGGGACCCCTCCTTACACCTCAGGCGCAGCGGGCAGCGGCTCGGAGACGTGCGCGGTGACGATGCGCCAGCCGACGGGCAGGCGTACCCAGGTCTGGGTCTGCCGGCCGGTGGCGACCGTACCGGCGTAGCCGAACCGGGTGGTGACGACCGCGAGGTCCAGGCCGAAGGTGGTGATCACCGTGTCGACCAACCGGCGACCCGGTGGCAGCGGTGGCTGTGCGGCCCGCCATTTCCGCTGCTCCTCCAAGCCGTACTGGTGGTCGGCGAGGCCGAAGCGCACCGTCCGGTCGGAATCCCGGAAGTAGCCGCAGATCCGCTCCGCGTCCCCGTCGACCAGGGCCTGCTCGTAGCCGGCGAACACGGCCGCGACCTCGGCCACCACGTCGGCGCGGTCGATCTCCATCGGGTTCGTCCTCTCCAGTCGGAACGACAGCGGGCGGCGGGGTGTCCCGGTCGGGCGGCGGAACCTGCCGCCCGACCGGGACACCGCCTCAGCCACTCACCGCCGCCTCGCGGGTGTCGTCGTCCGCCGGGGCGGCACCGGTCGGACGGCCCGGCGCGGAGACCGAGGTGGTCGGGGCGTCCCGGGTTCCGGGCGGGGTGGCGCCGCTGTGCAGGCGATCCAGTTCGGCCTCCTCCGGCGCGGGCACCCGGGGCGGGTGCGCCCCGAGCGCGAAGATCCCGCAGATCACCGCGACGAAGAGATACCCGAGGGCCACCTGCCCGTTGGCGTTCCACCGGACCTCCTCGCCGTGGATCAGGCCGATGAAGGCGAGCACCGCACCCGACGCGGCGAACACGGCCGCGTGGACGAAGCGTTTGTCGATGATGAACGCCACGATCGCGCCGAGCACCAGACCGGCGAGGATGGCCCCTTCCCCGAGTATCCGCAGCCCGTCGTAGACCACCCCGGCACCGGCGAGCGCCTCGTTGCCGACCTCGGCGGCAGTGGTGCCGGCCGCCGCCAGGGCGTTGTTCATCTGCCCGGTCGCCCAGGCCGCAATGTTGGGGATCAGCGCCGCCACCACCGCTGCCGCGTGGGCCCGGGGCGTGGCCTGGAACGCCTGCGCGCCGATCAGCAGCCCGATGTAGAGCAGGATCGGCACGATCGCCGCGGTCGGGAAGATCGCACCGAGCAGGGAGAACATCCCGAGGAAGCAGAGCAGCGCGATGACCACCCCGGTCGCCATCGAGTAACCGGTCCGCCCTCCGGCGGCCTTCCAGCCGGGGTGCCCGACGTACACGGCGGGCGGGAAGGGTGAGCCGAGGGCCGCACCGACCACCGCCCCGGCGCCGTCGGCGAGCAGGACACTGCGCAGGTTGTAGTTGTCCCCGGCGGTGGCGGCGCTCTCCACGTTGGTCATCGCCTCGGTGAAGTTGTAGACCCCGAGCGGGATCGCGGTCGCCAGCAGCGGCGCCATGTCGGACAGGCCGCGCCCCAGCAGGTCGAGCTGAAACGTCGGGAAGGCGACGGCGATGTCCCGCGCCGCCGCCGTCACGTCCGGCACCGACATCGCCCCGCCGAGCCAACCGATCGCCGTACCCAGCAGCAGGGCGGCCAGCCCGATCGGGAAGTTGAACGGCAGTTTCACGTCGGTGAGCAGCCCGATCAGGAGCAACGCGAGGACCGGCAGGGCGATCCAGGCCATCCGCCACATCTGTCCTGCCGGGTTCATCGAGATGAAGGTGACGCTGATGCCGGCCAGCGTGCCGAGCAGCGCGGCGCGTGGGGTGTACCGGCGGATGTACGGGCCGACGAACGCACCGATCAGCACGATCACACCGATGATGAACGCCCACGCGAGCCCGGCCTCCCAGGCCCGCCTCGGATCTCCGGTGCTCAGGAAGATCGGCAGCATGATGACGAAGATGACGATGAACATGTGCGGCACGCTCGGCCCGTACGGCAGGGCGGTCACGTCGGTACGCCCTTCCCGTCGTGCCAGCCGCCGGGCCAGGTGGGTGTAGTAGACGTTGCCGGCCACCAGGGCGATGCCGAGGGCCGGCAGGATCGTGCCGAACACCTCGCCTTCGGGCAGGTTCACCACGAAGATGCAGAGCCCGGTCAGGGTGAGGACGTTGACCAGGACGTTGACGCCGAAGCCGAAGAACGCGTTGGTGTCGCCGCGCACCCAGTACGGCAGGCGCGGCGCGGAGGTCGTGGTGGGGTCCATGAGCGGCTCCCGGTCAGGAGGAGGCGGGCGACGAGGGGGCGCTGGGCAGCACGGCGAGTACGTCCGTCGAGTCGGCCACCCAGCCGAAGATGCCGCCCTGGGCGGCGATCATGTCGAGTCCGACCCGGTGGAACTCCGGGAAGTAGGACCCGACGCAGTCGGCGAGCACGAGGCACTCGTATCCGCGGTCGTTCGCCTCCCGGACGGTGGTGTGCACGCACACCTCGGTGGTGACGCCGGTGACCAGGAGACTGTCGATCTTCCGTTCGGCGAGCAGTTCCGCCAGGCCGGTGGCGTGGAAGGCGCCCTTGCCGGGCTTGTCGACGACCGGCTCGCCGGGCAGCGGCGCCAACTCGTCGACGATGTCGTGGCCGTACTCGCCGCGGACCAGGATCCGGCCGTTGGGTCCGGGGTCGCCGATGCGCATGCGCGGGGCGCCCCGCTGGAGCTTGGCCGGTGGGCAGTCGGAGAGGTCCGGCAGGTGGCCCTCGCGGGTGTGCACGACGGTCAGGCCGGCGGCGCGGGCGGCGGCCAGCAGCGCGCCGAGCGGCCCGATCGTGCGCCGCAACTGGTCGACGTCGTTGCCCAGGCTCTCGCCGAAACCACCCGGTTCCAGGAAGTCGCGCTGCATGTCGATGACGAGCAGCGCCGTGGTCGAGAGGTCGAAGGTGTACGGGAAGGGTCGCGCGGCGGCGATGGTCGGCATGGTCCACCTCACCCGGTCGTGGCGGCGATGACGTCGTCGGAGGTGGCCACACAGCCGAAGACGCCACCCTGCATGGTCACCATGTGCAGGGCGGCCTCGTGGTTGCCCTTGTCGGTGGCGCCGGTGCAGTCCGACAGGATCAGGCACTCGTAGCCCCGGTCGTTCGCCTCGCGCATCGTGGTGTGCACACAGACGTCGGTGGTGATGCCGGTGAGGATCAGGTGGGTGATGCCCCGGGTACGCAGTACCAGGTCGAGGTTGGTGGCGTAGAACGCGCCCTTGCCCGGCTTGTCGACGACCACCTCGCCGGGGGCCGGGGCGACCTCGGGCACGATCTCCCAGCCCGGTTCGCCCTTGACCAGGATCCGGCCGCACGGACCGGCCCCGCCGATCTCGGCGCCGATCCGCGCCGAGCGCCATCGCTTGTTCGCCGGCAGGTCGGACAGGTCGGGGTCGTGTCCCTCCCGGGTGTGCACCACCAGCATGCCGAGCGACCGGACGTGCGCCAGCAGCCGGGCGGTGGCGGGCAGGCCGGCTCGGGTCAGGCCGATGTCGTAGCCCATGGCGTCGACGTAGCCACCCGGCCCGCAGAAGTCGGTCTGCCAGTCCACACAGAGCAGTGCGGTACGCACGGTGTCGACCGTGCCGTCGTACGGCCACTGGTAGGGGTTCGCCGGTACCGGACCGATCGTTGCCATCGCTCCTCCTGTCTTCTCCGTTCACGGTCGGCTGGCGGTGTTAGGAGGGGTCCCCTGCTATGCACGAGGCGTTAGCAGGGGACCCCTCCTTACATGCGGCCCGCCGGTACGCGCGCCAGCCACCGGCGGCGCTGATGTCCTCGGCGTCCGGGCCGGCCGCGTACGCCTCGCAGAGGAACCCGAGCACGTCCCGCCCGTCGTGCAGCCGCACCCAGCCGAGCGAGAGCGGAGCGGGCACCTCGGCCAGCAACCCGCCCACGGCCGACGCCGGCAGCGACCAGAGCTCGACCTCGATCGGGTGGCCGTCGGGGGCGGTCGAGGCGACGCGGACCAGTCCGGGCAGCCCTTCGCCGTCCGGGGTCGGCATCCGGTACAGCCGGTAGAGCGGCGCGGTGCGGGCCGCCCCGGCGAGGGTGGCTCCGAGGTCGGTCAGCTCGGCGTTGCGCGACTCCCCGGTCAGGTGCCGCCCGACCACGGCGATCAGCACCTCCGTGCGGGCCGGCGGTGTGCCGTCGTGCCGGATCGGCGGCGCGACCACCGTGCCCGACGTGGTCGCCGTTGCCGGATCGGCCTCGGCGAAGGCGGCGGCGAGCCGGGCCAGTGTGGTGTCGCTGAAGGCCGGGCCGACCAGGGTCAGGCTGGCCGGGCGACCATCGGCGGTGAACCCGTTCGGCACGGTCACCGCGGCCAGGTCGAGCAGGTTCGCGAACTGGGTGTACCGGCCAAGCACGGCGTTGCGTCCGATCGGGTCCTCGGCGATCTCGTCGAGCGTGAAGGTCGTGCCGACGGTCGGCACGACCAACACGTCCATCTCCTGCCACCACCGGTCGACCTCGGCCCGCAACTCGCGGAGCCGGTGCCTCCCCCGGAAGGCGTCGACGGCGTCGTAGCGCCGCCCGGTCTCCAGCACCGTCCGGGTGACCGGGAGGACCGCCTCCGGATGCGTACGCAGGAAGTCGTCCAGCCCGGCGAGCCGCTCGGCCACCCACGGACCCTGGTAGAGCAGGTCCCCCGCGGCGAGAAAGGGAGCCAGCGGGACCTGCCGCACGGTGCCGACCAACTCCCGCAGGCGGTGCACGCCGGCCGCGAACCGGACCGCCTGCCCGGCGTCGTCGAAGAACTCCAGGTCCACGGTCCGGGGTACGCCGAGGCGGAGCGTCCCCGGCGCGCGGGCCGTGAACCGCTCGGCCGGGAGCGCACGCCCCCAGGGGTCGGCTATGCTCACCGCGCGGGCGGCGTGCAGCACCTCGCTGGCGCCCGCGACGTCGACGGCGAAGACCGAGACGCAGTCCAGCGAGCGGCAGGCCGGCACCACACCGGCCGTGCTGAGCAGCCCTCGGGTGGGTTTGACGCCGACGATCCCGTTGAGCGCGGCCGGAACCCGGCCGGAGCCGGCGGTGTCCGTGCCCAGGGCGAAGGCGACCTGACCGGCGGCGACCGCGACCGCCGAGCCGGAACTGGACCCGCCGGATACGAGACCTCCGCCGAAGACGCTCTCGACGCTGCCGTACGGGGATCGCGAGCCGGTCAGGCCGGTGGCGAACTGGTCGAGGTTGGTCTTGCCGACCAGCAGGGCTCCGGCGTCGAGGAGTCGGCGGACGACCGGCGCGTCCTCGGCGGCCCGGTACCCGAAGTCGGGGCAGCCGGCAGTGGTGACCATGCCGGCCACGTCGATGTTGTCCTTCACCGCGAACGGGATCCCGTACAGCGGCAGCGTCTGCGGGTCGGTGTCGGTCAGCGCGGCGGCCCGGGTCCGCAGTTCCTCGGCGGAGACGGTGCTGATCCAGACCGGTTCACCGGCTCGCCCGGCGAGTCCTTCCAGGACGGTCTCGGCCAGCTCGGCGGGGGTGAGGCGATGCTCGCGGTACGCGGACCGCAACTCCGAGATCGATCCGATGCGCTCTGGCATACAGTCGATTGTCGACCGTTCTGTTTCAGGGACCGGCGCCGGACGTAACGACGACATGACGCCGCCGCCGATCCGCTACTCCAGATACGTTCGTGCCCCGTGCCCGGAGAGGGCGGCGAGGACCGTCTCCGGGTCGCCCCCGGCCACCGCCTCGAAGAGCCGCTCGTGCCGGTGCACACCGTCGAGGGGTTGCGCCTGCTCCGCCTCGCGGCGCAGGTTGATGGCCATGTAGAGCTGCAACTTCACCAGGATCGAGTCGTACACCCCGGAAAGCTGACGGTTACCGGCCAGCGTCACCAGCGCGACGTGGAACGTGCGGTGCGACTCGGCGACCGCCAGCCGGTCACCGGCGCGCGTCGCCTCCCGCATCCGGTCCAGCGCCGCCCGCAACCCGACCAGGTCGCTCTCCCGTCCCACCGGGATGGCCGACCGGACCGCGAACCGCTCCAGCACGTCGCGCACCTCGTACAGCTCCTGGACGTCCCGGGCGGAGAGGGTGGCGACCCGGACCCCGCGCCGGGGCACGTGCTCGACCAGCCCCCGCTGCGCCAGCAGCCGCAACGCCTCGCGCAACGGTGCCCGGCTGATCCCCAACCGCCGGGTCAACTGCTCCTCCACCAGGCGCTCACCCGGTTCGCTCCGACCGCTGAGGAGTTCCCGGGTCAACCGGGAGACGGCGAGATCCACCAGACTGACACTTTCCAGCTCACCGTCCATCGGCGTCGCGGCCACGTCGCTCACCCCGACGAGTCTGCCATCCGGTCCACGGGCGACCGGTGCGGGCGCGACTCAACCGACAAGTGGACGGACGTCCCAGACCAGCGCGCCGCCGATCTCCCTCGGCGGGCCGAGCAGCGCCTCCACGGTGTGCCGGACCGGGTCGCCGTGGTGCAGCCCGCCCTGCACGACCACGGCCGCCCGCCAGTGCCGCAGGTCCGCCACCGCCTGCCGGCGTTCCGCCTCGGTGATCGGCGGCACCACGCCGGTGTCCGCCACCCGCCGCAACAGCGCCGAGGTGGGCCGGTCCGGGGCACCCCACCGGGCCGTCGGGTCGTCCGGGGCGTGCGGGCCGATGAAGAAGCCACCCGGAGCGGTGAAGGCCAGCCCGGTCCGGGCCGACCAGAGCATGCCCGGGCTGCGGCCGGCGTTGGTCACCGGCGGCACCGGGACCAGCGTGCGGCCCGCCGGCACGTACGCCCGCCAGGTGCCGTCGGCCACGAACGCCGGCACCGGCCGACTCGACACGGTCCGGATCGGGGTCGGCACCAGCGGCAGCAGGGCGACGGCCAGCGCGGCGGCTCCGACCAGGCGGACCGGTCCGTGCCACCGGTCCCGGGCGGGCGCGATGTCGACGGCCGCCCGCTGAGCCCAGCGGTCCATCGCGAGCGCGACCAGGACACCGAGCACCGGGGTGCAGACCAGCGCGAACCGGGCCGGCACCACGTGGTCGAGCAGCGGCAGCTCGGCGACCAGCCGGTACGGCCCGGGCAGGTCGGTGGCCCGTCCGTCGAGGCGTACCCGGGCACCGAGGGAGAGCAGGGCGAACACCAGGCCGCAGGCGGCCAGCGCACGGACCAGCGGGCGACGCCGGAGCCAGACCGTGACCACCACGGCCAGCACCAGCAGCCCGACGCCGAAGAACGAGTTCTCCTCGGTCGGGTTGGGCGCCAGCAGGCCGGGCGGGCGGTCCTCGCCGAACAGCGTCTGTCGGGCGAGGCCGGTGAACGACGCCGCGTCCAACTGGTAGCTGTACGCGTGGAACGGCATCCCCCGGTAGTGGCCCGGACCGAAGAACTGGAACCACAGCGGGTACGCCAGCAGCGCCCCGGCCACCAGCGCGCCGACCCCGATCCGACCGGCCGTCGACGGGGCCAGCCGACGGGCCGCCGACGGGTCGGCGATCGCGTACGCGCCGACGAACACGCCGCAGGCCAGCGCCACGAACAGCAGCACCTCCTCGCCGAGGAAGACCTGGTACGTCACGACCAGCCCGAGCAGCACACCGTGCCGCCACACCCGGCCGTCCGGCTCGGGTCGGAACACCAGCGCCAGGATCAGCGGCACCAGGAACTGGGCGGCCATGTGCAGGTGCGTACCGGCCTGGGCCACCATGCCGGGCGCGAAGCCGCAGACCAGGCCACCGACGGCGGCGGCCGGCCAGGTGTCGACCAGACGGCGGCGCAGCAGCACGTACCAGGCGGTGGCGGTGCCGGCGAGGCAGAGCACCACCGCGACACCGAAGGCGGCCTGCGACCCGAACAGCAGCGTGACCGGGGCCAGTGGGACACCGAGGCCGAGCACCGAGGTGTTCGCCATCAGGTTCACGCCGCCGGGCGCGTTCAACGCGTCGCTCCACAGCGGGTTCTCCCACCCGGCCACGGCACGGGCCGCGCGGGCCAGCATCCACTCGAAGAGGATCTGGTCACCGGCCTGGTGGAACAGCCGGTCCGGGCGACCCCACTGGCGGTGGGTCAACCACGCCGCCAGCGCGACGTAGCCGACCGGCACCGCCACGTCCGGGGCACGCGCGGGCGACCACCGGCGACGGCGCGACGCCACCTCGGCGGTACGGTCGGCCGTGCCGACGGCCATCAGCCCGTCGGAGCGGTCAACGGCCGTACGTCCCACACCCAGACGTCCAGCTCCTGCCGGGCCGGGCCGACCAACTGCTCGACGGTCTGCCGCAGCGGCTCCGAGTGCGGCTGGCGCAGCGGCAGCACCAGCACGGCCGCCTTCCAGTGCCGCAGCTCGTCCAGCGAGCGACGCCGCTGACGGTCGTCCAGTTCCGGCGTACGGCCGGTCGTGGCGACCTCCTCCAGCAGCTTCCCGACGCCGCTGGGCCGCCCGTTGAAGCGGCCCGGGTCACCGGTGGTGGCGTTGCGCGGGGCCAGGAAGTAGCCGCCGGGCATCTTGAAGTCGAGGTTGGTGGAGGCGGCCCAGCGCATCCCGTGGGTGTTGCCCATGCTCGGCACCGGGATCGGCACCAGCGTCTGGTCCGGCCCGACGTAGGCGCGCCAGCGGTCCGAGGTGATGAAGTCGGGCACCGGCGGTCGGGAGGTCATCGGCAGCGGCATCGGTGCGATCGGCAGGAGCGCGAGCACCAGACCGGCCACGGTCAGCGTCCGCACCACCCGCCGGTCCAGGTCCAACGTGCGGCTGCGCTCGATGGCCAGCGCCAGCAGGATCGCCACCACCACGCTGACGATCATGCCGAACCGGGTCGGCACCACCGCGTCGAGCAGCGGCAGCCGGACCAGCCACTCCCACGGGCCGACGATCAGCTCCCGGTCCCACCAGGTGATGCGCTCACCGAGGGAGAGGATCACATAGAACCCGGCGGTCGCCGCCAGCGCCCGGACCAGCAGTTCCCGCCGCAGCCAGAGCACGATGCCGACCGCGATCAGGGCCAGGCTCCACCCGAAGAAGGCGTTCTCCTCCGAGTAGTTCGGGGCGAGGTTCACGTTGGCCCGTTGGTTGCCGCCGATGGTCGGCGAGCCCGGGGCGAAGTACGCCGCGATGTCGTTGCCGTAGTCACGGACCGCGTCGCTGAGCCCGTGGTACGCCATCGGCCCGGCGAACTGGATGTAGAGCGGGTACGCCAGCAGCGCACCGGCGATCACCGTGCAGGTGGCCACCGCCTTGCCCAGCGGGCGCCAGGCCGCCGACCAGAGTCCGGGACGCTGGACGACCATCGCGATCAGGAAGATGCCGCAGCCCATCGCGGTGAAGAGCAGGATCTCCTCGTTGATGAACGCCTGCACGGTGACCAGCAGGGCCAGCAGCGCACCGTCCCGGTACGGGCGGGTGGAGCGGGTGATGACCATGACCCGCCACACGATGAACGGCAGCAGGAACTGGCTGATGATGTTCGGATGCCAACTGGCGTGCGACAGCATCGCCGGGGAGAACCCGCAGAGCCAGCCGCCGACGATCGCGGCCAGCGGGTAGCTGACCACGTGCCGGGACAGCACGTGGTACCAGGCCGAGGCGGTGCCGGCGAGGGCGAGCGTGACCAGCACCACGAACGTGACGGCGGGCCCGAACAGCAGGGTCACCGGCACCATCGGGATACCCAGCGCCAGGATGGCCGTGTTGGCCATCAGGTTGACACCGTCGGGGTAGTTGAACTGCTCGGTGAAGAACGGGAACTCGCCGTGCAGCACCACCCGGACCGAGTGGGCGAGGAAGAACTGCACC
This sequence comes from Micromonospora sp. NPDC049900, assembly GCF_044461025.1. Classification (NCBI taxonomy): domain Bacteria; kingdom Bacillati; phylum Actinomycetota; class Actinomycetes; order Micromonosporales; family Micromonosporaceae; genus Micromonospora; species Micromonospora sp. NPDC049900. The sequence continues at coordinate 456,770 of NZ_JBITKM010000002.1, forward strand.
TGTGCCGGGTCGCTGCTGTAGAGCGAGGCCACCCGACCGGCCGGGTCCATCCAGATCTGGCTGGTCACCCAGATGGCGGTGAGCAGGAAGCCGCCGAAGACGGCCAGGTCCTGCCGACGGCGGGTCCACCGGAACCGCCGCCACCGCGACGGCGCCGAACCGGACGCCGCATCACCCGTCGGCGGGTCCTCGTCCCCGGTCGGCGCGCCGGGCGTCGGCGTGGCCCCGGAGTCGGCCGGGGCGTCGACGGCCGACGCGGTCCCGGACCGGGCCGGGGCGTCGCTGGTGGTGGTGCCGGAGTCGGCCGTGGTGTCGATGGTCGGCGCGGGGTCGCGCGTACCCTCACCCAGCGTGACGGGTTCGGACGGCGAGCCTGCGACGACGTCGGATTTCGGCGGCGATGCGGCGCGGGTCTCAGCAGGCGTCACAGTCGGCGGAGTCTACCCGAGTGGGGAGATAGCTCCCAAGTCGACGCGGCGTCCCCTGTGGCCGGTGTACCGCCCGGGCGACGCAGCGTGAGGCGGCGCGAGCCGACGGCCGGGCGTCTCGTACTATTGCCCTCCGAACGACGGCCGATGTGATCGGGGGCGTGACAGGTGGCTCCAGCCCGCTGGCGCGGATTGACCGCCACCGGCCTGTCCAGTCTGTTGGTCGCCCTCACCGCCTGCGGCCCGGTCGCCGAGCGTCGGCCGCAGGACCTCCGGGTCGGCTACGACAGCATGGACGGGTCGTTGACCGTGTGGCCGCCTCGCGGCTCGCTGGCCGAGGACGCGGCGACCACCGCCGCGGTGACCGAGGCGGTCCGTGAGTGGCGTTCACCGATCGACGACCGGGTGCACGTGCCCTCCTCCGGCATCCTCTTCTCCGGCGAGGTCGACGGCGCACCGCTGGCCCTGGTGGCCGCGTCGGTGCCCGGCCAGGCCGCGTCCTGGCTGCTCCAGCTCAGCGGCGGCGACGGCGGGTACGAGGTCAGTCAGGCCACCGAGTACACCGACCCGGGCTATCTCGTCTACTCCGACGTGCTGCCGGTACAGACCGCCGACGGGCGGCGCTACCTCACCTCGGAGCGGGTCCGGCGGCTGGTCGGCCCGAACGGCCGGCCCGTACCGGCGACCGACGGCCTGACCGACCCGGTGGAGGTCCCGCAGTGCGAGGCGGTGCCGGTGACCGCCACGTTGCGCTCGACCGAGTCGCTGCCCCGGGGACGCGCCGCCGACCGGCTGCTGGATCTCGGCACCGGCACCGCGAACCCGCGCTACCCGCTGGTGCGTGACGACAGCGGCTCGGGCCGACGGGCCCTGGCCGACCTGGACACCTGCGCGCTGGCCGGCGAGGACGGTCCGTTCGGTAGCGTCACCCGACGGGTCGGCGACCGGGACACCCCGGATTCGGTGCCGGCGTCCTGGCCGAAGTCGAAGGTCGCCGTGCGGACCCTCGGCGAGTTGGCACTCAACGGCGGTGAACCGGCGGAGCTGGAGCAGCTCAGTTGGGAGACCGCCGACGGCACGATGACCGCGTTGGTCTACCGGCCGGCGGACGGCGGCCCGACGGTGCTCTCCCCCGCCGACCGGACCACCCCGTTGCAGGTCTACGAACTGCCGGTGCCCGGTCAGCCGCTGGTCGTGCTGAGCTGGCGTGCCACCAAGGACACCACACTGTCGGTGCCGCCGGACACGACCCGCCTGCTCGATCGTCCCGGCCTGGTGGTGGCGCCGCTTCCGGAGCGCAGCGAGACCTTCAGCCTCGCGGCCGACGACAAGACGCACTACCGCTCCGCCGGTCACCGCCGCTGACCCCCACAGGCCCTCGCACCCCTCACACCGCGCACCCCCGTCAGGGCCACCGGGCGGGACAGGCCCGCGATCATGGAGTTGTGGCCCTGACAAAAGGGGCGCAACACGCCAAAAGCTCAGCCCGAACTCCATGATCGGCACCGAAGCCGACCATGACTCCATGATCGAGGGAGCTTCGACCACGACTGCCTGATCGACGGGGCGAGGCACCCGCACGCCGACGACGGCGGCGTGCGGGTGGAGAGTCCACGACGGGAGCGCGAGGCGCCCCGGGGTGTCAGTTGGCGGACGGGGTGGGGGTGTTCTCGGGCGTCAGCCGGGCCGGGTCGACCGGGGTGGTCTCCAGGCGGGAGATCCAGCCGGTGACGTCGCGCGCCACGTCCTGCGCGGTCAGGCCGAGGTCGGCCAGGATCTGCGCGCGGGAGCCGTGCGGGTGCCAGTCGGCCGGTACGCCCAGGTCACGCAGCGGCACCTGGACGCCCGCGTCCCGCATGGCCTGGGCGAGCGCGTCCCCGACGCCGCCCAGCCGGACGCCGTCCTCGACGGTGACCACCAGGCGGTGCCCGGCGGCCAGCTCGACCAACTCGGCCGGGACCGGGCGCACCCAGCGCGGGTCCACCACGGTCACCCCGTAGCCCTGCTCGGCGACCCGGGCGGCTACCTCCATGCCGAGCTGACCGAAGGCACCCACCGCGACGAGCAGCACGTCGGTACGCGCCGACTCGGCCAGCACGTCGACCGTGCCGATCCGGCGCAGCGCGGGCAGGTCGGCGGCGACGGCACCGGTCGGGTAGCGCAGCACGGTCGGTCCGTCGTCGACGGCGACCGCCTCGCGCAGCTCCTCGCGCAGCGTGGCGGCGTCCCGGGGAGCCGCCATGCGCAGGCCCGGCACCACCCCGAAGACCGACATGTCCCAGATGCCGTAGTGGCTCGGCCCGTCCGGGCCGGTGATGCCGGCCCGGTCCAGCACGAAGGTGACCGGCAGCTTGTGCATCGCCACGTCCAGCAGGACCTGGTCGAAGGCCCGGTTGAGGAAGGTCGCGTAGACCCCCACCACCGGGTGCAGCCCGCCGAGCGCCAGGCCGGCCGCCGAGGTGACCGCGTGCTGCTCGGCGATGCCCACGTCGTAGGTGCGCTCGGGGTACTTGCGGGCCAGCTTCGCGATGCCGGTCGGCTCGGCCATCGCGGCGGTGATGCCCACCACGTCGGGCCGCTCGTCGGCGATCGCGACCAGCTCGTCAGCGAAGACGTGGGTCCACTTCACCGACGGTGCGGCGACCAGTTGGCCGGTCTCCACGTCGAACGCGCCACCCGGACCGTGCAGGCAGTCCGCCTCGTCCTCCTCGGCGGGGCGGTAGCCGTAGCCCTTGCGGGTGACCGCGTGCACGATCACCGGGCCGCCGAAGTTCTTCGCGGCGCGCAGCGCGGTCTCGACGGCGGCCACGTCGTGCCCGTCGACCGGGCCGACGTACTTGATGCCGAGGTCCTCGAACATCGCCTGCGGCGCGACGGCGTCCTTGATGCCCTTCTTGACCGCGTGCAGCACCTCGTACATCGGCTTGCCGACCAGCGGCGTCGAGCCGAGGGCGTCCTTGACCGTGTCGAGGACCTTCTCGTAGCCCGGGTTCAGCCGCAGCGTCGAGAGGTGGTCGGCGAGGCCGCCGATGGTCGGCGCGTACGAGCGCCCGTTGTCGTTGACCACGATCACCAGCGGGTTGCCGGCGGCGGCGATGTTGTTCAGCGCCTCCCAGCACATGCCGCCGGTCAGCGCCCCGTCGCCGACCACGGCGACCACGCTGCGCGCCTCGCCCCGCAGGGCGTACGCCTTGGCCAGCCCGTCGGCGTACGACAGGGCGGTGGAGGCGTGCGAGTTCTCGATGATGTCGTGGTCGCTCTCGGCCCGGCTCGGGTAACCGGAGAGCCCGCCGCGCTGACGAAGCTGGTCGAAGCCCTCCTGGCGGCCGGTGACGATCTTGTGAACGTACGCCTGGTGACCGGTGTCGAACAGCAGCCGGTCCCGGGGAGAGTCGAAGACCCGGTGCATGGCGAGGGTGAGCTCGACCACGCCCAGGTTGGGGCCGATGTGACCCCCGGTGCGGGACACCTTGGCGACCAGGAAGTCACGGATTTCGGCGCTGAGAATGTCCAGTTCGCTGGCGGACATCCGCTTGACGTCCTGGGGACCGTGCACCGTGGCCAGCAGCCGGCCCTGGTTGGCCGTGTCCTCTTCAACACTCATGACCGCAGAGTCTATCGGCCTCCGCACACCTCGCAGCCCGGGTCACCGCGCCCGTTCCCTGACCGCCAGGTCAGGCCCGCACCCGTAGGCGGCGTGGCGGCACCACCCCGGCGGAGGCGGTGGACCGGGCCGACGGACCGGCGGGTGTCCAGGAGCCGAGCACGGTCGCCCGGTCCGCACCGGTCACCGAGGGCAGTGCGCCCGGCAGCCCGTGCCAGGACAGCCAGCCCAGCAGCGCGAACGCGTACGCCTCCTTGGCCTGCGCCGGGACGCCCAGCTCGTCGGTGGTACGCAGCCGCCGCCCGGCGCCGAGCTCGCCGAGCCGACGCCACAGCGTCCGGTTGCGGACCCCGCCACCGGCGGCGACCACCTCCACCACCCGGTGCCGGTCGCAGGCGTCCGTCACGGTCCGGGCGGTCAGCTCGGTCAACGTGGCGAACACGTCGTCGACGGCCACCGGCCCGTCCAGGGCGGCCAGCCGCCGGTCGAGGTACCCGGCGTGGAACAGCTCCCGGCCGGTCGACTTGGGTGCCGGGGCGGCGTAGTACGGCTCGGCCAGCAGCTCGGTGAGCAGCCCGGCGTGCACCCGTCCGGCCGCCGCCCGGGCACCGTCCCGGTCGCAGGGCTCCCCCAGCAGCCGCTCGGCGGCGGCGTCGAGCAGGGCGTTGGCCGGTCCCACGTCGTACCCGAGCACCGGCGATGCGGCCGAGACCACGGTGAGGTTCGCGATGCCGCCCAGGTTCAGTGCCGCCCGGGGCGCCGGACCGGTGCCGGCCAGCAGCAGGGCGTCGAAGGCCGGCACCAGCGGCGCGCCCTGCCCACCGGCGGCGACGTCCGCCGAGCGCAGGTCGGCGAGGACCGGTACGCCGACCCGGGCGGCCACCCGGGCCACCGCGCCCAGTTGCAGGGTCCCCCGGGCCCGGCCGCCCTCGACCCAGTGGAAGACCGTCTGCCCCGGCGACACCACCACGTCGACACCGCCGCCGGCCAGGTCCAGGCCGACGGCCGCCGCCTCGGCGAACACCTCGCCCAACCGGTTGTCCAGCCGACACACGTCCTCGATCGTGGTCGTGCTCGGCGGCAGCACCGCGCCGATCGCGGCGCGCAGCTCGTCGTCGTAGGGCAGGCTCCGGTGTCCGAGTGGCCGCAGCCACAGCGTGTCGCCCTCGGCGGTGAACTCGGCCACCGCCACGTCCACCCCGTCGTAGGAGGTCCCCGACATCAGCCCGACGATCTTCATCGGCCCAGGCTAGGCGGCCGGACGGTCAGTCGGCGGCCGGGCCGGGCACCAGCAGTCCCACCAGCTCCACGTGCTGGGTCATGGGAAAGAGGTCGAATCCGCGCAGCTCCGCCAACCGCCAGCCCGCCCCGGTGAAGGCCCGCAGGTCACGGGCGAACGCGGCCGGGTCACAGGCCACGTAGGCGACGGCCCGCGGCCCGGCGGCGACCACGTCGCGCACCACCCGGGCACCGGCGCCCGACCGGGGCGGATCGAGCACCACCACGTCGACCGGTCCGGTGATCCGGCGGCGGGCCAGCGCGGTCTCCACCCGGGCCGCCACCACCTCCACCCGGGGCAGGTCGCGCAGGTTCTCCCGGGCCGCCGCGACGCCGTCGCCGGCCGACTCGACCAGGGTGACCCGGCCGGACCCGCCGACCCGCTCGGCCAGTGCGGCGGCGAAGAGTCCGGCCCCGCCGTAGAGGTCCCAGGCGATCTCGCCCGGCTGCGGGTCGGTCAGTGCCACCACCGCGTCGACGAGCGTGTCCGCCGCCGCCGGGTGCACCTGCCAGAAGGACGAGGCGGGCAGCACCCACTCCCGGCCCGCGGCCCGCTCGCGCACCCGCTCCGGGCCGCTGACGATCCGGGTACGCCCGGCCGCGACGGCGGTCACCGTCACGTCCCCGCCGGTCGAGGCGACCGTCTCCACCGCCTCGTCGTCCGGCCACCGGGTGCCGGTGGAGGTGAGCACCGGCAGGTCCTGCACAGCCGGGTGGGCGATCAGGCAGCGGTCGATCGGCACCACCTCGTGCGAGCGGTGTTTGAGCAGCCCGGCCCGGCCCGCCGCGTCGACCGCGTAGCGGACCCGGGAGCGCCAGCCCAGCGGCCCGCCGGGCAGCGCCTCGACGCGGACGCCCAGCGCGTCGCAGGCTGCCTCGTCGAGCCCGCCGATCCGGACGAGTTGCTCGCGGACGACCGTGGTCTTCCAGTCGAGTTGGGCCTGCGGGGCGACGTGTTGCAGGTCGCACCCGCCGCACCGGCCCGGCCGGGCGTACGGGCAGGGCGGGGTGACCCGCTGCGCGGCGGCCTCCAGCACGGTCACCGCGTCGGCCCGGACGAATCCCCGGTGCACCTCGGTCACCTCGGCCACCACCCGTTCGCCGGGCAACGCGTGCCGGACGAAGACCACCTGCCCGTCGACCCGGGCCACGCAGTGGCCGCCGGGAGCGACCGCCGCCACGGTCAACTCGACCCGCTGGGCCTCCTCCAGCCCGCCCGCGGTCGGCCCGGCAGCGGTGTCGGCCCGACGCTCGGCGGGGGTCCGCGACGTCGTCCCGCTCATCGCGGCTCACCGCCCGGCGTCTCGCCGTCGCGGGACGCCACCGAGCCGGCCGGCGGGGCGCCGGGCGGCAGCGTGCTGCGCGGCGTCACCCGGGGCCCCCTCGCCGGTCCCCGGCTCAGCGTGGCGTCCATCCGGTCCAGGTCCTTGCCGGCGGTCGAGGCGAGTTGCCACGGCACACTGGTCACCATCACTCCCGGTTCGAAGAGCAGGCGGCCCTTGAGCCGCAGCGCGCTCTGGTTGTGCAACAGGTTCTCCCACCAGCGGCCGACGACGTACTCGGGGATGAAGACGGTGACCACGTCGCGCGGCGACTCCCGACGGACCCCCGCCACATAGTTCAGGATCGGGCGGGTGATCTCCCGGTACGGCGAGTCGATCACGGTCAGCGTGATCGGCATCTCCCGCCGCTCCCAGTCCGCCTGCAACTGCCGGGTGTCGGTGTCGTCCACGTTGACGGTCAACGCGGTCAGCGTGTCCGGCCGGGTGGCCTGCGCGTACGCGACCGCCCGCAGGGTCGGCTGGTGCAGCTTGCTGACCAGCACGATCGCGTGGTTGCGGGCGGGCAGTACCGGGCGACCGTCGTCCGGGGTCAGTTCCACCGCGACCCGGTCGTAGTGCCGACGGACGGCCAGCATCAGCAGATAGATCACGCCCATCGCGACGATCGCGATCCAGGCGCCCAGCAGGAACTTGGTGATCAGCACGATGACCAGCACCGTTCCGGTCATCGCCATGCCGAACGTGTTGATCGCCCGGGAACGGACCATCCGGGCTCGCACCCGGGGATCGCGTTCGGTGCGCAGCAGCCGGTTCCAGTGCCGGATCATGCCGGCCTGGGAGAGCGTGAACGAGACGAAGACCCCGACGATGTAGAGCTGGATGAGCTTGGTCACCTCGGCCTGGAAGCCGATGATCAGCACGATCGCGAAGGCGGCCAGGAACAGGATGCCGTTGGAGAAGGCCAGCCGGTCGCCCCGGGTGTGCAGTTGCCGGGGCAGGTAGCGGTCCTGGGCCAGGATCGAGCCGAGCACCGGGAAGCCGGTGAAGGCGGTGTTCGCGGCCACGAAGAGGATCGTGGCGGTCACCCCGACCACCAGGAACCCCAGGATCGAGCCGGATCCGAAGATGGTCTCGGCGAGCTGAGCGGTGACGGTCTTCTGTACGTACCCGTCCGGGCCCGCGACGATCTGGTGGCCCGGGTCCTCGACGAACTGCAACCCGGTGAGCCGGGCCAGCCAGACGATGCCGACCAGCATGGTCACCGCGACCAGGCCGAGCATCAGCAGCGTGGTGGCGGCGTTGCGGCTCTTGGGCGACTTGAACGCCGGCACCCCGTTGGAGATCGCCTCCACGCCGGTGAGCGCGGCGCACCCGGAGGAGAAGCTGCGCAGCAGCAGGAACGCCATCGCCCAGCCGGTGGTGTCGTGCCACTCGGCGGCGATCACCAGGTCGGCGCTGGGTGCGCGCAGGTCCTCGCCGAGCACCACGATCCGGACCAGCCCGGTGAGGATCATGCCGATGATGACGATCATGAAGCCGTAGGTGGGGATGGCGAACGCGCTGCCCGCCTCCTTGAGCCCGCGCAGGTTGACGGAGGTGAGCAGGACCACCGCGCAAACCGCGATCAGCACCTTGTGGGTCGCCACGAAGGGGATCACCGAGCCGAGGTTGGCCACCCCGGAGGAGACCGACACGGCGACCGTCAGCACGTAGTCGACCAGCAGGGCGCTGGCCACCCCCACCCCGGCCCGGGGGCCGAGGTTGACCGTGGCCACCTCGTAGTCGCCGCCGCCCGAGGGGTAGGCGTGCACGTTCTGCCGGTAGCTGGCCACCACGGTCAGCATCACCACGACGACGCCGAGGGCCACCCACGGCGAGAACACGAAGGCCGAGGCCCCCGCGATGGAGAGCATCAGGAGGATCTCGTCCGGCGCGTACGCCACGCTGGACAACGCGTCCGAGGCGAAGACGGGCAGTGCGATGCGCTTCGGTAGGAGGGTGTGCTTGAGGCGGTCGGACCGGAACGGTCGACCGACGAGCAGCCGCTTCAACAGGGAGGTGGATCGGGCCACAACCGCCAAGCGTACGACCGCTGCCAGCCGGGACGCGCGGTGGTCGCCCGCAGCCGCTCCCGAGGCCGGAGTACCGTCGGTCCCCGTCCGCGACGCCGACGTGACAGGCTCACAGGCGACGAGGCGCGGCGGTACGCACCGTGGGAGGAAGCGTGCATATCGTGATCATGGGATGTGGCCGGGTCGGGTCGACCCTGGCGCAGAGCCTCGAAGGCCGCGGGCACTCGGTGGCGGTGATCGACCACGACGCCGAGGCGTTCCGCCGGCTGGGGCCGGACTTCACCGGGATCACGGTCACCGGGGCCGGCTTCGACGGCGACGTGCTGCGCGAGGCCGGGATCGAGCGGGCCGACGCCTTCGCCGCCGTCTCCAGCGGCGACAACTCCAACATCATCTCGGCTCGGCTGGCCCGTGAGACGTTCGGCGTGTCCCGGGTGGCGGCCCGCATCTACGACCAGCGCCGCGCCCAGGTCTTCGAGCGCCTCGGCATCCCCACCGTGGCCACCGTCCGCTGGACCGCCGACCGGATGCTGCGGCACCTGCTGCCCGAGGGCAACGTCGAGATCTTCCGCGATCCGACCAGCACGGTCTCCATCGTCGAGGTGCCGGTGCACGAGGAGTGGATCGGTCGGCCGGTCCGGGCACTGGAGGAGGCCACCGGGGCCCGGGTGGCGTACCTGATCCGCTTCGGCATCGGCACGCTGCCCACCGGGTCCAGCGTGGTGCAGGAGGGCGACCAGGTCTTCATGCTGGTGACCGACGACATGGTGGCCACGGTCACCGCGACAGCGGCGGCACCGGAAAGGGGGCAGTGACATGCGGGTCGCCATCGCCGGCGCCGGCAACGTGGGTCGCTCGATCGCCCAGGAGCTGATCGAGAACGGCCATCAGGTGATGCTCATCGAGCGGCAACGGCGGAAGGTACGGCCGGAGCGGGTGCCGGACGCGCAGTGGGTGCTGGCCGACGCCTGCGAGCTGACCAGCCTGGAGCAGGCCGACCTCGCCGGCTGCGACGTGGTGGTCGCCGCCACCGGCGACGACAAGGCCAATCTGGTGGTCTCGCTGCTGGCCAAGACCGAGTTCGCGGTACCCCGGGTGGTCGCCCGGATCAACCGGGCCGAGAACGAGTGGCTCTTCACCGAGCAGTGGGGCGTGGACGTGGCGGTCAGCAAGCCACGCGTGATGGCCGCTCTGGTCGAGGAGGCGGTGACCGTCGGCGACCTGGTCCGCCTGATGACCTTCCGGCAGGGCGAGGCCAACCTGGTCGAGATCACGCTGCCGCCGACCGCGCCCTACGTCGGGCAGCCGCTGCGGGCGGTGCCGCTGCCCCGGGACGCCGCCCTGGTGGCGATCCTGCGCGGCAAGCGGGTCCTGGTGCCCACCCCCGACGACCCGGTCGAGGCCGGCGACGAGCTGATCTTCGTGTGCACCGCCGAGATGGAGGACGCGGTACGCGCGGTGGTCCTCGGCCCGGACAGCGTCGAGCGCACCCGCGAGTCGCGCTGAGCCGTCAGCTCGGCAGCGGTGTCGGCTCGGACTCCCGCATGACCCGGCGGACGGTCCAGACCGTGATCAGCAACAGCAGCACGTACGGCGGGTAGCCCAGCGCGAGCCGGGCCACGCCCAGCGCGGTGTCCTGCTGCGCGAGGTAGAGCCCGGCCTGCACGCCGACCTTGGCCAGCCAGACCACGCCCCACAGCACGGTCAGGCCGGTGAAGGTCCGCACCAGCTTCGGGTCGTTCCGCCACTCGGAGCTGCCCTTGGCCACCAGCACCGACCAGAGCCAGCCGACCAGGGGCTGCCGGATCACCGCCGAGACCAGCAACGCCACGCCGTAGCCGATGCCGTAGAGGATGCCGGGCAGATAGAAGTCGCGGGCCTCGCCGGTCCGCCAGGCGATGGCGGCACCGATGCCGATGCCGAACAACCCGTTGACCGCGTGCCGCACCGGCCGACGCTGGGCCAGCCGCAGCACGCCGATGAGGACCGCCACACCCACCGACGCGATCACCGCGGGGCGCAGCTCGCCGAGGATGTTGACCACCACGAAGACCACCACCGGGATGCTGGACTCCACCAGCCCCCGCCAGCCGCCGAGCTGGTCGGCCATCTGCTCGGCGACGGTCGGCAGCCGCTCCTCGTCGGTCGGCTCGGTCTCCGGCTGGGTGGCCGGGTGCTGTCCGGTGGTCATCGCCCGCCTTTCATCCGCCGCGCCCGCGTAGTCACGTCGACGGCTCCAACTCGTAGTACGGGTTGTAGATCACCTTACGGTCGTCCCGCACCGCGATCCGCCCCTTCGCGGTCAGGTGTCGCCCGGGTTCGATGCCGGTGATGCGCCGTCGCCCCAGCCAGACCAGCGTCACGACGTCACTGCCGTCGTAGAGGTCGGCCTCCAGCGCCGGCTGGTTGGTGCGCGGCGTGTAGACCACCGTACGCAGACGGCCGGTGACCGAGGCCACCTGGCCCCGGGCACACTGTGCCGCCGGGACACCGCCGCACCGGGCGCTGTCCCGCTGCAACTGCTGGGCCTCGATCTCGGCCTCGCTGGCGGTGAGCCGTCGCAGCATGCGCCGCAGCGAACCCCGACCCTCGCCGGTGCTCATGACCTCCGCGTCACCCCATCCACGCCGGCCGGGACGTCGCCGGCACCCGCCGCGATCCGGCGGCGCCGGAACGGCTCACGCCAGCGTACGCCGGTGTGGGCCGTCCCGGCGTCTTCGACGGAGCCGGGTTCAGCGCGTACCGGGTGCCGGTGCCGTCTCGGCCTCGGCCTCGACCTGGCCGGCCGCCTCGCGGGGCAGACGCAGCGGCAGCGGCTCCCGCACCGGCTTGGCCTCCTGTCCCCGGTCGACGACCAGTCCGTCGAGGCAGTCGGCCAGCGGACCGGCGGCGGCCGGGTCGGTGGCCGCGGCGCCCTGGTACACCGCCCGGACCATCCACCGGGGCCCGTCGACGCCGACGAACCGCAGGTCCGTCAGCCCGTCGTCGGTACGCACCCGGGCGTGCAGCTCGACGCCGTACTCGCCGGTGACCTCCTGGGCGGCGGCGCCGTCGTTGAACAACGACTTGCGGATCTCCTCCCGCACCTCGTCCCAGATGCCCTCGGAGCGCGGCGCGGCGAAGACGCCGAGTTGCAGGGCGCTCGGCCCGTGCACGAGCACGACCTGCTGGATCACCCCCTGCGGGTCGGCCTGCACCCGCACCTCCACCTCGGGCACCGCCGGGATCTGCAGGCTGCCCAGGTCGAGTCGCTGCACCCCGTCCGGCGCCTCGGAGACGTCGTACGGCCCACGCGCCGGCGCCTCCGACGCCGAACCGGCGTCGTCGACGGTCTGGAGCGCGTCCGTGGCTCGCTCGTCACGGGCGTGCCGTCCCGCGGCCCGCTTTCGGGAGAAGATCACTGCGTCCACCCTCCGCTGTTCGCACTCACCGTGCCATCTCTTCCGTCCACGCCGTCCGTGGGCGGCGGCGGCACCAGCCCGACGTGTCCGCCGGTGGAGCCGTGCCCGCCGGTCCCGCGTCCGGACGCGGGCAGCTCGGCCACCGGCCGGAAGGCCGCCCGTGCCACCCGCTGCACAACGAGTTGCGCGATCCGGTCGCCCCGCGAGATCTTCACCGGTGCGTCCCGATCATGGTTGATCAGGTTGACCAGGATCTCACCCCGGTAGCCGGCGTCGACCGTACCGGGCGCGTTGAGCACCGTCACGCCGAGTCTGGCCGCGAGCCCCGATCGGGGGTGGACCAGGCCCACGTACCCCTCGGGCAACGCGATCGCCACGCCGGTCGGCACCAACGCCCGGCCGCCGGGCGGCAACTCGACGTCGGCGGCGGCCACCAGGTCGGCACCGGCGTCACCGGGATGCGAGTACGCCGGCAGCGGCAGCTCGGGGTCGAGTTGCCGTACCGGCACGGGCACCAGGTCGGTCACGGTCTACCTCTTTCGTCCGTTCCGCTGGGGGTGACCCTGCCATCCTGCCCGCTACCCGGCCCGCCGCGCGCCGTACCCTGGCACGAGTGAGCACGTCACCGTCCCCCGCCACCACCGGCACCACCCCGACGTACGCCGAACGGCTCCGTCTGCCCTGGTGGTTGTGGCCGGCCGGGATCGCGGTCGCCGCGCTGCTCGCGGTCGAGGTCTGGATGGGCGCGGACGGCGTACGCGCCTGGCTGCCGTTCGCGGTGTTCGTCCCGCTCGCGCTGGCGACCATGGCGTGGCTGGGCCGGATCCGCATCGCGGTGACCGGCGGGGAGTTGCAGGTCGACGACGCCCGGCTGCCGGTGCGCTTCGTCGCCGACGCCGTCGCGCTGGACGCCGACGGGCGGCGTGAGGTGCTCGGGGTGGCCGCCGACCCGCTGGCGTTCGTGGTGCAGCGGCCGTGGGTATCCGGCGCGGTCCAGGTGGTCCTCGACGACCCGGACGACCCCACCCCGTTCTGGGTGGTCAGTTCCCGGCGCCCGGTCGAGCTCGCCGAGGCGATCCTGGCCGCCCGGGACGCGACACGCTGACTCCCACCCCTTCCCGGGCACCCTCGGGCCTCCTCGGCGCTCTCAGGGCCGTTGCCGACGCTGTCCCGGGGCTCAGCCGCCGGAAGGTCGGTCAGGAAGCGGGCAGCACAGGCGGCCCACCGGGCATCGGTGGGCCGGGTGGCCCGCCGGGCAACGCCCGCCGTTGCCGACGCAGATCGGCGCGGAGCTCGTCGGCCAGCGCCCGGGTGGCGCGCCGGTTCAGGAAGCTCGCCACCGCCGCGCCGGTCAGGAACGGCCCCAGCGTGGTCAGGTTGCGGCCGAACCGCTTGAGCAGGGTGTCCCGCAGCTCGTGGCGGGCGGCGGTGCCGAGCACGGCGCCCACTCCCACGCCCGGCATCATCGGGTTGACGCCGCGCCGGTTTGCCCACGCCTGCACCAGGGCGACCGTGCGCTGGGTGCCTCCGCCGGGCAGCGGCGCGCCGTAGATCTCGTGCAGCTCGCCGGTCAGCTTCAGCTCGATCGCCACCACGGTGACCGTCTCGGCGGCCAGCAGCACCGGGGCGGACAGCAGGCTCGGGGTGACCGTCCACTGCACGGCGGAGGCGCCGCCACCGGCCGCGCCGATCCCGGCGGTCGCCCGGGACGCGTTGCGCACCAGCCGGTCGGCCAACTGCTCGTCGTCCAAGCCCGGGAAGTGCCGGCGCAGGGTGGCCAGGTCCCGGATCGGTACGTGCGGGGCGACCTCGGCGACGGTGTCGACCATCCAGCGGACGGCCGCCTTCGGCTTGAACAGGTCACCGATGCCCCGGGCCCGGGCCTGCCCCACCAGACGCCCGAGCAGTTGGCGGCGCGTCGCCGGCTCGACGTCGTCGGCGGTCAGCGCGACCACCGTCGCGCCCAGCTCGTCCGTGCCCTGCTCGTTCGCGTCCCGCCCGCTCGCGTTCGGCTCGTTCGCGTTCGGCTCGCTCATGCCGCCACTCCGCTGCCCTCCGTGCCGCCACGCGGCGCCGCGGCACCGGGCCGATGCCTCGACCGCCGCCGCGCGCCCATGCCTGTCCTCCCCCGGCTGACGGCCACCGCGTGGCGCGTCACCCCACGAGTGAATCAGGTCTCGGGCGTCACCGCTCGTCGAGCCGGGTAGCGGCGGCTCCATGCCGGAGCCGCCGCTGTGGTGGTGGTGTCGGGCCGTCGGTCAGACACACTCACGGCAGATCAACTCGCCGTTGCGCTCGACTGCCAGTTGGCTGCGGTGGTGCACCAGGAAACACCGGGCACAGCGGAACTCGTCCTGCTGCATCGGTAGCACCTTGACCGTGAGCTCCTCGTCGGCGAGGTCGGCGCCGGGCAGCTCGAAGCTCTCCGCCACCTCCGCCTCGTCGACGTCCACGGCACCCGACTGTGAGTCGACGCGCCGGGCCTTGAGCTCTTCGAGGCTGTCCTCGCCGAGGTCGACCTCGTCGCGGCGCGGGGCGTCGTAGTCGGTGGCCATCGGTTTCACTCTCCCATTTCGATGTTGTCGCTTCCGGTTGTAACGCCGGACGACGCTGTTTCGGTTCCGCTGGCCGGCCACCGCAAGTGTCGGCCACCCGACCCGACGTCTGTGTGGGCCAGACCGCCAGAGGATCTCCCCGACGAGCGCGGAACCTACCCCCCCTTGGGCGAGGCATGTATACCGCCCTCGTGGCTGAGATGTACGCCCCTGCACGGGAAGTTGTTCCCAATGTGACTCAGGCGACACGAAGATAGGGGTAGTAGTACCCCGTTCCAGGGTGGCGCGCCGGTATGTCGGACTGTTTCCACGCCACGGTCGGACAACCGTTAACCTCAGCGGCGTACCCGGCGGCCGGCGGGACGGCCCGCACGCCGACGGCCGCTGCCACCCATCCATCGCCCGGGAGCGCCCTGATGAGCTTTGCGCGAGTGCGAGCACTCGTTGTCGTCGGCATGTTGGCGGTGGTCGCCCTGGTCTTCGTGGTCGTCGCCCTCGTCAAGGACACCCAGAGTAACGCGGGCTCCGCCCAGGGCTGCCCGGAGGACTGGCCGCGTGCCGACGTGACATTGCGCGAGCGCAAGGACGTCAAGATCAGAGTGCTGAACGCCACCGACCGACCCGGGTTGGCCGGCAGCGTGGGCGACGAGTTCCGCAACCGCGACTTCCAGGTCCAGAAGGAAGGCAACCAGAAGAAGCAGGTCGACGACGTGGCGGTGCTGCGGTACGGCCCGAAGGGCGTCGGCTCGGCCCACCTGCTGCGGGCGTACTTCCTGAACAGCGCCGAGTACGAGTACGACGCCAAGCGCGAGGACGACGTGGTCGAGGTGGTCCTCGGCAACGGCTTCCGGCAGTTGGCGACCACCACCGAGGTCAACCAGTCCCTCGGCGACCTCGGTTCGCCGGTGGCCCCGCCGGGCACCTGTCCCCTGCCGGTCGAGGACTGACCGACGGATCGGTCCGACCGGGTGGACCGGACGAGCCGGGCGGGTCGATCTGATCGGCCGAGCGGCCCGACCACGGGTCACCCGGCCGGACAATCAGGGGCCGCCCGAGGCGTCCAGCGCGGCCAGCCGGTCGTGCAGGGGCGCGAACAGGTCCGGCGGCGCGGCGATGACCATGTCCGGCCCGGGGCCCTGCCCGTCGATCCCGCCGATCCGCAGCCCGGCCTCGGTGGCGACCAGCCCACCGGCGGCCCGGTCCCAGTCCGCCAGGCCCTTCTCGTAGAACGCGTCGGCCCGCCCCTCGGCGACCAGGCAGAGGTCGACGGCGGCGGCACCGAGTCGACGGATGTCCCGGACGTGCGCGATCAGCTCGGTCACCACCCGGGCCTGGTGGGCACGGCGGGCCGGGTCGTAGCCGAATCCGGTGATCACCAGCGTCTGCCCGAGCTCGGTCTCGGCGGAGCCGCGCAGTCGCCGGCCGTCCCGCCAGGCACCGCCACCGGCCGTCGCGGTCCACTCCTCGCCGGTGTGGATGTTGCGCACCACACCGGCCACGACCTCGCCGTCCACCTCGGCGGCGATCGACACCGCGCAGTGCGCCAGCCCGTACAGGTAGTTGACCGTGCCGTCGATCGGATCCACGATCCACCGCACCCTGGCGGTCGGAGCGCGCTCCGTGGCGCCGTACTCCTCGCCCAGCACGGCGTCGTCCGGCCGCCGCCGACGCAGCGCCTCGATGATCTGGCGCTCCACCGCCCGGTCGGCCGCGGTCACCACGTCGGTGGCGGTGCTCTTGGTGGCCGCCACGGAGACCCCCTCGACCCGCATCCGGTACGCGGTGGCCGCCGCCTCCCGTGCCACGTCGATCGCGATCTCCAACAACTGCCCTGGCTGGGGCGCCGAGCGGTCCATCGTCCGTCCCCTTCCCGCACGACCGGGTTTCCGAGTCCTGCGCGGGTATCATCCTTACAAAGTCCAGAAGTGCACCGAATCGGCGGTCTCGACCGCCGGTCAGCCGTGCGGCGCAGGATGATCGCCGCAGACGGCGTTACAATTCACCCCTGCCCACCGCCACGGGCGACCGGACGACCGGTCGGCCGGGGACACGGGGGTTCCTCAACCACATCGCCCGGCGTGGTGCCCCACGCTGCGCCGGACGATCCCGGCCGTGCTCGCTCTTCGCCTCCGGAAGGTCATTCGTGACAGAACCCCGCCAGACCGGCGCCGACGTTCGCTCGCTCACCGACACCCTGATCGCCCACGCGCAGAGCGCCGGCGGCCAGCTCACGTCGGCCCAGCTCGCGCGCACCGTCGAGTCCGCCGAGGTGACTCCGGCCCAGGCCAAGAAGATCCTGCGGGCGCTCTCCGAGGCCGGGGTGACCGTGGTGGTCGACGGTTCGGCCAGCACCCGCCGCCGGGTCGCCGCCGCCCGTTCCGCCACTCCCGCCTCCCGGGCCACCACCGCCAAGACCACCAAGAAGGCGGCGGCGCCCGCTCCGAAGCAGGCCGCCGCGGCCGACGAGGCACCGGCACCGGCGCCCCGCAAGGCGACCGCGCGCAAGGCCGCCGGCACCACCGCCGACGTGGCCAAGGCCGTCGCGCCGGCCAAGAAGTCCACCCGGGCCACCAAGGCGACGGTGGCCGCCGCCACCGGTGCCAAGCCGGCCAAGGCCGGTGGCAAGGCCAAGGGCGAGGGCGCCGAGGGTGAGGTCGACCCCGAGGAACTCGCCGCCGAGATCGAGGACGTGGTGGTCGAGGAGCCGGCCGAGCTGACCCAGGCCGCCGAGGCCGACGCGGCGAGTTCGGCCACCGACAACGACTTCGAGTGGGACGACGAGGAGTCCGAGGCGCTCAAGCAGGCGCGCCGGGACGCCGAGCTGACCGCGTCGGCCGACTCCGTCCGGGCGTACCTCAAGCAGATCGGCAAGGTGCCGCTGCTCAACGCCGAGCAGGAGGTGGAGCTGGCCAAGCGGATCGAGGCCGGGCTCTACGCCGCCGAGCGGCTGCGCGCGGCCGACGAGGGCGAGGAGAAGCTCGTCCGCGAGATGCAGCGCGACCTGCTCTGGATCTCCCGCGACGGCGAGCGTGCCAAGAACCACCTGCTGGAGGCGAACCTCCGCCTGGTCGTCTCGCTCGCCAAGCGGTACACCGGCCGCGGCATGGCCTTCCTCGACCTCATCCAGGAAGGCAACCTCGGCCTCATCCGCGCCGTCGAGAAGTTCGACTACACCAAGGGCTACAAGTTCTCCACCTACGCCACCTGGTGGATCCGCCAGGCCATCACCCGCGCCATGGCCGACCAGGCCCGCACCATCCGCATCCCGGTACACATGGTCGAAGTGATCAACAAGTTGGGCCGGATCCAGCGCGAGCTGCTCCAGGACCTGGGCCGTGAGCCCACTCCGGAGGAGCTGGCCAAGGAGATGGACATCACACCGGAGAAGGTGCTGGAGATCCAGCAGTACGCCCGGGAGCCGATCTCGCTCGACCAGACCATCGGTGACGAGGGCGACAGCCAGCTCGGTGACTTCATCGAGGACTCGGAGGCGGTCGTCGCGGTCGACGCGGTGTCCTTCTCGCTGCTGCAGGACCAGCTCCAGCAGGTGCTCCAGACGCTGTCCGAGCGGGAGGCGGGCGTGGTCCGCCTGCGCTTCGGCCTGACCGACGGCCAGCCTCGCACGCTGGACGAGATCGGGCAGGTCTACGGGGTGACCCGGGAGCGGATCCGGCAGATCGAGTCCAAGACGATGTCCAAGCTGCGACACCCGTCGCGTTCCCAGGTACTCCGGGATTATCTCGACTGATCAGCTCGCGTCAACTGATCGTGTCGTTTTGACCACCAGGCGTCAACGCCGGATGGTGATCAGGTGGTTGCACGAATGTGATCGTTGACGTGGCACCCTGGGTGCACGGCACACTGTCGGTGCCAGGTGTGACCTCGGTCCCCCGCGGGCACACAGGGAAGGCGAGGCCCTACAAGGGTGTTGCACGATAGGTGACCAAGACCGAAGAGAGTGTTCATCGGTGACGACCAGAGGAGGAAGGCGATGACCCCGACCCTCACGCCGCCGCCCGAGACGGTGAGCCCCCCGGCCGCCGATGAACGGTGCGACCGCTGCAATGCCGCCGGCAAGCTCCGGATCACCCTCTCGGGTGGCAGTGAGCTGGTGTTCTGTGGGCACCACGCCAACAAGTACGCGGAGGATCTCGTGAAGATCACCGTACGGTTCGCGACGGACCCGGAGTTCACTTGGCGCGGCGCCGACCTGATGGCGAACTAGAACCCACGAGACACACCGCCGGCCGGAGGCCCCACACGGGCCTCCGGCCGGCTCCGTCTACCCCCACCCCCCCACCCCGCCTGACGCGGGTGATCAAGAGATTTGGGCCACGATCGCCGACTCGCCCCGACGCAAACTCCTTGATCACCCGACGGGGAGGGGGTGGGGGGTGGGGTTAGAGGGTCTGGACGGTGGCTATGCGCTCTTCGAGCTGTTCGATGGTGGCCTGGGCGCTGGGCGGGCCACCGCAGAGGCGACGGAGCTCGGCGTGGATCTTCCCGTGCGGTTGGCCGGTGCGGTGGTGCTGGGCGGCCACCAGAGCGTTGAGCTGGCGGCGTAGCGCGACTCGGCGTTGGGCGGCGTTCATCGGCGCCGGCGCGGGCGGGGCCGCCGGTTCGGCCGACCGCTCGGTGGCACGGCGCTTACGGGCCGCCAGTTGCTCGGACTGCCGCTTGGACAGCAGCTCCGCCACCTGCGCCGAGGTCAGCAGCCCGGGCAGGCCCAGGTACTCCTCCTCCTCGGGGGTGCCGGCCTGGGCGGCGGTGCCGAACGAGGCGCCGTCGAAGATCACCTGGTCCAGTTCGGCGGTGGCGGACAGCGCGGCGAACCGCTTCTCCAGCTCGCCGCTGGCCTGGTCGTCGCGCTGAGCCCGCTCCAGCAGGTCGTCGTCGAAGCCCTCGCGGTCCTTCGGCTTGCCGAGCACGTGGTCCCGCTCGGCCTCCATCTCGCTGGCCAGCCCGAGCAGGTGCGGGACGCTGGGCAGGAACACCGAGGCGGTCTCCCCCGGGCGGCGGGCCCGGACGAACCGCCCGATCGCCTGCGCGAAGTACAGCGGGGTGCTGGCACTGGTCGCGTAGACACCGACGGCCAGCCGGGGGATGTCGACCCCTTCGGAGACCATCCGCACCGCGACCAGCCACCGTTGCTCGGACGCCGCGAACGTCGCGATCCGGGCCGAAGCGCCCACGTCGTCGGAGAGGACGACAGCCGCCTTCTCCCCGGTGACCTGCTCGATGAGCTTGGCGTACGAGCGGGCGGACTGCTGGTCGGTGGCGATCACCAGACCGGCCGCGTCGGGCATGCCCGCCTCGCGCAGCACGGTCAGTCGGGCGTCGGCGGCCCGCAGCACCTGCGGCATCCAGTCGCCGGCCGGGTCCAGGGCGGTACGCCAGGCCTGGGCGATCAGATCCTGGGTCATCGGCTCGCCCAGCCGCGCCGACAGCTCCTCCCCGGCGTTGGTGCGCCACCGGGTCTCCCCGGAGTACGCCAGGAACAGCACCGGCCGCACCACGCCGTCGCGCAGGGCGTCGCTGTAGCCGTACACGGAGTCGGCCCGGGACCGCAGCAGCCCGTCCCCGCCCCGCTCGTACTCGACGAACGGGATCGGGTTGTCGTCGGAGCGGAACGGCGTACCGGTCAGCATCAGCCGGCGTACGGCCGGCTCGAAGGCGGCCTTCACCCCGTCGCCCCAGGTGCGGGAGTCGCCCGCGTGGTGGATCTCGTCGAGGATGACCAGGGTGCGCCGGGTCATGGTGCGCCGCCGGTGCACGTGCGGCGCCATGCCGACCTGCGCGTAGGTGATCACCGCGCCGTGGAAGTCCGCCGACGAGTGCAGGTCGGCGTTGCGGAACGCGGCGTCGAGCTGGATGCCGACCCGGGCCGCCGCAGTCGCCCACTGGGTCTTCAGGTGCTCGGTCGGCGCCACCACGGTCACCGCCTCGACGGTGCCGTCTGCGAGCAGTTCGGCGGCGATCCGCAGGGCGAAGGTGGTCTTCCCGGCGCCAGGGGTGGCGACCGCGGTGAAGTCCTCGCTGCGTCGGCGCAGGTACTCCACCATCGCCTTGCGTTGCCAGGCCCGTAGGGGCGGGAACGTCTCGAGCGCCGGCGTCCGGGGTGCCACGGCTCGCTCCTCTCCGACGCAGTGTCCCGACCGCAGGCCGGCGGACCCGGGCCGGGGGCGCGGTAGTCGCCCCACGAAAACGCCTCCGCGCAGAACAAGCCGCGAAGGCCGACTCAGCATAACCAGGACCGGCGACCGGCCCCACGCGACGCCACACCGGGCGTCCGGTGCCCTTCGCCACTGCCCGACCGCAACGACCACAGCGCCAGGTCACCGCGCCGCGTCGGCCACCGCACCGGGTCCGCGACGTGACGCCGCGTCCACCGGGTGGTGACGGCCGCAGCGGCGACGGTCACGGTCACTCCGGCGGCGGTCCGGACGCCTCCGTGCGGGGCTGACGCAGCGTCGCCACCGGCGCCGACCAGCGTCGCCGCAGCGCCACCAGGCGTACGCCGAAGACCAGCACCGCCGCAGCGGTGAGCGGGGCCGGGCCGGTGCGGTCGAGGGCGAACAGGACCGCGACCACGATCGCGCCGACCAGCGCCGCGAGCGCGTAGATCTCCCGCCGCAGCACCACCGGGATCTCGCCGGTGAGCAGGTCGCGGACCAGGCCGCCGCCGATCGCGGTGAGCATGCCGATCAGGCAGGCGCCGACGGCCGGCACCTGGGCTTCGAGGGCCTTGAGGGTGCCGACGACGGTGAACAGGCCGAGCCCGGCCGCGTCCAGCACCAGGACGGTGGTCCGCAGCCGGGCGAACTGCGGGTGTAGCCAGAAGATCGCTCCGGCGGTCAGCGCGGCCGTGGTCGCGTACCGCCAGTCGCCGAAGGCCAGCGGCGGGGCCTCGTTGATGACCAGGTCACGGAAGATCCCGCCACCGAGGGCCGCGACGAAACCGACGAAGACCACGCCGAACAGGTCGAGGCGCTTGGCGACCGCCGCGGAGGCTCCCGAGGCGGCGAAGACCGCGACCCCGGCCAGGTCGGCCAGGAGCAGGGCGGTGGAGGTGGTCACCGCCGCAGGCTACGCGGGCGTACGGGCGGTCGGCCCGGGGTCACTCGCGGTACGAGTCGTAGATCTCTTTGCACTTGGGGCAGACCGGCGAACCCTTTTTGGGGGTCTTCGTCACCGGGAAGGTCTCTCCGCACAGTGCCACGACGAAGGTGCCCATGACGGCACTCTCGGCGATCTTTTCCTTCCGGACGTAGTGGAACATCTCCGGGCCGGTGTCGGCGTCCTTCAGCTCCGGACGCTCCAGGACCTCTGTGCTCACGTCTGCACCTCCAACCGACAAGTCTGGCAGGTCACTGTGGCCCCGGTCCACCTGAGGTGACCGGGGCGGCGGCAGTACGGTGGGCGACTGTGACCCACTTTCACCTTCGCCACGGCACCGAGGTGGCCCAGGCGCTGCGCGAGCGGCGTCCTGTGGTCGCCCTGGAGAGCACCATCGTCTCGCACGGCCTGCCCCGGCCGGACAACCTGCGGGTGGCCCGGGAGATCGAACAGGCCGTCCGGGACGCGGGCGCGGTCCCGGCCACCATCGGGATGGTCTCCGGCGAACTCGTGGTGGGCCTCGACGACGCCGAGCTGACCCGGTTGGCCACCGCCGAGGACGTGACCAAACTCTCCGTACGCGATCTCGCGGTGGCCGCCGCGACCGGCGCGGACGGCGCCACCACCGTGGCCGCGACCAGCGCGGTGGCGGCCCGGGCCGGGATCGGCGTGTTCGCCACCGGCGGCCTGGGCGGGGTGCACCGGGAGGCCGCGCAGACCTTCGACGAGTCCGCCGACCTGGTGACCCTGGCCCGGACGCCGATCGCGGTGGTCTGCGCCGGGGTCAAGTCGATCCTCGACGTGGGGGCGACGCTGGAGCGCCTGGAGACCCTCGGGGTGGCCGTGGTCGGCTACCGCACCCGCCGGTTCCCGGGCTTCTTCATCACCGACAGCGGCTTCGACCTGGACTGGTCGGTCGACTCGCCCGAGCTGATCGCGGACGCGCTGGCCGCCCGCGAGGCGCACGGCGTGCACCACGGTGGTCTGGTCGTCGCCAACCCGCTGCCGGTCGACGAGCAGCTCGACCCGGACCTGCACGACCGGACCCTCGCCGAGGGACTGGCCCGGCTGGAGCGCGACGGGGTGAGCGGCAAGGCGGTCACCCCGTACCTGCTCTCCCACTTCCACTCCGCCACCGAAGGGGCCAGCCTGGCGGTCAACGTCCGGATCATCCTGCGCAACGCCGACCTCGCCGCGCGGATCGCGGTGGCCGCCGCCACCCGGCGCGACGACGCCACGGCGTGAGCGGATCCGGCGTACGGGCCGGCACCGGAGCGCGGCGCGGCAGCGTCGCCGGCCGGGTGCTGGTCGTCGGTGACGTGATCACCGACGTGGTGGCGGTGTTGTCCGTCCCGCTGACCCGGGGCACCGACACGCCCGCCCAGATCCGGTTCACCGGCGGCGGACAGGCCGCGAACACCGCCGCCTGGCTGACCACGCAGCGCGTGCCGGTGACGCTGGTCGGCGCCGTCGGCGACGACGACGCGGGCCGGGACCGGATCGCGGAGCTGACCGCGGTCGGCGTCGACTGCGCGGTGCGGTCGGTGCCCGGGATCGGCACCGGCACCGTGATCGTGCTGGCCGGCGGAGACGAACGCACCATGGTCACCGAGCGCGGGGCGAACGTGCGGCTGCGTCCCGAGCAGATCGACGCGGCGCTGGCCGAGGCACCGGAGGCGAGCCACCTGCACCTGTCCGGGTACACCCTGCTGGACCCGGAGTCCCGCCCGGCGGGGCGGCACGCGCTGGCCGCCGCCCGCGAGCGCGGCCTCACCACCAGCGTGGACGCGGCCTCCGCGGCGCCGCTGCGGGCCGCCGGTGCGGCGGCCTTCCTGTCCTGGGTACGCGGGGTCGACCTGCTGCTGGTGAACACCGACGAGGCGGCGGTGCTGGCCGGCGGGCTCGATCCGGCGGCCCAGGGACGGGCGCTGGCCGCCACGGCTCGACGGGTGGTGGTCAAGCGCGGTGGGGCGGGCGCCACCTGGGTGGAGCGCACCGGCACGCTCGTCACCTCACCGGCCCGCCGGGTGGCGGTGGTGGACGTGACGGGGGCGGGCGACGCCTTCGCGGCCGGGCTGCTCGCCGCCTGGCTGACCGGGGCGACTCCGGAGGCCGCCCTGAACCGGGCCACCGACCTCGGCGCGGCGGCGGTCTCCCAGGTGGGTGCCCGGCCGAGCGGCTGAACCGCTCACGACGACCAGTCCTGCCCGGGCCGGGCCACTCCCGTGCTGCCCGGGTCGGACTGCGTCAGGGCTCGGCGTCGATGACCTTGTGCGGTCGTTCCTCGGCGGTGAGGCTCATCGGCGGCGCCTCCTGCTGCTGCCGCCGTGCCGACCGGCCGATCAGCCGGTGCTGTTCCTTCGGCGGCCGGTCGTTGGCCAGCAGCACCGCGAGCCACGGGACGACGATCATGCCCAGCGCCACCAGCGGCAGCCAGAGCCAGAGCAGGGGTGCCCGCGTGCCGACCAGGATCGCGCCGGCGATCACACACGCCACCCGGACGCCCATCATCGCGACGTACCGCCGCTGCCGGGTGGTGAGCTGGTCGTTCTGGCTGCGCGAGGCGTCGGTGATGAGGATCGGCCGGTACGCCTGATGCTTCACCGTGTACCTCCTCGAGGGGTCGCTCCCATCCTGTCACCTCGACCGCACCCGCGACGACGTTCCTCGGGCCATCGCCTCGCCCGGCCGCTCAGCCCCCGGCGGCCTTCGCCTTCGCCGCCGCCTTCTGCTGCTGCTTGTACTCCCGGACCAGGCGCAACGACTCGGCGTCGGTGACGTCGGCCACCGACCGGTGGACCTCCGGGTCGCCGTAGCCGCCGGCCGCCTCCCGCCAGCCGGGCGGCCGTACGCCGAACCGCTTGCCGAGCAGGGCGAGGAAGATCTGACCCTTCTGCCGACCGAACCCGGGCAGGGCGGTGATCCGCGCGAGCAGTTCCGCACCGTCGGCGGGGTCGGCCCAGAGCCGGGCGGCGTCGCCGTCGTACCGGTCGACCAGCGCCCGGCAGACCTCCTGCACCCGGGCCGCCATCGCCTTCGGGAACCGGTGCAGTGCCGGCGGCTGGGCGAAGAGGGCCACCAACGCGTCCGGGTCGTACTCGGCGAGTTCCCGGGCGTCCAGGTCGTGACCGAGCCGCTGGGCCAGCACGTACGGCGAGGAGAACGCCTTCTCCATCGAGATCTGTTGGTCGAGAACCATCCCCGTCAACAGCGCCAGCGGACTCTGCGTGAGCAGCCGGTTCGCCTCCGGGTCGATGGGCAGTGCGAGTGTCATGCCCCTCATCCTGCCCGCTCCGGTCGGCAGCAGGTGATCCAACACTCAGCTTGATTCCGGATTAGGTTAGGCTGTGCTAACTTCGGCGCTCGGTCGTCCCGGGCCGCAGAGGAAAGGGTTCATCGTGCTTCTCACCCGCCGTACCACCGGCGCGTTGCTCGCCGCCAGTCTGCTCACCGTCGGGCTGGCCGCCTGCGGATCCGGTGAGGAGGACGCGGCAGCAGACTCGGGCCAGTCGACCGACAAGTCGATCACCGTCTACAGCGGACGCAACGAGCAGCTCGTCAAGCCGCTGCTGGACAAGTTCACCGAGCAGACCGGCATCACCGTCAACGCCCGGTACGCGAACACCGCGCAGCTCGCCGCCCAGCTCGTCGAGGAGGGCGACCGGTCCCCCGCCGACGTGTTCTTCGCCCAGGACGCGGGCGCGCTGGGCACCGTGGCCAAGCAGGGCATGTTCACCACGCTCGCCGAGGAGACCACGGCGAAGGTGCCGGCGTCCTACCGTGCCGGCAACGGCCAGTGGGTCGGCGTGAGCGCCCGCGCCCGGGTGCTGGCGTACAACGCCGACCTGGTGCAGGCCGACGAACTGCCCGCCTCGGTGTTCGACCTGACCGGCCCGGCCTGGAAGGGCAAGGTCGGCGTCGCTCCGACCAACGCCTCGTTCCAGGCGTTCGTCACCGCCATCCGGGTGCAGCACGACGACGCCAAGGCCGAGCAGTTCCTCAGCGGCCTGAAGGCCAACGACCCGCAGATCCGCGACGGCAACGGCAAGATCCTCGAAGACGTCGGCGCCGGCACCATCCCCGTCGGGCTGGTCAACCACTACTACCTGGGCGAGATCGCCAAGGAGCAGGGCACCACGCCGGACGCGCTCAAGGTGAAGCTGCACTTCTTCCCCGGCGGGGACACCGGTGCGCTGGTCAACGTCGCGGGCGTCGGTGTGCTCAAGCGGGCCGCCGACAACGCCGACGTACAGAAGTTCGTGGACTTCCTGCTCGGCACCGAGGCCCAGACGTTCTTCGCCGAGCAGACCTACGAGTACCCGGTGATCGACGGCGTGCCGTCCCCGGCGTACGTGCCGGCGCTGTCCGAGCTGGCGGTGCCGCAGATCGACCTGAACGACCTGGACACCCTCGACGCCACCGTCACCATGATCAAGAACTCGGGCCTGGTGCCCTGACCGCACCACCCTCCGTCGCAGGGCCGTCCCGATCCGGGTCGGCCCTGTCCGGCGTACCCGGCGGGATGCGGCGACTGGCGCCACGACCGGCGTTGCTCGCGGCCTCGACCGCCGCGGTGGCCGTCGCCCTGATCCCGCTGGCCTACCTCGGGGTACGCACCGCCGAGGCGGGCTGGGACGCGGTCGTCGCCGAACTGTGGACCGAACGGGTCGCGCTGCTCGCCCTGCGCAGCCTCGGGCTGGCCGCCGTGGTCACGACGGCGTGCGTCCTACTCGGCGTGGCCACCGCGTTCCTGGTCACCCGCACCGACCTGCCCGGCCGGCGGGCCTTCGCCGTGCTGGCGGCGCTGCCGCTGGCGGTGCCCACCTACATCGCCGCCTTCGCCTGGGTCTCCGCGCTGCCCCGGCTGGAGGGGTTCTGGCCGGCGGCGCTGGTGCTCACCCTCTGCTCCTACCCGTACGTGCTCCTGCCGGTCGCGGCGGCGTTGCGCGGCGCGGACCCGGCGCAGGAGGAGGTGTCCCGATCGCTCGGACGCAGCGGGTGGCAGACCTTCACCGCGGTGACGCTGCGGCAGATCCGCCCGGCCACCGCCGCCGGTGCGCTGCTGGTCGCCCTCTACGTGCTCTCCGACTTCGGCGCGGTCTCCATCCTGCGCGCGGACACCTTCACCCGGGCCATCTTCGTCGCCTTCGACCTCGGCTTCGACCGGACCGGCGCGCTGGTGCTCTCCAGCGTGCTGGTGGTGCTCACGGTGGTGCTACTGACCGGCGAGACCGCCACCCGCCGCCGGGGTGCCCGGTACGCGCGCCTCGGCGGCACCCGCCGCCCCGCACCCCGGCTGGCGCTCGGGTCGGCCCGCTGGCCGGTCATCGCCGTACTGGCGGGCGTCGCCGCGTTGGCGCTCGGCGTACCGGCGGTCAGCCTCGGGCGACGGCTCGCCGCCGGGGTGTCCCGACCGGGGGCCCTGCCCGAGGTGCTCACCGCCGCCGGGAACTCGCTGACCGTCTCGCTGACCGGCGCCGCGCTCACCATGCTGCTGGCGCTGCCGCTGGGACTGCTCGTCGCGCGGGCGCCGGGTCCGCTGACCACCACGCTGGACCGGCTGGCGTACCTGTCCCACGCCCTGCCCGGCGTGGTGATCGGGCTCTCACTGATCTTCTTCGGCATCAACGTGGCGTACCCGCTGTACCAGACCCGGTGGCTGCTCGCCCTGGCGTACGCAACGCTGTTCCTGCCGTTGGCGGTCGGTGCGGTGGCCGGCGCGGCCGCCCAGTCCCCCGCCGGCCTGGAGGAGGTGGCCCGGTCGCTCGGCCGTGGCCCCTGGACCGTGCTGCGCACGGTGACCCTGCCGCTCACCCTGCCCGGCATCGGTGCCGGTGCCGCGCTGGTCTTCCTCACCGGCATGAAGGAACTCCCGGCCACCCTGCTGTTGCGTCCCACCGGCACGGACACCCTCGCCACCGAGCTGTGGACGAGCACGGCCGTCGGCGCGTACGCGGCGGCGGCCCCCTACGCCGCGCTGCTGGTGCTGATCTCGGCGGTGCCCACCTGGCTGCTGGTCGCCCGCAGCGGCCTGCTCGACCGGGAGCGCGATACATGACGACGGCGGAGTGGAGGGGTGGCATGAGTGAGGTCGTGCTCGACGGTGTGGTCAAGCGGTACGGGCGGGTCACCGCGTTGGCCGGCGCCGACCTCAGCGTGCCGTCCGGGCGGTTGACCGCGGTGCTCGGGCCGTCCGGCTGCGGCAAGACCACGTTGCTGCGTTGCCTGGCCGGCTTCGAGCGGCTCGACGGGGGCGAGATCCGCATCGACGGCGCGGTGGTCGCGGGCGGCGGCCGGCACCTGCCGGCGCACCGACGACGCATCGCGGTGGTCCCCCAGGAGGGTGCCCTCTTCCCGCATCTGCGGGTGGCCGAGAACGTCGGCTACGGGCTGGACCGGGCCACCCGACGCACCGACCGGGTCGAGGAGGTGCTGGCGCTGGTCGGGCTCGCCGGGTACGGCGACCGGATGCCGCACCAGCTCTCCGGCGGGCAGCAGCAGCGGGTCGCGGTGGCCCGCGCGCTCGCGCCCCGGCCGTCGGTGGTGCTGCTGGACGAGCCGTTCAGCGCCCTGGACGCGGGGCTGCGCGCCGGGCTGCGGCACGACGTACGCGAGGCACTGCGCGCCGACGGGGCGACCGGTGTGCTGGTCACCCACGATCAGGGTGAGGCGCTGTCGGTGGCCGACACGGTGGTGGTGCTGCGCGACGGTCGGGTGGTGCAGGCCGCCGCGCCGACCACGGTCTACCGGGAGCCGGCCGATCCCTGGGTGGCCGGTTTCGTCGGTGACGCGGTGCTGCTGCCGGCGGTGGTCGAGAGCGGGACCGCCCGGACCGCGTTGGGGGTACTGCCGGTCGCCGGTGCGGTGGCCGACGGTCCGGTCACCGTGCTGCTCCGGCCGGAGCAGATCCGCCTCGCCGCCGGGCCCGGTGGGGTCACCGGCACCGTGCTGCGGCACGACTTCCACGGTCACGACGCGCTGGTCGGCCTGCGGCTGGGTGACGGTACGGCGATCACCGCCCGGGTGCTCGACGGGGCCGCCGTGCCGATGGACGGCGAGGTCGGGGTACGGGTGGACGGGGTGGCGCGGGTCTTCCCGGCAGGCGCCGACCGCAGCGCTCCGGTCGACCTGGCCGCCTGACCTCGTCCGGTCCGGCGGGCGGCCCCCGGTGTGCGGTTCCCACGCGCGGGCCCGGCGGACGGTGGTGCCGTCCGCCGGGCCGGTGTGCGTCAGGGTCAGTTGACCACGAACAGCAGGCGGTTCGGCGAGCCGCTGCCCGGGCTGGTCACCACGCCGGTGGTGGCGTTGCTGGTCAGGTAGCTCTTGACCTGGGCCGGGGTGTAGGACGGGTTGGCCGAGAGCACGAGCGCGGCGGCACCGGCCACGTGCGGGGAGGCCATCGAGGTGCCGTTCAGCGTGCTGGTCGCGGTGTTGCTGGTGTGGTACGCGGACAGCACGCTCGACCCGGGCGCGAAGATGTGCACGCACGAGCCGTAGTTCGAGAAGGACGACCGGGCGTCGGTGCTGGTCGTCGCGCCGACGGTGATGGCGGTCGAGGTACGGGCCGGCGAGTAGTTGCAGGCGTTGGCGTTGGAGTTGCCGGCCGCCACCGCGTAGCTGATGCCGGAGGCGATCGAGTTGGCCACCGCGTTGTCGATCGTGCTGCTGGCCCCGCCGCCGAGGCTCATGTTCGCCACGGCCGGCTTCACCGCGTTGGCGGTCACCCAGTTCACGCCGTTGACCACGCTGGCAGTGGTGCCGCCGCCGGAGCAGTTGAGCACCTTCACCGCGACCAGGCGAACGGACTTGGCCACGCCGTACGTCGCGCCGCCGACGGTCCCGGCGACGTGGGTGCCGTGGCCGTTGCAGTCGGTGTTGTTGGTGTCGACCGTGTTGGTGCCCCAGGTGGCCCGGCCGCCGAACTCGTTGTGCGTGAGGCGGATGCCGGTGTCGATGATGTAGGCCCGCACGTTCGAGGCCGTGTTCGGGTAGGTGTAGGTGCCGCTCAGCGGGCGGTTCCGCTGGTCGATACGGTCCAGGCCCCAGGTGGGGTTGGTCTGGGTGGCCTGGACGGTGAACGCCTGGTCCTGCTCGACGTACGCGACGGCCGAGTTGGCGGCGAGCCGGGCCGCCTGCTTCGCGGTCATCTTGGCGGCGAAGCCGGTCAGCGCGGCGGAGTAGGTGTCGGAGACGCTGCCCCCGTACCGCTGGACCAGGGCGGTGGCCCGGTCCGGCACTGCGGTGCGAGCCGCCGACGAACCGGCGGCGCCGACTGCGTCGGAGCGCAGGACGACGACGTAGCTGCCGCTGATCGCGTTCGCGGCGCCGGCGCCGCGGATCTCGCCGGTGGGTGCGGCGACCGCCGCGGTGGTGCTGGCCGCCGAGACGGCCGCCGCGGTGGCGACGACGGCGAGCGCCCGGATGACGTGCCGTCGCGCGGTGGACCCTGAGGACATCGTCTGCCTCCCTAACCGGAACGGCCGACCGGGTCATGGCCGGACGGCGCGTCCCATGGACTCGAATGGATGAGATGCTAGCGTTAGATCGATGAATATGACAGAGATGCTCTTCGATTGACTGAGATTGTCACGGGCACCCGCTCCCCGCCCCGACGTCACCAGGCAGGATGGCGGTGTGGACGGACACGACATGCTGCTCTCCCCTGCCGGCGTCGAGGCGCTGCGGACCGCGTTGACGCGAGCCGCCTTCACCGCCAACGGCATCGCCACCCGGCTCGGACCGCAGGCCACCGGCGGGGTGGCCCGTAACGACTTCCGGGCCGCGTTGCGCGCCACCGCCGACGGCGAGCCGCTCGACACCCTGATCCGGGTCTTCATCTGCGAGCAGACCGAGCCGGAGGCCGCCGTCGCCGCCGCGCTCGCGCCGCTGTCGATCGACGAGGCGCTCGCCGCCGGGCTGGTCGAACGGTACGGCGACGGGCTGCGGATGGGGCTGGACCTCGAACCGTACGGCGACGACTGGTGGGTGCTGGCCGACGTGCCGGGCAGCGCCCGCCCCGGTCGGCCCCTGCACGCCGAGCACGTGCTGGGCATCGGCGGAGCGACCCAGACGATGATCGGCGCGGCCGTCCGGCAGCCGGTGCAGAGCGCGCTCGACCTGGGCACCGGCTCCGGCGTCCAGGCCCTGCACCTGAGTACGCACGCCCGGCAGGTGACCGCCACCGACGTCTCCCGGCGGGCGCTGCGGTTCGCCGCCACCACCGCCGCGCTCAACGGCCAGCGGTGGGAACTGCTGCACGGCGACATGGTGCAGCCGGTCGCCGGACGACGCTTCGACCTGGTGGTCAGCAACCCGCCCTTCGTGGTCGGGCCGGGCACCACCACGCACGTCTACCGCGACTCCGGCCGCGTCGGCGACGCGATCGGCGCCGAGCTGGCCGCCGCGGCCGACGGGCTGCTCACCGAGGGCGGCACCATGCAGTACCTGGCGAACTGGGTGCACGTGGCCGGGGAGGACTGGGGCGAGCGGGTGGCCGGTTGGTTCGCCGGGACCGGTCTGGACGCCTGGGTGATCCAGCGCGAGGTCGCCGACCCGATGGCGTACGTCAACCTGTGGCTCACCGACGTCGGCGAGTCGGCCGACCCGCAGCGGATGGCCGACTGGCTGGACTGGTTCGACGCGCACAAGGTGGAGGCGATCGGCTTCGGCATCGTCTCGCTGCGCCGGAGTGGGCACGACGACCCGGTGCTGCGGGTGGAGGACCTGCGGCAACGGGTGGAGGCCCCGATGGGCGACCGGGTCGCGGCCTGGTTCGACCGGCAGGACTGGCTGCGCCGGCAGGGCGACGGGTTGCTGGACGCCCGCTACCGGGCCGCCGACGGTCTCCAGTTGCGGCAGGAGGCGACCATGGGCCCGGAGGGCTGGGGCGTCGACCGACAGGTCCTCGCCATGCCGCACGGGCTGCGCTGGACCGAGGAGATCGATCCACTGGTCCTCGCCCTGGTGGGTGGCGCCGACGGGCGTCTGCCGCTACGCGACCAGATCGCGCTGCTCGCCGTCGCGCACGACGTCACGCCGGACGAACTCGCCGAGGCGGCCGGACCGATCGTGGCGCACCTGGTCGAACGCGGTCTCATCGAGCCGGTGCGGTCCTGATGCGGGCGGTGGTGCAGACCGTCGGACGGGCCGGCGTCACCGTCGACGGCGAGGTGGTCGGCGCGGTCGACGACGGGCTGCTGGTGCTGGTCGGGGTGACGCACACGGACACCGTCGAGACCGCCCGGACGATGGCCCGCAAGGTGTACGAGCTGCGCATCCTCGACGACGAGCGGTCCGCCGCCGACGTCGGCGCGCCGATCCTGGTGGTCAGCCAGTTCACGCTCTACGGCGACGCGCGCAAGGGACGCCGGCCGAGCTGGACCGCCGCGGCCCCCGCCGAGGTGGCCGAACCGCTTGTCGACGCGGTGGTCGAGGCGCTGCGCCAGCGCGGCGCGACGGTGGCCACCGGCCGCTTCCGGGCGCACATGCTGGTCGAGAGCGTCAACGTCGGGCCGCGCACCATCCTGCTCGACCTGTGACGCCTCGCGAGGTGGACGGGCCCGGATCACGGCGCCCGCCCACCTCGTGGTCAACGGTCAGCCGAAGAGTCCCCGACGTTGCAGGGACTGCCGCAGCCAGCCGTCGAGCTGCGCCGCCCAGTCCGTACGGTCCATCGTGGCGTAGTCGACGGTGAACCGACCGAAGACGTCCCGGCCCTCGGTCAACAGGCCGCCGCGCTTGTCCAGCTCCAACACCACCTGCATCTGCCGGGGATCGGCGACGAAGGTGACCTCCAGTTGCTTCATCGCACCCGCGTACTGTGGCGCGGGGTAGAACTCGATCTCCTGGTAGAACGGCAGCGTCTGGTGCACGCCGTAGATGTGCCCCCGCTCGACGTCGGCCCGGGCGAACCGGAAGCCGAGCCGCAGCAACGCCTCCAGCAGCTTCTCCTGCGCCGGCAGCGGGTGCACCGCCACCGGGTCGAGGTCACCCTTGTCGAGTGCGCGGGCCACCTCCAACTCGGTACGCAGCCCCATCGTCATCCCGTGCAGGTGCTGCCCGTACAACTGGGTGACCGGGGTCTCCCAGGGCACCGGGAACCGGAACGGCACGTCGTAGCGCTGCCCGGCCTCCAGCCGGAACGGGCCGGTCACCTGCTGCCGGTGGAACTCCTGGTTGGTGGCGTACTCGTTGTCGCCGCTCTCCACCTCGACGCGGGTCATCAGCCCCAGAGCCACGTACGAGACGTCCACCCCGTGCTCGCCTCCGGTCACCGCGATGGTGCCCGTCAGCTCACCGCCCGGCCGGCAGTTCGGGTTCGTCAGCACCGTCTCCACGGACGGGCCGCCGACTCCCATCGCCTGCATGAGCCGCTTGAAGACCACCATTGCCTCCGTCGCATGTCCGCCCGACCCCGGCACCCGGGGTACGGGGTTGCGTCGGCCCGTCGGCCGACCGCTGGCACGGTAACCGGCGCCGCCAAGTCGTATCTGCCGAACCAGCACAGCCGCCCGCAAGGTGGGGGTAACGGAACGGTCACTGTCGGTTCTCCGATCGCCTCACTCCCGTTTTACGCCTCACCCGCCAAGCTGTGTGTCACCGGCTGCCAGAGGGGCCGGGGCGACACGGCACGGACGCGGACACGGGGAGAGACAGAGATGGCCCTGCAGATGATGGAGCACCGGATGCGCGCCGGCACCGAGGCGGAGCACGGCGTCGACACCCTTACCGACCTGGACGCCACCGACGAGCGTGGCGTCTCCACCGACCTGGTTCGCGCGTACCTCAACGGGATCGGCCGGACCAAGCTGCTCACGGCGGC
Organism: Micromonospora sp. NPDC049900; assembly: GCF_044461025.1. NCBI lineage: Bacteria > Bacillati > Actinomycetota > Actinomycetes > Micromonosporales > Micromonosporaceae > Micromonospora > Micromonospora sp. NPDC049900. Next base: position 490,328 of record NZ_JBITKM010000002.1, read on the forward strand.
CGAAGAGGTGGACCTGGCGAAGCGGATCGAAGCCGGGTTGTTCGCCGAGGAGAAGCTGTCCACCTGCACCCCGCTCTCGGCCGACCTGCACGCCGACCTGAACGTGGTCGCGCAGCAGGGCCGGGCCGCCAAGAACCACCTGCTGGAGGCGAACCTGCGCCTCGTGGTGAGCATCGCCAAGCGGTACACCGGCCGCGGCATGGCCTTCCTCGACCTCATCCAGGAAGGCAACCTCGGCCTCATCCGCGCCGTCGAGAAGTTCGACTACACCAAGGGCTACAAGTTCTCCACCTACGCCACCTGGTGGATCCGCCAGGCCATCACCCGCGCCATGGCCGACCAGGCCCGCACCATCCGCATCCCGGTACACATGGTCGAGCAGGTCAACCGGATGGTCCGGGCCCGCCGCGAGCTGTCCGTCTCGCTGGGTCGGGAACCCACGGTGGCCGAGGTCGCCCGCGCGCTGGACGTACCCGAGTTCCAGGTGATCGAGCTGATCTCGTACGACCGGGAGCCGGTCAGCCTGGACCAGGCCGTCGGCGAGGACGGGGAGAGCGCGCTGGGTGACTTCGTCGCCGCCGCCGACCCGGCCGGCGGGCCGGGCGACACCGCTGCCCAGGGCGAGCTGCGCAACGAGGTGAGCATCGTGCTGGCCACGCTCTCCCAGCGCGAGCAGGCGGTGATCCGGCTGCGGTTCGGGCTCGACGACGGCCGGCAGCGCACCCTGGACGAGGTCGGCCGCGAGTTCGGACTGTCCCGCGAGCGGATCCGGCAGATCGAGAAGGTGACGCTGCTCAAGCTGCGGGCCCCGGAGCGGGCGCAGCGGCTGGAGGCGTACGCCTCCTGACGTGACTGGTGTGCGACCGGGATGTAAGGAGGGGTCCCCTGCTATACACGAGGCGTTAGTAGGGTGCCCTTCCTTTCACAAACGGCGGGGGCCGGTGTCGGGGCGGGGGGCGGCCGAGCCGGTACGGACCGAGGCGTGCAGCACGGCCAGCCCGTCCGGGCGGGCCAGCACCGGGTTCAGCGTCAGTGCGCGGACCCGGGGTTGCTCGTCGGCGAGCCGCCCGATGCGCAGCAGCAGGTCGGCCAGGGCCGCCCGGTCGACCGGGGCGGCACCCCGGTGGCCCCGCAGCAGAGGCGCCGCCCGGGGGGCGTCGACCAGCTCGGTGGCGTCCCGGTCGGTCAACGGCACCGCCCGCCAGGCCCGGTCGCCGAGCAGGTCGGTGGCGACCCCGCCGAGGCCGAAGCCCACCACCGGCCCGAACGCCGGATCCTCGACCAGCTCCACCACGCAGGCCACCCCGGGCGGCACCATCGGCTGCACCAGCACGTCCGCGCCGAACGCGGCGGCCAGCTCGGCGTACGCGCGGCGGACGGTGTCGGCGTCGGGCAGGTCCAGGCGGACCGCGCCGAGGTCGAGTCGGTGCCGGAGCCCACCGGCGGCGGCCTTGAGCGCCACCGGGAAACCCAGCCGGGTGGCCGCGTCGACCGCCGCGTCGACCGAGTCGACCCGCGCCGACTCGACCACCTCGATGCCGTACGCGGCGAGCAGCGCCTCCGGATCGCCCCCGTCCGCCCGCAGCGCCGCCTGCGCCGCCACCGGATCGACGTCGGGCAGCTCGGGCAGTACACCGGCCGGACCACGCCGCCAGTGCGCGTACGCGGCGACCCGGGCCAGCGCGCGTACCGCCTCCTCCACGCTCGGGTAGGCCGGTGTTCCCGCCGGAGCCTGCCCGACCAGGAAGGTGGCGACCGTCGGCTTGTCGGCCGTGGGCGCGGCGAGCGCGGCGGCGAAGTCCGCCTCGGTGTCGGTGAGCTGCCCCGGCAACGGCGGTGCGAAGAGGACCACCAGCGCGTCGACCGAGTCGTCGGCGGCGGCCCCGGCGAGCGCCGCGCCGAACTCGGCGGCACCGGCCCGGGGACCGACGTCGACCGGGTACCCCGGTGCGACCCGCAGCCCCTGTGCCGCGCAGGCGGTGGCCGCCAGCCCGGTCAACGCCGAGGAGTTGCCGACCACGCCGACCCGGTTCCCGGCCGGCAGCGGCTGGTTGGCCAGCAACGCCCCGACGTCGAGCAGCTCGGCGACGGTGTCCACCCGGATCACCCCGGACTGGGCGAACAGGGCGCTCACCGCCGTCTCGTCCGGGCCGGCGGAGTCGCCCAGCCCGGGCGGACGGGCCGGGGAGGCCAACGCCACCACCGGTTTGTCGCGGCCGATCCGCCGGGCCAGCCGGGCGAACTTGCGCGGGTTGCCGAAGGTCTCCAGGTACAACATGATCACGTCGGTGTCCGGGTCGTCCTGCCAGTACTGCAACAGGTCGTTGCCGGAGACGTCGGCCCGGTTGCCGGCCGAGACGAAGCTGGACACGCCCAGCCCGCGCCGGTCCGCCTCGGCCAGCAGCGCCACCCCGAACACGCCGGACTGGCTGAAGATGCCGACCCGCCCGGGCTCCGGCAGTCGCGGCGCGAGCGTGGCGTTGAGGCGTACCGCCGGGTCGGTGTTGGCCACGCCGAGGCAGTTGGGGCCGATGACCCGCATGCCCGCCGCGTGGGCCGCGCGGACCAGCGTGCGCTGCGCGGCGGCACCGGCCATCCCGGCCTCGGCGAAGCCCGCGGAGATGACCACCAGGCCGTGTACGCCGGCCGCGGCGGCGTCGGCGACCACCTCGGACGCCGACTCCGGCGGCACCGCCACCACGGCCAGGTCGACCGGCAGGTCGGCGTCGACCGCCGACGGGTACGCGGGCAGCCCGGCGACGCGGGCGGCGGTCGGGTGCACCGGCACCACCGACCCGGTGTACCCGCCGTCGCGCAGGTGCCCGAGCACCGCCGCGCCGACGCCCTGCCCGGTGGCGCTGGCCCCGTAGACGACCACGCCACGCGGGGCGAGCAGCCGGGCGATGGACCGGGCCTCGGTGCGGTGCTCCCGTCCCCGCTGCACCTCCAGGGTCGCCTCGGTGGGCGCGATCGGGAAGGTCAGGTGCACCACGCCGTCGGCGAACTGGCGCTGGATCTGGTAGCCGAAGTCGGCGAAGACCCGCAGCATCGCGCCGTTGGCCGGGAGCACCTCGGCCACGAAGTTGACGATCCCGCTGCGGCGGGCCGCGTCGGCGAGGTGTTCCAGCAGCACCGAGCCGATGCCCCGGCCCTGGTAGGCGTCCTCCACCACGAACGCGACCTCGGCGTCGGGCGCGGCCGGGCCGAGCCGCTCGTACCGGCCGACGGCGACGATCCGGTCGCCGGCGAGCACCACGAACGCCTCCCGGTCGCGGTGGTCGACGTTGACGAAGCGGTGCAGGTCGCGTTCGGGGATCCGCGGGTACGGCGAGAAGTACCGCAGGTACCGGGTGCGCTCGGAGAACCGGGAGTGCATCGCCACGATGCCCGGCGCGTCGGCGGGACTGATCGGTCGCAACTGGACCGTGCTGCCGTCGCTGAGCAGCACGTCCACGGCTGGTTCGGTTGTCGTCACCTCGGGCGGCCCTCCCCCGGCCGACTCAGTCGCGCGGATCGTGCGGGTCGAGGCCGAGCAGCGGGAAGACGGCCTTCCGGGTGGCCGCGATGGCCCGGTCCACCGGGTTCGGCTCGCCGGTGGGCTGCCATGGCTGGTAGCTCGGGTCGACGTCGTCGGTCATCCGCAGCGGGATGTCGGTGCCGGGACGCCGGGACCGGGCCAGGTCCCGCCAGCCCGGCGGCGTCAGCGTGGCCGGGTCCAGCGGCTCGCCGGTGGCCACCGCGAGCAGGTGCGTCCAGGCCCGGGGCACCACCTCGACGAGCGCGTACCCGCCGCCGCCGGTGGCCACCCACCGGCCGTCGCACAGCTCGTCGGCGAGCGCCCGCAGGGCCAGGTAGGTGGCGCGCTGCCCGTCCACCGACAGGTGCAGGTCGGCGAGGGGGTCGACGCGGTGGGCGTCCGCGCCGCACTGGGTGAACAGCACCTGCGGACGGAACGCGCGCAGCACCGACGGCACGATCGCGTGGAAGGCGCGTTGCCAGCCGGCGTCCTCCACTCCCGGCGGCAGCGGCACGTTGACCGCCGTACCGGCGGCGTTCGGGCCACCGGTCTCGTCGGGGAACCCGGTGCCGGGGAACAGCGCGAGCGGCGTCTCGTGCAGGCTGACCGTCAGCACCCTCGGGTCGTCCCAGAAGATCTGCTGCACCCCGTCGCCGTGGTGCACGTCGACGTCGACGTACGCGACGCGCTCCGCGCCCAGGTCGAGCAGCCGGGCGATGGCCACCGCCGGGTCGTTGTAGACGCAGAAGCCGGCCGCCCGGTCCGTCATGGCGTGGTGCAGGCCGCCGGCCACGTTGACCGCGCGCCGCGCCTGACCGCGCCACACCGCCTCGGCGGCGGCCACCGTCGCCCCGGCGATCAACGCGCTCGACTCGTGCATGCCCTCGAAGACCGGGTTGTCCGAGGTACCCAGCCCGAAGCCGGTGAAGAACGGCTCACGCGGCGCCATCCGGACCGCGCCCAGGTAGCGCGGGTCGTGCACCCGGCCGAGCAACTCGTCGTCGGCCGGGTACGGCTTGACCATGCGGACACCGGGCCGGTGCAGCACGCCGAGTTCCCAGGCGAGCGCGAGGGTCAACTCCACCCGGACCGGATCGAGCGGGTGGTCGCCGAGGTCGTAGGCGAGCAGCGACTCGTCCCACATCACCACCGTGTCGTCGGACATCTGCCCATGGTCGCACGCGACCGCACAGTGGGCCTGGTCAGGCGTCCGTGCCCGGGCCGGTGGCCACCGGCCGGTCCGGGTCGGCCACCCACTCGCTCCACGATCCGACGTAGAGGGCGGCGTCCGGACGACCGGCCAGGTGCAACGCGAGCACCGCCTGCGCGGCGGTCACCCCGGAGCCGCAGTACGCGCCGACCGGCGACCCGGCGACCACCCCGGCCGACGCGAAGCGGTCCCGCAGCACCTCGACGGCGGCGAAGCTGCCCTCGGTGACGTACTCGGGGGCGGGCACGTTCACCGCACCGGGGACGTGCCCGGCCACCGGGTCGATCGGCTCCTGCTCGCCCCGGTAGCGCGGCGCGGCCCGCACGTCGAGCAGCACCCCGTCACCGGCGGCCAGGCGCGCGGCGGCCGAGGCGTCGAGCACCGGTAGCGCACCCGGGCGGACGGTCACGTCGCCGGGCTCGGGCGTCGGCACGTCGTCGCTGGTGGGCAGGCCGTCGGCGAGCCACGCCGGGTAGCCGCCGGACAACAGGCGTACCGGCCGGTGCCCGGCCCAGCGCAGCGTCCACCAGGCCCGGGCAGCGGCCATGCCGTCGCCGCCGTCGTACACCACCACCGGGTGACCGTCGCGCACCCCGGCGGCCCGCAGCGCCGTCTGCAGGGCCTCGGGGTCGGGCAGGGGGTGCCGGCCGGCCGGACCGGGCGGGCCGCAGAGCGCGGTGTCCAGGTCGACGAAGACCGCGCCCGGCACGTGCCCGGCCGCGTAGTCGTCCCGGCCGGGTGGGCCGACCAGGCGCCACCGCACGTCGAGCAGGATGGGCGGTTCGGCAGCGTCGAGTTCGGCGGCGAGCGACCGCGCGTCGACCAGAAGATCGTCTGTACCGGACATGCAACCAGTCAACACCATCAGTGACGACGGCGGCGGTTCGGCAACCGTCGATCGGGGTGCGGCAGGGTACCATCGATACCCGGAGGGCCGCTGACACCATGAAGTCTCACGACTTGGTCGATACGACCGAAATGTACCTGCGCACCATCCTCGAACTCGAAGAGGAGGGAGTGCCGCCGCTACGCGCCCGGATCGCTGAACGGTTGCGCCAGAGCGGCCCCACCGTGAGCCAGACCGTCGCCCGGATGGAACGCGACGGCCTGCTGACCGTGGAGGGCGATCGGCACCTCACGCTCACCGATCTCGGCCGCGCCACCGCCGTCTCGGTGATGCGCAAGCACCGGCTCGCCGAGTTGCTGCTGGTCAACGTGATCGGGATGCCCTACGAGGAGGCCCACGAGGAGGCCTGCCGCTGGGAGCACGTGATGAGCGACGCGGTCGAGAAGCGGGTCTACGACCTACTCAACCGGCCGACCCGGTCACCGTACGGCAACCCCATCCCGGGCCTGGACGAACTGGGTCCGCCCACCCAGAGCGAGCCGGAGACCGCCGAGAGCGAGCGCAACCTCGCCTTCCCCGGTCTGAGCGGCAAGGTGATCGTCCGGCGGATCTGCGAGAGCGTGCAGACCGACGCCGAGGTGCTCCGCCAACTGCACGCCGCCGGGGTCGACCCGGGGGCCACGGTCACCGTGGCGCAGGAGCGGGACGGCGTGTCGATCGACCGTTCCGGCGAGAGCGTCCGGCTGCCCCGCGAGGTCGCCTCCCGGGTCTTCGTCGCCGCCGCCGCCTGACCGTTCACTCGACGTACGGGCAGTGCCGGCAACCCCGGCCGCAGCACGTTCCGCGGCGGGCCAGGAAGCCGGCGCTGAGTACGAACAGCCCGGTGTCCGGGTCGAGGTAACCGGCGTCCCCGGCGGCCAGGGCCGCGTCGTGGGCGGCGATGATCCGCGCACGGCCGGGGTGCCCGGGCGACAGCCGCGACGGATGCGGCTCGCTCAGGGGCCGTGCCGCCAGGGGCCGTCGCTCTCCACTCATCCCGCGCAGTCTAGGCAGCCGCCGCCCCCACCCCCACGACAGGATGAAGACCCGACCTGCCACACCCGCACCGCTCCGCGCTGATCATGGACTAGTGGCTCTCGGAAAGCGCCGAGATGGCCTACTTTGCCACCGCCACAACTCCATGATCGGCGGCACGGGGACGGGTGAACGCCGGGGAAGTCGGTCGGGCTGGGGGTGGCCGCGACGTGCGGGAGCCCCGGGCGCGCGGACGCGCCCGGGGCTCCCGTACGTACTGGCGGGTCAGCTACAACCGCTGGTGGAGCCGCAGCCCTCGCAGACGTAGCAGCTACCGGCCGGGCGCATCTTCGTACCGCAGGTGAAGCAGAGCGGTGCATCAGCGGCCTTGCCGATCACGGCCTCCAGCAGCTCGGTGCTGGAACCGACCGACGGTGCCGGCTTGATCGCGGCGGCGTCGGCGAGTTCCTGGGCCGGTTGGGCGACCGGGCCGCTCTTCGGCTCCTCCGGCTTGGCCTCCACCGGAGCGGACGCGGCCATCGCGGTGAGGTCCGTGCCGTTGGCCTCCGCCTCCGCCTCGGCGGCGAGCTGGGCGGCCCGCTCCCTGGCGGTGAAGATGCCGATCTCGGCGCGGCGCTCGTAGGGCAGGAAGTCCAGCGCCAGGCGACGGAAGATGTAGTCCATCACCGAGGCGGCCATCCGCACGTCCGGGTCGTCGGTCATGCCGGCCGGCTCGAAGCGCATGTTGGTGAACTTGCTGACGTACGTCTCCAGTGGGACGCCGTACTGCAGGCCGATCGAGATGGCCACCGAGAAGGCGTCCATCACCCCGGCCAGGGTGGAGCCCTGCTTCGACATCTTGAGGAAGACCTCGCCGAGGCCGTCGTCCGGGTAGGACGAGGCGGTGAGGTAGCCCTCGGCGCCACCGACCGAGAAGGAGATGGTCTCCGAGGGGCGCTTCTTCGGCAGCCGCTTGCGCACCGGACGGTACTCGACGACCTTCTCCACCACCGGCTCGACCGCGGTGACGGTCGCCTCCGGCTCGGCGGTCTTCTTCTTCGCCGCCGACAGCGGCTGGCCCACCTTGCAGTTGTCCCGGTAGATCGCCAGCGCCTTGAGGCCGAGCTTCCAGCCCTCGAAGTAGATCTTCTCGACGTCGGCGACGGTCGCCTGCTCCGGCATGTTGACCGTCTTGGAGATGGCGCCGGAGATGAACGGCTGGACCGCCGCCATCATCCGCACGTGGCCCATCGGGGCGATGGACCGCTCACCCATGGCGCAGTCGAAGACCGGGTAGTGCTCCGGCTTGAGGCCGGGGGCGTCCACCACGTGTCCCTGGTCGGAGATGTGCTCGACGATCGCCTCGACCTGCTCCTCGGGGTAGCCGAGGCTGCGCAGGGCACGCGGCACGGTCTGGTTGACGATCTGCATCGAGCCGCCGCCGACCAGCTTCTTGAACTTGACCAGCGCCAGGTCCGGCTCGACGCCGGTGGTGTCGCAGTCCATCATCAGGCCGATGGTGCCGGTCGGCGCGAGAACGCTGGCCTGCGAGTTCCGCCAGCCGTTCCTGTCGCCGATCTTGTTGCCCTGGGTCCACTGCCTGGTGGCCTCGCGCACCACCGCGGTGGCCACCGTGCCGGCCGGCTTGATCTGGTCGTTGGCGGCGGCGTGCTTGCGCATGACCCGCTTGTGCGGCTCGGCGTTGCGGGCGTACCCGTCGTACGCGCCGACGATGCCGGCCAGCTCGGCCGAGCGGCGGTACGCCGTGCCGGTCATCAGCGAGGTGATCGCGGCGGACAGCGAACGGCCCTGGTCCGAGTCGTACGGCAGGCCGGAGGCCATCAGCAGGGCGCCGAGGTTGGCGTACCCGATGCCGAGCTGCCGGTACGCCCGGGTGGTCTCCCCGATCTTCTCGGTCGGGAAGTCGGCGAAGCAGATCGAGATGTCCATCGCGGTGATGACCAGCTCGACGCTGCGGACGAACTTCTCCACCTCGAAGCCGCCGTCGGCGCGGAGGAACTTCATCAGGTTCAGCGAGGCCAGGTTGCACGAGGAGTTGTCCAGGTGCAGGTACTCCGAGCACGGGTTCGACGCGGTGATCCGGCCGGTCTCCGGGCAGGTGTGCCAGTCGTTGATGGTGTCGTCGTACTGCAGGCCGGGGTCGGCGCACTCCCAGGCGGCCTGGGAGATGGTGCGGAACAGCTTCTGCGCGTCGATGGTCTCGATCACCGCGCCGTCGAGCCGGCCGCGCAGGTCGAAACCGCCGCCCTGCTCGACCGCCGCCATGAACTCGTCGGAGACCCGGACCGAGTTGTTGGCGTTCTGGTACTGCACGCTGACGATGTCGGCGCCGCCCAGGTCCATGTCGAACCCGGCGTCGCGCAGCGCGCGGATCTTGTCCTCCTCGCGCGCCTTGGTGACCACGAACTCCTCGATGTCCGGGTGGTCGACGTCGAGGATGACCATCTTGGCGGCCCGCCGGGTCGCGCCGCCGGACTTGATGGTGCCGGCGCTCGCGTCCGCGCCGCGCATGAAGCTGACCGGGCCGGAGGCGGTGCCGCCGGAGGAGAGCAGTTCCCGGGAGGAGCGGATCCGGGAGAGGTTCACCCCGGAGCCGGAGCCGCCCTTGAAGATCAGCCCCTCCTCCTTGTACCAGTCGAGAATGGAGTCCATCGAGTCGTCGACGGCGAGGATGAAGCAGGCGCTGACCTGCTGCGGCGACGGCGTGCCGACGTTGAACCAGACCGGCGAGTTGAAGCTGAACACCTGGTGCAGCAGCATCCAGGTCAGCTCGTGGGCGAAGACCTCGGCGTCGGCCGGGGAGGCGAAGTAGCCGTACTCCTCGCCTGCGGTGCGGTAGGTGGTGACCACCCGGTCGATCAACTGCTTGAGCGACCACTCCCGCTCCGGGGTGCCCACCGCGCCCCGGAAGTACTTGGTGGTCACGATGTTGGCCGCGTTGACGCTCCAGCTCTGCGGGTACTCCACCCCGCGCTGCTCGAAGTTGATCGAGCCGTCCCGCCAGTTGGTCATCACGACGTCGCGGCGCTCCCAGGCGACCTCGTCGTACGGGTGCACGCCCTCGGTGGTCCAGACCCGCTCCACCTTGAGGCCCGCGTTCGTCTTGTTCCGTGACCTGCTTGTTGTCACACCGTCCCCCGGCATCTCATCCGCCCCCTCGCTCACGCGGGCACCCCGCGCGATCCGACTGTCACTACTGCTGCTCAGACGTTCACTGCGCGTGGGCCGTCTCGGCCCCGGCGCCCTCCCGGGCGCGCGCGGCGGCCCGCAGCGTCTCGATCTCCTGCTCGAAGTCGGCGAGCGAGTCGAACGACCGGTAGACGCTGGCGAACCGCAGGTAGGCGACCTCGTCCAGGTCCCGTAGGGGACCCAGGATGGCCAGCCCGACATCGTGGCTCGGGATCTCGGCGGCCCCCTTGGCGCGAATGGTCTCCTCGACCCGCTGCGCCAGGATCGCGATCGAGTCCTCGTCGACCGGCCGCCCCTGGCACGCCTTGCGCACCCCACCGATGATCTTCGTCCGGCTGAACGGCTCGGTCACCCCGCTGCGCTTGACCACCGCCAGCACCGCCTCCTCGACGGTGGTGAACCGTTTGCCGCACTCCGGGCAGGAGCGCCGCCGACGGATCAACTGACCGTCGTCCGCCTCCCGCGAGTCGACCACCCGGGAGTCGGCGTGCCGGCAGTACGGACACCGCATCGCCCGACCTCCTTGATCGACTTCGGGTACGCCCCCATCCGCCTCCGGGCACACGCAGGGACGGCGGAGCCGTCCCGCAGGACGGCCGCCGGCTCGGCGGCGCGGAAAGTGCGGTGGGTAGTCGAACCCAACCTGTAGGCGACTTACGCCCATGTGACTACTACATCTAGGGGTCGAACCTATGCCGCTGGCGATCCGAGGTCAAGTTGACCGGCGTGTCCGGCGCGTCACCCGCCCTCCCCTCTCCACCCGACCTGAGAACCAACGCGGACCGGTGGCGGGGGTTACCGTCCGGCCGGACAGGATCACCGACAATCCGTACGGGGTCGAACACGCGTTCGACCCCGCGTACCATTTATCAGAACGGGCGTACGACTGTCGCGGTTTTCCGGCCCGACACGCGGAGATAGGTCGTACAGATGTTTGAAAATGACCGATCCCACCGATACGGTCATGAACAGCCGGAGGTGACCATGGTCGCCGCACCGGCCGACAGATCACCGTGCGCACCACGAGCCGCCGAGGCACCCCAGCGCCGACCAGGGAGGACGGACGTGACCGAGGACCGGGCCAACCGGCCGCAGAGCCCGCAGCAGAGCATCGAGGCGGGTCCGCCGGCCGCCCGTCGCCGCAGCGTCACCCGCACCCGCTCCGGGCAGCCCGCCGTGCGCCCGGTGACCCCGGTGGTCAGTGGCTTCCCCGACCCGGCGACCGTCGACCTGACCGCCCGCCAGCGGCGCATCCTCGACTTCATCCGCACCTGGGTGGAGCGGCACGGTTACCCGCCGAGCGTGCGGGAGATCGGCGAGGCGGTCGGGCTGGTCTCCCCGTCGAGCGTCGCCTACCAGCTCAAGGAGTTGGAGAAGAAGGGCTTCCTGCGGCGCGACCCGAACCGGCCGCGCGCGGTCGACGTCCGCTCCCCCAGCGTCGACGACGAGCTGGCCCGCTCGCAACGACCCACCCCGGCGTACGTGCCGATGCTCGGCCGGATCGCCGCCGGTGGGCCGATCCTCGCCGAGCAGTCGATGGAGGAGGTCTTCCCGCTGCCTCGCGAGTTGGTCGGCGAGGGTGAGGTCTTCATGCTCCAGGTCAAGGGCGACTCGATGCTCGACGCGGCGATCTGCGACGGCGACTGGGTGGTCGTCCGGCAGCAGCCGACCGCCGACTCCGGCGAGATCGTCGCCGCCATGCTGGACGGCGAGGCGACCGTGAAGACCTACCGGCGGCGCGACGGCCACGTCTGGCTGATGCCGCAGAACCCGGCCTTCGACCCGATCCCCGGTGACGACGCCACCATCATGGGCCGGGTCGTCGCGGTGCTGCGCCGGATCTGAACGACGACGCGGCCGGTGCTGACCCGAGGTCAGCACCGGCCGCCGTCGGCAATGGCTGCCGTCAGTACCGGTCGCCTCGGTAGCCGTAGTTGCCGCCCGGCATCTGGCCGTACGGCTCGTTGCCGTCCTCGCGGTACCGACCGGAACGCCGACCCCGGTAGTCCGGCTCGCCGCCGGGTCCACCCCGCCGGGGCGGCTCCGCGCGGCCTCCAGCGCCACCACCGGGCTGTCCGCCCCGCCCACCGCCGGGCGGCCCGCCCGCGCGTCCACCGCCGCCACCGGGCATCCCGCCGCCGCGGCCACCACCCGGGGCACCGCCACCCGGGGCACCGCCACCGCGCCCGCCGCCACCGGGCGGCCCGCCGGCCCGGCCACCGCCACCGCCGTAGACCCCACCGCCGGAACGGCCACCGCCACCCTGAGCCGGGCGTCCGCCGCCGCCCTGCGACGGGCGGCCACCGCCACCGGGACGGCCGCCGTAGACCGGGCCGCCCTCGCCACCCGACCGGCCACCCTGGTCGCCGGAGCGGCCACCGCCACCTCCGCCGCCGTAGACGCCACCGCTCTGAGCCGGGCGGGCACCGTTGGCACCCGCCGGACGGCCACCGCCGTAGACCGCACCCGACCGGGCGCCCTCGGGCCGGTCGCCCTTCGCCGACCCGCCGTAGACGGCACCGGACGGGGCCCCGCCGTACACCGCGCCCCGACCCCGGTCCTTCGGGCCGAAGCCGTCGTCCGTGCGGCTCGGGCCGTCGTCATCGTCGCCGTCGCGGCTCTTGCCCGCCGGCACCGGACGCTTGCGGGCCCGCAGGATGCCGACGATGCCGGCGCCCACCAGCAACGCGCCGAGCACACCGACGGTGGCGATCAGGTAGGTGATGTCGTCCAGGGTCAGCCCGTCGAACCACGACCGACCGGCCGCGTTCTTCACCGCGTCCGGGTCGTCGGCCAGGCTCTTCGGGCCTTCGGTCGACGGCGTGTAGCTGAGGATGTCGACCGGCTCGTTGTCGTCGAGGTGCCCCGCGTCGGAGACGGTCAGGAAGGTCTTCCCGTCGAGCGAGTACGCGATCGCCTCGCCGAACGGGTCGGCCAGCGGGGTCACCCGGGGCGTGCCCGTGGTCAGCGCCGTGACGATGTCGCCGTTCTGCACGTCGTACTCGAAGGCGTCGGCGTACGTGCGCAGCACCACCCGGGCGCCGTCCGGCGACCGGGCCGCACCGGTGATCGCCACCCGCCCGAAGGTGCTCAGCGGGTTCTCGGTGTCGGTCTTGGGCAACTCGATGTCGCCGAGCTTCTTCATCGGCACCGGCTCGGTGTCGCCGGTCTTGAGCGCGCCGTCGGCGGTGAAGATCTCCGCCTTGCCGGACGTCACCTTCGTGATGATCAACGGCAGGTTGTCGTTGCCGATCAGCAGCGCCTCGGCGTCGCGGGGCTTGCCGTCCGGGTACGCCAACCGGTGCAGGACCGGCGACTTGCTGCCGTTGATCGGCATGCTCCAGACCGCCACCCGTTCGCGGCGCTGCCGACTGGTGATGTTGTCGCCGGTGTCGGCGATCCACAACGTGTTGCCGTCCGGCGAGACGGCGAGGTCCTCGGTGTCGAACGGCCCCGCACCGGAGTAACGGACGTCGCGGGTGACATCGCAGTCCTTGTTGAGGTAGAAGACCCGCTTGCGGCTGTCCTGGTCGGTGCTGTCGTTGATCACGATGTACCCGTTACGGGTGACCACCAGACCGGACATCTCCCGCAGCCGGGAGTCGGTGACCGAACACTGCTTCTTGGGGGCCGCCGCCAGCGGCGCGCCGGCCACCGGTGCCGCCGCCACCGGCGCGACCGCACCGGCGGCGAGCAGCGGACCTCGGTCGGTCGGTGCGACCGGCGGGGCGACATCGGTCACCGGCGATGCGGCGTACGCGGGTGGCGACGACCCGGGCGCGGCGAGAGTGACGCCGGTGACCGCCACGGTGGCCCCGAACAGGCCGAGCGCAACCGTGACCGAGGAGACAGTGCGGTGCATGGAAGGAAGTGTCGCACGCCCCACGTTTCCTTCGGGTGACGCGCCTGGACGGTCACCGCGCGGCACGAACCGCCTGCGACGCGTCGATGTACGCGGTCAGTTCGGCGGCGAGCGCCTCGTTGACGCGTACGTGCAGCATGGTGCCCTCGGCCAGGTGCGCGGTGCTGAGCACCTCGCCCTGCCGGTGCAGGCGGGCCACCAGGTCACCCCGCTCGTACGGCAGCACCACCCGCAACTCCACCGCCGGGCGTGGCAGGCGCTGCTCGATCGCCGTCCGCAGGTCGTCGATGCCACGGCCGCGGTGCGCGGAGACGAAGATCGCCTCCGGCCAGAGCCGCTTGAGGTGCAGCAGGGTCTCCTCGTCGGCGGCGTCGGTCTTGTTGACCACCAACAGCTCGGGCAGCCGGTCGGCACCGACCTCGCCGAGGACCTCTCGGACGGCCCGGACCTGCTCCTGCGGATCGGGGTGGGCACCGTCGACCACGTGCACCACCAGGTCGGCCTCGGCGACCTCCTCCAGCGTCGAGCGGAACGCCTCGACGATCTGGTGCGGCAGGTGCCGGACGAACCCGACCGTGTCCGACAGGGTGTAGACGCGCCCGTCGGCGGTGGTGGCGCGGCGGGTGGTCGGGTCGAGCGTGGCGAAGAGCGCGTCCTCGACCAGCACGCCGGCACCGGTGAGCCGGTTGAGCAGGCTCGACTTGCCGGCGTTGGTGTAACCGGCGATGGCCACGGCGGGCACCGAGTTACGGGTACGCCGGGCGCGCTTGGTCTCGCGTACCGTCCGCATGGCCTTGATCTCGCGGCGGAGCCGGGCGATGCGGTGGCGGATGCGCCGCCGGTCGGTCTCCAGCTTGGTCTCACCGGGACCACGCACACCGACGCCGCCACCGGCGCCGCCGCCACGGCCGGAACCGCCGGTCTGGCGGGACAGCGTCTCACCCCAACCGCGCAGGCGGGGCAGCAGGTATTCGAGCTGGGCCAACTCGACCTGGGCCCGACCCTCCTTGCTCTTGGCGTGCTGGGCGAAGATGTCGAGGATCAGCGCCGTCCGGTCGACCACCTTGACCTTGGTGCGCTGTTCCAGGTTGCGGAGCTGGGACGGGGACAACTCACCGTCACAGATGACCGTGTCGGCACCGGCGGAGAGCACCACCGCGCCCAGGTCGTCGACCTTGCCCCGGCCGATGTAGGTGGCCGGGTCCGGCCGGGTACGCCGTTGGATCAGCCCTTCGAGCACCTGCGAACCGGCGGTCTCGGCCAGCGCGGCCAGCTCGGTCAGGGAGTTCTCCGCGTCGGTCTGGCTGCCCTCGGTCCAGACGCCGACCAGGACCACCCGCTCCAGCCGGAGCTGGCGGTATTCGACCTCGGTGACGTCGGTCAGCTCGGTGGAGAGGCCGGGGACCCGTCGCAGTGCCTGCCGCTCGGAGAGCTCGTAATCGCCGGTGGTGGCGTCGGGCTCGTCGTCGGGAAATGGAACGTGGGTCTCCTGGTCGCGCAAGCGTCTCTCCTGTCCGTTCTGTGCATGTACCGAGCAATCCTGACATGTGTCAACGCCGGGTGCACCTGCTATATGCCCACCGTCGGAACGGACAAAAGCGGGGGCGGCTGCCAGCCGCCCGAGCAGGGCGAGTAGAAATGGGCCAGCCGTTCAGCGCCGACGGAGGGGATCCGCGTGCCCACCACCCGACTGCCCAGTGCCGGATTCTCGATCACGATCCGGATCGCCGTACCCGCCGATGCGTCCTCGATCGGGCGGTTGACCACCTCCGTGGGCGAGGCCGGCGCCATCGTCACCGCGCTGGACGTGGTCGACTCCGACCCGACCCACGTGATCGTGGACCTCACCTGCGACACCGCCGACGCCGGGCACGCCGACCAGGTCGTGGACGCGCTCAGCACGTTGGACGGCGTGGACGTGCGCAAGGTCTCCGACCGCACCTTCCTGCTGCACCTCGGCGGCAAGATCGAGGTCAGCTCGAAGGTGGCGCTGCGGACCCGCGACGAACTGTCCCGGGCGTACACCCCGGGGGTGGCGCGGGTCTGCCAGGCGATCGCGGAGAACCCCGCCGACGCCCGACGACTGACCATCAAGCGCAACACGGTCGCCGTGGTCAGCGACGGCTCGGCCGTGCTCGGGCTGGGCAACCTCGGGCCGGCCGCCTCGCTGCCGGTGATGGAGGGCAAGGCGGCGCTGTTCAAGCGGTTCGGCGGGGTCGACGCCTGGCCGGTGGTGCTGGACACCCAGGACACCGACGAGATCGTCGCCATCGTGAAGGCGATCGCGCCCGCGTACGGCGGGATCAACCTGGAGGACATCGCCGCGCCGCGCTGCTTCGAGATCGAGGCCCGGCTGCGCGAGGCGCTGGACATCCCGGTCTTCCACGACGACCAGCACGGCACCGCGATCTGCGTGCTCGCCGCGTTGACCAACGCGTTGCGCGTCGTGGGCAAGCAGCTCGCCGACGTGCGGGTGGTGGTCTCCGGAGCCGGCGCGGCGGGCACCGCGATCATGAAGCTGCTGCTGCGCCAGGGCGTCGGCGACATCATCGCGTACGACCGGCAGGGCGCCCTGCACCGCGGTCAGACCGACCTCAACCCGGCCTGGCAGTGGCTGGCCGAGAACACCAACCGGGACGGCTACTCCGGTGACCTGGCCGGCGCGCTCAACGGCGCGGACGTCTTCATCGGGGTGAGCGCGCCGAACCTGCTCACCGGCGACGACGTCGCCACCATGGCCAAGGACTCGATCGTCTTCGCGCTGGCCAACCCGGACCCGGAGGTCGACCCCCGGGAGGCGCGCAAGCACGCCGCCGTGGTCGCCACCGGCCGCTCCGACCAGCCGAACCAGATCAACAACGTGCTCGCCTTCCCGGGCGTGTTCCGCGGCATGCTCGACGCGCACGCCGAGGAGTTCACCGAGGAGATGGCGCTGGCCGCCGCCCGGGCCATCGCCGACGTGGTCGGCGAGGAGAAGATCAACCCGACGGTCATCGTGCCCAGCGTCTTCGACTCCCGGGTGGCCCCGGCGGTGGCCGCCGCCGTCCGCGCCGCCGCCCAGAACCCGGCCGTCACCCCGCCCCCCGCCGCCGACCCGGGCCCGGCCGACCTCCCCGAGATCGCTGCCAACGCCTCCGCCACCCCCTGACGCCCGTCACGCTGACGCCCGGCTCCGGCCGCGCCCGGCACTCTGGACGCGTCAGACCGGGCTACCCGGCCCTGCACACCGTCGGGTAGCCCCGGAGACCGCCGGCACCGCCGATCATGAAGTTGTGGCACAGACAAAGCCCACTGAATAGGGCATATCGCCGACCACAACTCCATGATCGGCGCGGTCGGTGGGTGCGGCGTCGGCGGGGGCGGGGGCGCGGTGCCGGGAGTGGTCAGGTGAGGGTGAGGGTGCCGGTGGCCACCAGGACTGCGGGGCCGGAGAGCCAGCAGGAGTCCTCCTCGACGGTCACCGTGAGACGGCCGCCGGGCACGTCGACCGCGACCGTGCCGGTCTCCCGCCCGACGTCGTGCAGAGCGACGGCGGCGACCGCGCACGCGCCGGTGCCGCAGGACAGCGTCTCGGCCGAGCCGCGCTCGTAGACGCGCATCAGCACGTGCGGGTCACCGTCGGCGGCGCCCTCACCGGCAGCGGTGAACTCGACGTTCACCCCGTGCGGGAAGAGCTCCTCGTCGACGTGGGGCGCCCGGGTCAGGTCCAGGCCGGCGAGGTCCAGGCCGGCGGGCAGCGGGCAGACCAGATGCGGATTGCCGACGTCCACCGCCGTGCCGGGCAGGGCCAGCCCGCCCAGGGCTGCGGTCGAGGCGGCGTACAACCGGGGACGCCGCATCTGGACGGCGACGGTGTCGCCGTCGACCCGGGCGTGCACGATGCCGGCGCGGGTGGCCACCGGCAGGTCGCCGTCGCCCGGGGTGGCCAGCCCGTTCTCCAGCAGGTACCGGACGAAGACCCGCGTGCCGTTGCCGCACATCTCGGCGAAGGAGCCGTCGGAGTTCCAGTAGTCCATGAACCACTCGGCCTCGCCGGCCAGGGCCACGCCGTCGGGGTGCTTGGCGGCACGGACCACGCGCAGCACGCCGTCCCCGCCGAGGCCGCGTCGCCGGTCGCAGATCGTCGCCACCAGGTCGGGCGTCAGATCGAGCGCGCCGTCCGGGTCGGGCAGGATCACGAAGTCGTTGGCGGTGCCGTGTCCCTTGGTGAACTCCACGCCTTCCATCATGGCGCAGCGGAGCGGGCCGCTCCGAGGGCGGCCTCGATCAGTGCCGGATCGGCCGAGTCGAGCCAGCGTACGCGCGGATCGCGGCGGAACCAGGACCGTTGGCGGCGGACGAAACGTCGGGTGGCCCGGATCGTCTCGTCGTGTGCCTCGGTCTCGGTCAGCTCACCGGCGAGGAAGCGCAGTACCTGCTGGTAGCCGAGCGCCCGGCTGGCCGTACGCCCCTGCGCCAGGCCGTGGCCGACCAGCTCGCGGGTCTCGGCGACCAGGCCGTCGGCCCACATCCGGTCCACCCGCAGGGCGATGCGCTCGTCGAGCCGGGCCGTGTCCAGGTCGACGCCGAGCTGGACGGCCGGGTAGTAAGGCGTCGGTTCCGGCAGGGCGGCGGTGAAGGGCCGACCGGTCAGCTCGATGACCTCCAGCGCCCGGACGATCCGCCGGCCGTTGCCGGGCAGGATGCCGTCGGCTGCCACCGGGTCGGCCGCGCGCAGCCGCGCGTACAGCGGTGCCGGGCCGACGGCGGCCAGCTCGCCCTCCAGGCGTTCGCGCAGCGCCGGGTCGGTGCCGGGGAACTCGAACCGCTCCAGCACCGCCCGCACGTACAGTCCGGAGCCGCCGACCAGCAGCGGCACCCGGCCCCGGGCCAGGATGTCGTCGATCGCCGCGCGGGCCAGTCGTTGGTACTCCGCGACGCTGGCCGGTTCGGTCACCTCCCAGAGGTCCAGCAGGTGGTGCGGCACGCCCTCGCGTTCGGCGACGGTGAGCTTCGCGGTGCCGATGTCCAGGCCCCGGTAGAGCTGCATCGAGTCGGCGTTGACGACCTCACCGCCGAGCGCGTGCGCCAGCGCGATGCTCAGCGCCGACTTGCCCGCCGCGGTCGGCCCGACCACCGCGACCACCGTGCCCGGGGCGCTCATGCCCGCTCCCAGTTCGCCACCAGGTAGGCCACGCCGTAGGGGGCGCTGTGGTGCCGCAGTTCGCCGTGCCAGTCGCCGCCGCTGGCCCGCGCCGCACCGGCGAGCACCTGCCAGGGCGCCCGCCCGGCGACCCGGAGCTGCGCCGACCGGACGGGGTCCAGGCCGAGCAGCGCGTCGACGTCCGCGTCGGCGAGGGCTTCGGCGACCGTCTCGTCGTACGCCTCGGCGCGCGGGTCGGCGTAGCCGGGCGCCTTCTCGCCCCGGCAGGCCGACCCGTCCCCCATCACCAGCAGCGCCCAGGGTCGGCCGGACACGAGACGGGCACCGAGGTCGGCACACGCTCCGACCGACGCGTCCGCCGCCACGGTCGACATGCGCCACGTCGCGCCACCGGACGCGGGCGACGGGTGACGGTTCAGCGCGTCGCCGGACGCGGGCGACGGGTGACGATTCAGCAGCCAGGCACCGACGAGCAGGCCGAGTGGTAGGCGGTCGGTGCCGGGCCGGTCACCGGGGAGGTCGCCGAGGCGTACCTCCAGCGGCAGGCCCCAGGGCGCGAAGCTGCCCTGGAACGGCGGATCGAGCGCGGCGGTGCGCTCGGCGGCCCCGACCACCAGCACGTCGTGCGCGCCCGAGTCGAGCAGCCGGGCGACGGCGGCGTCACAGGCGGCGCGGAGGTCGTCCAGTTCGGGCGCGGCGGCACCGGCCACCTCGGGGACCAGCAGCGGTGGGTGGGGGCAGACGGCGGCGGCGACCAGTGGCACCCGGCAACCGTATCGGGCGGCCGGGCAGGTGGCGCCGAGCACCGGCCGGCGGGCCCCTCGGTCGTACGCCGTTCGGCGAAAAGCGGCACGCCGGTTCGGACGGTGACGACAGAGGGCTAGGACACCGTATGGTCACGGTCGGCGATAGGCGCTCGACGCGGACCGGGGCGGACCTGTGACAATGCCCGGAGAACTTTGACTGCGCCGTGGCGGGCCCGGGAGGCTGCTCCCTGGGCACCGGGAGATCGAGGATGGGCACATGAGCGACTGGACTGCCTTCGGACGGGTGGACGCGGACGGCACCGTTTACGTCAAGACCGCCGAGGGCGAGCGGGTGGTCGGATCCTGGCAGGCGGGAGCACCCGAGGAGGGGTTGGCGCACTTCGCGCGCCGCTTCGCCGACCTGGTGACCGAGGTGGATCTGACCGAGGCGCGGCTCAACTCCGGCGCGGCGGACGCCAACCATTCGCTGAGCACGATCCGGCGCATCCGTGCCTCGTTGGCCGAGGCACACGTGGTCGGCGACATCGACGCCCTTGCCGCCCGGCTCGACAAGCTCGCCACGGTGGCCGAGGAGAAGGCCGGCGAGGCGCGGGCCGCCAAGGAGGCCGCCCGGACCGAGGCTCTGGCGCGCAAGACCGCGCTCGTCGAGGAGGCCGAGAAGCTGGCCGCCGAGTCGACCGGCTGGAAGACCGCCGGCGACCGGCTCAAGGAGATCCTCGACGAGTGGAAGACCATCCGGGGGGTCGACAAGAAGACCGACGGCGAGCTGTGGAAGCGGTTCGCCGCCGCCCGGGACGGTTTCACCCGCCGCCGGGGCGCCCACTTCGCCTCCCTGGACGCGCAGCGCAAGCAGGCGCAGACGGTCAAGGAGGAACTGGTCGCCGAGGCCGAGAAGATCAAGGACTCCAGTGAGTGGGCGTCCACGGCCAACCAGCTCAAGGAGCTGATGAACCAGTGGAAGGCCGCCCCGCGCGCCTCCAAGGAGGCCGAGCAGCGGCTCTGGGAGAGGTTCCGCGCCGCGCAGGACGCCTTCTTCACCCGGCGCAGTGAGGTCTTCTCGGCACGGGACAACGAGCAGCGCGCCAACCTGGAGCGCAAGCAGGCGCTGCTCGCCGAGGCCGAGGCGCTCGACGTCGAGGGCGACCCGAAGGGCGCGCAGGCCAAGCTGCGCGACATCCAGGCACAGTGGCACGAGGCCGGACGGGTTCCCCGGGAGGCGGCGGCCGGGCTGGAGCGCCGGCTGCGGACCATCGACGAGAAGGTCCGCGAGGTGATGGACTCGGCCTGGCGCCGGACCACCCGAGAGGACAACCCGCTGCTGGCCCAGATGCGGTCCCAGGTGGCCGAGGCCGAGGAGCGGCTGGCCCGTGCCCAGGCGGCCGGCGACGCCCGACGGATCAAGGAGGCCGAGCAGGCGCTCGCCTCGAAGCGGCAGTTCCTCCAGTTGGCCGAACAGGCTGGCTGAGCGCACCCCGGACGACCCCGGTTCCCGTATGGGAGCCGGGGTTTTTCCGTCGCCGAAACCCCTGGTCAGCACGATGTGAACGTACGACATTTACATCGAGCCGATTCTATGGTTACCTGGGGAAAGCGTTTGCCCTCCGGGGCCAGACACGCCGAGCCACTCCGACCCACTCCGTCCGACGGCAGGCCGCACTCCGCGAACACCCCGGCACCGCCGCCCCTGGGCAGGGCAGTCACCGGCGCCGGAGCGTACCCCCTGCCGACCGGATGACGCATCGAGGCCGACGCCACGGGACGCACCACCGGCACCCGATCGTGGCGGGCCGCATCGCGGACGCGTCCGGGCAGCGACAGTCGGTCCGCGAACACCACGCGTCGTCCGGCCCGTTCCGCGTACCCGAGGATGAGGAGAAATCTCCGTGCTTGCATTCGTCACGCGTCGCCTGACCCGGCGACTCGCGGCGCTGGCCGCCACGGCGGTCGCGCTGCCCACGGCGCTCGTCGCGGTGACGGCCGCCCCCGCCACGGCGGCGACCGTCGACACCAGTGCGTACTACGTGTTCGTGAACCGCAACAGCGGCAAGGCGATGGACCTGTGGAACTGGTCCACCGCCGACGGCGGCGAGATCCGGCAGTTCACCCGCGCCGACGGCAACAACCAGCAGTTCCAGTTCGTCGACGTGGGCAGCGGCTACTACCAGCTCCGGAACCGGCACTCCGGCAAGGTCGTCAGCATCCCCAACTCGAACGACGGCGTACAGGTCACCCAGGTCACCGCGAGCAGCGACACCAAGCAGCACTTCCGGCTCGCGGACTCCGCCAACGGCGACGTCCGGTTCATCAGCCGGCACAGCAACAAGGCCCTCGAAGTGTGGCAGTGGTCCACCGCCGACGGTGGGATCGTCTCGCAGTACGCCGACATCGACGGCGCCAACCAACGGTGGCAGTTGGTCCGGCTCGGTGGTGGCACCACTCCCCCGCCGAACCCCGGCCCGCAGACGGGACTGGTCGGCTGGGCCACCCAGAACGGCGGCACCAGCGGCGGTGGCAGCGCCGGCACCACCACGGTGACCACCGCCTCGGCGCTGACCAGCGCGCTCGGCTCCAGCAGCGCGGCGGTGATCCGGGTCTCCGGCACCATCAACTGCTCGGGCATGCTGCGGGTCCGGTCCAACAAGACCATCCTCGGCAACGCGGGCGCGACGATCGTCGGGTGCGGCTTCACCATCAACGGTGACCGCAACGTGATCATCCGGAACCTGACGTTCCGCAACTGGGGCGACGACGCGATCAACATCGAGCAGTCGGCCACCAACATCTGGGTCGACCACAACACCTTCAGCGCCGGCTACGACGGCGCGGTCGACATCAAGCGCGGCTCCGACTTCATCACCGTGTCGTGGAACCGGGTGTTCAGCCACGACAAGACCATGCTGCTCGGGCACAGCGACGACAACGCCGGTCAGGACGTCGGCAGGCTGCGGGTGTCGTACCACCACAACTGGTTCGACGGCAGCAACCAGCGCAACCCCCGGGTCCGCTTCGGCAACCCGGTGCACGTCTACAACAACTTCTACAGCAACGTGCGCGGCTACGGCGTGGCGTCCACGATGAACGCCGGTGTGCTGGTCGAGGGCAACTACTTCGAGAACACTCCCGACCCGTTCCACCGGGGTGAGGGCGACTCCGGCCCCGGCTCACTGGTGGCCCGCAACAACCACTTCGTCAACTCGGGCAGCGGACAGAGTGGCGGCAGCGTGGCCGGAATCCCGTACGCGTACACCCTGGACACGCCGAGCAACGTCAAGTCGATCGTGACGGGCGGCGCGGGCGCCGGACGGATCTCGGTCTGACCGCGCGGGCCGGTCGGGGCGCGGCACGCCGGGCCCCGACCGGCTCTCAGGTCGCGACGGCGCAGCCGCTCGTCGGCGCGGGCACCACGGCCGGCGCGCCGACCGACGGCAACCCGAGCAACACCCCGGGGGTACGCGGCGAGCGACCCGCCTCGGCCGCGTCACCGGCCCGGGTACGCCGGTGCGACAGCGGCTCCCCGTCCGCGTTGAGGTGGTGCGGGGCGGCGTAGGTGATCGCGGTGTGCACGATGTCGCCCGGCCGGATCGAACCCGGCTCGACCGCACCGGTCGCGAAGTGCACCAGGCGGCCGTCGCGGGCCCGGCCGGACATCCGGCCGGTGCGCTCGTCCTTGCGGCCCTCCCCGACGGCGACCAGCACCTCGACGGTCTCACCGACCAGCTTGCGGTTCTCCGCCCAGGTGATCTCCTCCACGCAGGCGATCAACCGCTCGTACCGCTCCTGCACGACCTGCTTGGGCAGTTGGCCGTCCATGGTCGCGGCGGGCGTGCCGGGGCGCTTGGAGTACTGGAACGTGAAGGCGGAGGAGAACCGCGCCTCGCGGACCACGTCCAGCGTGCGCGCGAAGTCCGCCTCGGTCTCGCCGGGGAACCCGACGATGATGTCCGTGGTGATCGCCGCGTCCGGCATGGCGGCGCGGACCTTCTCGATGATGCCCAGGTACTTGTCCGACCGGTACGACCGGCGCATCGCCCGCAGCACCTCGTCGGAGCCGGACTGCAACGGCATGTGCAGCGCGTGGCAGACGTTCGGCGTCTCGGCCATCGCGGCGATCACGTCGTCGGTGAAGTCCTTCGGGTGCGGGCTGGTGAACCGGACCCGCTCCAGCCCGTCGATCTCGCCGCAGGCGCGCAGCAGCTTGCCGAAGGCGTACCGGTCGCCGAACTCCACGCCGTACGAGTTGACGTTCTGCCCGAGCAGCGTCACCTCCAGCACGCCCTCGTCGACGAGCGCGCGGACCTCGCTGAGGATGTCGCCGGGCCGGCGGTCCTTCTCCCGGCCCCGCAGCGACGGCACGATGCAGAAGGTGCAGGTGTTGTTGCACCCCACCGAGATCGACACCCACCCGGCGTACGTGGACTCGCGGCGGGTCGGCAGCGTCGACGGAAACACGTCGAGGGCTTCGAGGATCTCCACCTCGGCGGCCGTGTTGTGCCGGGCCCGCTCCAGCAGCACCGGCAGCGAGCCGATGTTGTGGGTGCCGAAGACCACGTCGACCCAGGGCGCCTTGCGGACGATGTCGCCGCGGTCCTTCTGGGCCAGGCAGCCGCCGACTGCGATCTGCATCCCCGGGTGCCGGTCCTTGACCGGTCGCAGGTGCCCGAGGTTGCCGTACAGTCGGTTGTCGGCGTTCTCGCGGACCGCGCAGGTGTTGAACACCACCACGTCCGGGTTGTCGTCGGCCTCGCCCGCGCGGACGTAGCCCGCCTGCTCGAGCAGGCCGGAAATGCGCTCGGAGTCGTGCACGTTCATCTGGCAGCCGTAGGTGCGCACCTGGTAGGTGCGCGGGCCGCCCGCCGCTGCGGTAGTCATGACGTGCAAAGCGTAGCCGGACCCGTGGAAGGGTCGGAACGAGGAGGAGCCGTGTGCCGAAGCATCAAGACCCTGCGTGAGCCGTACACCCCACAGGTCACCGACGCGGACGTGGAGGCAGCGGCGTTGCAGTACGTCCGGAAGATCTCCGGATTCCGGGCCCCGGCGGCGCACAACGCCGCCGCGTTCGACGCCGCGGTGGCCGCGGTCGCCGCCGCCACCCGCACCCTGCTCGACGAACTCGTGGTCCGTGGTGCCCGCCCGAGCTGACGCCGCACCTCGTGGCCGGCCGTGGTGAAAGGAAGGGCACCTTACTAACGCCTGCGGTAGAGCAAGGGCCCCCTGTTAACCTGCAACCTCGCGTCCGCGGCTCGTCCCGTCGCCGAGCCGGCAGGCGGCGTACCGCTGTGAGCCGGCTGGGGGGGCGTGCCGCGTTAAGAGGGTGCCCGTGCTCTGCACGAGGCGTTAACAGGGGGCCCTTCCTTGCACCTCAGGCGGCGGCTAGGGCGGGGTTCACCGAGTCCGGGGTCCACCGCGACCCCCGGCACCGGGACCAGCCCCGACAGCGCGCGTCGGCCTCGGTGCAGAGGCGACGCTCGCTGAGCACCTCACCGTCGTCGGTCTCCCGCACGTCGAAGTGCACCGGGCGGATACTTCCGTCGGGTGCGACCAGCAGGTGCCGGGTCTCGTCGAGCGTGTCGTCGCGCAGCAGGCAGTTGCGGTCGAGCAGCCGGGCCAGCGCCGCGACGCTGGGCAGCTCGGGCAACCCGTCGGGTACGCCGTAACAGTCCACGATCGTGGCGAACTCCCCCGGTGCCTGCCACACGTCGCAGATCACCGCGTACGTTGGCAGACGGGCCGGATCGGCCACGGCCAGGGGCATCACCACCCGACCGAGTGCCTCGGCCAGTGCCGGGTAGACCTCCACCGGTCGTACCTGGTCGATTCTCCAGTTCCACAGCTCGGTCACGCCGCCTCCTCGCTGTGCTCGTTCCACCGGCCTCCGGATCGGGCCTTACTGACGATGGTGGGGGGCATTTGCCCCAAGCCGGGGGCAAGTTACCGGTCTGTGACCATTCTGGGCAAAATTTCCCGACACCACATCGCTGCGGGTAGCGGGAAGGTGACAGTTTATCGGGTATGGTCCGCGCTCCCACGCAGCGGCTCGCCGAGGCATCGTCCCGCGCGCCGGCCGCCTCCAGCAGGGCCACGACGCGGGTCAGCGCAGCACGATGCGGTGTTCGCTGCGGGGCCGCAGTTCGCCGATCACCGGAGCACCCGGCACCTCACCGGCCACCAGCAGGCCACCCGAGGTCTGCGCGTCGGCCAACAGCAGTCGCTCGGCCTCACCGACGGCGCCGAAGTCGGTCCACGGGGTGACCCATTCGAGGTTTCGGCGGGAGCCACCGCTGACGTACCCGTCCCGCACCGCCTCGACGGCGCCGGTCAAATAGGGCACCCGGGCGACGTCGATCACCACGGTCAGTTCACTGGCCCGGGCCAGTTTCGACGCGTGGCCGAGCAGACCGAATCCGGTCACGTCGGTGCCGCAGCGCACACCGGCCGCCACCGCCGCCCGAGCCGCCTCCCGGTTGAGGGTGGTCATCGCGGCGACCGCCTCGGGGAAGCTCTCCCCGGTGTTCTTGTGCCGGGTGTTGAGCACGCCGACGCCGAGCGGTTTGGTCAGCGAGAGCGGCAGCCCGGCCCGCCCGCCGTCGAGGGTGATCAGTTCCTCCGGCCGGACCAGACCGGTGACGGCCAACCCGTACTTGGGGCCGTCGTCGTCGACGCTGTGGCCGCCGGCCAGGTGACACTCGGCCTCCCGGGCCACGTCCCGGCCGCCGCGCAGCACCTCGCGCGCCAACTCCAGCGGCAGTACGTCACGGGGCCAGCAGAGCAGGTTCAGCGCCACCAACGGGGTGCCGCCCATCGCGTACACGTCGGAGAGCGCGTTGGTGGCGGCGATCCGACCCCAGTCGTACGCGTCGTCCACCACCGGCGTGAAGAAGTCGGCGGTGGTCACCACGCCGGTCCGCTCGTCCAGCCGGACCACTGCCGCGTCGTCCCCGTGATCGAGCCCGACCAGCAGGTCGGCCGCGCCGGCGGCGGGACCGAGCCCGGCCACCATCTCCTCCAGCTCGCCGGGTGGGATCTTGCAGGCGCATCCGCCGCCGCGGGCGTACCTCGTCAGCCGTGTCCGTTCAGTCATCAGCCCATGATCTCCGTCACTGCGCGTGAGCACCATCGCTGACCGGCAAACTCGGACTTCAGGTCAGGATCCGGGTCGGTGTTACCGCTCCGTGACCAACTGAGTTGTCTACCGACATGTCGCCCCGCCTACAGTGGCCGCTAACCGAGGGTCATCCGGCCCTCAAAGCAATGAGGGGGACGGTGGACGACGTGACGACGGGCGAACCGCTCATCGTGCTGGACTCGGTCAACAAGTGGTTCGGGCCGTTGCATGTACTGGACGACGTCTCGGTGTCGGTGAACCGGGGTGAGGTGGTCGTAGTGATCGGCCCGTCCGGCTCCGGCAAGTCGACCCTGTGCCGCACGATCAACCGACTTGAGCCGATCAACTCCGGCACCATCACGTTCGACGGCCAGACGCTGCCGGCCGAGGGCAAGGCCCTGGCGAAGCTGCGCAGCGAGGTCGGGATGGTGTTCCAGTCCTTCAACCTCTTCGCGCACAAGACGATCCTCGAGAACGTCACCCTTGGCCCGGTCAAGGTGCGCAAGGAGAAGCCGGCGGCGGCCCGCGAGCGGGGTCTGGCCCTGCTCGACCGGGTGGGCATCGCCAACCAGGCCGACAAGTACCCGGCCCAGCTCTCCGGCGGTCAGCAGCAGCGCGTGGCGATCGCCCGGGCGCTGGCCATGCAGCCCAAGGCGATGCTCTTCGACGAGCCCACCAGCGCACTCGACCCGGAGATGGTCGGCGAGGTGCTGGAGGTGATGACCTCGCTGGCCCGGGACGGCATGACCATGGTCGTGGTGACCCACGAGATGGGCTTCGCCCGGCACGCCGCCAACCGGGTCATCTTCATGGCCGACGGAAAGCTGGTCGAGGAGTCCACCCCGAACGAGTTCTTCGCCAGCCCGAAGACCGACCGGGCCAAGGACTTCCTCTCCAAGATCCTCACTCACTAGTTCCGACCGAATAGGAGCACGCCGTCCCCCCGGCGGCGGAGCTTTGTCGCAGAAGGAGATGAAAAGTGCGTATTAAGCGCATAGCGGCGTTTGCCGCGGCAGCCACCCTCGCCCTCGGCATGACCGCCTGTGGCGGTGACGACGCCGACGACGCCGCCGGCGAGACCAAGGACTTCGCCGCCGGCAGCACGATGGAGCGCCTCAACAAGGCACAGTCCATCAAGATCGGCACCAAGTTCGACCAGCCGCTGTTCGGCCTCAAGGGCCTCGACGGCGACCCGCAGGGCTTCGACGTCGAGATCGGCAAGGTCATCGCCGCCGAGCTGGGCATCCCGGAGAGCAAGATCGAGTGGGTCGAGACCCCGTCCGCGGTCCGCGAGCAGCGGATCGAGGAGTCGGCGGTCGACCTGGTGATCGCGACCTACACGATCAACGACACCCGCAAGGAGCGGATCGACTTCGCCGGGCCGTACTACATCGCCGGCCAGACGATCCTGGTCCGGGCCGACGAGAACGAGATCACCGGCCCCGACTCGTTCAAGACCACCACCAAGAAGATCTGCTCGGTGCAGGGTTCGACCCCGGCCAAGAACATCGAGCCGTACCTGAGCAACGTCGCCGAGCAGCTCGTCGTCTTCGACGTGTACACCAAGTGCCTCGACGCCCTCAAGGGCGGCCAGGTGGACGCGATCACCACGGACAACGTGATCCTGACCGGCTACATGTCGCAGAACGAGGGCCAGTTCAAGCTCGCCGGTGAGCCCTTCACCGAGGAGCCGTACGGCATCGGCCTCAAGAAGGGCGACAACGACTTCCGCACCTTCCTGAACGACACCCTGGAGGCGTCCTTCGCCGACGGCCGTTACCTGAAGGCCTGGAAGGACACCGCGGGCAAGGTCGACTCGACCGACCCGAAGATCCCGACCGTCGACCGCTACTGATCCCTTAGCTGAAGGGTGATTTCGTGAACGTCCTCGTCGACAATTTCGACGTCTTTCGCAGTGGATTCTTTGTCACTCTTCAGCTCTGCATCCTGTCGGCCACGGGGGCGTTGATCCTCGGCGTCCTCGTGGCCGTCATGCGGATCTCGCCGGTGCCGCCACTGCGGTGGCTCGGCGGAGCGTATGTCACGGTGCTGCGCAACTGTCCACTGACGATTGTCATGTTCTTCGCGGCGTTCGGTCTCCCGGCACTCGGGTCCAACGCCGACTTCCTCCGGATCCCGGGGCTCGACGCGGTCTTCCAGCGTATGGGCACCGACCTCCCGTACTTCCGGTTCGCGTTCATCGCGCTGAGCGTCTACACGGCCGCCTTCGTGGCCGAGGCGGTCCGCAGCGGCGTCAACGGCGTGTCGAGCGGCCAGGCCGAGGCGGCTCGGGCCATCGGGCTGACCTTCACGCAGAACCTGCGCTTCGTCGTCCTGCCCCAGGCATGGAAAGGAGCGATCGTGCCGCTCGGCAGCGTGCTGATCGCCATGATCAAGAATTCGGCGCTGGCCGGCTTCTTCGGCGTCGCCGGAGACCTCTCCGCCAGTGGCCAGGCGCTCACCAGCGTGGGTGGCCTGCCGATCATCCCCGTCTTCATCGGCATCAGCCTGGGCTACCTGATCCTCACGGTCCCCCTCGGCCTGATGCTGGACCGGATCGAGCGCCGTCAGGCGGTGGCCCGATGAGCAACCAGACGATGTCCGTCCTCTACGACGCCCCCGGTCCGCGCGCCCGCCGGATCACCATCATCTCCAGTGTGCTCGCCGCCGTCGCGGCCGTCGCCGGTGCCTACTTCCTCATCTACCGGCCGCTCGACGAGCGTGAGCAGTTCGCGATGGAGAAGTGGGGACCGCTGGTCGACCCGAGCAACGAGGTCTTCGGCCAGGTGTGGACCCAGCTCGGCCAGGGCTTCCGGGCCACGCTGATCGCCGCCGCGCTGGCCATCGTCAGCTCGCTGATCTTCGGTACCCTGCTCGCCATCCTGCGGGTGCAGCTCAAGGCGCTGATGCGCCGTCGCTTCACCACCCTGGCGCCGCCGGTGGCCCTGGTCGTACGCGGGCTGAGCTGGGTGCTCAACGGCGTGACCAAGTTCTTCGTCGAGGTGTTCCGGGGACTGCCGGTCGTCATCACGATCTTCTTCTGCGCCAGCGGCCTGCCGGTGCTCGGCGTGGACCTGGGCAGCATCCTGTGGTATCTGGTGATCGGCCTGACCATCTACAACGGTGTGGTCATCGGTGAGATCCTCCGCTCCGGCATGGAGGGCCTGCCCGGCGGCCAGCGCGAGGCGGCCGACGCGATCGGTCTGACCTCGTTCCAGGCGACCCGGATGATCCTGCTGCCGCAGGCGTTCCGGATCATGCTCCCGGCGCTGATCAGCCAGCTCGTCGTGGTCTTCAAGGACACCTCGCTCGGCTTCATCATCAGCTACGAGGAGGTGCTCCGGAAGAGCAGCTTCATCATCCAGGTGCTGGACAACCCGATCCAGGTGTACTTCGTCGTCGGTGTCATCTACATCGCCGTCAACTACCTGCTGTCGAAGCTCGCCGAGTACGCCCAGCGGCGCCTCGCCCAGGGCCGTCGGACGATCAAGAAGCCGGAGCCGACGCAGGCCGCCCCCATGACGGGATCGGCCACCCCTCAGGAGACCGAGGCGGTGGCGGGCACCACCACCTGACCTCGATCAGGACGCAACACCCCAACCGGATGGCCGGTCGGAGGCGAGAAGCCACCGACCGGCCATCGGCGTCAGCGGGCGATCTCGGTGACCCGGGACTCGCGGACCACCGTCACCCGGATCTGCCCCGGGTAGGTCAACTCCTCCTCGACCTGCTTGGCCACGTCGCGGGCCAGCACCGCCGCGCCGATGTCGTCGACGTCGTCCGGCTTGACCATCACCCGGATCTCCCGGCCCGCCTGCATCGCGAAGACCTTCTCCACGCCGTGCTTGCCGGCGGCGATCTCCTCGATCCGCTCCAGTCGCTTCACGTACGCCTCCAGGCTCTCCCGCCGGGCCCCCGGCCGTCCCCCGGAACAGGCGTCGGAAGCCTGGGTGAGCACCGCCTCGACGGTCTGCGGCGGCACCTCGTTGTGGTGCGCCTCGATGGCGTGCACCACGTCCTCGCTCTCGCCGTACTTGCGGGCCACGTCGGCGCCGATGATGGCGTGGCTGCCCTCCACCTCGTGGGTGAGCGCCTTGCCGATGTCGTGCAGAAACGCCGACCGCTTGATCAGCGGCACGTCCAGACGCAGCTCGGCGGCCATCACCCCGGCGATGTGCGCGGTCTCCACCAGGTGCTTGAGCACGTTCTGCCCGTACGAGGTGCGGTAACGCAGCCGTCCCAGCAGCGTGACCAGCTCGTCGTGGATCTCGGTGATCCCGACCTCGACCAGGGCGTCCTCGGCGGCCCGTCGGCAGAGCTGGTCCACCTCCTGGCGGGCCAGGTCGTGCACCTCCTCGATCCGGTGCGGATGGATCCGCCCGTCGAGCACCAGCTTCTCCAGCGTCAGCCGACCCACCTCCCGGCGTACCGGGTCGAAGCAGGACAGCAGCACCGCCTCAGGGGTGTCGTCGATGATCAGGTTGACGCCGGTGACCGACTCGAAGGCCCGGATGTTGCGGCCCTCCCGACCGATGATCCGGCCCTTCATCTCGTCGCCCGGCAGGTGCAGCACACTGACCACGCTCTCCGCGGTCTGTTCGCTGGCCACCCGTTGGATCGCGTCGACCACGATGTGCCGGGCCCGCTGCTCGGCCGTGGACCGGGCGTCGGACTCGATGTCCCGCACCAGCAGCGCCGCCTCCCGCTTGGCCTGGGTCTCGATCGCCTCGACCAACTCGGTACGGGCCGCGTCGGCGGTCAGTCCGGCCACCCGCTCCAACTCCCGGCGCCGCTGGTTCTCCGCCTCGGCCAGCTCCGCCTCCCGGACGGCCAGCGCCGCCTCCCGCGTCGCCAACGCCGCGTTCGCGGCGGTGAGCTGACGTTCCCGCTCGGCGAGCCGTTCCACCTCCTCGGTGTGCAGCCGCTCCCGCTCGTCCATCCGGGTGGCCCGCCGCTCGACCTCGGCGGCCTGCTCCCGGGTGGTCGCGGCGAGCACCGCCACCTCCCGCTCACCGCTGCGCCGGGCCGCCGTGCGTAACTGTTCGGCGTCCGCCTCGGCCTGCTTGTGTGCCCGTTCCAGCACGGCGTCCGCCTCGGCGCGGGCGTCGTCGAGCACCCGGCGGGCCTCCGCCCGGGCCGACTTCGCCTCCGCCTTGGCTCCCGCCGCCTCGGCGCGCGCCGCGGACGCCGCCGACTTGGCCACGTCGATGGTGCTGTTCACCTCGTCGGCGGCGGACCGCAACGCCGCCAGCGACTGCTCCTGACGGTCCTTCTCCGCGATGTACGCGGGGTCCTCGGGCGCCGGGCGGGACTGCATGCCGCGCAGCACCCGCAGCCCGAGGAAGGCCGCGCCGAGCACCACCACGGTCAGCAGCAGGACGGCGACCAGGAGCACCACGTCCAGGCCCCTCATACGGCGGCTCCCCGGGCTGCGGCACCGGTCGTCACGGTGCGGCGCAACGGCGCCGCCGGGTGCTCTCCCGGCGACCCTGAACTCTGCTCACCGTCGTCGGTGGCCTCCGCACCCGCCGCAGCGGGTGCACCAGTCCCCCCGCTCATGTCGGCCACCCGATGGACCCGTACCGCCTCGACATGGCGCGCCTCCCCTGAACGTCGCGCCGCAGGCAGCATGCCGGTGGGCACGCTCCTACGGCTCTGGACGCCCGACCGGAGCGCCTGGCCGTGGGATGGCTTCCTCCGCCGACCGGTCGCTGGACCGTCGGCGGGCCGGGTGCAGTTGTCCCGTCGACCCGGACCGGCCTGTCCGTGCTCGACGTATGCAGCCGGCGAACCGGCCAAAGTGATGCTGTTCTGTTACGAGATCTATGTTGTGCGCTTAGCCTGCGCCGGTCGGGCAATGTGAGCCTTTATGGCGAGGCTAGGACTCCAACGCTCTCCGGTCAAGAAGTCATGATCAAACCACCCGGACGGAGAGAAGTTGTGCAGTCACTCTGCGCCACCGCAGAGTCGGACTTCAGCGGACAAACGCCACCGGTGAACGGACCGGCCTCCGGTCAGTCGCCCGAACCGCCCGCCGCGTCCCCCTCGGCGTCGATCAGGGCGTCCGCGTCGAGGTGCTCGGCGAACTCGGCCGCCTCGGCGCTCTGCGCCGCCAGGGCGTCCTTCACCGCGCGGATCGCCACGCCCGGTGGATAGCCCTTGCGGGCCAACATGCCGACCAGCCGCCGGAACACCGCATCCGGCTCACCCCGAGCCGTCCGCAGCTTCCGCTCGACCAGGGCCCGCGCGGTCTCCGCCTCGGTGGTCTCATCCAACTCGTCCAGCGCCTCGCTGGCGGTGTCACCGTCCACGCCACGTCGACGCAGCTCGTTGGCGAGCGCCCGACGGGCCAGCCCTCGGCCGGCGTGCCGGCTGCTCACCCAGGCCCGGGCGAACGCGGCGTCGTCGATGATGCCGACCTCGTCGTACCGATCGAGGACCCCGACAGCGGTCTCCTCGGAGATGCCCCGTCGGGCCAGCGCGGTGGCCAACTCGGCACGGGTGCGCGGACGCACCGCGAGCTGCCGCAGGCAGATCTCCCGTGCCACCTCGGCCTCGTCCCGGGGTGGACCCGCTCTTCGACCACCCGCCGCCCCGTCGGTCGACGGCGTGCCGGAGCCCGTCCCGTCGTCGGGCGGACCGGCGGCCGGGCCGGACCCGGCGGCGCGGCGACCTCGGCGGGGGCGAGGGGTGCCATCGGCCGTACGAGGCGGACTGGCATCCCAGCCCCGCCCCGTACGCCCGCGTCGTCCAGCCATGAGTCAGATCAGAAGTCGACCGGCGGCAGCTCCGGGCCACCGGCGGCATCGCCCACGCCGGCCCCGACACCGAGCTTCTCCAGGATCTTCTTCTCGATCTCGGCGGCCACGTCCGGGTTCTCCCGGAGGAACTCGCGGGCCTTCTCCTTGCCCTGGCCGAGCTGGTCACCGTCGTAGGTGTACCAGGCGCCGGACTTACGGATGATCGCCTGCTCGACGCCGACGTCGATCAGCGAACCCTCACGGGAGATGCCCTTGCCGTACATGATGTCGAACTCGGCCTGCTTGAACGGCGCGGCCACCTTGTTCTTGACGACCTTGACCCGGGTGCGGTTACCGACCACGTCGGTGCCGTCCTTGAGGCTCTCGATGCGACGCACGTCGAGCCGGACCGAGGCGTAGAACTTCAGCGCCCGACCACCCGTCGTCGTCTCGGGGCTGTTGTGCACCATGACCCCGTCGACGAAGTAGTTGTGGTTGCCCTCCACCTCGATGTCGAACCGGTTCATGGAGCGGGCCTTGGGCTTGACCCGGACGTCGATGACCCGGGCGGGGACCGGCGTAAGCTCCTCCGCGACGAACTGCGGCTCGACGGCGTACCGGCCACGGAAACGCGGCAGCAGCTTCGACTCCATCGCCACCGGCACGTACGGAGCGACCAGCTCCTGGAACCTCGCCGACGACTCGGTGGTGAAGATGATCGACGCCGTCTGCCGCGCCCCACGGGAGACCAGCTTCACGTCCATGCCGTACGCGTCACGCAGGTGCTCGACCAGCCGGTCGCGGCTGCCCTCCGCCATCGCCTCGACGCAGATCTCGATCCGGCCGGAACCGCCGGCCGTGCGCGTCTGCGCACCCCTGGACCGGACCGTGAAGCAGCCGTCGTCCATGTACCACACCGCGAGGGCGAGCGGGGTCAGCGCCTTGAGGTAGTCCCAACTCAGGTGCTTCTTACCGTCACCCAGGTAGACGGCCCGACGCAGTTCGTCCAGCTCCGGCAGCGGCGTGAAGTCGACGAAGGCCGCGCCTCGGGAGTCGCTGCGGCGGGAGTGCCCGATGTTGTCGAGCAGCGAGACCTTCCAGTCGAGGTAGTCGACCTGCTGTGCGCCGTGACCGAGGCGGAAACGGACACCGGAGCGGTCCCGGCGGTTCGGCGAGAGAGCGCCGTCGCCCATCAGCGAACCGAGCACCACCTGCCACTGCTGCTCACTGAGGCGCCGCGCCTCGGCCAACATCACCCGGTCACCGGCGATCACCTCGCCCGCCTCGCGCCAGCCACCGGGAGTGCGGATCAGGTGGTTGGCGGTAGCGGCGAACTGCGCCCGCCCGTTGCCGCCGGACTTGGCGACGGTGAACTGGAGGAACTGCTCGGCCGGACCGTTGTTGAACCAGTTGACGATCCGCTTCGGCTCGACCCGGTCGGTCTCCGGGTCGTAGGAGAGGACCTCGACGTCCATCCGCTGGTTGACGATCTTGCCGATCTTCTCCTGGGTGCCGTCGGCCAGGGTGACCCGGGTCGAGTACGACATGCACCCGAACATGACGCCGATCTTCTCGCGGAGCTGGTTGATGAAGATCGCGGTGGTGCCGGTGTTGTTGAGCACACCGGTGATCTTCCGCAGCGCCTGGCTCATCAACCGGGCCTGTAGACCGACGTGGCTGTCGCCCATCTCGCCCTCGATCTCGGCGCGCGGCACCAGCGCGGCGACCGAGTCGATCACGATGATGTCGATGGCGCCGGAGCGGACCAGCATGTCCGCGATCTCCAGCGCCTGCTCGCCGGTGTCCGGCTGGGAGACCAGCAGGGCGTCGGTGTCGACACCGAGGGCCTTGGCGTACTCCGGGTCGAGCGCGTGCTCGGCGTCGATGAACGCGGCGATGCCGCCGGCCCGCTGGGCGTTGGCCACCGCGTGCAGGGCGACCGTGGTCTTACCGCTGCTCTCCGGGCCGTAGATCTCGACGACCCGGCCCCGGGGCAGGCCGCCGACACCGAGCGCAACGTCGAGGGCGATGGAGCTGGTGGGGATCACCGCGGTCTGGATGACCGGCCGCTCCCCCAGCCGCATCACCGAGCCCTTGCCGAACTGTTTATCGATCTGAGCGAGAGCAAGGTCGAGTGCCTTCTCCCGGTCCGGCCCTGCCGCCATCGTTGCCACCCCTGCCTTCGCCGGCGTCTTTCCTGAGCTTCGCGTCACGCGGGACACGCTAGGCGCTGGGTCCGACAGAAAACCAGCCGACGGGCCGTGATCTGTGGACGAGCGCCCCGCTGTGGACAATAGCCGAACAGGTGTACGAGTCGGCAAGGGACACGCGGAAGTAACGAATCGGCTGCTCAGCGTAGCCGGGCGGGCACCCGGTCCGGATAGGCGGCGACCACCGCGCGCCACACCACGTGCGTCTCCGTACCGGCCGCGAGCGCCTGCTCGACGGTCCGCCCGCCGAGCTGCGCCAGCACCTGGTCACGGGCGATGCTGGCCGCGTAACCGGGGCCGAACGCCTCCTCCAGCCGCGTCCAGAAGTCGGTCAGCCGCACGTCGATCAGTCCTCCTCGTCCGGTGCGCCCACCGGCACCGGCCGCAACGCTAGCGCCAGCAGGGGGGCCACCGCGACCGCCGCCAGCAGGGTCAGCACGGGATATCCCGACACCTGCACGACAAACCCGCTGATCGCGCCGGCCAGCGCACCGGCCAACCCCATGAGCAGGTCGGACAGGCCCTGAGCGCTGGGGCGTACCGCGTCCGGCACGGACTCCGACAGCAGCGTGGAACCGGCCACCATGGTCGCCGACCAGCCGAGCCCGAGCAGCACCAGCCCGACGACCAGCCGGGGGGTGTCATGCCCGGCGGTGCCGGCGACCGCGCAGGCGGCGAGCAGCGTGCCGGCACCGCCGAGGATCACCGCCCGGCGGCCGAGCCGGTCGGCGAGCCAGCCGACCACCGGCGCCAGCGCGTACATGCCGGCGATGTGCAGGCTCAGCACCAGCCCCACCACCGGCAGCACCTCGTCCACCGGGTGGAACTCCCGCAGGTGCACCGGGGTCATCGCCATCACGGCCACCATCACCAGGTGACCGACGGCCACGGCGGCCACGCCGAGTCGGGCGGCCGGTCGGGTGCGTACCACCGACCAGGCGGCGCGCATCCCCGCACCGCGCCGGGCCGGCGGCACGGGCACGGGCTCGGCCGCCACCGGGTCGCCGGGCGGCGGCGCGGGGACGGGTCGCTCACCGGCCGGCGCGGACACCCCGCGACCGGGGGCGTCCGGGACGGCCGCCACGAGACGGCGCGCGGTCAGCAGCGGGTCGGGCCGCAACCGCACCAGGAGTACGCCGGCGGCGAGCACGAACGCGGCGGCGCTGAACGCGAACGGGCCGGACAGCGCCGGCAGCCCCCAGCTGCCGGTGACGCGGTCGGCCAGCGCGGCGAAGTTCGGGGCGGCCACCGCGCCGACGGTGGTGGCCCAGACGACCAGGGACAGGTGCCGGGCACGGCGGGCCGGCGCGGCCAGGTCGACGGCGGCGTAGCGGGCCTGGAGGTTGGCCGCCGACCCGCCGCCGAACAGCAACATGCCGAGGAAGATCAGCGGGATCCACCGGGTCGCCGCAGCCACCACGATCAGCGTCCCGCCCAGCGCGCCGACGCCGTAAGCCACGGCCAGGCCCGGCCGGCGGCCGTGCCCGGTGATGACCCGGGTGATCGGCACGGCCAACAGCGCACCGCCGACCACGGCGGCGCTCTGCGCCAGACCGGCCGCGGCGGTGCCGGCGATCTCGGCGACGAGCAGTGCCCCGACGGCGAAGCCGATGGTCACCCCGATCCCGCCGAGCACCTGGGTGCCGCAGAGCAGGCGCAGGGTACGCCGCTGGAGCGACACGACGTCGACGGGCGCCGGTGAGGCCACCCGGGACTCGTCGTGGTCGCGTTCGTGCAGATGCTGCCGCATGGCGGCAAGTGTGGCACCGCCGGACGGTCACCGGGTGAGCGCGCGGGCGGCCACCGTCAGGTCGGCGACGAGACCGTCGTAGGCGATGTCCTGGTTGTCGGCGCGCAGCACCGCCGACGGGTGGATGGTGGCCAGCAGCCGGGCGGCGGGGGCGTCGGTGGTGTGCCCGGCGCTGTCCGTCGGGACCCGCTGGAAGTCCTCGGGATGCTGTGCGGCGGCCGGCCAGGGCAGCAGTTCGCCCCGCTGGCGGGTGACCCGGAACGTCGGGCCGAGCAGCGCCTTGGCGGCGGTCGCGCCGAGCACCACCACGATCTCCGGGTGCAGGCGGGCGAACTCGGCGACCAGCCACGGCCGGCAGGCGGTGATGTGCACCCGGTCCGGCGTCTGGTGGATGCGGCGCTTGCCTCGTAGAGAATGCCGGAAGTGCTTCACCGCGTTCGTGATGTACAGATGTCGAGGGTCCAGCCCCGCGTCGTCGACCGCCTTGCGGAGCAGCCGACCCGCCGGACCGACGAACGGCAGTCCCTTCTGGTCCTCCAGGTCGCCGGGCTGCTCGCCGACAAAGACCACCCGGGCGCGGGCGTCGCCCCGACCGAAGACGGTCTGCGAGGCGTCCCGGTACAGCTCGCAGCCCCGGCAGCCGGCCGCGGCGGCGCGCAGGTCGTCGAGCGTGTCGGCCTGTGGCGGGATGAACCGTTGGGCGCCGGGCGCGGTGTCGGTGTCGGACATGTCGACTGTTCTACCCCGTGTGGCGCGGGCCACGCGAACGAGGCCGGCAGTTCGACCGTACGGGCAGGTCCCGGGCGTGGGCCTCAGTAGCAGGCGATCTCGACGAGGTTCCGGTCCGGGTCGCGTACGTAGACGCTGGTCATCTCGCCCAGCGCACCGTCGCGGCGGACCGGCCCGACCTCCACCGGGACACCGGCGCGGGTCAGGTCGGCCAGGACGGCGTCGATCGAGCCGGCGCTGACCAGGCACAGGTCACCGGAGCCGGGGGTGGGTGCCACCGCCTTCGGGTCGAAGGTGTGGTCGGCCTGGTGCAGGTTGATCTTCTGGTCGCCGAAGTGCAGCGCCGTCCGGTCCCCGTTGCGGACCACCCGCATGCCGAGCACGTCGGCGTAGAAGGCGGTGGTGCGGTCGACGGACTCGACGGTGAGGACGAGGTGGTCGAGTCGGAGGATCTCCATTTCCGGAACCTAACAGGGCTCAGGCGCTGAAACCGGCGGGTGGGGCGGGGCGGGCGGCGCGGGCCAGCGCGTCGGCCAGTGCCGGCAGGTCCGCCTCGTCCAGCGGGCTGACGGTGATCCGCAGCGCGGGCGGGCCGGCGATGCGGTAGAGCGCGCCGGGGGCGGCCAGCCAGCCGGCGTCGCGCAGCACGGTCGCGGCGAGGGTCTCGTCGGCCACCGGCAGCCACACGTTGATGCCGCTGCGCCCGTGGGCGGGCAGGCCCCGGGCGGCCAGTGCGGCGATCAGCCCGGTGCGCCGTCGTTCGTACCTGTCGGCGGCCCGCTCGATCGAGGCGGCCACCGCCGGGTCGTGCCAGAGCGAGAGCACCAGGCGTTGCAGCAGGGTGGAGACCCAGCCGGCACCGACGCGGGCCCGTCCGGCCACCCGGGCCACCGTGGTCTCGTCCCCGGCCAGCACGGCCAGCCGCAGGTCGGGGCCGAACGGTTTGCTCACCGAACGGAGGAAGGCCCAACTGGCGGTCGCGCCGGCCAGCGGGTGCAGCGGCACCCGGGCCAGTTCGGCGGCGTGGTCGTCCTCGATCAGCAGCAGGTCGGCGTACTCGGCG
The DNA here is from genome assembly GCF_044461025.1 of Micromonospora sp. NPDC049900. Taxonomy (NCBI): domain Bacteria; kingdom Bacillati; phylum Actinomycetota; class Actinomycetes; order Micromonosporales; family Micromonosporaceae; genus Micromonospora; species Micromonospora sp. NPDC049900. Next base: position 529,492 of record NZ_JBITKM010000002.1, read on the forward strand.
AGCAGGGCGCGCAGCGCGGCGGCCCGGTCGGCGGAGACGGCCGCGCCGGTGGGGTTCTGCGCCCGGCTGGTCACCACCAGCGCCCGCGCTCCGGCGGCGAGCGCGGCGGCCACCCCGGCCACCATCGGCCCGTCGTCGTCGACCGGTACGCCGATCGGCCGCATCCCGAGCGCGGCGATCAGGTCGAGCAGGCTGGCCCAGCCCGGGTCCTCCACGGCCACCGCGTCACCGGGGCGCAGGTGCGCGCCGAGCAGGCGCTCGATGCCGTCCAGCGCGCCGCCGGTGAGGGTCACCTCGGCCGGGGGAACCCCGTCGGCGACCAGTCGCGCCCGGGCGGCCTCGGCCACCTCGGGCAGCACGCCGACGTCGGGGTAGCCGACCGGCGTACCGGCGGATTCGGCCAGCCGGGCGAGGTGCGGGCCGAGCGGGGGCAGCAGCCGGGTGTCGGGCTCACCGGCGGACAGGTCGCGCAGCCCCGGGGCGGGAGGTGGGCGCAGCGCGGCGCGGCGGGCGGCCACCGGCGGGCGGGGGCGCACCCGGGTGCCGTGTCGGCCGGCGGTGGCGACCAGACCGCGTCGGCGCAGGTCGGCGTAGGCGCGGGAGACGGTGGCCGGGCTGACCGCCAGGTCGGCGGCGAGCGTGCGGACCGGCGGCAGCGGGTCGCCGGGGACGAGGGCGGCGTGGCGGATGCCCGACTCGATGCTGGCCGAGATCTCGACGGCCGTCGCACCGGTCACCTGATAGCGTGCTGACACAAACAAGAGATTGTACTAGAACAAAGGTGGGAGCATGTACTCGCCGACCGCCCGCACCACCGCCAGTCGCTCCCGGGAGCGGATGAGCTACGACCGCGACGCCGCGCACGCGGTGCTCGACGAGGCGTACCACTGCGCGCTCGCCTTCACCGTGGACGGTGCGCCCCGCGTCCTGCCCACCCTGCACGTGCGCGTCGGCGACACGCTCTATCTGCACGGCTCCACCGGCAGCCGGCCGCTGCTCGCCGCCCGGGGCGACGGTCTGCCGGTCTGCGTGGCGGTCACCCTGCTCGACGGGCTGGTCTACGCCCGGTCGCAGTTCCACCACAGCGCCAACTACCGCTCGGTGATCGCGCACGGCACCGCCCACCTGGTCACCGACACCGACCTGCGTGCCGAGGTCTTCACCGCCCTGATGGAGAAGACCGGCACCGGCCACGCCGCCCAGAGCCGCCCACCGAACCGGCGGGAACTGGCCGAGACCGCGCTGCTGGCCCTGCCGCTGCGCGAGGTGTCCGTGCGTACGCGCACCGGCGGCGTCCGCGACGAACCCGACGACCTGACGCTTCCCCACTGGGCCGGAGTCGTACCGCTGCGGCTGACCGCCGGACCGCCACAGCCCGACGCCGGGGTCACCGCGCCGGTACCGGCGTACCTGCGGCCGGTCGGCACGCCCTGGCACGAGCCGGCCGAGCTGCGCGGCGCGCACGTCCGGCTGGAACCGTTGGACCTGTCGCACACCGACGAGCTGTACGCGGCCACCACCGACCCGGAGGTCTGGCGGCACCTGGGCGTCCCCCAGCCGGCCGACCCGGCGGCGCTGCGCGACGAGATCGCCACGGCCCTGGCCGCGCAGCACCGTGGCGAGCGGGTCGCGTGGGCGCAACGGTGCGCGGTCACCGGGGTGGTCGTCGGCTCCACCTCGTACTACGAGATCGACGACGACCGGCGGTCGGTGGCCATCGGCTACACCTACCTCGGGCGGCCCTGGTGGCGTACCGGAATCAACACCGAGGCGAAGCTGCTGCTGCTCGGCCGCGCCTTCGACGACCTCGGCGCGGTCCGGGTGGTCTGGCACACCGACATCCGCAACGAGCGTTCACAGCGGGCCATCGCACGGCTCGGCGCCACCCGGGAGGGCGTGCTGCGCAAGCACCGGCAGCGGCCGGACGGCTCGTGGCGGGACACGGTGCAGTACTCGATGACCGCCGACGAGTGGCCGAACGCACATGTCAGGCTGCGGGAAAGGCTTCTCTCCAGGGCCGACGCGGCCGGATGATGTCGGGCGTGCTGGGGATCACCGACATCTGGACGTACGTGCTGGGCACGGTCGCCATCATCCTGCTGCCCGGACCGAACTCGCTCTTCGTCCTCTCCACCGCCGCCCGGCGCGGGGTGGGCGTCGGGTACCGGGCCGCGGGCGGGGTGCTGGTCGGCGACGCGGTACTCATGATCCTGTCCGCCGCCGGGGTGGCGTCGCTGCTCAAGGCGTACCCGCCGGTCTTCCTCGTGATCAAGTACGCGGGTGCCGCGTACCTGGGCTACGTCGGGGTGACCATGCTGCGCGGCGCCTGGCGGCGCTGGCGAAACCGCAACGACCCGGGCACGCCGCGGCTGATCGACGCCGCGAAGCCGGCGGAGATGCGCAGCCCGTTCCGCAAGGCCATGATGATCAGCCTGCTCAACCCGAAGGCGATCCTCTTCTTCGTCTCGTTCTTCATCCAGTTCGTCGACCCGACCTACGCCTGGCCGGCGCTGTCCTTCCTGCTGCTCGGGCTGATCGCGCAGGTCACCAGCCTGCTGTACCTGACCGCGCTGATCTTCGCGGGCACGTTCCTGGCCACCCAGTTCCGTCGTCGCCGCCGGCTGTCGGCGGGGGCGACCACCGCAGTGGGCGCGCTGTTCCTCGGCTTCGGCTTCAAGCTCGCGCAGGGTTGAGGGCGGCTGCGGCTTGTGTGAAAGGAGGGGTCCCCTGCTAACGCCTGAGGTATAGCAGGGGACCCCTCCTTACACCGATGGGCGCGAGGTGCCGCAACGCGGGAAGGTGCGCGGGGTACTGCGGCGGGCGTCAGGTGCCGTCGCCGCCTCCACCGCCACCGACACCCGCGCCACCGGCGGTGCCGCCCAGGCCGAAGCCGGGGACGATCGGCCGGTCGGGCGGGCGGCTGACGTGGGCGGACTCGGTGATGGTGGCCGACCAGTCGGCCTGTGCGGCGGCTGCCGCATGCCGGTTGATCGTCTCGCGCAGCCAGCCGTCCACGACGGAGACCCAGTCGCGCTGGTCGGCGTTGACGTGCCAGATCCGGAACCGGCTGATGCTGGTATGGGTGATCCCGGCCAGCGCCAGCCGGCGGTCGCACCAGAGGATCACTTCGAGGCCGGCGGAGTTGGCCACGAAGATCACCTCCAACTCGGTGATCGGCCCGGCGTAGAGCGGCCCCACCCAGAAACCCCACCGCTGGTGCAGCGGCAGGGTCTGCTCCACCCCCGGCAGCCGCCCGTCGACCAGACCCGCCTGACGCACGCTGAACCCGAGCGTGTCCAACGCGGCCAGGACGTGCTGCTGGGTGGGCAGCGGATGGACGAAGACCGGCACCATGGCGCCCTGGTCCAGCGCCGGGTCGATCGCCACCTCGGTACGCAGCCCCATCCGCAGGCTGAGCAGCGGCACCCCGCCGTACGTGGTCACCGGCGTCTCCCACGGCAGCGGGAACTCGAACGGGATCGAGCGCGCCCGATTGGCCCGCAGCACCAGCGCGTCGGCCACCTGTGCCTGGTGGAACTGCACCAGCCGCCGAGGAGCCTCCGGGTCGTCCGGCTCGACCGAGCTGACCAGGCCGAGCCGGACGTGCAGGACCGGCACGTCGACCGCACCGGCGATCAGGTTCACCCGCCCCGGCAGACGCAGGCCGGGGCGGGTGCTCGGATTGGCCAGCGCGGTCTGCACCGTCAGGCCCGTACCGCCCGACTCCGGTGACACCCCCGTCAGCCGCATCCGTGTCGCTCCTACCTCAGGCGGCGTACCGCACGTGGGATCGGATCGGTTTCGTCGTCGAACTCCCCGATGACCTCCTCCAACAGGTCCTCCAGGGCGACGAAGCCGACCGGCCGGGCCGGGCCGCCGCCGTTGCGCACCAACGCGAGCTGCGAACGGCGGGCCCGCATCACGGCCACCGCCTCGGTCACGGTGGCCGTGCCGGGCAGGGTGATCGCCTCGTTCATCAGGTCCACCGCCCGGGCGTCCGGCCGGACGGCGGTGGCCCGCACCGCCTCGCGTACGTGCACCAGGCCGCAGACGTCACCGGCGGCGTCCAGCACCGCCATCCGGGACCGGCCGCTGTCCCGGCTCACCTGCTCGATCCGGTCCACCGGGTCCTCCCGGCGCACCGTCACCATCCGATCGAAGGGCTCCATGACCTGGGCCACGGTGGTCGCCTGCAACTGGAGCATGCTGGTCAACAGCTCGTGCTGCGCGGCGCCGAGCAGTCCGTGCTCGTGCGACTGCTCCAGCAGCATCCGCAACTCGTCCGGGCCGTGCACCTGGGCCAACTGGTCCTGCGGGTTGACCTTGAACAGCCGTAGCAGCGCGTTGGCGACCGCGTTGAGCACCGACAACACCGGCCGGGCGACCCGAGCGAAGGCCCGGAACGGCAGGGCCAGCAGCAACGCGGACCGCTCCGGGTGGGTGATCGCCCAGGACTTCGGGGCCATCTCGCCGACCACCAGGTGCAGGAAGGTGACCAGGCTGAGCGCGAAGATCAGCGCGATCACGTGGCTGGCGCCGTAGGGCAGGCCGACGGCGTGCAGCAGCGGCCCGACCAGCCGTTCGATCGCCGGCTCGGCCAACGCACCGAGGCCCAGCGTGCACAGGGTGATGCCGAGTTGCGCGCCGGCCAGCATGAGCGACAGTTCGCGTACGCCGTCGAGGGCGGCCTTCGCCGCCCGACCGCCACCGGCCGCCGCCTGTTCCAGGCGGTAGCGCTTGCTCGCCACCAGGGCGAACTCGGCGGCGACGAAGAACCCGTTGAGCGCCAGCAGGACCACCGAGGTGACCAGCGCGAATCCGGTGCTCACGCGCCCACCTCCGCAGGCCCGTCGGAGAGTTGGAGCCGGACCGAGTCGGCCACGTGCCGGTCCACCGCGAGCACCTCGACCAGGGCACGCGGCCCCGGCCCGTGCTCACCGTCGGCCGGCAGGCTGATCTCCAGCCGGTCACCGACCTCGGGTACCCGGCCCAGCTCCCGCATCACCAGGCCGGAGAGGGTGTCGTACTCGGGGCCCTCGGGCAGGGCGATGCCGGTGCTGTCGGCGACCTCGTCGATGCGCCAGCGTGCCGGCACCACCCACGAACCGTCCTCCTGCCGGGCCGGGGCCCGCTCCGGCGGATCGTCCTCGTCGCGGATCGGGCCGACCAGTTCCTCGGCGATGTCCTCCAGCGTGATGACACCCGCGAAGCCGCCGTACTCGTCGACCACGCAGGCGAGCTGCCGGTGCCCGGACCGGAGCCGGTCCAGCACGATCGGCAGCGGCAACGTCTCGGGTACGAGCAGCGGCGGACCGGCGACCGTACTGACCGGGGTGGTGGCGCGTTGCGCCGGGGGCACCCCGAGTACGTCGGCGATGCCGATCACGCCGACCAGGTCGTCGACGCCCTCGGTGCCGCGTACCGGGAAACGGGACCGGCCGGTGTCGAGCAGCTCGACCACCCGGCTGATCGGCTCGTGGGCCAGGACGGTGTGCACGTCGACCCGGGGCACCATCGCCTCACCGGCGGTCAGTTGCCGGAAGTCGAGCCCCCGGTCCAGCAGCTCGGACATCTCGGCGTCGAGGTGACCGCCCTGCCGGGACTCGGCGATGATCTGCTCCAGGTCCTCCGGCGTGGCGCCGCTGGGCAGCTCCTCGATCGGCTCGATGCCGACCCGGCGCAGCAGGCGTACCGCGGCCCGGTCGAACAGCTTGATGACCGGTCCGGCGACGGCCAGGTAGACCAGGGTGGAGCGGGCCAGGGCCCGAGCCACCGGCTCGGGCCGGGCGATGGCCAGGTTCTTGGGGGCCAGCTCGCCGACCACCATCTGCACCACGGTCGCGATGACCAGGGCCAGCGCCACCGACAGCGGCAGACTGACCGCGGTGGAGACGCCGGAGACGCCGAGCAGCTCGGCCAGGCCGGCACCGAGGTAGGGCTCGGCGAGATAGCCGACCAGCAGGGTGGTGACGGTGATGCCGAGCTGCGCGCCGGAGAGCATGAACGACAGCCGGCCGGTGACCTCCAGGGCGCGCGCGGACGCCTGGTCACCCTCCTCGGCGCTCTGCTTGAGCTTGCCCCGGTCGACGGCGACGTAGCCGAACTCCTGCGCGACGAAGTAGCCCGTCGCGATGGTCAGAACGATGATCAGTACGAGACCGACGGTGATCAACACGGGAGGCTCAGGGCTCCCGGGGTCGCCGGGTCGTGTGGATGCCGGGGCTTACCCGGCTGGCTACTGCTGCCCTCCTGGGCAGAAGAGTCGATCATCCCGTCATTCTACCGGCGGGGACGCCCGGCTCGCGGCCTGTGGAGGCACTGAGGTAAGGAAGGGTCCCCTGCTATACCGGAGGCGTTAGCAGGGGACCCTTCCTTACCTCTCGGCGGTCAGCTCTGCACGATTCGGACGTCGTCGACGGCGGCCTCGACCAGGCTGGCGGTGCTTGCGTCGGCGGCGTCGATCACGATCCGGACGGTCTGTCCGCGCAGGGCCGAGACGTCCGCGCCGCCGGTCTGCCAGGACGCCGCCCGGTTGGTGGCCGCACCGGTCGCGCTGAGCGCGGTGACCGTGCTGCTGCCGACCACGCGCACCCGCAGGTAGTCGGCGCTGCTGGAGTTGTTCAGGTGGGCCAGGTACCAGGAGAACGACAGCGTCAGCGTGCCGGTGGACGGCAGCGTGATCGTCGGGGACTGGACGGTGCTGACGCCGCCGTCGAGGTCGTGGTCCCCGGCGCTGCTGCCGGCGAGCGGGCCGGTGACCAGGTCGTAGCTGCCGCTGACCGTGGTGCCGAGTTGGGTGGCGACACCGGAGCTACTGGTGGCGGCGGGGTCGGCGCGCTCCCACCGGCCGGCGGTGGCGGTGTCCGTACCGGCCGGGTTGACGGTCCAGCCGGTGGCGGTCTCGAAGGTGTCGCTGTAGACCGTGGTGCCGGGCGGTGGGGTCGCCACCTGGGCCAGCGTCCAGACGGTGTACGCGATGGCGTCGGCGTTGCGGTCCAGCGCGGTGTCGTTGATGTTGGTGAGCGTGTCGCAGGCCCGGTGGTAGCAGGGGTCGAACGCCTGCCCGGCGGTGCCGCCCCAGAGTGACGCCTGGGCGCTGGACTTGGTGCCCTCGGCGCCGGTGAAGGTGCCGCCGGCCGGGATGCCCACGCTGATGAACGGGCCGTAGTCGCTGCGCCCGTCGAAGTCGGTGCCCCGGGTCGGTACGCCGATCGAGGTGAAGTACGCCTGGATGGTCTGCTCGATCTGGGCCGAGCCGGCCGGGCCGGGCCCGGCGCCCACCCCGTCGGAGTTGTCCCCGTCGTAGACGAAGTAGCCCGCGTTGGGCGAGCCGACCATGTCGAAGTTCAGGTACTGCCTGATCCGGCTCCGCTCGGCGGTGGGCAGGTTGTTGACGTAGTACTGCGAGCCACGCAGCCCCAGTTCCTCCGCGCCCCACCAGGCGAACCGCAGGTGTCGGTCGGGGGTGAACCCGGTCCGGGCCACGGCGAGCGCCACCTCCAGGATCGCGGCCGAGCCGGAGCCGTTGTCGTTGATGCCGGGCCCCGTGGTGGTGCTGTCCAGGTGCGCTCCGGTCATCACGACCGCGTTCGGGTCGCCCCCGGGCCAGTCGGCGATCAGGTTGTAGCCGGTGGCACCGTTGTAGGTGAACGACTGGACGGCGGTGGTGTAGCCGACCGCGTCGAGCTGGGCCCGGACGTAGTTGACCGAGGCGAGGTAGCCGGGTCGGCCGTGTGCCCGGTTGCCGCCGTTGGCGGTCGCGATCGACTGGAACTGGGTGAGGTGACCCTTGACGTTCGTCAGGGAGATGTCGGGCGCGGCCACGGCGGCGGTGATCGGCGCGGCGCCGGCCACGGGCGCGCCCGCGACGGCCGACGCGGCGAGCGTCGCGGTGGCGACGACCGCGGCGAGCCCGGCGGTACGGAGGGTGCGGGGTCTCATGGATCCTCCCGGTTCGGGGGCGAACACCGGCCGACCGTGGGTGCACGGGTGGCCGACGGACGGCCACTTGATCGATGTCCGTCATTGCGAGAGGTTGCTGCGCGCCGCCCCGACGGGCAAGACGCAAGGTGCCGGATTGATCGCTCCGCCCGAATTCCGGCGTGTCACCGGTCGGCGAGATCGTCGGCCTCCAACAGTTGCCGGTCCAGCCGCCCGCTGCGGTACGCCGCCCGGCCGATCATCTGTGCGGCGACCGGCGCGGTGGCCAACTGGAAGATCCCGACCAACGCGATCATCCCGAGGTCGGAGACGGTCCGCAGCCGCAGGCCCACCCCCAGCAACAGGAGCAGGACGCCGAGCACCTGCGGCTTGGTGGCCGCGTGCATCCGGGTCGGCGCGTCCGGGAAGCGCACCACCCCGATCGCGGCGGCCAGGCTCAGCAGTGCACCGGCGATCAGGCTGGTCGCGCCCAGCCAGTCGGCGACGACACCCAGCGTGGCCCCGTCCAGCCAGTCGGCGGCGGCCCCCGGCGACACCCCGTCGAGCCAGGTCACGATCGACAACCCGGTCGGCCGGCTCACGGCCGACCCGCCGGCCGGCCACGCGGCCGTCACGGCTTCTCCCGGACGGCGAAGCGGACCATCGACACCGAGCCGACGAAGCCGAGCAGGCCGAGCGCCACCAGCACCGGCAACGTGGTGGCGTGCCGGTTGATCGCCGCCTCCGCACCGACCGCGCCGATCATGGTGGCCAGCAGCATGTCGGCGGCGATCACCCGGTCCAGCAGCGACGGCCCACGATAGAGCCGGGCGAGGGCGAGCAGCGCGGTCACCGACAGCAGACCGGCCAGTACGACGATGAGGACGGTGTTCACGGGTACTCCTTGTCGGCCGGGTCGGCGCGCAGGCGGCGGACCTCGGCCGTCGACCCCACCGCCTCGATGATCCGCTGTTCCACGGCGCGTACCTGCTCGCGTGCGTCGGTGAGGTCGCTGCGTCGGCGTACGTCCAGCACGTGCACGTAGAGCGTCGCGCTCTCCCGCTCCACGTCCACGATCAACGTGCCCGGCACCAGCGAGAGCGCCTCGGCGGTGAGAGCCAGGTTGAGGTCGGTGCGCACCCGTAGCCGGACCGCCACGATGGCCGAGCGGGGCACGTACCCGGGCTGCACCGCGATCCGGGCGACGTGCACGCTCGCCCGGACCAGTTCGACGACGAACCGGACCCCGAACACCAGCAGTCCCCGGGGCCGCAGCCGCCCGGCGAAGGTCACCGGCGGGAGCGGGAAGAACACCAGCACCGCCGCGCCGACCAGGATCCCGCCCAGCAGGTTGCCCCAGGTGAACTCGCCCCAGAGCAGGTTCCAGACCAGCACCAGCCAGCCGACCGCGATGGCCTGGTCCCGCCATCGGCCCGCCCGGCCGCGTACGTCCCGGCCCGGCCCGTCGGCCGACCCGCCGTCGACGTCGGTCCGGGTCACGGTGGACCGTCCGGCAGTACGGCGTGGATGTACGGGGTCCGCTCGCGCAGGTCGACGGCGGCGCCGGTGGTCACGTCGAACAGCGGACCCGCCACCACGGTCAGCGACACCCCGAGGACCACCAGGGCGATGGTGGCCCCGATGGTCAGCGCGGGCAGCGGTGCGGTCGACTCGACGGTCTGGCAGGGCGTACGCCAGAAGGCCAGGTTCCACACCCGACTGGCCACGTACAGGGTGAGCAGGCTGGTCAGCGTCCCCACCGCCACCAGCGTCCAGGGCAGCGCGCCACCGACGGCCACCCCCGCCTGGAGCAGCCCGAGCTTGCCGAGGAACCCGGAGAACGGCGGGATGCCGGCGAGGTTCATCGCCGAGACGAAGAAGAGCACGGCGAGCAGGGGCGTCAGCCGGGCCAGCCCGCCGAGCCGACGCAGGTCGGTGCTGCCGGTGCGTTGTTCGATCAGACCGGCGACCAGGAACAGGGTGGTCTGGATGGTGATGTGGTGCACCACGTAGAAGATGGCCCCGACCAGCCCGGCGACGGTGCTGAGCCCCACCCCGAAGATCATGTAGCCGATGTGGCTGACCAGCGTGAACGAGAACAGCCGTTTCAGGTCCGACTGGGCCACCGCGCCGAGGATGCCGACCAGCATGGTCAGCCCGGCCACCACCATCAGCACCCGGTCGGCCTGCTCGCCGGGGAACAGCAGGGTCTGGGTGCGGATGATCGCGTACACGCCGACCTTGGTGAGCAGTCCGGCGAAGACGGCGGTGACCGGGGCCGGGGCGGTCGGGTAGCTGTCCGGCAGCCAGGCCGACAACGGGAAGACCGCCGCCTTGATGCCGAAGGCCAGCAGCAGCATGAGTTGCAGGCTCAGCCGTACGCCCTCGGGCAGCCCGTCGAAGCGGGCGGCGAGGTGGGCCAGGTTGAGCGTGCCGGTGGCCGCGTACACCAGGCCCACCGAGATCAGGAAGATCATCGAGGCCAGCACGTTGACCACCACGTACGTCGAGCCGGTGCGGATGCGCAGCCGGGTGCCGTTCAGCGTGATCAGGACGAAGCTGGCGGCGAGCAGCATCTCGAAGCCGACGAAGAGGTTGAACAGGTCACCGGCGAGGAAGGCGTTCGTCACGCCGGCGGTCAGCACCAGGTAGGTGGGGTGGAAGATGGCCAGCGGCGCGGACTCCCCGGTCTCCGCCTGGCCCTGGCCGATCGAGTAGAGCAGCACGCACAGGGTCACCGCCGAGGAGACCACCAGCATCAGGGCGGCCAACTGGTCGGCGACCAGCACGATGCCCACCGGAGCCGGCCAGGCGCCGATCTGCACCACCAGCGGCCCGTGCCGGTAGGCGTGCACCAGCAGCAGCACCGCCACCACCAGCGTGGCGGCCAGGCAGAACACGCTGACGATGCGCTGCGGCACCGGCCACTTCACCAGCAGCAGGGTCAGTGCCGCGCCCAGCAACGGCAGCAGCACCGGCAACGGCACCAGGGCGGTCATCGGTGCTCCCGGCGCGGTGGCGCGTACCGGCTCATCCCGGACCTCCCTCGCGGCGGCGCTGCCACGGCGCGGGCGCGTCGACCTGCTCGGGGTCGGTCTCCGGCGGCTCCCCGCCGAGGTCTGCGGTGGAGACCTCCCGGCGCGCCGCCCGGCGCACGATCTGCTGGTCCTCCAGGTCGTCGGGCACCTCGTCGTCGCCGGTCAGATACCAGCTCCGGTAGCTGATGGCGAGCAGGAAGGCGGTGAACCCGAACGTGATGACGATGGCGGTAAGCACCATGGCCTGGGGCAGGGCGTCGCTCATCCGATCCGGCTCGGTGACCCCGACGACCGGGGCCCGCCCGGACCGGCCGCCGAAGATGATCAGCAGGTTGACGCCGTTGCCGATCAGGATGATGCCGAGCAGGATCCGGCTCAGGCTGCGTTCCAGCAGCAGGGTCACCCCGCAGCCGACCAGCACCCCGATCGCCACGAACGAGACCAGGTTCGCCCCGGCGCTCATCGGGTGCCGCCCCGACGCTCGACGGCCAGCCCGCCCTCGGGTCCACCGGCCGCCTCGATGTGCCGGTCCACCTCGGCGCCGAGACTGCGCAGCACGTCCAACGCCAACCCGATCACCACCAGATAGACGCCGACGTCGAAGAAGAGCGAGGTGATCAGGTAGAAGTCGCCGATCACCGGCAACCAGAGGTCGATCCGCGCACTCTGCAGCACGGCGCCACCGGCCAGCAGGGAGGTCACCGCGCCGCAGACCGCCAGGCCCAGCCCGGCGCCGAGCACGGTGCCCGCGGAGACCGGAGCGGCCTCGGCCAACTCGTACCGGCCGCCCGCGAGGTAGCGCATGGTCAGCGCCAGGCTGGCCACCAGGCCACCGGCGAAGCCGCCGCCGGGCGCGTTGTGACCGGAGAACAGCAGGTAGAACGAGAAGAGCACGGCGGTGTGGAAGATCAGCCGGGTGACCACCTCCAGCACGATCGAGCGGTTGCGTTCGATCAGCGTGGCGCCGCCGCGCAGCCACACCGGTCGCCCGGCCAGGCTCTCCCCCCGGTCGGCGTCCAGTCGCCGGGGACGGGGACCGGTGCGGGACTGCTGGAAGACCAGGCTCGCCACCCCGGTCGCCGCGGCCACCAGCACCGCCAACTCGCCCAACGTGTCCCAGGCCCGGATGTCGACGAGCGTCACGTTGACCACGTTGCGGCCGTACCCCTGCTCGACGGCGAGCCGGGGGAAGTCCTCGGAGATGGTGCGGGTGTGCCGGGCCGCCGTGGCGGTCAGCGCGAGCCCGGCCACGGTGAGGCCGACCAGGAGCCCGATGGAGCGGCGGATCCAGCGACTGCGGCGCAGCGGGCGGACCGAGAACCGCTCCGGCAGGCGACGCAGCACCAGCACGAAGACCGCGATGGTCACGGTCTCCACCAGGAACTGGGTGAGCGCCAGGTCGGGCGCGCCGTGCAGCACGAAGAACATCGCGGTGCCGTAGCCGGTCACTCCGACCAGCAGCATCGCGGTGAGCCGACGGCGGGCCCCGACGGCGAGCAGCGCCGCCATCGCGATCACCAGCAGCACCACCGGTTGCGCGGGTGAGCCCCACAGCTTCAGGGACTGTTCCCACGGCCGGACGACCAGCAGCACCCCGCCCGGCACGGCGGACAGCACGATCAGGATCAGACCGAGGTACTGCGGCAGCGAACCCCGCTGGGTGACGCTGGTGACGTCCACGGCGGTGCGGTCGAAGCGGTGGATGAGCCACTCGTAGCCCTGCTGACCGGTGGTCGGGGAGCGCAGCCGGGCCAGCACCGGGGCCAGTGGACCGCGCAGCACGAACAGCGCCGCGCCACCGGTGAGGGTCAGCGCGGAGAGGCCGAGCGCGAGGTTGACACCGGGCCAGAGCGTCAGGTGCGCGTGCACCGGTCCGAGGAGGCGCGCGTACGGGCGGATCAGGTGGTCGAGCGCGCCGGCCGCCGGCCCGGCGACGAGCCCCGCCCCGGCGAGCACGGCCGGGGGCCACAGCATCGCCGCCGGGATCCGGGCCCAGTCGGTCGGGGCCGGCCCGGGACGGGTGCCGAACGCGCCCCAGAGGAACCGGATGCTGTAGGCGACCGTGAGCACGGTGCCGACCACCAGTACGGCCAGCGCCACCGGCCGATCGGTGAAGGCGGCGAAGACCGCCTCCTTGGCGACGAAACCGAACAGTGGCGGCACCCCGGCCATGGAGGCGGCCGCCAGCCCGGCCACCACCGCCAGGAACGGGGCTCGCCGCCCCAGACCGGACAGCTTGCGCAGGTCGCGGGTGTGCGCGCCGTGATCGATGATGCCGACGACGAGGAACAGCGCCGCCTTGAACAGGGCGTGTGCCGCCAGCATCGCCACGCCGGCCAGCGCGGCGTCCGGGGTGCCCACCCCGACCGCCACCGCCACCAGGCCGAGTTGGCTGAGCGTGCCGTACGCCAGCAGCAGTTTCAGGTCGTTCTGCCGCAGCGCGGACCAGCCGCCCAGCACCATGGTGGCCAGCCCGGCGACCAGCACCACCGGCCGCCACGGGCCCACCTGCGCCAGCAGCGGGGCGAGCAGACCGAGCAGGTAGACGCCGGCCTTCACCATCGCCGCCGCGTGCAGGTACGCGCTGACCGGCGTCGGCGCCGCCATCGCCACCGGCAGCCACGAGGTGAACGGCAGCAGGGCCGACTTGGACAGCGCCCCGAGCAGGATCAGCACCACCGCCACGATCAGGTACGCCCCGCCGGGCAGCGGGTGTTGCGACAGTTCCGACAGGCGGTAGGTGCCGGCGTGGTGGCCGAGCATGATGAACCCGACCAGCATGGCCAGGCCGCCGAAGGTGGTCACGGTCAACGCCTGGGCGGCGGCCCAGCGGGCGGAACGCCGCTCGGCGCTGTGCCCGATGAGCAGGTAGGAGAAGACCGTGGTGAGTTCCCAGCAGACGTAGAGCAGCAGCAGGTCGTCGGCGAAGACCAGGCCGAGCATGGCTCCGGCGAAGCCGACCATCACCCCGGCGAACTGGGCCGTGCCGACGGCCGGCGGCGGGAAGTACCGCGCGCTGTAGACCAGCACCAGGGCGCCGACGCCGCCGATCAGCAGCGTCATCACCCAGGACAGGGTGGTCGTCCGGAAGGCCAGGTCGAGCCCGAGCTTCGGGATCCACGGGTACGTCTCGACCACCGCGCCGCCGTCAACCACGTCGGGGGTCCGGTACACCGCCCAGCCGAGCGCGGCGGCCGGCGCCAGCGCCAGCGGGTAGCAGGCGCGCGCACCCCACCGACGGACCAGCAGCGGTGCCGCCAGCGCCGCCACGAGGTGCAGGATCAGCAGTACGAGCACGCGCGCTCCCGGTCGAGGTGGCAGCGGCGCCCGTTCCGCGTGCGCGGCGCCTACCTGCGATCAGACGACATCTCCGGGAGGCAATACACCGTTTTGCCGAAAAAAGCCCATATTCACCTTCGTTGGCGCGAAGTGGTGCGCCGGGCTCGGCGGAGCCGACGAGGGGCTGGGCCGGCACCGCAGGCGGGGCGGGTCACCCGCCTTATCCGGCGCGGGTCTCCACCATCAGGTCCGGACGGCCGAGTTGCCGCGCCGCCTTGTTGACCAGCCGCTGCGCGGCGGCGAGGGAGCGGACGGAGAGTAACCGGCCTCGGCTCTCCCGGCGGAGCACGAAATAGTGCACGGCGACTCGCACCCGCGCCCGGTCGGCGGCACTGGCCTGGGCCGTCGAGGCGATCAACTCCCGCAGGCAGCCGGCGAGGCGCTCGGCCAACTCCAGATCGGGGCCGTGCAGGCCGGTACGGAGAGTGGCGACATGACTGTCGACCTTGCGCACCAGGACGTCGGTGCCGGACCCTGGACTCCGCTCCTCGACGTCCATCCGACCTCCTCACCGCGCGCCACACCGCGAGTGAAGTTACTTTATGTTGCAGGATGCAAGCAAGCAGTTAAGTAAGACTTAACGGATTCTACGGGCATGACGCCTGCAACGCCTTAAACAGACATACCTCTCCGTCGCCGTCTGGGGAGGATGTCGGTCCCCGGGGGCAGTATGGGGTCGTGGCGGATTCCAGCGGCGGGTCGACCGGGGTGCTCTCCCGCTTCGGTCCGGCGACCCGGGAGTGGTTCGGGGCGGCCTTCGCCGCGCCCACGGCGGCGCAGTCCGGTGCCTGGACGGCGGTCGCGGCCGGGCGGCACGCCCTGGTGGTGGCGCCGACCGGTTCCGGCAAGACCCTCGCCGCCTTCCTCTGGTCGCTGGACCGGCTGGCCCGCGAGTCGGCCCCGGACGACCCCCGACACCGGTGCCGGGTGCTCTACGTCAGCCCGCTCAAGGCGCTCGCGGTCGACGTCGAACGGAACCTGCGCGCGCCCCTGGCCGGCATCCGGCAGGCCGCCACCCGGCTGGCGCTCCCTCCGCCGGAGATCACCGTCGGCATGCGGACCGGCGACACCCCGGCCGACGAGCGGCGGGCCTTCGCCCGGACCCCACCGGACATCCTGATCACCACTCCGGAGTCGCTGTTCCTGCTGCTCACCTCCGCCGCGCGGGACGCACTGCGGGGCGTCGAGACGGTGATCGTCGACGAGGTGCACGCGGTCGCCGGCACCAAACGCGGCGCCCACCTGGCGCTCTCCCTGGAGCGTCTCGACGAGCTGCTGCCCGCTCCGGCGCAGCGGATCGGGCTCTCCGCCACCGTCCGGCCGGTCGACGAGTGCGCCCGGTTCCTCGGCGGCGCCCGCCCGGTCGACGTGGTGGCCCCGGCCGGCGCCAAGACGATCGAGGTCAGCGTCCAGGTCCCGGTCGAGGACATGACCCGCCTCGACGAGCAGGAGCAGCCGGCGGACGACCTCGCCGGCCCCCGGTCGGCGTCGATCTGGCCCGCCGTCGAGGAACGCGTCTACTCGTTGATCCGGGCCCATCGCTCGACCATCGTCTTCACCAACTCCCGGCGCAGCGCCGAGCGGCTCTGCGCCCGCCTCAACGAACTCGCCGTCGAGGAGGGCGCCGAGGAGACCTCCGACGGAGCGACACCGCCGACCGGGCGGCCGGTCCGGACACCGGCGGAGATGATGGCCCAGGCCGGGGCGGTGGCGGGAGTCCCACCGGTGATCGCCCGCGCGCACCACGGCAGCGTCTCCCGGGAGGAGCGCCGGCACATCGAGGAGTCGCTCAAGGCCGGTCAGCTCCCGGCCGTGGTCGCCACCTCCAGCCTCGAACTCGGCATTGACATGGGCGCGGTCGACCTGGTGGTCCAGATCGAGGCGCCGCCCAGCGTGGCCGCCGGCCTGCAACGCGTCGGCCGGGCCGGGCACCAGGTCGGCGCGGTGTCCCGTGGCGTGGTGCTGCCCAAGCACCGGGGCGACCTGCTCTCCTGCGCCGTGGTCGCCGAGCGGATGGGCGACGCGGCGATCGAGGAGCTGCACCATCCGCGCAACCCGCTCGACGTGCTCGCCCAACAGATCGTCGCGATGGTGGCGCTGGACGAGTGGCCGGTGGCCGACCTGGCGACGGTGGTGCGCCGGGCCGCGCCCTTCGCCGAACTGCCCGACTCCGCGCTGCACGCCGTCCTCGACATGCTCTCCGGCCGCTATCCGTCGACCGCCTTCGCCGAGCTGCGTCCCCGTCTGGTCTGGGACCGCGCCACCGACCTGCTGACCGGTCGGCCGGGCGCCCAACGGCTCGCGGTGACCAGCGGCGGCACCATCCCCGACCGGGGCCTGTTCGGCGTCTTCCTGGCCGGCGCCGAACGCGCCGCCCGGGTCGGCGAGCTGGACGAGGAGATGGTCTACGAGTCCCGGGTGGGCGACGTCTTCCTGCTGGGCTCCTCGTCCTGGCGGATCGAGGAGATCACGCCGGACCGGGTGCTGGTCTCCCCCGCGCCCGGGCAGGCGGCCAAGATGCCGTTCTGGAAGGGCGACCAGCCGGGCCGCCCGGTCGAACTCGGCCGGGCCATCGGCGCCCGGGTACGCGGCCTGCTGCGCCAGGGCGACGACGAGGCGACCGCCGCGCTGCGCGCCACCGGCCTGGACGACTGGGCCGCCGGCAACCTGATGGCCTACCTGCGCGAGCAGCAGGCCGCCACCCGCGCGCTGCCCGACGACCGGACGGTGGTGGTCGAGCGGTTCCGCGACGAGCTGGGCGACTGGCGACTGGCCGTGCACAGCGTGCTCGGCGCGCGGGTGAACGCGCCCTGGGCACTGGCCGTCGGCCGACGACTGGCCGAGCGGTACGGCGTGGACGCCCAGGTGCTGCCCGCCGACGACGGCATCGTGGTGCGCCTGCCGGACACCGCCGACACGCCGCCCGGCGCCGACGTGGTGGCCTTCGACCCCGAGGAGATCGTCCAGCTCGTGGAGGAGTCGGTCGGCACCTCGGCGCTGTTCGCGGCCCGGTTCCGGGAGTGCGCCGCGCGGTCGTTGCTGTTGCCCCGCCGCGACCCCCGTCGCCGCCAGCCGCTCTGGCAGCAGCGGCAACGCGCCGCCCAACTCCTCGACGTCGCCCGCGAGTACGCCGACTTCCCGGTCACCCTGGAGGCCGCCCGGGAGTGCCTCCAGGACGTCTTCGACCTGCCCGCGCTGGCCCAGGTGATGCGGGACCTGGCCGGTCGCCGGGTCCGGCTGGTCGAGGTGGAGACGCCGCGCCCGTCGCCGTTCGCCCGCTCACTGCTCTTCGGGTACGTCGGCGCCTTCCTCTACGAGGGCGACTCGCCGCTGGCGGAGCGCCGGGCGGCGGCGCTGGCGCTGGACTCGGCCCTGCTCGGCGAGTTGCTCGGTCGGGTCGACCTGCGTGAGTTGCTCGACGCGGAGGTGCTCGCCGAGACCGAGCGGCAGTTGCGCTGGCTCACCCCGCAGCGTCGTCCCCGCGACGCCGAGGACGTGGTCGAGCTGCTACGCCAGGTCGGCGACCTGAGCGACGACGAGTTGGCGGCACGCGGCGTGCCGGTGGACTGGTTGACCGAGCTGGCCGCCGCCCGGCGGGTGCTGCGGGTCCGGATCGCCGGGCAGGACCGCTGGGTCGGGGTGGAGGACGCCGGTCGGCTGCGGGACGCGTTGGGCGTGGCGCTGCCGGTGGGTGTCGCCGAGGCGTACCTCGAACCGGTCACCGATCCGCTCGGCGACCTGGTGGCCCGCTACGCCCGTACGCACGCGCCGTTCGCGGCGAGCACCTGCGCGGCGCGGTTCGGGCTGGGCGTGTTCGTGGTGGAGCAGGCGTTGCGTCGGCTGGGGGCCACCGGCCGGGTGGTCTCCGGCGAGTTCACCCCGGAGTCGGTCGGCACCCAGTGGTGCGACGCGGAGGTGCTGCGCATGGTGCGCCGCCGGTCCCTCGCCGCGCTGCGCCGCGAGATCGAGCCGGTGCCGCCCCGGGCGCTGGCCACCTTCCTGCCCCGCTGGCAGCAGGTCGGCTCGTCGGCGCGCGGAGTCGAGGCGGTGGCCGCGGCCGTGGAGCAGTTGCAGGGCGTGTCGGTGCCCGCCTCGGCCCTGGAACGGCTGGTGTTGCCGGCCCGGGTGGCCGACTACTCCCCCGCCCAACTCGACGAGTTGTGCGCCAGCGGCGAGGTGCTGTGGGCCGGGGCGGGCGCGATCTCCAGCGGTGACGGTTGGGTCGGCCTGGCGTACGCGGACACCGCCGCGCTGCTACTGCCGCCGACGGATGACACGTCGGCGCGTACGCCCCTGCACGACGCGGTGCTGGGCGCGCTCGGCGACGGCCAGGCGATGTTCTTCCGTCCGCTGGCCGATCGGGTCGGGTCCACCGACGACGCCGAGCTGACGGCGGTGATCTGGGACCTGGTGTGGTCGGGTCGTCTCACCAACGACACGCTGGCACCGCTGCGGGCGCTGCTCGGCGGCGGTGGCGCGCACCGGTCCCGGCCGACCGCCGCGCGGGGCCGCTACCGGCGTCCGGGCCGGGTGGCCCTGCCGACCCGGGGTGGCCCGCCGACGGTGGCGGGGCGCTGGTCCCGGCTGCCGGAGCGGGACACCGATCCGACCCGCCGGGCCGCCGCCCTGGCCGACGTGCTGCTGGAGCGACACGGCGTCGTCACCCGGGGCGCGGTCGTCGCCGAGCAGGTGCCGGGTGGGTTCGCGGCGGTGTATCCGGTGCTGGCGGCGATGGAGGAGCGCGGCGCGGCCCGGCGGGGGTACTTCGTGGACGGGCTGGGCGCGGCGCAGTTCGCGGTGCCCGGCGCGGTGGACCGGATCCGGGCCCTGGCCGAGCCGCTCGACGGCGGGCGGGCGGCCCGGGGCGCCCCGGCGGTGGTGCTGGCCGCCACCGACCCGGCCAACCCGTACGGGGCGGCGCTGCCCTGGCCGGAGCGGGTGGTCGACTCCGGTGATGCCACCACCCCGGCACCCACCGGCCATCGGGCCGGACGCAAGGCCGGAGCCCTGGTCGTGATGGTCGCCGGTGACCTGGTGCTCTACGTCGAGCGCGGCGGCCGGACGATCCTCAGTTTCACCGACGACGCCGACGCGTTGACCGCCGCCGGCAAGGCGCTGGCCGACGCGGTCCACTCCGGTGCGCTCGGCCCGATGTCGGTGGAACGCGCCGACGGTGCGGCCGTCCGCTCGTCACCGCTGCGGGCCGCCCTCACCGCCGCCGGTTTCCGCACCACCCCGCGCGGTCTGCGGCTGCGCGCCTGACGCCGGAGCGCCCGGTCCCGGCGTGCACGATCGCCGCCACGTCCGCGCGATCGGTGCTCGGATCAGTCGAGGTCGGTGAGCGCCTTCTCGTAGCCGGGGCGGTCGGCGCGGGGCGTCCTGGCCTCCAGGTAGTTGAGCACGACGGTGCCGGAGCGGAACGAGGCACCGGCCCACACCTCGGCCATGTCGCTGGCGCTGACCTCGTCGGGGAAGACGTAGACGGCCACCCCGTCGGTCACCACGATCTCCGAGCAGCCCAGCCCGAGTCCGTCCGGCCCGCAGTCCACGGAACGGTCCTTGGACTTGCCCGCCTTGAGGCCGGCGGCCCGGAACGCGGCGACGACCTCGCGTGCGCTGGGCTCGCCGGTCTTGCGGGGCGGCAGCTTCACCGGGGGCGGGCTGGGTGGGCGGCGTTCGGTGCTGCCGGTCACGGTCGGCTCGGCGGCGGGCGGCGCGCTCGACGGGGTCTGCGACGGGGCCGGTGCGGTGGCCGGTGCGCTGGCCGGGGGCGGTGCGCTCGTCGGGTCGCCGGCGGACGACTGTTCCTTCTCGCCACCACCGCAGGCGGTGAGGGCGGCGGTGACCGCGACGAGGACGAGGGCTGGCAAGATCCGGTGGCTCACTCCGAGCAGTCTGCCGGGCGGGCGGCGCGCTGTGCAGTGGCCGGTCGGTCAGGCGGCCTGTCACCTATCCGGCACCCGCGGCGGACCGTACGATGCGGTGCCGTGACCAGCAGCGTGGATCGGGTCGTCTCGTTCACCACCGACTACGGCCTGACCGACGGATTCGTGGCGGCCTGCCACGGGGTGATCGCACGGCTCGCCCCGGCGGTGCGGGTGATCGACGTGACGCATCTGGTGCCGCCGGGCGACGTCCGGCGCGGCGCGACGGTGCTCGCCCAGACGGTGCCGTACCTGCCGGACGGCGGGGTGCACCTGGCGGTGGTCGACCCGGGTGTGGGCACGGCCCGACGGGGTATCGCGCTGGCCACTCCCGGGGGCCTGCTGGTGGGGCCGGACAACGGACTCTTGTGCGACGCGGCAGACGCGTTGGGCGGGGTGCGCGCGGCGGTGGAGCTGACCGATCCGGCGTGGTGGGCCGCCCGGGTCTCCGCCACGTTCCACGGCCGGGACGTGTTCGCGCCGGTCGCGGCCCGGCTGGCCACGGGAGCGCCGATGGCGCAGGCCGGTCCGGCGGTCGATCCGGCGACGCTGGTACGCCTGCCGACCCCGGTGGTCGAGTCCACACCGGACGGCTTCGTCGCCGAGGTGCTGACCGTGGACCACTTCGGCAACGTGCAGGTGGCCGCCGCAGCCGAGCTGCTCGCCCCGCTGCCGGCCCGGTTGCGGGTACGGCCGCCGGACACCGACTCGCTGTGGGCTGCCGTGCACGGGCGGACGTTCGGTGACGCGCCGGTCAGCGGCCTGGTGGTGCACGCCGACTCGGCGGGTCTGGTGGCGCTGTCGGTGAACGGTGGACGCGCTGTGGACCTGCTCGGGGTGGCACCGGGTAGGCTGCTGCGGGTGTGGGCGGAACGCGCCGACGAGGTGCCCCGCGCCACACACCCGTAACGTCTACTGTGGAAAGCTGTTCCGGTGAACGATCGCTGGGTTCCCGCCGCCTGCCCCTGCTGCGCGTACCGGACCGGCGGCGGCACCTGTCCGGTCTGTTTCTGGACCGACGACGGTCAGGGCGACGCCGACGCGGACGTGGTCCGTGGTGGCCCGAACGGGGATCTGAGCCTGTCGCACGCCCGGCTGAACTTCGCCGTGTACGGCGCCTGCCACCCCCGCTACCAGGACGCGGTCCGGGCACCTCGCCCGGACGAGGTGCCCTGAGCCCAGGCCGGGCC
Organism: Micromonospora sp. NPDC049900; assembly: GCF_044461025.1. NCBI lineage: Bacteria > Bacillati > Actinomycetota > Actinomycetes > Micromonosporales > Micromonosporaceae > Micromonospora > Micromonospora sp. NPDC049900. The sequence goes on from NZ_JBITKM010000002.1 coordinate 550,903, forward strand.
GGCGTGGGAGGACACCGGCCCGGCTCCGCGCGCGGTGGTGTTCAGCAGCGCGGCACCGTGGGGCCCCAGACCGCCGAGACGTACGCGTGGCTGACGAACTGCCCGCTGGCGAGACGGTTCCATCGGTTGGTGGTGCGGTACGGCCCGGTCACCGTCTGCCCGGTCACGTAGCACTCGACCGGCACGTGGGAGTAGCGGGCGGCCAGGCCCCGGCTGGCGTAGCCGGTGCCGGCTCCGGCACGGATGTTCAGCGGCCCGTCGCCGATCACGGCCCGGCTGCCGGTGCCGGTCCACAGGTAGGCCACGTCGACCCAGGTGTTGGTGGTCAGTTGCAGCCCGTCCCAGAACGTCCCGTCGGCGAGGTCGATCCCGGCCGGGTTCAGCACCGTACGGCCGAACTGGTCCCGCCCGCCGTTGTAGCCGTTCTGGTAGGCGGCCTGCGCCTGCGGACGGCCCTGCGGCAGATCCTTCCAGTTCTCCCGGACGGCGCTGGGGTTCCAGTAGTCGTCCCGGGTGTTCCACGGTCCGACGTCCCATACCGGCGCGTACGTGCAGCGGGTGCCGCTGGTGGTGCAGACCCGGACGGTGTAGTCACCGCTGTTGCGCGGGGAGAGGCTCCGCCGCGACGGGAGCGCCACGAAATGGTCACGGGGCGCGACGGTGTGCCCGTTGGCGGTCACCTCGCCGACCAGGCCGATCCGGGTGGTGAAGACCCGGTAGACGCGGCCGGGCGTGGCGGCGGCGACGGCCACCCCGCCGGTGTCGGCGGTGAACCGGACGGCGCGGACCTCGGCGGTGGCACCGGCCGGGCCTCCGGTGAGCACCACCCGGGTCTGCACCCGCCCGATCGGCCGGTCGAAGACCACCGCCGGGACGGCGTCGCGCCATTCCGTCCAGCCGCCGCCGTGCCAGCCGCGCACCTGGACGCTCGCGGTGGCACCGGCCCGGGCGGTGGCCGTCACCTCGGCCCGCACCCGGGTGGCCGGGCTGGTCAACGTACGCGGCGCGGCCACCAGCATCCCCTCGGCGACAGCGCTGCGGCGGGCCGGTACGCCGGGCGGACGGGCGTCGGCCAGCCGCAGCCCGGACCGGGTGTGCCGGACGTTGACGTCGTCGGCGTCGACGGTAGACAGGCTGGCGTTCCAGGTGTCGGCGCGAGCGGCCGAGGCGGGCGTAGGCGGCGCCAGGGTGACGGCCAGGACGGCGGTCAGGACGGCGGCCGACGCGGTCGTCGACCGTGATAGACGAATGCGATTCATTCGTTTTCCTCCTCAGATCTCCCCGATAATGCTCATATAGGAAGATCGAACCGAAGTGACATACAAATAGCGATACATGCGAATTCGGTTCGGGTGAGGGAGAATGGTGGCGTGCCCGAAGGTGACACCGTCTGGAACACCGCCCGCGTCCTGGACCGCGCCCTGGCCGGCGCCCGGCTGACCGGCAGCGACTTCCGGGTGCCCCGGCTGGCCACCACCGACCTGACCGACTGGGCGGTACACGAGTGCGCCAGCCGGGGTAAGCACCTGCTGCTCCGCCTGACCGCCCCGACCGACACCGGCACTCCCACCGCCACCGGCCCGGTGCACTGGACGCTGCACTCGCACCTGCGGATGGACGGCACCTGGCGGACGTACGCCCCCGGGGAACGCTGGACCGCCCGCCCGGCGCACCTGATCCGGGTGGTGCTGCGAGCCGCCGCCGCGACCGCCGTCGGCTACCACCTGCACGACGTGGCGCTGGTGCCCACCGCCGACGAGGACCGCCTGGTCGGCCACCTCGGCCCCGACCTGCTCGGCACCGACTGGGATCCGGTGGAGGCGGTCCGCCGGCTCGCCGCGCATCCGGACACCGCCATCGGTGTCGCGCTGCTCGACCAGCGCAACCTGGCCGGGATCGGCAACCTCTACAAGTGCGAGGTGCTGTTCCTGCGCGGGGTGCATCCGCGCACCCCGGTCCGGGAGGTACCCGACCTCGACGGCCTGGTCCGGTTGGCGCAGGACCTGCTGGCCGCGAACCGGGGACGGTGGACGCAGAGCAGCACCGGCTCGCTACGTCGGGGCCAGACCAGCTACGTGTACGGGCGTCGGGCGCAGCCGTGTCGCCGCTGCGGCACCGCGATCCGCAAGGAGGAACTGGGCGAACGGGTCACCTACTGGTGCCCGGCCTGCCAGCCCGCCGCCTGAGCCGGCCGACGTGGAAGTTCCGCCGACCCGGGCGCAAGTTCCACGGGAGTCTGCGCAGGTGGCGGGCCGGTTCGGAGTGGCGGCGCCGACACGCCGGGCGGTCACCAGATAGGGACGATTGGGTACTTCCTAACCACCCCCCGGCCATCGCATGCTGCGATTGAGCGCTCACGGAAAGTCAAAGTCGTGCGCTGCGCACGCCACATCGCAGTGGTGGCCGCCGCGCCCCGACCCCGGGGAGAGCCATGGCCGTGTTCCGCAGATTCCGGTCGACCTGGCGGGATCGCGCCACCCGCGACGGCGAGTCGAGCCCGGGGGCCGTCCCCGAAGCCCGCACCGACCCGGACCACGCGGACCCCGGCCCCGTCCAGGCACCCCACGACGCGCCGCCGGCCCAGATGCCGCAGGACGCGCCGCCCGCCCAGGTGTCGCACGGCGCGCCGCCCGCGCAGGCACCGCAGGGTGCGCCGCCCGCCCAGGCGCCGCCCGCGCCGACCCGGAGCGCGCCCGCCGGACGACCGTCGATACCGGCCAGTCTGGACCCGGCGGCGGTGCCCCGGCTGTTCGGCACGGTGCCGAATCACGCGTACAGCCCGCTGCCGGTGGTCGACTCCGACGGGACGGTGGTGGGCGGCACCGGCATCCGCAAGTTCGTCGACCCGCTGCCCGGTCTCGGCCCGCTGGGGCGAACGCCGCTCGGCGCGCACCTGCCGGTCGCCGTGCCGGACACCATCAGCTACCCCGGCTGCGACTACTACGAGATCGGTCTCGCCGAGTACACCCAACGCCTGCACAGCGACCTGCCGGCCACCCGGATGCGCGGCTACCGGCAACTGAACCTCGGCACCGACGTCGACGGACACAACACCGTGGCACCGCCCCGGCAGCCCTGGCACCTCGGGCCGGTGGTGCTGGCCCGGCGCGGCCGACCCGTACGGATCAAGTTCATCAACCAGCTTCCCGCCGGACCGGCCGGCGACCTCTTCCTGCCCGTCGACCCGACCGTGCCGGGGGCCGGGACCGGGCCGCTCGGCGGACCGGCACCGTACCCACAGAACCGGGCGGTGCTGCACCTCAGCGGCGCGTCGACCGGTTGGGCCAGCGCCGGCAACCCGTGGCAGTGGATCACTCCGGCCGGGGAGATCACCCCGTACCCGACCGGTGTCGGGCTGGCGCACGTCCCCGACATGCCACCCCCGGGCCAGGGCGCCACCACGCTGTACTTCCCGAACGAGCAGAGCGGACGACTGCTCTGGTTCCACGACAACACCGCCGGACTGTCCCGGCTGACCGTCTACTCCGGACAGGTCGCGCTCTGTCTGCTCACCGACGAGGCACAGGAGCGGCTGGTCGACGACGGGGTGCTGCCGTGCGACCAACTCCCGCTGGTCTTCGAGGACAAGACCTTCGTGCCGGACGACGCGCAGCTCGCCACCCAGGACCCGACCTGGGATCGCAGTCGGTGGGGGACGCGCGGCAGCCTCTGGCACCCGCACGTCTACCAGCCGCAACAGGACCCGCACCGCCCGGAGGGCGTCAACCCGACCGGCCGCTGGGACTACGGCCCGTGGTCGCGTACCGCCGCGTCGGCCGGACCGGAGGTCACCGCCGCCACCGTGCCCAACCCGCACCACGACCCGGTCACCGACCCGGACGAGCCGCCGGAGGCACCGGGCGTGCCGCACCCGAGCGCGGTGCCCGCCGCCTACGGGGACACCGTGCTGGTCAACGGTGCCGCGTACCCGTACCTGGAGGTGAAGCCGAAGGTCTACCGGTGGCGGATCCTGAACGCCTGCGCCGACCGGTGGTTGAACCTCCAGCTCTACCGGGCCGCCTCGGACGCGCCGATGTGGACGCCGGAGGGCCGGCTGTCCGACGCCGACGCGGGCGAGGTGCCGATGGTCGACGCGATCCGGGCACCCGACCGACCGACGGGCTGGCCGACCGACGGGCGCCCCGGAGGCGTACCGGACCCGGCCGCCACCGGACCGGAACTCATCCGGATCGGCAACGAGGGCGGCCTGCTGCCCGAGCCGGTGGTGATCCCGAACCGGCCGATCGGATTCCGGTACGACCGGCGCGAGTCGACCGTGCTCAACGTCGACGGGCACGCCCTGCTGCTGGCGCCCGGCGAAAGCGCCGACGTGCTGGTGGACTTCGCCGCCGTGGCCCCGGGCAGCACGCTGATCCTCTACAACGACGCCCCGGCCCCGCTGCCCGCGCTCGACCACCGGCACGACCACCACACCGGCGGCCCGGATCGCAGCGCCGAGGGCGGCGCGCCACCGACCCGTCCCGGGTACGGCCCGAACACGCGCACCCTGATGCAGTTCCGGGTCTCCGGCACCCCCGCCTCCCCGTACGACCTGGACCGGCTGCGCGAGCGGCTGCCCGGCGCGTACGCCGCCGGCCAGCGTCCGCCGATCGTGCCGCAACCCGCCTACGACGCCTGCTTCGGCACGGTCTCCGCGCCGACCCGGATCCCGGTGCACGCCGCCGCTGTCACGTTCACGCCGACCGGCGGCGCCGCACCGGTGACGCTGCCGTTTGCGATCAAGGCCGTCCGGCAGGTCTTCGAGCCCGAGTACGGCCGCGCCACCGGCCGCCTCGGCGTCGGCCACCCACACGCCGGACCGCTCGACGAACCCACCCTGCCGCTCGGCCCCGCCGACCCGGCCACCGAGACCCTGCACGTCAGCGACCCGGCCGTACCCGTCGGCGCACCCGGTGACGGCACCCAGCTCTGGCGGGTACGCGGCACCGGCCGACACACCCACCCGGTCCGCTTCGACGGCCTCGACGTGCAGGTGGTCAGCCGGGTCGGCCGGGACGGCCGGATCCGGCCACCACACCCCGGCGAACTCGGCTGGAAGCAGGTCGTCCGCGTCGACCCGGGCGAGGACGTGCTGATCGCGCTGCGCCCCGAGGCCCCGCCGCTGCCGTTCAAGCTCGGTGACAGCATCCGGCTGCTCGACCCGACCCGACCGGCCGGCGTACCCACCGGCTCCACCGAGATCAGCCCGCTCGACGGACGTCCCGCCTCGGTGGTCAACCGCCTGGTCAACCTGGGCTGGGAGTACCGCTGGGGCAGCGCCGCGGCGGGCCTGCGTGACCAGGGGATGAGCCGCCCGCTGGTGGTCCGCGTCGCACCCCGCTCCCCCACCGGCCTGAACGCCACTCCGGCCCCCGGCTCGGCCACCGCCCTACCGGCGATCAACCTGACCTGGACCGGCAACGGCGGTCAGCCCGCCGCCACCAGCCACCTGCTACAGCGGGCCACCGACTCCACCTTCACCGGCGGCCTCACCGAGATCACCGTGGCCGGCAGCGCCACCCGCTACACCGACGCCACCATCACCCCCGGCGTGACGTACCACTACCGCCTCCGCGCGGAGAACACGGTGAGCTGCTCCGCCTGGTCGAACAGCGTCCCGGCCGCGGTGCAGCTCACCGCCCCCACCGGCCTGACCGCCACCATCCCACCGGCCGCCCCGCTGCGGGCCGCGCTGCGCTGGGCCAACCGCTCCTTCGCCACCGGCATCGACGTGCAGCGGGCCACCAACCCCACCTTCACCAGCGGCCCCGGCACCACCGCCATCGGCGTCGGCGACCACCACCTGGACACCGCGCTCGCCCCCGACACCACTTACTACTACCGGGTACGCACCACCTACCTGGGCGTCGCCTCGCCCTGGTCCACGGTGGCCACCGTGATCACCCCGCCGGTGCCCGGCGTACCCACCGCGGTCAGCGTCGCCACCAGCACACCCGACCCGGACACCGCGACGGTCGTACTCGGCTGGGCGGCGAGCACCCCCACCGGCCCGGGAGCCGGTTTCACCGTGGAACGGGCCCTGGACGCCACCTTCACCCGGGAACTGGCCACGTTCACCGTCACCGGACGCGGCTTCACCAATACCGGCCTGGCCCGTGGCGTCACCTATCACTACCGGATCCGCTCGTTCAACGTGGTGGCCGCGTCCCCGTACACCGGCCCCATCCCAGTGACCACCCCGAAGTAAACCCGCCACCCCCGCCCACCCCACCACCCCCGCATGCCCCTCCCACCCCGCCCGCCCCGTCGATCATGGAGTTGTGGCAGCGACAAAAGGTGCACATCGTCGTGCAATTACGACCTCAACTCCATGATCGACGCGTCGAGGGAGACGGCGGCCGGTGGGGACGACGGGAGTCCGGCGGTCAGGAGGTGGTGGCGGGGCGACCGACGGCCCGTAGCTCCGACAGCGCCGACGCGAAGCCGTGCAGCATGTCCGTGGCCTCCGTCAGACGGGCTGCGGAAGGGTGCTCACTGTCGGGGCGGTACTCCTCGGCCAGGTAGCCGGCCGCCGCCACCACCAGTCGCTCGTACGCCCCCACACCGGCGTCCAACTGCCCGGTGAGCGCCTCGTGCGCCTCGGTCAGTGCGGGACGGGCGTCCGGGGGCGCGAGGTGTACCGCGCGTTCCACGCTCGCCACCCGGTTGGCCAGCTCGCGCAGTGACTGCTCGGCCACGGCGGCCTCGGCGACGGCGGGTTCGGCGAAGCCGGTCAGCCGACCGCCCATGGACGCCAGGGTGGACGCCGCCCGGTCCAGTCGTTCCCACGGCTGGGCCGCGCTGGTGCCGCGCAGGGCGCCACGGGAGCGGACCCGGCGCACCTCGGCCACCACCCCGGCACCGACCGGTAGCCGCTCCACGGCGGCGACCAGGCGGGCACGGCTGCGGGCGGCGGCCTGAGCGGGATCGAGAGCGGGCGGGGCGGGCTGGGCCGACAGCGCCCGCAGGTCCACCCAGCGCCAGGCGGCCAGCGCGGTGGAGGCGCCGGCCGCGGCGGCCCAGACGGCGTCGGCGAGGCCGATTCCGGCGTACGGGGTCAGGATGACGGTGGCACCGCCGAGCCCGCCGGCCAGTACGCTCCACCGGCGGGCGGAGCGACGGAGCTTGCCCAGCCGGCGGAAGTAGCGGGTGCGCTCGTCTGCTGCCACCGTCGCCTCCTTGACGCCTCGGTTCAGCCGGCGGCGCTGGCGTCGCCGGTGTTGCGATCCCGGTTCATGCTGGCCCGCAGCTCGTCGAGGCGGGCCACACCCGGGTCGTTGGTCTGTGCCGCCTGCTGCTGGCCACCGGCGGCGGCGTTCTGGTCGGCGGCGCCGCCGAGCTGCTCGCCGGCCATGCTGGCGCGGATCTGGTCGAGGCGGGCCGACCCGGCCACGTCCAGCGTGGCCTTCTGGATCTCCAGCATCCGGCCCTCGGCCGAGTTGCCGGCCAGCTCGGCACGGCCCATCGCGGTGGAGTAGCGGCGCTCGATGCGGTCGCGGACCTCGTCCAGGCTGGGCGTGCTGCCGGGGGCGGTGAGCGCCGACATCGACTCCAGCGAGGAGGCCACCGTCTCCTGCATCTTGGCCTGTTCGAGCTGGCTGAGCAGCTTGGCCCGCTCGGCGAGCTTCTGCTGGAGGATCATCGAGTTGTTCTCGACCGCCCGGCGGGCCTGTCCGGCGGCGGCGAGCGCCTGGTCGTGCAGCGTCTTGAGGTCCTCGGCGGCCTGCTCGGACGAGACGAGCTGGCTGGCGAGGGTCTGCGCGGACTGCTCGTAGCGGCCGGCCTCGACCTCGTCGCCCTTGGCGCGGGCCTGGTCGGCGAGGACCAGTGCCTGTCGGGCGTTGCTCTGCAACCGCTCGACGTCGGACATCTGCCGGGAGAGCTTCATCTCCAGTTGCCGCTGGTTGCCGATCACCGCGGCGGCCTGCTGCACGAGCGCCTGGTGTTGCCGGTGCGCCTCGTCGATCGCCTGCTGGAGCTGCACCTTGGGATCGGCGTGCTCGTCGATTCGGGCGCCGAAGAGCGCCATCAGGTACTTCCAACCCTTGACGAACGGGTTCGCCATCTCCGCCGTATCCCCTCAGTCACGTCGCTGCGCCAACCGCCATGTCCGGCCGGCCCAGCTCGGCCACCGGCGATGGTGGGTCCATCGTCCCAGCCGAGCGCCGGCACGACATCCGGACCGGCGCGAGGGGGACGCTGCGATCAACCCTACGCGGCGGTCGCCACCTCGACCATCGGCCGGCGGCTCAGGCGGTGTGGAACACGCTCAGGCGGCGCAGACCACGTCCCGGTCGGTGCGTTCGGCGGAGCGGACCCGGGTGCTGCGCAGCGTCGCCTTGAGCGGCGACTCCTGGCGCACCGCGACCGCGACGGAGCCGTCCGAGCTGACCTGACGCACCGGTCGGCCGGTGGCCTTGTGCACCGCCGTCGCGCCGACGGGAGTCGCCTCGACCGGCTCGTCCTGCACCGGCACCAGCACGCCCGGTAGCTGCTCGGCGAGGGCCACGGTGTCGCTGACCTCGCGCAACAGCTCGGACAGACGGGCGCCGAGCGCGTCGCAGATCGCCGCGAGCAGTTCGCTCGACGGTTCCTTCTGGCCGCGTTCGATCTCGGACAGGTAGCCCAGGCTGACGTTGGCGGCGGAAGAGACCTCGCGCAGCGTGCGGTGCTGCCCCTGCCGGCGCGCCCGTAGTGCGTCACCGATCACCCGGCGTAGCAGGACCATCGCACCTCCCCTGAGGGACACAGTTCGCCCGGCCGCCGGCCCGGTGGTGCGCACCGGCTCCGACTGTCGGAGCTTTCCCGCAACCGTACCCGTTGCGGGCCGCCACGACATCCCGCCCCGCCCTCCTAGCTTGCGGCGGCGACGTCCCGGTGGGTGTGGGCGGCGAGCATCCGAAGCGCCTCGGTGACCGTTTCGCCCCGAATATTGTCCCGACTGCCGACCAGGTGGAGTTCGCGTACCTCGCTGCCGGAGGGACCGGCGACCGCGACGTAGACCAGCCCGACCGGCTTGCCGTCCTGCGGCTCCGGCCCGGCGACACCGGTGGTGGCCAGGCCCCAGTCGGCACCGCAGCGCCGCCGCCCGCCCTCGGCCAGGGCGGCGGCCACGTCGCCGTCCACCGGGCCGCGCGCCGTCAGCAGATCCGCCGGTACGTCGGCGAGCTGCTCCTTCAGCTCGGTGGCGTACACCACCAGTCCACCCCGGTAGACCGCGCTCGCCCCGGCGATCTCCACGATCGTGGCGGCCAGCAGTCCACCGGTCAGCGACTCGACGGTGGCGAGGGTCTCCCGTCGCTCGGTGAGGCGGTGCACCACACCGGCCGCCGCGCTGCCCATCTGTCCTTCGCCCTCTTTGACACCCACGCCCTGCATCCTTCCCGACAAGTGGACGGTCTACTCGCCGCAGCGCCGGGCGGACGGTCAGCGGGCGCGCCGCAGCCGCAGAGCCTGGGCGATGTAGTCGAACCCGGTGACCACCGTCACCGCCACCGCCGCCGCCATGATCCACGGGCCGATCGCGGCCAGGGTGTCGGGCATCGGCCAGAGGTACCAGGTGATGGCGAGGATCTGGAGCGCCGTCTTGACCTTGCCGCCCCGGCTCGCCGCGATCACCCCGCGCCGGATCACCCAGAAGCGCAACGCGGTGATGCCCAGCTCGCGGGCGAGGATGACCACCGTCACCCACCAGGGCAGTTGGGCGTACCAGGAGAGCAGCAGCAGGGCGGCACCGGTGAGCGCCTTGTCCGCGATCGGGTCGGCCACCTTGCCGAACGCGGTGACCAGCGAGAACCGGCGGGCGATCCAGCCGTCGACCAGGTCCGTCGCCGACGCCACCACGAAGATCACGCAGGCGACGCTGCGCCACCCGGCGTGCGTCATGCCGGAGACCACCACACAGGCGGCGAAGACCGGTACGAGCAGCAGCCGCAGCCCGGTCAACGCGTTGGCGGCGTTGACCACCGGGACCACCCGGGCCACCACGGGCAGCGGGGTGGACTCCGTCGCCTCGGTCATCGGCGCGTTCTCCGGCAGCACACCTGGTCGCTCTCCCGCTTCGTCCTGGCCGGCGGTCACCGTGTCGCGCCGGGCGCCGCCGAGATCATCTCATCGGGTACGGCGACCAGGTCGACGCCCTCGGTGTCGGTGACGGTGGCCCGGACCAGGTCACCGGGGCGCAGCGCGGCCAGGTCGACCCCGCCGCCGTCCGGGGCGACCAGGGTGGTGGAGCCGTCCACCTCGGGCGCCTGGTGTGCGGCCCGCCCCTCGACCATTTCGCCGTCGACCGAGTCCACCAGCACCTCGACCGTGCTGCCGAGGCGGTCCTCGGCGCGCTGCGAGCACAGCTCGTCGGCGAGGGCGCTGAGCTTGTCGTACCGGCGTTTGATGGTGGCGGCGGCGACCTTGCCGGGCAGCCCGGCGGCCTCGGTGCCGTCCTCGTCGCTGTAGTCGAAGACGCCGATCGCGTCGAGCCGGGCCTCGGTGAGGAAGCGGACCAACTCGTCGTAGTCGGCGCGGGTCTCGCCGGGGAAGCCGACGATGAAGTTGCTCCGCGCGCCGGCCTCCGGGGCCAGGGCCCGCGCCGAGGCCAGCAGTTCCAGGAAGCGGTCGGTCGAGCCGAAGCGCCGCATCCGGCGCAGCACCGGCTCGCTGGAGTGCTGGAACGACAGGTCGAAGTAGGGCGCCACGCCGGGCGTGGTGGCGATCGCCTCGACCAGGCCGGGCCGGGTCTCGGCCGGCTGGAGGTAGCTGACGCGGACCCGGACGATGCCGTCGATCACCGCGAGCTGCGGCAGCAGCTTCTCCAGCGCACGGGGGTCGCCCAGATCCTTGCCGTAGGAGGTGGAGTTCTCGCTGACCAGCACCAGCTCGCGGACACCGCTCTTGGCCAGCCACTCGGCCTCGGCCAGCAGCTCGTCCGGGGTCCGCGAGACGAACGCGCCCCGGAACGCCGGGATCGCGCAGAACGTGCAACGCCGGTCGCAGCCGCTGGCCAGCTTGAGCGAGGCCACCGGGCCGCTGTCCAGGCGGCGACGCAGCACCGGCCGCAGGTGCGCCGGGGTGTGTTCGTCCACCTCGGCCACCGTGCCGTGGCCGGGCAGCGACACCGCGCTGCCCCGCCGGGCGACCGGGGTCAGCGGCAGCAGTTCCCGCCGGTCGCGGGGGGTGTGCGCGGCGAACTCCCGCCCGGCGACGACCGCGTCCAGCCGGGCCGCGATGTCCGGGTAGTCGTCGAAGCTGAGCACCGCCTGCGCCTCGGGGAGGCTGTCGGCCAGTTCCCGGCCGTACCGCTCCGCCATGCAGCCGGCCGCCACCACCTTGGCGCCGGTGTCGGCGGCGGCCAGCAGCGTCTGGATCGAGTCCTGCTTGGCCTTCTCCACGAAGCCGCAGGTGTTGACCACCACCACGTCGGCGCCCTCGCCGTCAGTGGTCACCTGCCAGCCGTCGGCGTGCAGGCGGGCGGCCAGCTCCTCCGAGTCGACCTCGTTGCGGGCACAGCCCAGGGTCAGCAGGGCGACCCGGCGGCCGTCGGCGGGCTGCTCCGGGTCGCGGGGCGACGCCGGACGCACCGCCTGGGAGTCGTCGACAGGAGAGGTGGCAGACACCATCCGAGGGTACCGGGCCACCGGCTCCCGCCCGACAGCCCGGCCGGACCCCGACCGACCGGGCCGACCCGACCAGCCGGGCCGGACCGGGCGGCGGACCCCACCGGGCCGCACGGGCGGGCGTCAGGCCGCCGGGGCGAGCACCGAGACCAGGCGGTCGAGCAGGAAGACCTCGGCGCCGGCCAGGCCGACCGCGCAGAAGACCGAGATCTGCTCCGCGCCGGTGCGGCCGGGTGCCGTGCCCGCCAGCACCGCGCCCAGGTCGCGCAGGCGGGCGGCGTACGGCGGCTGGGCCGCGAGCATCGGCGGGACGTACGCGCCGGCCTGCTCCGGGGAGTCGCTGGCCAGCACGGCGGCGGCGTCCAGCAGGTCGGGACCGAACTCGGCCCGGTCGCACTGCTTGAAACCGACGGCGTTGACGTGCGTTCCCGGGGAGACGTCGGCGGCGGTCAGCACCGGCGTGGTGGACGTGGTGGCCAGCACCACCACGTCCCGGTCCCGGATGGCGGCCCGCACGGTGTCCACCGCGCGGGCCGGGATGCCGAGTTCGGCGCGGACCCGGGCGGCGAACGCCTCCCGGCGGGCCGCCGAGCGGCTGTGCACGGTCATCTCGCGCAGCGGTCGTACCGCGGCGACGGCCCACACCTGGGCCCAGGCCATCCGGCCGGACCCGATCACGCCCAGCGTGGTGGCGTCCGGGCGGGCCAGGGCGTCCACCGCGACCCCGCCGGTCGCACCGGTACGCCGGGACCCCAACTCCTCCCCCACCGCCACCGCCCGCACCGCCCCGGTACGCCCGTCGTGCAGCACCACCACCTGCTCGGCGCCCGGGTGTCCGAAGGTGTCGTACGACCGGTAGCCGTACCACTCGTCGCGCAGGTGTCCGGCGGTCAGCACCATCCGGCCCCCGCCCAGCGACGCGGCGGCCCGGGGCGGTGCCACCAGCCGTCCCCCGTACGCGGCGAGCAGGGCCTGGCGCATCGCGTCCACGGTGGTCGCGGCGTCCAGCGCGGCGGCGACCTCCGGATCGGAGATGAGGACCGTCATGGCGCCATCGTGCAAGGTGAAGTCAGGTTGAAGTCCACTCCCGGTGAGCGTTCTCACCCGCGGCGTCCGCCACGTCCGGTGCTACGGTCGGTCCCGACGGCCCCCGTGGCCGTCCCGGACGAGTCGTGGGCGTACCCGGTGAGCCAAGACGCCCCGCGTGATGGACCGACTCGTCCCGGCGCCCCGGCGGCCCGGGCGGACCTGAAGAGGTGACCCGATGGCCTGGATCGCGCTGGTGATCTCCGGACTTCTCGAAACGGCGTGGGCGATCGCCCTGGACCGCAGCGCCGGCTTCACCCGACCCGTCCCCTCCGCGATCTTCGCGGTCACGCTGGTGCTCAGCATGGCCGGACTGGCGTACGCGCTGCGCGAGATCCCGGTCGGCACCGGCTACGCGATCTGGGTCGGGATCGGCGCGACCGGCACCGCCCTGGTCGGCATGCTCGCGCTGGGCGAGTCGGCAAGCGTGCCCCGGCTGCTCTGCCTGCTGCTCGTCGTCGCCGGAGTGATCGGGCTCAAGGTCTACCACTGACCCGTGTCCCGGCGTGCCGTTTGGACGGCGCCCCGACATGGGTACTGGCCGATCAACGACGAGTTGACCACCGGAGGAGATCATGGCCAACATGCACGCCGGCACCCGCCCGCGCACCAACGCCGCCCGCATCTGCACGATCCTGGGCTTCGTCTTCGCCGGTCTCGCGCTGTTCCTGTTCCCGCTGCTGTTCGGCCTGGTCGCCGTCGGGCTCGGGGTGGCCGGCGCGGTGCAGGGCGACAAGCCACTCGGCTGGTACGCCGCCGGGGCGGGCGTGGCCGCGATCCTGCTCAACCTGGTCCTCGCGGCAGCCCTCGCGAGCTGACCCGCGCCGCCGCAGACGTGGGGGGGGGCCCCCCCCCCCCCCCCGGCCCCCCCCCCCCCGGCGGGGGGGGGGGGGGGGGGGGGCCCCCCCCCCCCCCCCCCCGGGCCCCGCCCCCCCCCCCCGCCGCCCCCCCCCCCCCCCCCCGGGGGGGGGGGGCCCCCCCCCCCCCCGGGCCCCCCCCCCCCACGTCTGCGGGTCGGTCTGGTGCGACGGCGCCGACCGACCGGCCAGGCGGCACCGAGGTCAGCCCTCCGTGCCCCGCAGCCCCTCCAGGACCTCTTCCAACTCGTCCGGCTTGATCAGCACGTCGCGGGCCTTGGACCCCTCGGAGGGCCCGACCACGCCCCGCGTCTCCATCAGGTCCATCAGGCGGCCCGCCTTGGCGAACCCGACCCGCAGCTTGCGCTGGAGCATCGAGGTCGAGCCGAACTGCGAGGTGACCACCAGCTCGACCGCCTGCACCAGCAGGTCCAGGTCGTCGCCGATGTCCTCGTCGATCTTCTTCTTGCTCTCCTGCGCGGCGGTCAGCACGTCGGAGCGGAACTCCGGCTCGCGCTGGTCCTTGCAGAACTTCACCACGTCGACGATCTCGCGCTCGGTCACCCAGGCGCCCTGGATCCGTACCGGCTTCGACGCGCCCATCGGCAGGAACAGGCCGTCGCCGCGCCCGAGCAGCTTCTCCGCGCCGGGCTGGTCCAGGATGACCCGGGAGTCGGCCAGCGACGAGGTGGCGAACGCCAGGCGGGACGGCACGTTGGCCTTGATCAGGCCGGTCACCACGTCGACCGAGGGCCGTTGGGTGGCCAGCACCAGGTGGATACCGGCGGCCCGGGCGAGCTGCGTGATCCGGACGATCGAGTCCTCCACGTCGCGCGGCGCGACCATCATCAGGTCGGCCAACTCGTCCACGATCACCAGCAGGTACGGGTACGGGCGCATCTCCCGCTCACTGCCCGGCGGTGCCTTGATCTCGCCGCTGCGCACCTTGCGGTTGAAGTCGTCGATGTGCCGGACCCCGTTGGCCGCCAGGTCGTCGTAGCGCATGTCCATCTCGCGGACCACCCACTCCAGCGAGTCGGCGGCCTTCTTCGCGTTGGTGACGATCGGGGTGACCAGATGCGGGATGCCCTCGTAGCCGGTCAGCTCGACCCGCTTCGGGTCGATCAGCAGCAGCCGCACCTCGTCCGGCGTGGCCCGGGTCAGGATGGACATCAGCAGGGTGTTGAGGCAGCTCGACTTGCCCGCGCCGGTGGCACCGGCGATCAGGATGTGCGGCATCTTGGCCAGGTTGGCCACCACGAAGCCGCCCTCGATGTCCTTGCCGAGGGCCACCACCATCGGGTGGTGGTCGCTGGTGGCTGCCCGCGACCGCAGCACGTCGCCGAGCGCCACGTTCTCCGGGTCGGTGTTCGGGATCTCCACGCCCACCGCGCTCTTGCCCGGGATCGGGCTCAGGATGCGGACGTCGGGCGACTTCACCGCGTACGCGATGTTGCGGGAGAGCTGGGTGATCCGCTCGACCTTGACGCCGTGGCCCAGCTCGACCTCGTACCGGGTCACCGTCGGCCCCCGGGTGAAACCGGTCACCGCCGCGTCCACGTCGAACTGGTCGAAGACGCCGGTCAGCGCCGCGATCACCTCGTCGTTGGCCTTGCTGCGGCTCTTCGGCGCGGCACCGGTGCTCAGCATGTTCGCCGGAGGCAGCGCGTAGTCCCCGGCCAGCCCGGTCAGCGCGAGCTGCTCGGCCCGGGTCGGCGCGGGCGAGTGCTCCGGCGGCTCGGCCGGCTTGCGGCTGGCCGGCACCCGGGACGGTGCCTTGCGCGGCAGGACGACGGTCTCCTGGAGGTCCACCCCGTCCAGGTCCTCGAAGTCGTCCGGGTCGATCGGCGGAGGCGTACGCTTCGCCGGCCGTCGCCTCGGCGGCGTGGCGGGCGTCCCGGCCTCGTCCTCCTCCTCGGTGCGGCCGATCACGGTCCCGGCCAGCAGACCGAGCCGCTCGGGCACCTTGTTGATCGGGGTCGCGGTCACCACCAGCAGCCCGAACACCAGCAGCAGGAGCAGCAGCGGCACCGCCACCCAGGCGGTGACGGCACGCTCCAGCAGGCTGCCCACGCCCGCGCCGACCAGGCCACCGGCGAAGTCCCGCTCGCCGGGATCGGCCGGCTGCTGGCCGATGTGCAGCATCGCGGCGGTGGCGACCAGCATGGAGCCCCAGCCGATCAGGCCACGGCCCCGGTGCTCGGGGTCGCCGGGTTGCCGCATCAGCCGCCACGCGCCGATGCCGAGCAGCACCGGCACGACGATGGAGATGGCACCGAGGAACAGCCGGATCGTGTCGGCGAGCTGGGCGCCCAGCGGGCCGGCCCCGGAGAACCACAGTGCGCCTGCGGTGAGCAGAGCGAGGCCGATCACCAGCAGTCCGGCACCGTCGCGACGGTGTTCCGGATCGATGTCGGCGGCGGAGGCGGCCTGTCGACCGGTGGCGCGTACCGCCCACCCGACGCTGTGCGCCAGGCCCATCCACACCGCACGGACCGCCCGCCCGACGTACGCCGCCGGGCCCGGTCCCCGGGTGGTGGTGCGACGCCGGACCGGCGCCCGGGTCTTCTTCGCCGGTTGGCGGGCACGACTGTTGTTCGTGCCACCGCGCGGCGACGCGCCGCGTCGGCGGCTCGCCTGAGAGGTACGGCCCGCCATAGCATCACCGTAACGGCGGTCCCGGGGATACGCCGGTCTTACTGGTCGCGTCCGCGTGTCGCAGCACGGACGCCGCCACCTGCCGTGATAATCGCCGGACCGAAGGGTGCCCGATGGCGTCGCCGGAGTTCGAGGACGGACCGTTGGCCGGACACCCGTCGGCACTGCGGCCGTTGACGCACGACCTCGTCTCGGCCGTGCTGGCGCACCGGGGACACCCGGTCACCGCCGACGGGGACGCGCTGGTCGGCCGGTGGGCCGAGGGCCACATCTGGTTCCTGCGTGCCGGGGACGACGGCGAGATCCTCCAGGTCCGCACGGTGGCCACGCCCGCCTTCGGGGTCGCGGAGGTGCCCCGGCTGCACGGGTTCTGCAACACCTGGAACCACGACCTGTTCTGGCCCAAGGCGTTCGTCCACGTCGACGACGCCGGCCGGGCCCGGGTCTGCGGAGAGGTGATCACCGACCTGGAACGCGGCGTCACCCCGCACCAGCTCGACCGGCTGCTCGGCCGGGGCATCTCCACCGGCCGCAGGCTGGCCGCCGAGGTGGGCCGGCTCGTCGGGTCGGCGCGGTCGTGACCGGCTGGCCGACCGGCCCCGGACGGGGTCGACAGCGCACCCGGAGCAGCGCGCCGGCTCCCGGCGAACGGCCCGCCGCCGCGCTGCACGACGCCCGGGACATGCCGGACGGCGAGGCGCGGATCGCCGAACTGGAACGCGTCGCCGCCCTCGCCGAGGCGGTCGGCGACCCCGCCACCGCCCGGACCGCCTGGTCCGAACTGGTCGAGACACACCTGCGCGGCGGCGAGCGGTGGCGGCTGTTCGAGCCCGTCCGGCGCTGCCTCGACGCCGCCGCCCGCACCCGGCCGGACCGCGGCGGCCCGGACGACGAGACGCTGCGCCGCTACCGCCGGTATGCCGCCGAAGCCCTGCTCGGCACCCCCCGCATCGGCCTGGACCAGGCCGCCCACCTGCTCGGCACCGACACCGACGTCGCGACGGCGGCGCTGCACGGCCACGACACGGACGCGGTGGTGGCGCAGGTGCGCTGCCGGATCGCCGACCACCTCGGCGACGAGCCCACCGCCCGGCACTGGCTACGCCGGTGGCAGGCCGCGACCGGCGACCCGGCCGCCGGATGCCCCGACTGTCTGCCGGTACGCCAGGCCGACCTGCTCGCCGGCTGGGGCGACTGGACCGCGGCGCTCGCCGTCGTCGCGTCCGTCCTGGACGGTCCGCACGGCTGCACCGCCCAGCCCGAAGCGGCCCTGACCGGGGCCCTGCTGCCCTGGCTGCGGGCCGGTGAGACGCAGCGGGCGGCCCGCGCCCACGTGCGCGCGTACCGGCGGCACCGGGTCGAACCCGACGGGTTCGGTCACCTCGCCACCCACCTGCGCTTCTGCGCCCTCGGCGGGTACCCCGGGCGCGGACTGGCGATCCTGGTCGAGCAGTTGCCCCGGTTGGACCAGCCGCACGACGACCGGTCGGTGATGGAGTTCACCGCCGCCGGCGCGCTGGTCTGCGCCCGTGCCGCCGACGACGGCGACGGCCCGGTGCACCGACCGGCGTACCGGGGACGGCCGGCGGCGCAGGTCACGGTGAGTGCGCTCGGCGCCGAGCTGCTCGCCGTCGCGACCGCGCTGGCCGGCAGCTTCGACGCCCGCAACGGCACCGGGCACCAGTCCGGCCGGATCGCCGCCTGGCTGGCCGAACGCCCGCTGGCCGAGCCGGTGCCGCTGCCCGGCGAGGACGAGATCGAGCCGGACCACGAGCCGTGGCCCGGCGACCCTCCACCGGCCGGGTCCGGTGGCGACACGACCGGTGTCGAGGTCACGACGGGCGACGGGACCGGTCCGGCGGACGAGATCGGCGCGTTGACCGTGGGGATGATCACCGAGGCGCTGGACCGGCGCGGCGACGGGTACGCCCTCGATCCGACCGGCACCGTGCTCGGGCGCTGGGGCGACGCGGTGATCCAGTTCCGGCGGGCCGGGGAACGCGGCGAGATCCTGCACGCCCGGGTGGTCGCCGGTCGGCGGTTGCCGGCCGCCCGGCGCGCCGAGGCGTACGCGTTCTGCAACGGGTGGAACCGCGACCGGCTGCTGCCCAGCGCGTACGTGCACGATCCGGGCGGGGGTGAACTGGTGCTGGCCGGCGAGGTGACCACAGACCTGGCGTACGGGGTCGCCCCGGCACAGGTCACGGTGCTGGTCGACGCGGCGGTCCGCACCGGCGTCGCGTACGCCGAGGCGGTCGCCGCCCTGCCCTGAGCGGACATGCGACGGCCCGGCCGGACGTGACGCGTCCGACCGGGCCGAAGGGGGATCAGCGTCGGCTGCCCAACGTGGCGAAGTTCTGCGTGGTGAGCAGCGTCAGGTTGTTGCGTTGCAGGATCTCGTTGACCGGCTGGTAGAACGTCGTGCCACCGCGTACGCAGTCGCCCGAGCCGCCGGAGGTGACGCCCTGCGCCTGGTTGCCCGAGATCCACGAACCACCCGAGTCACCGGGCTCGGCGCAGACGTTCGTCCGGACCAGACCGCTGACCAGACCCTCCGGGTAGCGGACGGTGGCGTTGCGGGCCTGCACGGTGCCGCAGCGCACGCCGGTGGTGGAGCCGGACCGGCAGATCGACGACCCGGCCGGCACCTCCTGCGAACCGGCGACCCGGGCGATGCCGCCCCGGAAGTCGGTCACCTCGGGCAGCACCCGGGTGTTCTGGTTGACCTGCACGAAGGCCCAGTCGTCGCCGGGGAAGGAGGAGGCCCGGAAGACGCCCTGTAGTTCGCCGTCAGCACCCGAGGTCCGGGCACCGACCCGGCCGCAGTGCCCGGCGGTCACGTAGCCGCCGACCACCGCGAAGCCGACCGAGCAGCGGCCTGCGCCGACGAAGAACGGCTCACCGCCACGGACGTCGGCGAAGAGGCGCGGCTGCTCCTCGGTGGCCATCCGGACCGCCTGGCGGGGTACGCCGGCACGAGCCACGAAACGCCAGCCGGCCGCTTCGGCACCCGGAGCGGCGAGCACCACCACGCTGTTGGTGGCGACGTCGACGTACCAGCCGGAGACGTCCTCGGCCCGCGCGGCGGTCCGGTCCATCCGGGTCTTGATCGCGTCGAGCTGGCCGACGCCGCGCTCCACCACCTTCGGCACCGCGCCGGTGGCGCGTACCCGCTGTGCCTGGGCCGCGTCGGCGACCCCGACGTTGAGCTGGCCGCCGTCGGCGCTCAGCCAGCTACCGGCGTAGTCCCCGCCGAGGTCCGCCCGGAGCTGGTCGACGACCCCGCTGGCCCAACGCTCGGTCTTCAGCCGCGCCGCGACCTGCGCCTGGTCCAACCCCAGGTCCCGACGCATGGCCTCGACCACCTCGGCGTCGGCGCCCGCCACGGCCTGGCCGGTCGGCGCGGTGCTCGGCGCGCTGCCGTCACCGGCGAAGGACGGCAGGGCCACCGCCGCCGCCGCGCCCACCGCCGCCACCACGACACCGATGGCTGTCAATCGTCTGCGGTCCATCCGCCATGCTCCTCCCGGCGGGCGCGGGGCACGCCTGCCGGATCGGAGTACGGGCGGATGGACCGAACGGTTCAGACTTCGACGACAGTGGGCACGATCATCGGCCGACGCCGGTAGGCGTCGTTGACCCAGCGGCCCACGGTGCGGCGGACGATCTGCTGGAGCTGGTGCGGGTCGGTGATGCCGTCCGCGGCGGCCCGGTTGAGAGCCTCGGTGACCAGCGGGATCACCGCGTTGAACGCCTGCTGGTCCTCCGAGAAGCCCTTCGCGGACACGGTCGGCCCGGCGACCACCTTGCCGGTCACCGAATCCACCACCACGGTCGCGGCGATGAACCCGCCGTCACCGAGGATGCGACGCTCGGTGAGCAGCGACTCGCTGACGTCACCGACGGCCAGACCGTCGACGTAGACGTACCGGCTCTTGACCCGCCCGACCAGGCTGGCCCGCCCCTCCACCAGGTCGACCACGTCGCCGTCCTCGCAGAGCACCACCCGGTCGGCCGCCACCCCGGACTCGATGCCGAGGCGGGCGTGCGCCCGCAGGTGCCGCCACTCCCCGTGCACCGGCATCAGGTTGCTGGGCCGCACCACGTTGAGCAGATAGAGCAGCTCACCGGCGGGAGCGTGACCGGAGACGTGCACCTTGGCCACGTCCTTGTGCACCACCACCGCACCGGCCCGGGCCAACCGGTTGATCACCCGGTAGACCGAGGTCTCGTTGCCCGGCACCAGCGACGAGGCCAGCACCACCGTGTCGCCCGGGGCGATCGTGATGTGCCGGTGGTCGCCGCTGGCCATCCGGCCCAGGGCGCTCATCGGCTCGCCCTGCGACCCGGTGGACATCAGCACGATCTGCTCGGGCGGCATCGACGTGGCCTCGTCCAGACCCACCACCAGACCCGCCGGGATGTTGAGCAGCCCCAGGTCACGGGCGATACCCATGTTGCGGACCATGGACCGGCCGATCAGCGCGACCTTGCGGCCGTGCTCCAGCGCCGAGTCGAAGACCTGCTGCACCCGGTGCACGTGCGAGGCGAACGAGGCGACGATGATCCGGCCGCGCGCCTTCGCGAAGATCGAGTCGAGGACCGGGCCGATCTCCCGCTCCGGGGTGACGAAGCCGGGGATCTCCGCGTTGGTGGAGTCCGACAGCAGCAGGTCCACACCCTCGGCGCCGAGCCGGGCGAACCCGGCCAGGTCGGTGATCCGACCGTCCAGCGGAAGCTGGTCCATCTTGAAGTCGCCGGTGTGCAGGACCAGGCCCGCCGGCGTACGGATGGCCACCGCCAGCGCGTCCGGGATCGAGTGGTTGACGGCGAAGAACTCGCACTCGAACGGACCGAGCCGCTCCCGGCCGCCCTCGCGCACCGTCAACGTGTACGGCTGGATCCGCCGCTCCGCCAGCTTCGCCTCGACCAGTGCGAGGGTGAACTGGGAGCCCACCAACGGGATGTCCGGCTTGTGGGCGAGCAGGTACGGCACCGCGCCGATGTGGTCCTCGTGGCCGTGGGTCAGCACGATCGCCTGGATGTCGTCGAGCCGGTCGAGGATCGGACCGAAGTCCGGCAGGATCAGGTCGACGCCGGGCTGCTCCACGTCGGGGAAGAGCACGCCGCAGTCGACGACCAGCAGCTTGCCGTCGTACTCGAAGACGGTCATGTTCCGGCCGATGGCGCCGAGCCCGCCGAGCGGAATGATCCGCAGTCCGCCCTCCGGCAGCGGCGGGGGAAGTTGGGCCTCCTCGTTGTGCGCCTCGGTCACGCGTTCACCTCATTCTGCGACGCCGTCACCCGGCGTCCGTCGTGTCGTTTGATCATTCGGGCAGCGGTAGCCCGGCCGCCGCGCAGTCGGCGCGGAGCTGGGCGAGCTGGTCTTCGGTGGCTTCCACGAGCGGCGACCGGACCGGCCCGGCGGGCAGCTTCGACGCGTTCAAACCCGCCTTGACCAGGATCGTGCCCTGGGTACGGAAGATCCCGGTGAACAGCGGCAGCAGCCGACGGTGCAGGGCGAGCGCGGTCGCGGTGTCCCCCGCGTCGTACGCCTCGATCATCCGCTTGGTGTCGGCCCCGGTGAAGTGCGTCGAGGTGCCGACCACGCCGACGCACCCGACCGCGAGCGCGGGCAGCGTGAAGGCGTCGTCGCCGCTGTAGAACGCCAGGTCCGTACGGCTGGTCACCCAGCTCGTCGCGGTGATGTCGTTCTTGGCGTCCTTGACCGCGACGATGCGGCCGTGCTCGGCGAGCCGGACCAGCGTCTCGGTCTCGATCGGCACCCCGGCGCGGTGCGGGATGTCGTAGACCATCACCGGCAGGCCAGTGGAGTCGGCCACCTCGGTGAAGTGACGCAGCAACCCGGCCTGCGGCGGCTTGTTGTAGTACGGGGTCACCACCAGCAGCCCGTGCGCACCGGCCTTCTCCGCGGTGGCGGCCAGCTCGACGGTGTGCCGGGTGTCGTTGGTGCCGACCCCCGCCACCACCCGGGCCCGCTCACCGACGGTCTCCACCACGGTCCGGATCAGGCGTTCCTTCTCCGCGTCCGTGGTGGTCGGCGACTCGCCGGTGGTGCCGTTGACCACCAGCGCGTCGTTGCCCTGCTCGGTCACGAGGTGGTCCGCGAGTCGCGCGGCGCCGTCGAGGTCGAGCGCACCGTCGGCGGTGAACGGGGTCACCATCGCGGTGAGCACTCGTCCGAAGGGGCGGGAGGCCGCCCGGACCGGTGTGTCAAGGTGGTCGTGCGTCATGGTGACAACCTAGCGGACGGCCGGCGGTCGGCCGCCGGGGAAGGCCTCAGGACCCCTCGGTGAGCGGAAGGGCTCTCCCGCTCAGGATGCCGCGATGTGTGGGCTCGCCGCCACCTCGGTGCCATCGGCGAGGGTCGAGACGACGAAGTCGGCGAACACGTTCGGCGCCACCCGCTGCAACTGCCGCAGGCACTCCACCGCCAGCTCCCGGATCTCCACGTCGGCGTGCTCGGTGGCCCGCATACCGATGAAGTGCCGCCAGGCGCGGTAGTTGCCGGTCACCACGATCCGCGTCTCGGTGGCGTTCGGCAGCACCGCCCGCGCAGCCTGCCGGGCCTGCTTACGCCGCAACGTCGGGTTGGGCTCGTCGGCGAAGTGCTGCTCCAACCCCGCCAACAACTCGTTGTACGCCCGCACGCTCGCCTCGGCCGCCTCGACGAACCGCTTGTGCAGCTCCGGGTCCTCGGCGATCACCCTCGGCTCCACCATCGCCGCGTCCCGCTCCGGCACGTACCGCTGGGACAACTGCGAGTACGAGAAGTGCCGGTGCCGGATCAGCTCGTGCGTGAACGACCGGGAGACCCCGCTGAAGTAGAAGCTGACCGACCCGTGCTCCAGCACCGAGAGGTGCCCGACCTCCAGGATGTGCGCGAGGTAGCCGGCGTTGGTGGCGGTCGCCGGGTTCGGCTTCTTCCAGCTCTGGTAGCAGGCCCGCCCGGCGAACTCCGCGAGCGCCTGTCCCCCGTCCGCGTCGGTCGACCACGGCACGTCCTCCGGCGGGTCGAAGTGGGTCCACGCGATCAGCTTGACCTGGGGCTGCACCATCTCCGGCATTCCTGCGACTGTAGTTGGCCCACCCATCACCCCCCACCCCCACCCCCACCCACCACCCCACGCCTTCCCACCCCGCCGGCCGCGTTGATCAAGAGCTTTCGGTCACGGACGACGGCGTTAACGACCAAAACTTCTTGATCACGCGGGGCAGGGGTGCAGGCCGTGGGGGGGGTGGGGGGGTGGGGTGGGGGTTAGACGTAGAGGGCGGTGAAGGGGGGCCAGGGGAGGTTGCGGACCACCGTGAAGGCCAGCCAGGCGGCGAGGAAACCACCGATCAGCCTCGGACCGACGCGCAGCTCGGGCAGGCGCCAGCCGAACGCCTGCTTGCCGGCCCAGGCGACGAAGAAGTACGCCAGGAACGGCAGCGCGAAGACGAAGAGGAAGTGGTGCCGCGCGGCAGCCGGCAGGTCGGCCTGCAGGACGTACCAGAGTGCTCGGGTGCCGCCGCAGCCGGGACAGTCCAGGCCGGTGGTGAGTTTGAGCAGGCAACTGGGCAGCGCGTCCGGCGCGGAGCGGGTCGGGTCGCTGATCAGCGCGTACCCGATGCCGGCGGCGACGCACCCGACGGCGGCCAGCGGCACCACCCAGCGCGGGGTGCGCGCGTGCAGGCGCGTGACGAAGCGGGTGAGGCGGTCGGGCTCGGCGATCGGCGGGTAGTAGCCCGGCGGATAGCCGCCGGGATAAGTCCCCGGATGACCGCCGGGGTGGTCCCCCGGATGGCCGGCGGGCGGGGGTGGCTGGGCGCCCGGTCGGTCAACGCTCGTCACGTTGCTCACCGTACACCTGCCACGCCCAGCAGCGCGGCGGCCAGCGGCGCGGCCAGGTCACCGGCGGAGGGCGGAGCGACCGCGTCCAGGCCGAGCCAACCGGCGAGCCGGTACAGCTCGGCGGCGAGGGCCACGGCGGTCTCCCCCGGGTCGGCGCCCGGCTCGACCCAGGCGGCCGGCACCAGCAGCACCCCGGCCTTGCGGTCGGCCTTGAGGTCGACGCGGGCGGTGAACCGCTCCCCCTGCCGGAACGGCAGCACGTAGTAGCCGTACACCCGCTGCGGCGCGGGCACGTAGATCTCGATGCGGTAGGTGAAGCCGAACAGCCGCTCGGTGCGGCCTCGTTCCCAGACCAGCGGGTCGAAGGGGCTGACCAGGGTGTTGCCGCGGACCCAGCGGGGCACCCGGGCCTGCGCGTGCAGCCAGGCCGGCTGCCGCCAGCCCGGCACCGTCACCGGGCGCAGTTCCCCGGCCTCGACCAGCTCGGCGACCGCCTGCCGGGCACCGGCCACCGGCAGGCGGAAGTAGTCGCGCAGCTCCACCTCCGCGGCCACCCCGAGCGCGCGGGCGGCGACGCCGACGAGCGTGCGGTACGCCTCGGCGTCGCTCGGCGTCGGTGCGTTCAGCACCTCGGCGGGGAGCACCCGTTCGGGCAGGTCGTAGCGGCGGGCGAAGGAGGTGGTGCGGTCCGCCGCGCACACCTCGCCGGCCCAGAAGAGGTATTCCAACGCCTGCTTGACCGCCGACCAGTTCCAGCCCCAGTTGCCGGTCTCCCGGGGCGCGTCGTGTTCGATCTCGGCGACGGTCAGCGGGCCGCGTGCGGCCACCTCGTCGCGGACCCAGGCCACCAGGGCGGGCTGCTCCCGGGCGATGCGGCGCATCCCGCCCCAGGCGTCGGTGTGTGCCCGCGCCATCCGCCAGCGCAGCGCCGGATGCAGGCCGACCGGCACCAACGACGCCTCGTGCCCCCAGTACTCGAACAGGTCACGTGGCCGGCGGTAGGCGGCGGTGTCGAGCAGCGCGGCCGGGTACGGCCCGAGCCGGCTGTAGAGCGGCAGGTAGTGCGCGCGTTGCAGCACGTTCACCGAGTCCATCTGGATCAGACCGACGCGGTCGAGCACCCGCCGCAGGTGACGGCGGGTGGGCACCCCGGTGGGCGGCGGGTCGGCGAAGCCCTGTGCGGCCAGCGCCACCCGGCGGGCCTGGGCGAGCGAGAGCGATTCCGGTGCGACCATCGCAGCGCAGGCTACGTCACCCGTACGACACCGGTGCGGACACTGGACCTGACGCCGCGCGCCGCCTAGAACTGGAGCCATGCCCACCATCCGTCGGGAGGAACCCGAGGACGCCGAGGCGATCGCCCGAGTGCACGTGAGCGGCTGGCAGGCCGGGTACGCCGGGATCATGCCGGACGAGGTGTTGGAGCGGCTCAACCCGGTGGCCTGGGCGCAGCGCCGCCGGGCCCTCGGCACGGCCGACCCGGAGCACCCGTTCACCACCCTGCTCGCCGAGGTCGACGGGGCGTTGGCCGGGTTCACCACGTTCGGGCCGTACCGCAACGACCAGGACCGGGGCGACCTCGACCCGACGTACGGCGAGGTGCTGGCGCTCTACGTGGCACCTGCCCACTGGGGCGACGGCACGGCTGCGGCGCTGTTCACGGCCGCGCACGACGGCCTGCGGGAACGCGGCTGGTCGGAGTACCGGGTGTGGGTGCTGGCGGACAACCACCGGGCCCGCCGGTTCTACCAACGAGCCGGTCTGTCACCGGATGGTGCGGAGTCGACCTATCCGGTGCCACTGTCCGGCGGGCGTCCGCCGATCGGGCTGGTCGAGTTGCGGTACACCGGTCGCCTCGACGGCTGACCGCGCGACCGGCGTCGACGGGCCGCCCCGGCCCGGCGTTCCGTCCCGGCGGCCCAACGGCAGGAAGGCCAGCAGCGCCAGGCTGATCCAGACGTACGTGTTGCCGAACAGGAAGCCGTCGACCCCGCTGAAGTCCTGCTCCCACGCCCAGACGATCCGACTGGTCAGGAAGCCGTACCCGACGGTGGCGGCGGCCAGCAGCAGGCGGCGTCGGCGGCTACGCGACGGAGCGGCCATGCCGTGATCCACCAGCAGCACCAGCCCCGGCAGCAGCCAGACCAGGTGGTGCACCCAGGTGACCGGGCTGACCAGGCACATCACCGCTCCGGTCAGGGCCAGGCCAGCCGCCTCGTCACCGACCGCCACGGCGGCCCGCGACCGCCAGATCCACACCACGACCGTCGCGACCACCAGCGCCAGCCAGGCCAGCGTGCTGGGGCTCTGCGGGTCGAGCCGGGCCACCACGCCGCGCAGCGACTGGTTGGAGACGAAGGCCAGCTCGCCGACCCGGCCGGTGTTCCACAGGGCGGAGGTCCAGAACTCGCGGGAGGCGTCCGGGAACAGCGCGGCGGCCAGCACGGTCGCTCCGGCGGCGGTGCCGGTGGCGGTGAGCGCCGCCCGCCAGCGGCCGGTGACCAGCAGGTAGACCAGGAAGATGCCGGGCGTGAGCTTGATCGCGGTGGCCAGGCCGATGCCGACACCGGCCCACCGGCTGTCGCGCGGCAGCAGCCGCAGCAGGTCCACCGCGACCAGGAACAGCAGCAGCGTGTTGACCTGACCGAAGTTGATGGTCTCGCGCATCGGCTCGAACGCGGCGGCCAGGCAGAGCGCCACCGCGAAGGCGAACCAGCGGGTCCAGCCGGCGCGCCGGGACACCGGGTCCAGCAGCCACCAGATCAGCACCGCGGCGGCGGCCACCCCGGCGGCGACGCTCACCGCGATCGCCCCGTGCCAGGGCAGGTACGCCATCGGCAGCATCACCAGCGCGGCGAACGGCGGGTAGGTGAAGCCGTACTGGGTGCCGGGCTTGAGGTAGTCGTAGATCTCACCGCCGTCGTGCACCCACCAGACCAGCGCGCCGCGATAGACGTGCAGGTCGAAGAAGCCGTGCCGGACCGCCGCCACGGACAGGAACGCGGTCACCGCGACGGCGAGTACGACCACTGCGACGACCTGTCCGACCGTCCGCCTGGCACCCTGCGCCACCGTCGCCTCCCTCACCCTGCGTAGGCTGTCGTCCCATGGCTCTGGGGTTTGTCCGCCCGGCGCGTCCGGAGGACGCCGCCGAGATCGCCCGCATCCAGCTCGCGACCTGGCGGGTCGCCTACCGGCGGCTGCTGCCCCGGCACGTGCTGGAGAACCTCGACGAGGCGTGGCTCGCGCGGCGGTGGGACGCCGCGGTGCGCCAGCCGCCCGGCGACACCCATCGGGTGCTGGTCGCCGTCGAACAGGCCGAGCAATCGTATCTGGTGGGCTTCGCCGCCTCCGGGCCGGTCGACGCGGAGGCCCTGGCCCCCAACGAGCCGGCCGACACGCTCGGCACCGGCGTGGTGGCGGTGACGGACCTGCTGGTGGAGCCGCGCTGGGGTCGGCGCGGGCACGGCAGCCGGCTGCTCGCCGCCAGTGTGGACCTGTGGCGGGAGTCCGGCTTCACCCGGGCGCTCGCCTGGGTCTTCGAGGGCGACGAGGCGTCCCGGAAGTTCCTCGGCGCGGCCGGTTGGGAGCCCGACGGGGCGGGCCGGGCGCTGGACGTGGACGACATGCTGGTGCCGCAACTCCGCCTGCACGTGGCGGTGCCCACCGAGGCGGGCGAACCCGGCGAACCGGCCGCCCCTCCCGCCGCCCCGCCCGCCGAGGCGGACTGAGCGGCCTTCGGACGGCCAGGCCCGGTGACGACCGTCGCTCGGACGCACCGCTACCCCGGCGACCGTCGCTCGACCGTCGCCGGCCCTATTCCGACCGGCCACGATCCGCCGGTGCCCCCCGACGGAGACGTACTGCCACCCCGGTGCCTGTCGAGCTGAGAGCAGAGACGGATCACCGATTGCCCACTCGGCAGCGAGCAACCAGCGACGGCCCGCCCGGCAGCGACGGCCCGCCCGGCAGCGACGGCCCGCCCGGCAGCGACCGATCACACGTAGCCGACCGACGGTGACGGGCGGCCGACCGGGCAGCGATAGCGCAGACGGTTCAGCTCGACAGGGCCCGACGCAGGGGTAGGACACCGCCTCGGTCCGTCACGACGGCCTCGGTCCGTCACGACGGCCTCCGTCCGGGAGGGGCCCGCGTCGCGCGTCCCGGCCGCCCGGGCCGGGCTCAGTCGAGCAGCGGGTCCAGGCCGAGGGTCAGCCCGGGTCGGCTGGGCACCGCGCGCACGGCCAGCAGCACGCCGGGCATGAACGAGACCCGGTCGTACGAGTCGTGCCGGATGGTCAGCGTCTCGCCGGTGGTGCCGAAGAGCACCTCCTGGTGGGCGAGCAGGCCGGTGGCCCGGACCGCGTGCACGCGTACCCCGTCGACGTCGGCGCCCCGGGCACCGGGCACCTCGTCGGTGGTCGCGTCCGGCATCGGGCCCAACCCGGCCTCGGCGCGAGCCGCGGCGACCAGGCGGGCGGTGTGCGTGGCGGTGCCGCTGGGCGCGTCGAGCTTACGCGGGTGGTGCTGCTCGACGATCTCGACGGACTCGAAGTGCCGGGCCGCGCGGGTGGCGAACTGCATCATCAGCACCGCGCCGATGCCGAAGTTCGGGGCGATCACCATGCCCAGCTCCGGCCTGCCGCCGAGCCACTCCCGCACCTGGTCCAGCCGCTGCCCGGTGAAGCCGGTGGTGCCGACGACCGCGTGCACGCCCTGGTCCACGCACCAGCGCAGGTTGTCCATCACCACGTCCGGGGTGGTGAAGTCGACGACCACCTGCGCACCGGCCTCCGCGACGGCGGTCAGCGGGTCACCCTGGTCGACCGTGGCCACCAGTTCCATGTCGGCGGCGCCGTCGACGGCCTTGCACACCTCGAGGCCCATCCGGCCCCGGGCACCCAGCACACCGACCCGGATCGGCCCGGTCGCGCCCTTCTCCTGCTCGTCAGTCACGCGGCACAACCTATCCCAATCGGGACGGCGGCACCCCGGGGGTACGACGGTCGCACCCCCGGGCGGCCGGGTCAGGCGACGAAGTCCGACTCGCCGAACGGACCAACCACGGCCAGCGACATGGGTCGGCTGAGCAGGTCGGCGGCGAGCGCGTTGACCTCGTCGAGGGTGACCGCGTCGACCCGGCGCAGCAACTCGTCGACCGGGACCAGGTCGCCGTAGAGCAGCTCCCCCTTGGCCAGCCGGCTCATCCGCGAGCCGGTGTCCTCCAGGCCGAGGACGAACGAGCCCTTGCTCATCCCCTTGCCCCGGGCCAGCTCGGCCTCGGTGACGCCCTGCGCGGCGGTACGCGCCAACTCGGCCCGGGTCAGCTCCAGCACCTCCTGCACCCGGCCCGGGGCGCAGCCGGCGTACACGCCGAACAGGCCGGTGTCGGCGTACTGGCTGGCGTAGGAGTAGACCGAGTACGCCAGGCCGCGTCGCTCGCGGATCTCCTGGAACAGGCGGCTGGACATGCCGCCACCGAGCACGTTGTTGAGCACGCCGAGGGCGAAGCGGCGCTCGTCGAGCCGGTCGATGCCGGGGCTGCCGAGCACCACGTGCGCCTGCTCGGTCTCCTTGGCGTGGACGACCACGGTGGCGGTCTCGGTGCGTACCGCCGGGGTGGTCGGCCGGTGCGGCGCGGGCGTCGCCGGGTCGGTGTCCAGCGGGCTGTCCTTGAGCGCCGACCGGACCAGCCGGACCACGGTCGCGTGGTCGAGGTTCCCGGCGGCGGCGATGACGATCTGCGGCGCGACGTAGCGGCGGCGGTAGAAGCTCTGGATCTGCCGGCGGGTCATCGGCGTCACCGTCTCCGCCGTGCCGGAGATCAGCCGGCCCAGCGGGTGGTCGCCGTAGACGGCCCGGGTGAACAGGTCGTGTACCTCGTCGCCGGGCTCGTCGTCGTGCATGGCGATCTCTTCGAGGATGACGCCCCGCTCGGTTTCCACGTCGGCCGGTTCGATCAGGGAGTCGGCGACCAAGTCGCACATCACGTCGATGGCCAGGGGCAGGTCCTCGTCCAGCACCCGGGCGTAGTAGCAGGTGTACTCCTTCGTGGTGAAGGCGTTGGTTTCCCCGCCGACCGCCTCGATCGACGAGGAGATCTCCAGGGCGTCCCGTTTGTGGGTGCCCTTGAACAGCAGGTGCTCCAGGAAGTGGGCGGCACCGGCCTGCGGCCCCGTCTCGTCCCGCGAGCCGACCGCCACCCAGATGCCGAACGAGACGCTGCGCATCGCCGGAATCGCCTCGGTGAGGACCCGCAGCCCGCTGGGCAGCACCGTGCGGCGCACCGTACCGCCCAGTGGGTCGTCACTCAACGTCCTGGTCACCGCCCGGGTGGTCGCGGCGGCGTGCCGGACGCCGGACGGTGTCCCTCCCGGTCGCGCCGTGGGCGGGGACGAACGGCGGGTCCGACTCACGGCAACCTGCTTCCAAGTACGACGAGGGGTGGTGGATCACGAACCGGCCGGGCGACGGTGTCGCCCGGCCGGTCAGCGGTGCGGTACTCCTAAACGGCGATCAGCTGTGCCGGGTGCGGCGCCGCGGACGGGAGTCCCCGCCGCCCTCGCCACCCTCCGGGCCACGCCCGCCCCGGTCGCCACCGCGCTCGCGGTCGCCCCGGTCACGCGGAGCCCGGTCGCCCCGGTCGCGGCCGGCCGGCCGCTCGCCACCGGCCTCGGCGGCGGGCGCCTCAGCGCCCTCCGGCCGGACCTTGTCGAGGTAGATCTTGCCGCGCTGGTCGATGTCGGCGATCTCGACCTCGACCCGGTCGCCGACGTTGAGGAAGTCCTCGACCTTCTCGACCCGCTTGCCGTCGCCCACCTTGGAGATGTGCAGCAGACCGTCGCGGCCCGGCAGCAGCGAGACGAACGCGCCGAACGGCGCGGTCTTGACGACCGTGCCCAGGAAGCGGTCGCCCATCTTGGGCAGGGTCGGGTTGGCGATCGCGTTGATCCGCTCGACCGCGGCCTGCGCCGACGGGCCGTTGGTGGCGCCGACGTAGATGGTGCCGTCGTCCTCGATGGAGATCTCGGCGCCGGTCTCGTCCTGGATGGCGTTGATGGTCTGGCCCTTCGGGCCGATCACCATGCCGATCTTGTCGACCGGGATCTTCACCGTGGTGACCCGAGGCGCGTAGTCGGACATCTCGGCCGGGGCCTCGATCGCCCGCTGCATCACGTCGAGGATGGTCTGCCGGGCCTCGTACGCCTGCTGGAGCGCGGCGGCCAGCACGTCCGACGGGATGCCGTCGAGCTTGGTGTCGAGTTGCAGGGCGGTGACGAAGTCCCGGGTGCCGGCGACCTTGAAGTCCATGTCGCCGAAGGCGTCCTCGGCACCGAGGATGTCGGTCAGCGTCACGTACTGGGTCTTGCCGTCGACCTCGTCGGAGATGAGGCCCATGGCGATGCCGGCCACCGGCGCCTTCAGCGGCACACCGGCGGAGAGCAGGCCCAACGTCGAGGCGCAGACCGAACCCATCGAGGTGGAGCCGTTGGAGCCGAGGGCCTCGGAGACCTGCCGGATCGCGTACGGGAACTCCTCGCGCGACGGCAGCACCGGGATCAGCGCCCGCTCCGCCAGCGCGCCGTGCCCGATCTCGCGGCGCTTCGGCGAGCCGACCCGGCCGGTCTCACCGGTCGAGTACGGCGGGAAGTTGTAGTTGTGCATGTAGCGCTTGGACTTCTCCGGGGAGAGGGTGTCCAGCGCCTGCTCCATGCGCAGCATGTTCAGCGTGGTGACGCCGAGGATCTGGGTCTCGCCACGCTCGAACAGCGCCGAGCCGTGCACCCGGGGCAGCACGCCGACCTCGGCGCTCAGCGGACGGATCTCGCGCGGGCCACGTCCGTCGATGCGGACCTGCTCCCGCAGCACGCGACCGCGCACCTCGGACTTGGTCAGCGAACGGAAGGCGGCCGACAGCTCCTTCTCCCGACCCTCGAAACGCGGGCCGACCTCGTCCAGCAGGCGGGCCTTGACCGCGTCCAGGGCCTCCTCGCGGTCCGCCTTGCCGGCGATCTGCAGAGCCTCGGCGACGTCGGCGCGTGCGAACTCGGCGACCGCGTCGTACGCGTCGTCCTGGTACTCCAGGAAGACCGGGAACTCGGCGACCGGCTTGGCGGCCACCTCGGCCAGCTCGCTCTGCGCGCGGCACAGCTCACGGATGGCCGGCTTGGCGGCCTCCAGGCCGCTGGCTACGACCTCCTCGGTGGGTGCCGGGGCACCGTCGGCGACCAGCTTGACGGTGTGCTCGGTGGCCTCGGCCTCGACCATCATGATCGCGACGTCGCCGTCGGCCAGGGCGCGACCGGCCACGACCATGTCGAAGGTGGCGCGGCTCAGCTCCTCGTGGGTCGGGAAGGCGACCCACTGGCCGTCGACGTGGGCCATCCGGGTGGCCCCGATCGGGCCGGAGAACGGCAGGCCGGAGAGCTTCGTCGACATCGAGGCGGCGTTGATCGCCACCACGTCGTACGGGTGCTGCGGGTCGAGCGCGAGGATGGTCTCGACGACCTGGACCTCGTTGCGCAGGCCCTTGACGAACGAGGGACGCAGCGGCCGGTCGATCAGGCGGCAGGTGAGGATGGCGTCCTCGCTGGGGCGACCCTCACGGCGGAAGAACGAGCCGGGGATCCGGCCCGCGGCGTACATCCGCTCCTCGACGTCGACGGTCAGCGGGAAGAAGTCGAACTGCTCCTTCGGCTGCTTGCCGGCGGTGGTGGCGGAGAGGACGACCGTCTCGCCGAGCTGGGCGATGACGGAGCCGGCGGCCTGACGGGCCAGCCGACCGGTGGAGAAGGTGATCTCACGGGTGCCGAACGACCCGTTGTCGATCACGGCGGTGCGGACTTCGGTGCCGAGTTTGGTCTCGGTCATGGTGCTGTGGTGCTCCTTCGCATCGGGGGCCACGACGCGGGAGCTGTACGGACGGCCGGTCTTCGATCGAAGCGCCCGGTACCACCGGCGAACTGCCGGGGCCTCCGGAGGCCACTACCGGAGACCGGTACGCCGACGGCTCCCCTTGTCTCAGGTGCGCGCGGCCCGTGTCTCGGGTGGGACGCCGACGGGGGGAGTGGCCCAGCGGGCCACTCCCCCCGTCACGTCACCGACGCAGACCGAGTCGCTCGATGAGCGACCGGTAGCGGTTGATGTCCTTCTTCTGCACGTAGTTGAGCAGCCGACGGCGACGGCCGACCAGCAGCAGCAGCCCACGGCGGCTGTGGTGGTCGTGCTTGTGCACCTTCAGGTGCTCGGTGAGCTCGGCGATCCGCTTGGTGAGGACCGCGACCTGCACCTCGGGCGACCCGGTGTCACCCTCGGCGGTCGCGTACTCCTCGCGGATCTTGGCCTTGGCCTGCTGGTCGAGCGCCATGTTCTCCCTGTTCTGATGGGTTGTCGATACGGTTCGTCGGGCCGGGCTAGGGCACCGGCGACGAACGGCCCTCGCGTCCGCGGCGTCGAGCAGGCAGCGAGGCCCCACGTCGGTCAGCCGACGTCCACGCCAGCCTACCAGCACCTGGTCCGGATCGTCCTGGCGAGCCCTCAGCCCAGCGCCCGGCGCGTCTGCGCGACGTCCTCGGTGATCTGCGCGACCAACGGTTCGATCGCGTCGTACCGGACCTGCCCGCGCAGGCGGGCGACGAAGTCCAGGGCGAGTCGCTCGCCGTACAGGTCGCCGTCGAAGTCCAGCGCGTACGCCTCGACCCGCCGCTCCCGGCCGGAGAAGGTCGGATTGGTGCCGATCGAGACGGCGGCGGCCAACGGGTGCGGCTGTCCCCGACGGATCAACCGGGCCGCGTAGATGCCGTCCGCCGGCACCGCCGCGTACCGGTGGCAGAGCAGGTTCGCGGTGGGGAAGCCCAGCTCCCGACCGCGCTGGTCACCCCGGACGACGATCCCCTCCAGCCGGTGCGGACGGCCCAGCGCGACCGCTGCGGCGGGCACGTCCCCCGCGTCGACGCAGGAGCGGATGTAGGTCGAGGAGAAGACCGTGCCCGCCTCGGAGACCAGCGGAGCGTCCTCGACGGCGAAGCCGAACGTACGCCCGAGCCGGTCGAGCAGCGCCACGTCCCCGGCCGCCCGGTGCCCGAACCGGAAGTTGTCCCCCACCACCACCAGGGCGGCGTGCAGGTGCGCCACCAGCACGTCGTGCACGAACGCCTCGGCGGGCAGCCGGGAGAACTCGGCGGTGAACGGCACCACGCAGAGCACGTCCACGCCGAGCGACTCGATCAGCTCCGCCTTGCGGGCCGGTTCGGTGAGCACCGCCGGGTGCGAGCCGGGCCGGACCACCTCGGCCGGATGCGGGTCGAAGGTGACCACCACCGACTGCACGCCCAGCTCGCGGGCCCGGGCCACGGTGTGGCCGATGGTCGCCTGGTGCCCCTTGTGCACGCCGTCGAAGACGCCGATGGTGACGACGGACCGCCCCCACCCGCCGGGCACCGCGTCGAAGCCCCGCCACCGCTGCATGCTTGTTCCTCCGCTAGTCCGCCCGCCCGCACCGACCGGGCCGGCACCGCCGTCAGGCCGGGGCGAGCACGATCTCCGCACGGGCCCGGCCACCCCGCTCGCTGACGATAGCGATCAACCCACCGGCCGGATCGAAGACCGCGTAGGGTCCGGCCAGCCCGACCGGCTCCAGCGGCCCGCCGTGGGAGAGCACCTTCGCCTCGTCGGCGCCGGCGTCCCGGCGGGGGAAGAACCGGGCGGCGGCGACCGCGAGCGGCACCCCGACCACGTCGGGCGCGCGCTGCTCCAACTCGTCGAGGGTGGCGGCCTCGGCCAGGGTGAAGCCGCCCACCGCGGTCCGGCGCAGCGCGGTCAGGTGCCCACCGACCCCGAGCGCCAGGCCCGCGTCGCGTGCGATCGCCCGGATGTACGTACCGGTGGAGCAGGACACGTCGACGTCCACGTCGACGACGTCCGGCTGGTCGCGACGTATCGCCGACACGGCGAGGCGGGCTACGGTGACCCGCCGGGCCGGCAGCTCGACGTTCTCCCCCGAGCGCACCCGCTTGTACGCCCGCTGTCCGTCGATCTTGATGGCGCTCACCGCGCTCGGCACCTGGTCGATCTCGCCGGTCAGGTCCGCCAGCGCGGCGTGGATCGCCTCGTCGGTGAGGGTGCCGGCGGGCGTGGTGGCGATCACGTCGCCCTCCGCGTCGTCGGTGACCGTGGACTGGCCGAGGCGGACGGTGGCGGTGTAGCTCTTGTCCGCTCCGATCACGTACGTCAGCAGCCGGGTGGCCCGGCCCACACCGAGCACCAGAACCCCGGTGGCCATCGGGTCGAGCGTGCCGCCGTGGCCGACCCGCCGGGTCCGCGCGAACCGGCGGATCCGCGCCACCACGTCGTGCGACGTCATGCCGCCGGGCTTGTCCACCACGATCAGACCCTCAGTGCTCACGACGTGCAAGCCTGCCAGACCGCCGGCGTCCGCCCGACACCGGACGACCGGCCGGAGACCGGATGGCCGATCCGTCGACGCTCACGCGACGGCGTCGACCGGCCGCTTCTCGTCCCGGACCGCGCCGGTCACCGCCCAGGCGCCGCTGCGCAGCCGCAGCACCAGACCGACCAGCCGGACGACGACGAACAGCATCAGGCCCGCCCAGATCCCGCCGAGGCCGAGGTCGAAGGCGTAGGCGAGCCAGATCGCCGGCAGGAACCCGCCCAGCGCACCGGCCACGGTCAGATTGCGCAGATAGCGGATGTCACCGGCACCGATCAGCACCCCGTCCAGGGCGAACACCACCCCGGCCAGCGGCAGCATCGCGACGAACCACGGCCAGGCCACCATCGCCTGCGCGTGCACGGCGGTGTCCGGGGTGAACAGGGCCGGCACCACGCCGGCACCGGCCGCCACCAGCACCCCGAACGCGGTGCCGCAGACCGCGCCCAGCCAGGCGACCCGGCGGGCCAGGGCCCGCGCCACCGCCGCGTCACCACCGCCGAGTGCCGCACCGACCAGCGCCTGCGCGGCGATGGCCAACGCGTCGAGCACCAGCGCGGCGAAGAACCAGAGCTGCACCGCGATCTGGTGGGCGCCGACTACGGCGGCACCGAACCGGGCTGCCACGGCGGTGGCCGACAGGAAGCTGACCTGGAAGGCGACGCCCCGGATCAGCAGGTCACGGCTGAGCACGAGTTGCTGGCGGATGACCCGGAGGTTCGGGCGCAGCGGCGACCGCTCGGAGATCAGCGCGCCGACGAAGAGCACGCCACCGATGGTCTGGGCGATCGCGTTGGCCACCGCCGAGCCGGTCAGCCCCATCCCCACCGGATAGACGAGCACCGGGCAGAGCACCGCGGAGAGCAGGTTCGGACCGACCACGAACATCAGCGGTCGTCGAGTGTCCTGGACGCCCCGCATCCAGCCGTTGCCGGCGGCGGCGAGCAGCAGGCCGGGCGCACCGAACGCGGCGACCCGGAGCCACTGCCCGGCGGCCTCGCCCACCTCACCGCCGCCGGCGAGAGCGCCGGCCAGCGCGCCGCCACCGAACTGCATGGCGACCACGACCAGCAGCCCCACCCCGAACGCCAGCCAGGAGGACTGCACGCCCTCGGCCACCGCGGCGGCCCGGTCACCGGCGCCGAAGCGGCGGGCGGCCCGGCCGGTGGTGCCGTAGGCGACCACGGTGCCCAGCCAGGCGGTCAGGGTCATCACGGTGCCACCGACCGCCACCGCGGCCAGCGGCACGCGGCCCAGGTGACCGACGACCGCGGTGTCGACGAGGACGTAGATCGGCTCGGCGGCCAGCACGACGAGGGCCGGCAGGGCGAGGGCGGCGAACCGGCGCGGTGAGGCGACACGGCCGGCTACGGAGGTCTGGCTCATCGCCGCCGATCCTGGCACGCGATGTGTAAGGAGAGCAAGCTCCTGTGCCACTTACCCGAGCGGGGCGTCCGCCAGGACAGTGGAAGCACAGGCGACGGGTCGGTACGCGGACGGTGGCACAGGCCGCCCCGGGACCGTCAGCCGGTCCGAGGCGGTGACGCCTCACGCGCGATGCGGCTCGGCGTCACCGCCGGGCGCGTACGGTCACTGACGGGTGTCCATCGAGGTCTGCAGGGCGCGGCGGGCCTGCTCACGGGCCTCGTCGGTGGTCTCGGTCTTGGGCTTGGCGGGCATGGCGGACCCCTTCCAGGGCGCGCGCCGACTGGCGCGACGGCATCACGGGCGGTGTACGACAGGCACCCGGAACCGGCCCCAGGATCACCGGAGCTATGGACGGGTGGTGTGGTGGTTGGCCCGGGTCGGTCGACCCTGGAGGGGAAGCGACGCCGGGTAGGGCTCCGCTCCCGTGACCCGCGCCACAGCAGCACCGGTCTATTCCCAAGTTATCGTTCAGGTCCACATGGTGCGTGCTGTTCCCGCCATCTGGACCGGTCGGATCCCGGTCACCTGGCCAGGAAGTGCCAGCCCACCCACCACCAGAAGCCGAACATGCCGATCCGGCCCACCGGCACCGGACCGACCTCGTAGCGCATCACGTAGGCGCACATCTCGCCGAGCGTCGGGATGCGCGAGCCCTCCCGCCGTGCCATCCACTCGACCACCGCGAACAACACCAGACCGACCAGGAACCCGCCGATCGCCAGATAACGCATCATCGGCGCACCAACCCCCAGAACGCCGAGAGCCAGACCAGCCAGGCGGCGGAACGGACCAGTCGGTCCTCCAGCAACGGGTCGGCCAGCAGCGAGAAGGTCGGGAAGTCGTCACCGGCCGCCGCGAAGAAGGTCGCCCCCTCGAACACCCCGAACACCACCACCGGCAGCGTCCACCAGACCGCGCCGGAACCCAGACGCTCGGGTGCCGGGCGGGCCTGCACCCGCTTGGTCAGGCCCAGCCAGATCAGCAGCCCGCCGGTGCCGAAGACGTAGAGGTTGGCCTCCGTGGAGAACGACGGGAACCGGCCGCCGACCAGCGAGAGGGCCACCAGCACCGGTACGCAGACGACCGGCCTCTCCCAGGTCCGGGGAGCGTCGATCGTGAGGTCGTGGGGCTGCTCCATCACTCGATTCTCCCCGTCATCTCCCGGCGGCGGTATGGCAACACTCCCCCGAGCCGGCCCTGAAATCACCCCTCGGGGTCGACACCGCTTCCCGGCCCGGGCACCACCAGCTCGGCGCGTACCCGGTCGACCACCTCGTCCACGCTGCCCCGGCCGGTGAACCCGGCGGCGAGTCGATGCCCGCCGCCGCCCAGCGCGACCGCCACCCGACTCACGTCCACCGCGCCCTTGCTGCGCAGCGATACCGCCCACTCCTGCGGCCCGGTCTGCTTCACCACGCAGCTCACGTCGGCCTCGGCGGTGCAGCGCACCGGGTCGATCAGCGCCTCCAGGACGTACGGCCGCTGGTCGTGCCGGGCCAGGTCGTCCAGGGTCGCGTACGTCCAGACCAGGCCGTGCCCGGCCGCCGCCTCGGGCTCCAACCGGGCGCGGCCGAGCACCTCGCCGAAGAGGCGTACCGCGCCGAACGGCCGGCTGTCGAACACCCGCCGGGAGATCTCCCCCGGCCGGATGCCGGTGGCCAGCAGACGGGCCGCCATCTCGTGCACGGCCGGCGTGGTCGCGTCGAACCGGAACGAACCGGTGTCGGTGCTCAACGCCACGTACAGGCACTCGGCGATGCCCGCGTCCAGCGGCACCTCGAGTCGGGCCAGCAACTCCTCCGCGACCACCGAGGTGGCCGCTGCCGCCGGGTCGACCAGGTTGACGTCGCCGAAACCGGCGTTGGAGGCGTGGTGGTCGAGCACCAGCGCGGTGCCCGGCCCGGCCAGCCGGTCGGCCAGGTCACCGAGGCGCGTTTCGCTGGCCGCGTCGAAGCAGATCACCAGGTCCGGCTCCGGGTCGGCCTCGGTCGCCGGCACCAGCAGCTCCAGTCCGGGCAGACCACGGAAGGGTTCCGGCACCTCCGGCGGCCCCGGGAAGGTCGCCTGCAACCGGCGTACGCCGAGTTGCCGCAGCCCGAGCCCGAAGCCGAGCATGGTGCCCAGCGCGTCGCCGTCCGGGTTGACATGGCAGATCAGCAGCACCCGGCCGTCGGGGACCACCCGGCGGACCGCCGCCACCGCGTCGACCCAGGCGGTCTCGCTCGGCGCGGACCCGCCCGGGTCCGGCGACGTCGCCGTACCCGTCGTGCCTCCGGTGGTCGCCGCGTCCGGGGCGGCGGCACCCGCCGCCCCCTCGGCCGCGCCGGGGCGGGCCGGGCCCGGCAGCGCCGCGCCCGGGCCCGACTCGGTCAGCGCACCGCCGGAGGGGGCGGTCACCGCCGCTCCCCGCTCCGGGTCTCGTCCGTGTCGGTGGTGCCGGTGCCGTTCTCGGCCTCGGGCTCGTCCTCCTCGTCTTCCAGCCGGTACGGCTGGGACTCACCCGCGTACTCGGCCTTGGCGGCGAGGCGCTGCACCTCCGCGTCGGCGGTCCGGGCCGCCGCGAGCAGGTCGTCGATGTGCTTCACCTGGTCCTGTACGTCGTCCAGGACGAAGGTCAACGTCGGCGAGTGGCGCAGCCCGAGCGCCTTGCCGACGGTGCTGCGCAGCATGCCCTTGGCGCTGTCCAGCGCGGCGGCGGTGCCCGCCTGCGCCGCGGCGTCACCGAGCACGGTGTAGAAGACCGTGGCGTCGCGCAGGTCTGCGGTTATCCGGGCGTCGGTGATAGTGATCATGCCGAGCCGCGGGTCCTTGATCTGGCTCCGCACCACCGACGCGACCAGCTCCCGCACCCGCTCCGCGTGCCGACGTACCTTGGCCGGATCCGTCATCTCCGCCACCTCCACGGCGTCCCGCTGCCGGCCGGGACCGGCGACGCCGTCACCGGAGCCCGCACCGACCCCAACACTGGAAACCCTACCCGCGCCACGTGCTCCGGTGCGCGGGGCGGCGGGTGACCGCACCCGCCGCCGATCACTCGTCCGCGCCGTGCAGCCGGCGGCGTACCGACAGCAACTCGACCTCCGGTCGACCGGCCACCAGGCGCTCGCACGAGTCGAGCACCTCACGGGCGTGCGCCGCCTCCGCGGCCACGACCGCCACTCCTATCTCGGCTCGCCCGTGCAGGTCGAGCGCACCCACCTCGGCGGCCGACACCTCGAAGCGGCGCAGCGCCGCCACGATCGGCCGAACATACGATCTCTTCGCCTTCAGCGACCGGGAGTCGCCCGGCAGCAGCAGGTCGAACACTGCGGTTGCGGTGAACATCGCTGCGGACACTACCCGCACCCCACCCCGCATGATCAAGGGGTTTACGCCATCCGGCGTAAACCCCTCGATCAGTGCGTCACTACCGGATCAGGCGCGAACCTTCTCCCGCATCTCGAAGGTCTCGATGATGTCGCCCGGCTGCACGTTGTTGTAACCGGACAGCGTCAGACCACACTCGAAGCCCTCGCGGACCTCGGTCGCGTCGTCCTTGAAGCGCTTGAGCGAGCTGATCGTGATGTTGTCCGCCACGACCGTGCCGTCGCGCAGCAGGCGCGCCTTCGCGTTGCGTCGGATGATGCCCGACCGGACGATGCAACCGGAGATGTTGCCGATCTTGGACGAGCGGAAGACCTCGCGGATCTCCGCGCTGCCCAGCTCGACCTCCTCGTACTCCGGCTTGAGCAGGCCCTTGAGCGCCGCCTCGATCTCCTCGATGGCCTGGTAGATGACGGTGTAGTACCGGATCTCCACGCCCTCGCGGTCGGCCATCTCGCGGACCTTGTTCGAGGCCCGCACGTTGAAGCCGATGATCGTGACCGGCTCGGACGAGGCGCTCGCGAGCATGACGTTGCTCTCGGTGATCGCGCCGACGCCCCGGTCGAGGACCTTGAGCTGGACTTCCTCGGGGATGTCGAGGTTGAACAGCGCGTCCTCCAGGGCCTCCACCGAACCGGAGACATCGCCCTTGAGGATGAGGTTGAGCGACGTCTTCTCGCCCTCCTTGAGCTGCTCCATGAGCGTCTCGAGGGTGGCCCGGCCACGGGAGTTGGCGAACGCCGCCGCCCGCCGCCGCGCCTGACGCTGCTCGGCGATCTGCCGCACCGTGCGGTCGTCCGCCGCGGCGAGGAAGGTGTCACCGGCGCCGGGCACCGCGGTCAGACCGAGGACCATGACCGGACGCGCCGGGCCGGCCTCGGTGACCTGGTTGCCGTTCTCGTCGAGCATCGCCCGGACCCGGCCGTGCGCCCCACCGGCGACGATCGAGTCGCCCGCCCGCAGGGTGCCCTTCTGTACCAGCACCGTCGCCACCGCACCACGGCCCTTGTCCAGGTGCGCCTCGATGGCCACACCCTGCGCCGGCCCGTCGGTCGGAGCGGTCAGCTCCAGCGACGCGTCGGCGGTGAGCAGCACGGCCTCAAGGAGTTCGTCGATGCCGATGCCGGGCTTCGCGGCCACGTTGACGAACATGGTCTCGCCGCCGTACTCCTCGGCGACCAGGCCGTACTCGGTCAACTGCTGGCGGACCTTGTCCGGGTTGGCCTCCGGCTTGTCGACCTTGTTGACCGCGACCACGATCGGCACGTCCGCCGCCTTGGCGTGGTTGAGCGCCTCGATGGTCTGCGGCATCACACCGTCGTCGGCCGCCACCACCAGGATCACGATGTCGGTGACCTGGGCACCACGGGCACGCATGGCGGTGAACGCCTCGTGACCCGGGGTGTCGATGAAGGTGACCGCCCGGTCCTCGCCGTCGTGCGGGACGTGGACCTGGTAGGCGCCGATGTGCTGGGTGATGCCACCGGCCTCGCCGGCCACCACGTTCGCCTTGCGGATCGCATCGAGCAGCTTGGTCTTACCGT
Source organism: Micromonospora sp. NPDC049900 (assembly GCF_044461025.1). Taxonomy (NCBI): domain Bacteria; kingdom Bacillati; phylum Actinomycetota; class Actinomycetes; order Micromonosporales; family Micromonosporaceae; genus Micromonospora; species Micromonospora sp. NPDC049900. The sequence continues at coordinate 592,752 of NZ_JBITKM010000002.1, forward strand.
GGTCGACGTGACCCATGACGGTCACCACCGGCGCACGGCTGACCAGGCGGTCCTCCGCGACCTCCGCGTCGAGGTCGATGTTGAACTGCGCGAGCAGCTCGCGGTCCTCGTCCTCCGGGCTGACGATCTGCACGTTGAAGCCGAGGTGCTCACCCAGCAGCAGCAGGGTGTCGTCGGAGCACGACTGGGTCGCGGTGACCATCTCGCCCAGGTTGAACATCTCCTGGACCAGCGAACCCGGGTTGGCGTTGATCTTGTCGGCGAAGTCCGACAGCGAGGCGCCACGGGAGAGCCGGACCGTCTGCCCCTGACCCCGGGGAGCACCCGAGCTCATGGTCGGGGCCGACAGGTTGTCGAACTCCTGTCTGCGCTGCTTCTTGGACTTGCGACCACGGGTCGGCTTGCCACCCGGACGCCCGAAGGCACCGGCGGCACCGCCGCCACGGCCACGGCCGCCGCCACCCGGACGACCGCCGCCACCGGCCGGACCGCCCGGCCGGAAGCCGCCACCAGCACCGGCACCGCCGCCACCACCGGGGCCGCCACGGTAACCGCCGCCACCGCCGCCACCACCGGGGCCGCCACGGTAGCCACCGCCACCGCCGCCACCACCGGGGCCGCCACGGTAACCGCCGCCACCGCCGCCACCCGGACGACCGGCACCGCCGCCACCGGGGCGACCGGCACCCGGGCCACCCGGACGACCGGGACGCTGGCTCGGCATGGAGGCCGGGCTGGGCCGCGGCGGCATCGAGGCGGGACTCGGCCGCGGCGGCATCGAGGCCGGGCTGGGCCGCGGACCACCGGCACCGGCGGCCGGAGGCCGCTGCTGCTGGCTGCCCTGGATACCGAAGGGGTTGTTACCGGCGCCGCGCGCCGGCGGGCGACCCTGCCGGCCACCCGGGCCGGGGTTCGGGCCACCGGGACGACCCGCGGCCGGGGAACCCGGGCGGGGCGGCATGGTGCCGGGACCGGGCCGCGGACCCGGACGAGCGCCACCGTCGGCCGGAGGCTCCCGGCGGACGTTCTCGCGCTGCTGCTGGCGGGCGGCCTGCGCGGCCTTGACCGCGGCCTCCTGCTCGGCCTTCAGCGCGGCGGCGCGCGCCTCGGCGGCGGCCACCTCGATGTCGTGGGCACTCGCCGGCTTGGCGACCGGGGTCGCCGACGGCGGAGGGCCGGGAACCGGTGCCTTCGGCTTCGGCCCGGGCATCGCCGGACGCCGTGGCGGCGTCGGCTTGGCGGTCACCCGGGGCTCGCCGGGGGTCGACGGCGGAGTGGGTGCTGCCGCCGGAGCCGGTGCGGCCGACGGCGCAGCCGCCGGGGCACCAGAGCCGCCGGAGGCGACGAACGCGTTACGCAGTCGCCGGGCGACGGGCGCCTCGACGGTGCTGGACGCGGACTTGACGAACTCGCCCATTTCCTTCAGCTTGGCGAGAACGGTCTTGCTTTCGACCCCGAGCTCTTTCGCAAGCTCGTGTACGCGGGCCTTGCCTGCCACTGCACTCCTCACTCCGAGGTCGTGCGGGCAGCACCCGCAGCGACCTCACTCGTGCACTTGAAGCCTGGTCATTTCTGGGACTTCATCGTGTGCTCATGTCGGTCGTCCTACCTTGCTAGCGGCCACACCCGGTCGGATGACCGGACGTGGTGGTTAACGCGTCAGGTACTCCGCGAGGGTGCCGTCATCCGGAACCCCGGCGAGGCGCAGCGCGCGCCCGAAGGCGCGACGCCGCACTGCCTGCGCGAAGCAGGCCGGATCTGGGTGCATGTTCGCTCCCCGACCCGGCATCCTGCGGGCCGGATCGGGTCGAAGGCTGAACCCAGCCTCGTTGCCGACCGCGACGATCCGCAGTAGTTCACTGGCCGGTGCTCGCCGCCGGCAACCCACACAGGTGCGCTCCGGCAGCGCGCGTCGTGCCACTGGAAAGAGTCTACCCCTAGCTACCCGAGACCGCTCCGCCTGGCTCCCGGACCTGATCGGCCCCGGGCCGACCGCCGGAGCCGGACTGTTCCGCGTCGGACCGGATGTCGATCCGCCAACCGGTCAGCCGGGCAGCAAGTCGGGCATTCTGCCCTTCCCGCCCGATCGCCAGGGAGAGCTGGAAGTCCGGCACGGTCACCCGGGCCGCCCGAGCGGCCAGGTCCACCACCTCGACCCGCAGGGCCTTGGCGGGTGACAACGCGTTACCGACGAAGGTGGCCGGGTCGTCGGACCAGTCGATGATGTCGATCTTCTCGCCGTGCAGCTCGCTCATCACCGCCCGGACCCGCTGGCCCATCGGCCCGATACAGGCGCCCTTGGCGTTGACCCCGGCGACGGTGGACCGCACCGCGATCTTCGTACGGTGACCGGCCTCACGCGCGATCGCGCTGATCTCGACCGTACCGTCGGCGATCTCCGGCACCTCCAGGGCGAAGAGCTTCTTCACCAGGTTCGGGTGGGTACGCGAGAGCGTGATCTGCGGCCCGCGCATCCCCTTGGCCACGTGCACCACCACGCAGCGGATCCGCTCGCCGTGGGTGTACCGCTCCCCGGGCACCTGCTCGGACTGGGGCAGCACCCCCTCCAGCTTGCCCAGGTCGACCGTGACGATGCCCTTCTCGGCCCGGGCCTCGTGCGCCTGCACCACACCGGTCACCAGGTCACCGTCGCGGCCGGCGTACTCGCCGAAGTGCACCTCGTCGGTGGCCTCCCGCAACCGCTGGAGGATGACCTGCTTGGCGGTCATGGCGGCGATCCGCCCGAAGTCGTGCGGAGTGTCGTCCCACTCCCGATCCACCGTGCCATCGTCGCCCAGTTCCTGGGCGTAGACCAGGGCCACGCCGGTCTTGCGGTCGATCTCCACCCGGGCGTGCGGCTGCGCACCCTCGGTGTGCCGGTACGCGGTCAGCAGCGCGGTCTCGATCGCCGCGAGGATCGTGTCGAACGGGATCTCCCGCTCGCGCTCGAGTGCGCGCAGCGCCGCGAGGTCTATGTTCACCTCTCCTCGTCCTCCACATCGTCGTCGTCATCGTCGTCGAGGTCTTCTGATTCGGCCAGTTCGTCGAGGCGGCTGAACTCGACCTGCACCCGGCCCGGTCCCAACTCGGGGTACGCCCACCCGGCGCGCTCGGCGTCGGTCTCCAGCACCACGCGCTCGTCGTCGGCCTCGACCACCCGCCCGGTGACCTGCCGGTCGCCGGCCGTCCCGCCGCCGCGCACGGTCACCCGAACCAACCGGCCCACGTTGCGCCGCCAGTGTCGGGGCAGGGTCAGCGGCCGGTCCACCCCCGGCGAGCTGACCTCCAGTTGGTACTCCCCGGCGACGATGTCGCCGCCGGTCTCCTCGGCCGCGTCCAGCGCCGCCGAGACCGCCCGGGACACGTCGGCGACCGCGTCCAGGTTGATGCCGCCGTCGGCATCGACGATCACGCGTACCACGTGCCGCCGGCCGGCCCGGGAGACGGCCAGGTCCTCCAGGTCGTAGCCGGCCTCGGCGACGACCGGCGCGATCACCTCGCGCAGCCGCTCGCGGCGGGCGGACAGGTCGCCCCGACCACCCGGCGCGCTGCGCGGCGCGGGACCACCTCGCGGAGCCTGGCCGCCACGGGGTCGCCCCGTCGTTCTGGTGGCACGGCCACGCTGCGTCATCTGTTGGACCTTCCACTGCTCGTCGGCCGCCATGCCGGTACGCCACCGGTGCGGGCGCGCCGGTGGTTGCGCAGAGCGTAACGCGCCCGGCGGAGGAGAGCCCGGGCGGCGCACCGGCGCCACCGCGCCACACGGCCCACGCCGATGGTGTTGACTTGTCCGGTGGTGATGGGCATGACGAGTCGGCCGGACGGGTCCGCCGAGCTTTCCCGGCGCACGGTTCTGCGGGCCGGTGCGCTGCTGGCGCTGGGTGGGGCCGCCGTGCCGCTGAGCGGTTGCGGTCTCTTCGGCGGGGACGAGCGGACACCGGAGCCGGATCCGCTGGATCCGCTGGTCGACGAGGCGTGGAGTCTGGCCGCGGGGCTGCGCGCCGCCGCCACCGCCCACCCCGACCTGGCCGCCCGGCTCGTCCCACTCGCCGAGTCGCACGAGGCGCACGCGGCCGAACTGGCCCGGCTGACCGGTGCCGCGACGCCGTCCGGCTCGGCCGTACCGACCGGGGCGTCCTGGTCCCCCGCCGTCCCGCCGGGCGAACCGGCCGCCGCGCTGGCCGCGCTGCGCCAGGCCGAACGCTCCGGCCGGGAGTCGGCCAAGGCCGCCTGCGCCGCCGCGCCGGCCGAGCGGGCCGCGGTGCTGGGCTCGGTCGCCGCCGCCCGCGCCAGCCACCTGGAGGCGTTGCGATGAGCGGATGGACCACCGGGCGCGGTGCGCCGGCCGGGCCGGATGAGGCGCTCGCCGGGGCGCTGACCGCCGAATACGCGGCCATCTGGGCCTACGGCCCGATCGGGGTACGCCTCACCGGCGACGATCGGAAGGCCGCCGCCGACGCGGAGGCGGCCCACCGGGGCCGACGGGACGTGCTGGTGATGCAGATCAGCACCGGTGGCGGGACCGTGCCGCCGGATCGGGCCGGCTACGCCCTGCCCTACCCGGTCACCGACCGGGCCAGCGCGCTGCGGCTCGCGATCGAGGTGGAGGAACGGACCGCGGCGTTCTGGCGGGCGGCACTGCCGGTCAGCACCGGCGCCGAGCGGGAGCGCGCCCTGGCCGCCCTGATCGAGTACGCGGTCCGGGCGACGCGGTGGCGACGCAGCGCCGGCACCACCCCGCTGACCGTGCCGTTCCCGGGTCGACCCGCCTGAGGTGGACATGCCCGTCGATGGGTAGGCAGCGTCACGGTCCGCACCGGTTGCGGATGGCATACCAGGTATGCATACTCCGGTTCCATGTCCATCCGTCACGGCCTGCTCGCCCTGCTCGAACGCGGCCAGATGTACGGCTACCAGCTCCGGGCCGCCTTCGAGGAGTCGACCGGCTCCACCTGGCCGCTCAACATCGGGCAGGTCTACACCACCCTGTCCCGGCTGGAGCGGGACGGGCTGGTGCGGTCCTTGCCGGAGAGCGAGGCCGGGCAGCGGCCGTACGAGATCACCGAAGCCGGGCGGGCGGACCTGACGCTGTGGTTCGCCACCCCGATCAGTCGCAACGACCGACCCCGTGACGAACTGGCGATCAAGCTGGCGTTGGCGCTGACCACACCGGGGGTGGACGTCCGTGCCGTGGTGCAGACCCAGCGCACCGCGACGATGCGGACTCTCCAGGAACTGACCCGGCTGAAGTACTCCAGCGACCGGCCCGAGGACCTGCCGTGGCGGCTGGTGCTCGACGCGATGGTCTTCCAGGCCGAGGCGGAGGTGCGCTGGCTCGACCACTGCGAGAGCAGCCTGGTGCGGCATCGCCCCCCAGCCGCCGGCCCGACGCCACTGCCCGAGGCGGCGGGCCGCAGTGCTGAGGAGGCCTGGCGGTGAGCGCGGACGACCGGCCCACGTCGGCGACCCGCGACACCGCCACCACACCCGGCCGACCGGACGACGGCACCGGGGCAGATCCGGAGGCGGTACTGGAGCTGCGGGGCGTGCACCGCACCCACGGCAGCGGCCCGGCCGCGGTGCACGCCCTGCGCGGGGTGAGCCTGGTCGTCCGCCCCGGCGAGCTGGTCGCCGTGATGGGTCCCTCCGGCTCCGGCAAGTCCACCCTGCTGACCCTGGCCGGTGGGCTGGACAGCCCGACCGAGGGCCACGTGCTCGTCGAGGGACAGCCGCTGCACGCCCTGGACCGGCGTGGCCTGGCCCGGCTGCGTCGTCGCCGGATCGGCTACATCTTCCAGAACCTCAATCTCATCGGCAGCCTGACCGCCGCCGAGAACGTCGCCCTCCCCCTCGAACTCGACGGCGCGGGCGTACGGCGGGCCCGTCGGCTGGCGCTCGACGCGCTGACCGAGGTGGGTCTCGCCGAACTCGGCAACCGGTTCCCCGACCAGCTCTCCGGCGGCCAGCAGCAGCGTGTGGCGATCGCCCGGGCACTGGTCGGCGAACGGCGTCTGGTGCTGGCCGACGAGCCGACCGGGGCGTTGGACTCGCAGACCGGTGAGGCCGTCCTGCGGCTGCTGCGCCGCCGGGTCGACGGCGGAGCGGCCGGGGTGCTGGTCACCCACGAGGCACGGCACGCCGCCTGGGCGGACCGGGTGGTGTTCCTGCGCGACGGCGTGGAGGTCGACTCGACCGCCCCGCTGGTCGGCATCGACGCATTGCTCTCCGGCAGCTCCCGGTGAGCCTGCTCCCCCAGTCGCGGCCGTCGCACGAACTCCCACCCGGTCAGCCCCGCCGGAGCCGGCTGGCGGAGACGTTCGGGTCGTGGCGCGCCGCGCTGCGGATCGCCCGTCGCGAGGCGACGCGGGCCCGTGGACGTACCGCCCTGGTGCTGGCGATGATCGTCCTGCCCGTACTGGCCCTGTCGTTCATCGCGGTCAGCGCGGACATGGCCCAGCTCGATCCCGCCGAGAAGATGGACCAGCGGCTCGGCGACGCCGACGCGGAACTGCGGGTGGTCAGTACGGGGCAGCTCGCCCAGAACGCCGACGGCAGCGGATGGGACGCGCCGGACGACCGGATCCCCGAGACGGTCACCGTGGACGACGTCCTCCGGTTGCTCCCGGAGGGCAGCCGGGCCCTCCCGGTACACCGCGGGGTGCCGATGCCGGTACGGGACGGCACCCGGATCCGCGACGACGTACCCGCCACCGAGGTCGACCTGACCGATCCGCTCGCCGCCGGTCTCGTCCGGGTCCACGAGGGCCGGGTGCCGGCCACCGCCGACGAGGTCGCGCTGAACCGGGCCGCCCGGCGCACCCTGGGCGTCGACGTCGGGGGCGTGCTCAGCGCCGGGGACGGCACCGGGAGCCGGACCGTCGTCGGTGTGGTCGAACTCCCGGAGTCACTGGAGCCGATGGCGTTCCTCCGTCCCGCCGGGGCACCGTCGGGCTCGCTGCACCACGACACCGTGTTCCTGGTCGACCTGCCCGGGCCGGTCACCGAGGACCTGTTCCGCCACCTCAACCGCAACGGAGTGGTGGTCGGTGCCCGCGTCTCCGCTCCGTCGAGCCCGGTGGAGGCGGTCCGTCCGCTCGGCAACAGTCTGGGCGCGGAGGCGATCGGCACCGGGATGCTGATCGGCGGACTGGGACTGCTGGAGGTGGTCCTGCTGGTCGGCCCGGCCTTCGCGGTGGGGGTCCGGCGACGGCGGCGGGAACTGGCGTTGGTCGCCGTGGCCGGCGGCGACGCGGCCCAGCTCCGCCGCGTGGTGCTCGCCGACGGCGTGCTGCTGGGGTGCCTCGGTGCCGCCGTCGGGGTGGCGCTCGGCGTGCTCTCCGCGTTCGCCGCCCGCCCGCTGGTCGAGGAGTTCGTCTTCCAGCACCGCTTCGCCGGGTACCGCGTCTGGCCGGCGGCGCTGGGCGTGATCGCACTGGTCGCCGTACTCGCCGGGGTGCTGGCCGCGCTCGCGCCGGCCTGGACCGCCGCCCGGCAGGACGTGGTCGCCGGGCTCGCCGGCCGACGCGGCGCACCCACCCACCGGCGGCTCTGGCTGGCGGTCGGGGTGCTGCTGGCCGCCACCGGGCTGGTCATCGCCGGGATCGGTGCGGCGATGGTCCGTTCGTCGGTCATCCTCGCCGGGCTGGTGCTCGGCGAACTCGGGCTGGTCTTCGCCACGCCGACGCTGGTCGGGCTGCTGGCCCGGCTCGGCCGGTTCCTCCCGCTGGCGCCCCGGATCGCGGTACGCGACGCCAGTCGCAACCGTTCCTCGACCGCGCCGGCCATCTCGGCGGTGATGGCGGCGGTCGCCGGCAGCGTCGCCCTGGGTGCCTTCCTGGCCAGTGACGACATCCGCTCCGACGGGCGGTACCGGCCGCTGCTGCCGGACCGGACGGTGCTGGTCACCGCCGACGACCCGGCGGCCGACGGTCCACTCGGCCGGGCCGCCGTCACCGCTGCCGCCCAAAACCATCTCGGTGCCGCGACGGTCGCCCCGCTGATCGAGGCCGGCTGCCGGCCGGTCTTCGACGCCTGCCTGGTGAGCGCGGTGCCGCCGCCGGACCAGGTCTGCCCGTGGCGCCCCTACGACGCGATGAGCGAGGCCGAGCAGCGGCGGGCCCGGGCCGACCAGCGCTGTCAGAGGCCGTCGGAGGACCACCTCGACGGCTACTTCCAGGTGGCGGTCGACGACGGCGCGGCGCTGCCGATGCTCACCGGCGCGACGCCAGCCGAGGTCGCCGACGCCACGGCCGTCCTGCGCGCGGGTGGCGCGGTGGTGACCGACCCGCGCTACCTCGCCGACGGCCGCCTGCACCTGCGGGTCGAACCGGACGACGACCGGGTGGTGGACGCGGCCACCGCGACCGTGCCCGGGTACGCCACGGGGAGCGACCTGCGACCACCCTGGTTGCTGCTCTCGCCCGCCGCGGCCGACCGCCTCGGCCTCGCCGTCCGGCAGGTCGGTTGGGCGGTCGCCGCCGACGAGCCGCCGGGGCAGCGGCAACGCGACCGGTTCGTCGACGCGTTGGAGTCCCTCGGTCCGGTCGGCGCACAGTTCGAGGTCGGCAAGGGCTTCGGCAGCACCGAGCCGCTCCTGCTCCTGCTGGCCGGAGTCTCGGCGCTGGTGACCGTGGGGGCCGCCGGGATCGCCACCGGACTCGCCGCCGCCGAGGGGCGGGCCGACCTGTCCACCCTCGCGTCGGTCGGTGCCGGTCCGGGCGTGCGAAGGCTGCTGTCGCTCTGCCAGGCCGGGGTGATCGCCGGACTCGGCTCGTTGCTGGGCATCGTCGCCGGGCTCGGCTCGGCGGCGATCATCCTGACCTTCACCAACCGACGGCTGACCGAGGGGTGGCCGGTGGAGTCGCCGTACCCACTGGTGGTGCCCTGGATCACGCTCGGCGTGCTGGTGGTGGTGCCGCTGGTGGCGATGGCCGGGGCGGCGCTGCTGACCCGGTCCCGGCTGCCGGTGGAGCGCCGCCTGGACTGACGGGACGTCGGCGGGACGGTCGGCGAGCGTTGTCGTACCGACGCCGGTGGATGCAGAATGTCCCGATGTCCGTACTGCGAGACGTGACCCGGCGGATCGGTCACCACCCCTGGTTCGGTGCCACCGCCCGGCTGCTGGTGCCGCTGGACCGGGCGGTCGGTCGGCTGACCAAGGGCCGGGTGGTCGCGCTCGGGCTGGTGCCGTCCCTGGTCATCACCACCACCGGCCGCCGCTCCGGCAAGCCGCGCAGCAACCCGTTGCTCTATGTGCCGGACGGCGACGGGTTCGTGGTGGTCGGCTCCAACTGGGGCCAGACCCAGCAGCCCGCCTGGTCGGTGAACCTGCTCGCCGAGCCGCGCGCCGAAGTGGACGTCGCCGGGCGCCGCATCGCGGTACGCGGTACGCCCGCGACCGGTGCCGAACGCGAACGCCTGTGGCGGCTGCTGGTCGACGCCTGGCCCGCGTACGAGGCGTACGTGCGCCGGGCCGGTGACCGGGAGATCCGGGTCTTCCGGTTGGTGCCGACGGTCTCCGGCACGCCCGACGGCACGGACGCGCCGGACGGGCCGCCCCCGCCGCACTAGGGTGTGCGGTGACCGGGCCGTCGCTGCCCGCGACGGTCCGCACGGTGGCGCGATCGTGGGGTGGTCGGTGTGGACGGTGTCCCGGAACACCGGGACGATCCCCGGTGGCAGGTGGCCGATCGGGTCGCCGAGGCGGTCCGCCGACGGTTCCCCGCCGACGTGCTCGCCGTCGCGGTGCACGGACCGCTCGCGCACGGCGACGACGACGGCGGTGGGGACGGCGAGGTCGGGCTGCTGGTGGTCACCTACCGGCCCGGTGCCGGGCCGCCCTCGGCCACCCGGCGGGTCGACGGGGTGCTCGTCGACCTGACCGTGGCCTCCGCCGAGGAGCGCCTGCGTCAGGCCCGGCAGCTCACCTCGCGATGGCCGCTGACCGCCGACCGGTACGTCACGACGCGGGCGCTGCACGACCCGACCGGATGGCTGCGTACCCAGCGCGACGAACATCTCGGGCGGCTGGCCCGGGCCCGTCCGGCCGAGTTCAGCGGCGCCGCCCGCCGGGCGTGGTACCGGGGCAGCGCCGCGCACGCGCGGGCGGCCCGGCTGGCCGAGTGGTACGAGACGGACCAGGCCCTGCTGATGCTCGGCGAGGCGCGGCTGGCCGCCGCGACCGTCAACGGGCTGCTCAGCCGCACCTACTTCCGCGACCCCGGCGACGCGGTCCGGCGGACCGGGCTGGCCGGGGCGGACATGACCGAGGTGGGCGCGGTGCTGGCCCGTCAGTCGGCGGAGCTGACCGCCCGGGGGCGCCCGGTCGACGGGACCGTCGACGACCTGCTCAGTGGGTGACCGCGCGTCGGCTCAGCCCAGGCCGCCCTGGACGCCGATGAGCGCACCGACCAGGTAGGTGGCCGCCGCCGCGGCGGCACCGAGGAGCAACTGCCGCATTCCGCCGGTCCACCAACGCCGGTTGGTGAACCGGGAGACGATCGCGCCGGCCACGAAGAGCCCGATCCCGCCCACCGCCAGGGCCAGCGTCAGGCTGGTCGCGCCGAGCAGGTACGGCAACAGCGGCACCAGCGCGCCGACCGAGAAGCAGAGGAACGACGACAGTGCCGCCGCCCACGGGTTGGGCTGCTCGTCCGGGTTGACGCCCAACTCCTCCTGGACGTGCATCCGCAACGCCTGCTCCGGGTGTTGGCGGACCGCCTCGGCCACCTGCACGGCGAGGTCCTCGGGCAACCCCCGCGCCATCCACATCTCGGCGAGTTCCCGGGCCTCCTCCTCGGGGTGGCGTTCCAGCTCGCGCCGTTCCTTGGCCACCTCGGCGGCGATCTGCTCGTTGGCCGAGCGGACGCTGGTGTACTCGCCGAGCGCCATCGAGATCGCGCCGGCGACCAGACCGGCGGTGCCGGTCAGCACGATGGCCTGCGGCGAGACGCCGCCACCGCCGACACCCGCGATCAGGGCGATGTTGGTCACCAGCCCGTCCATCGCGCCGAAGACGGCGGGTCGCAGCCACCCGCCCGAGACGTCCGCGTGGTGGTGTTCCCGCAGTGCCGCAGGAGTGTCGGTCACGGCAGCGTCAGGATCTCGTACCCGTCCTCGGTCACCAGCACGGTGTGTTCGAACTGGGCGGTCCACTTCCGGTCCTTGGTGACCACCGTCCAGCCGTCCTCCCACATGTCGTACTGGTGGGTGCCGAGGGTGATCATGGGCTCGATGGTGAACGTCATGCCCGGCTCCATCACGTCGGTGGGCCGTGGGCTGTCGTAGTGCGGCACGTAGAGACCGCTGTGGAACGCCTCGCCGATGCCGTGACCGGTGAAGTCGCGGACCACGCCGTAGCCGAACCGCTTCGCGTACGACTCGATGACCCGCCCGATGACGTTGATCTGCCGGCCCGGCGCGACGGCCTTGATGCCCCGCGTCATCGCCGCGTGGGTCCGCTCGACCAGCAGCCGGACCTCCTCGTCGACCTCGCCGACGCAGAAGGTGGCGTCGGTGTCGCCGTGCACCCCACCGATGTACGCGGTCACGTCCACGTTGATGATGTCGCCGTCGGCCAGCACCGTGGAGTCCGGGATGCCGTGGCAGATCACCTCGTTGAGGCTGGTGCAGCAGGACTTCGGGAAGCCCTTGTACCCCAGCGTCGACGGGTACGCCCCGTGGTCGACCAGGAACTCGTGCACCACCCGGTCGATCTCGTCGGTGGTCACACCGGGCTTGCAGTGCTCACCGGCGAGCTGGGTGGCCTGCGCGGCGAGCCGCCCGGCGACCCGCATCTTCTCGATCGTCTCCGGCGTCTGCACGTGCGACCCCTGCCACGGCCGGGGCGACTTCTTGCCGACGTACTCGGGTCGGACGATGTGGGCGGGCACCGGCCGCCACGGGGAGAGCGTGCCTGGGGTCAACGGCGCACGGACGGTCATGCGGCAAGCCTATCGCCGCGCCCCGGGTGGCCCCCGTCACCGTCGGTGGCCCACGGTTGTTGCCCTACCACAACTGCTGTGTCAAGGTGTCAGCGTGGATCAAGGGGGAGCACCGCCCGTCTTCTCCGCCAGCGCGGAGATCGACGGTGATCACCTCCGCGTGGTGGTCACCGGCGAGGTCGACATGGCGACCGCGGACACCATGACGCAGACCGCGCTGCGCGAGCCAGCCACCCGGCTGACCCTCGACCTGCGCGCGGTGACCTTCTTCGACTCGGCGGCGATCCACGCGGTGGTGCGGCTCGCCGGTCACTATCCGGACACCCTGACGGTGTTGCCGTCCCGCCAGGTCAGCCGCGTGCTGCACATCGCCGGTCTGGGCGGGCAGCACTGGCTGCGGCCGGTCTGACCCGCCGCGCCGGACGGCTCAGGCACCGAGTTCCCGACGCAGCGTCACCTCCGTGCCCTCCGGGGTACGGCTGACCGACAGCTCCCCGAGTGCCTCGATCAGGGAGAGTCCCCGGCCCCGGAAGCCCGACCCGGTCGGTTCCCGCCAACGTCCGGTGTCGCGTACGGTCGCGGTCACCGTCCGGCCCTCCACGGTCACCTCGACACCGATCGTCGGCTCCACCGGGTCCACCGGGTGCTCGATGGCGTTCGCCGCCGCCTCGGAGACCGCCACCGTCAGGTCGAACAGGTCGGTCTCGTTCACCCCGTGCGCGACCAGGAAGTCCTCCAGCCGCTTGCGCAGCACACTGAGCCGGGTCGGGTCGGCGGGCAGCCGCAGCGCGAACCGGTCGAGTTCGGCGGCCTCCAGCGCGAGCACCGCCACGTCGTCGCGGCGGGGCCGGTCGACCACCCGCTGCACCACCGCGTCGACCAGGTCCACCACGTGCTCCCCCGGCCGGGCCGCGTCGGCCCGGAGCTGTTCCAGCGCCTCGTCGATGTCGACGTGCCGGTCCTCGACCAGACCGTCGGTGTAGAGCAGCAGCCGGTCGCCGGCGGACAGCTCGCCGGTGACCGTCTCGTACTCCGTCCCCGGAATCGCGCCGACGGGTGGGCCCAGCGCCCGGTCGTGCAGGAACGCCACGTCGCCTCCTCGGATCAGCAGCGGGGACGGATGCCCGGCGCTGGCGTACCGCAGCCGACCGGTACGGGGGCTGAACCACAGACAGAAGACCGTGGCGAAGGAGCGCGACCCGGTCGAGCCGACCAACCGGTTCAGCCGGGTCAACGACTCCCCCGGGTCGAACCCCTCCAACACGTACGCGCGCAGCGCGTTGCGCAACTGCCCCATCGCCGCCGCGGCCGGCACCCCCTTGCCGACCACGTCCCCGATGACCAGGACCATCTCGTCGTCCTCGCGGGTCACCACGTCGTACCAGTCGCCGCCCACCTCGACGTCGTCGCTGCCCGGCAGGTAGCGGCTGGCCACCACCGCACCCGGCAACTGGGGCAGGGTACGCGGCAGCAGGCTGTGTTGCAGGGTGGTGGCGATGCGGTGCTCGACCTCGTAGAGCTGGGCGTTCTCCAGGCGTACGCCGACCAGCCGGGCGAGCTGGGTCAACGCGGCCTCGTCCGTGCCGGCCGCCTCGGCCACCGCCCGCCACACCCGCAGTTCACCGAGGTGCTTGCCGCCCACCCCGGTCAGCGGCAGGACGAAGGCGGGATCGGCGGCGCTGGTGCCGCCGCCGTCGGCCTCGAACCGGGCGTCTCCGGCGGTGACGGACACCCGGACCGCCTCGGCGAGACTCAACGCGTGCCGTGCCGCGACCTGGAGCACCTCGTCGGTGGAGCGCGCGGTGTTCACCGCCACGGCCGCGTCGGCGAGTGCGGCCAACCGCCGGATGAGCTGGCCGCGCAGTTGGCCGAGTTCGACGTTGGCCCGCACCCGGGCGACCAGCTCCTGCCCGGAGAAGGGTTTGGTCAGGTAGTCGTCGGCGCCCACCGCCAGGCCGGCCACCTCCTCGGCCGAGCCGGCGCGGGCGGAGAGCAGCACGATCGGCACGTACCGGGTGCGCGGGTCGGAGCGCAGCGCAGCGACCAGGCCGAAGCCGTCCAGTCGCGGCATCATCACGTCGGTCAGGACCAGGTCGAAGTCGGTGTCGGTGGCCAGCCGCAGCGCGTCCACGCCGTCGGTGGCGGTGCGCACCTCCCAGGTCGGCGCCAGCAGCCTGGTGACGTGTTCACGCAGGTCCCGATTGTCGTCGACGACCAGGATCCGGCCCGCCGCCGCGCGTGGGCCACGGACCTCGCCCACGTCGGCCCGGTCGTCGCTCCAGCGCTCGGCCTCGGCGACGAAGAGTGCGCTCTGCACCGGCTCGCGCTCGGTGCAGGTCTCGGCCACCCGGTCCGTCGGCAGGTGCGCGGAGCCGAACGGGACGGTGACCACGAAGCGGCTGCCCTCGTCGACCCGACTGGTCGCGCTGACCTGACCGCCGTGCATCTCGACCAACTCCCGGACCAGCGCCAGGCCGATCCCGGTGCCCTCGTGGCTACGCGAGGGCACCCCCGGTGCCCGGTGGAACCGCTCGAAGACGTGCGACAGTTCCTCGGCGACGATGCCCACGCCGGTGTCGGCGACCTCCAGGCGGGCCACGCCGTCGACCGCCCGCACCTCGATGCGGATCTCCCCGTCGAGGGTGAACTTCACCGCGTTGGAGAGCAGATTGAGGACGATCTTCTCCCACAGCTCCTGGTCGACGTAGACCGGCTCGGGCAGCGGCGGGCAGTCCACCGTCAGCCGCAACCCGGCGCGGTCGGTGGCCGAGCGGAACGTGCTGGCCAGCCGGGCGGTGTAGTCGGCCAGATCGACCGGCTCGTAGTGCGCGGCCAGCCGCCCGGACTCCAGCCGGGAGAAGTCGAGCACCGTGTTGACCAGCTTGAGCAGCCGCAGCGCGTTGCGGTGCATCATCGTCAACTGCGCGGTGTACGTCTCCGGCAGGGCCGGGTCGGCGAGCAGATCCTCCAGCGGGCCGAGCACCAGGGTCAGCGGGGTACGGAACTCGTGGCTGACGTTGGCGAAGAAGTTGGTCTTGGCCAGGTCCAGGGCGGCCAGTTCGGCGGCGCGTGCCTGCTCCTGCTCGTACGCGCGCTGCTTGCCGACGGCCCGGGAGATCTGCGCGGCGACCAGTTCGAGGAAGGTGCGGTAGTCGTCGGAGAGCGGCAACCGGCGGGCCACCCCCAGCACCAGCACGCCGGCCTGTTCCGCGGTGGCGGTGATCGGCAGCAGCAGCGCCTCGTCGGCGGCGTCGGCCGGCACCTCGCCGAACAGGTCGACGGTGGGCACCGTGCCGCCCTCGGCGGCAGCACCGGCCGCCCCGGCGGCAAGCTGTTCGACACCGGTCACCGGGCCGCTCGTGCCGGCCAGCCGCAGGCCGCCGTCGGGTCCGTACAGGTAGAGCAGCCCGAACGGTACGTCCTGCCGGTGCCGGTCGAGCACCGCCGCGGCCACCCGGCCGAGTTCCGCGCTGCTGCTCACCTCGGCCAACTCGGAGCCGAGTTCGGCGAGCGTACGCAGCCGCCGCTCGCCCAGCACCCGACCGGTGGTCTCGCTACAGATGCAGAGCACCCCACCGATCGAGCCGTCGGTGTCCCGGATCGGGTCGTACGAGACGTCGAAGTAGACGTCCTCCACGAAGCCGTGCCGGTCGAGCAGGAAGTGGTGGTCCCGCGCCTGGTACGAGTCGCCGGTCCGCACCACGCCGGTGAGCAGCGGCCCGAGCACGTCCCAGGTCTCGATCCAGTGGTCGCGGGCCGGCTGCCCGAGGACCGCCGGATGCTTGTCTCCGATCGTCGGCCGGTAGGCGTCGTTGTAGAAGGCGTGCTGCTCGTCACCCCAGAAGACGACGATCTGCGCCTTCGAGGCGAGCATCGTGCTCACCGCGTTGCCCAACGCGGTGGGCCACTGCTCCGGCGCGCCGAGCGGACTCGCCGACCAGTCGCGGTCACGCAGCAGAGTGCCCATCTCGCCACCGGCCGCGAACGCCGCCGCGAGCAGCGGTGGTACCACACCGTGTGTCGCCGACGGGTCACCCCCGTCCACGCCCCCCTGGGCCGAGTTCATGCAGCCTCCCCGGCCTGTTCGCGACGTGCCCTGATCATCGCTGCCGTGACCGGACTTCTACCCCGCCGAACCAGGAACGTAACGCATCAGTCGATCGCGACGCTGATTAGCCCACGACAGTTGTCGATCAACCGATACGAATCGCCCGACCGATGACCGGAAGTGTCGGCTACATCACAGTGGTGTCACATAGGCGCCGGTGATCCCGCCGTCGACCACGAACTGCGCGGCGGTCATGAACGACGAGTCGTCACTGGCCAGGAACGCCACCGCGGCGGCGATCTCGGTCGGTTCGCCGAACCGCCCCATCGGCACGTGCACCAACCGGCGGGCCGCCCGCTCCGGATCGGCGGCGAACAGCTCCCGCAGCAGCGGCGTGGCCACCGGGCCGGGGCAGAGGGCGTTGACCCGGATGCCCTCGCGCGCGAACTGCACGCCCAGCTCCCTACTCAGCGCCAGCACCCCGCCCTTGCTCGCGGTGTACGCGATCTGCGACGTCGCCGCACCCATCAGCGCCACGAACGAGGCGGTGTTGATGATCGATCCCCGGCCCTGCCGGCGCATGTGCGGGATGACGTACTTGCAGCACAGGTAGACGCTGGTGGTGTTCACCCGCAGCACCCGCTCCCAGGCGTCCAGCCCGGTCTCCAGGATGGAGTCGTCGTCCGGCGGTGAGATGCCGGCGTTGTGGAACGAGACGTCCACCCGCCCGTACCGCTCGACCACCCCGTCGAAGAGGTCACGGACGGCGGCCTCGTCGGTCACGTCCACGGCGACGAAGGTCCCGTCGACCTCCTCGGCGGCCCGGGCACCCCCCTCGGTGTCGACGTCGACGCAGACCACCCGCGCCCCCTCGGCGGCCAACCGCCGGACGGTGGCCAGCCCGATCCCGCTGGCCGCGCCGGTCACCACGGCCACCCGGTCCTGCAACCGCTGCATCGCCTCACTCCTCCGTGCCGATGAAGACGTTCTTGACGTCGGTGAACGCGTGCAGGGCGTCCGGGCCCAACTCGCGACCGAGACCGGAGCGTTTCATCCCGCCGAACGGCGTCCAGTACCGCACCGACGAGTGCGAGTTCACGCTCAGGTTGCCCGCCTCCACCGCCCGCGCCACCCGCACCGCCCGGCCCACGTCACGGGTCCAGATCGAGCCGGACAGGCCGTACTCGGTGTCGTTGGCCAGCCGGATCGCGTCCGCCTCGTCGTCGAAGGGCAGCACCGAGACGACCGGGCCGAAGACCTCCTCGCGCCAGTGTCGGTCGGCGGGCGAGTCGGCGAGCAGCACCGTCGGCGGATACCAGTAGCCGGGGCCGTCCGGGCAGGAGCCGGTGAAGGCGACCCGCGCGCCGTCGACGTACCCGGCGACCCGGTCCCGGTGCCCGGCGGAGATGAGCGGACCCATCTCGGCGGCCTCGTCGGCCGGGTGACGGACCCGGAACGCCCGCACGGCCGGCTCCAGCAGTTCCAGGAAGCGGTCGTAGACCGGGCGCTGCACCAGGAGCCGGGACCGGGCGCAGCAGTCCTGACCGGCGTTGTCGAAGACCCCGGACGGGGCTGCCGCCGCCGCCTTCTCCAGGTCGGCGTCGGCGAAGACCAGGTTCGCCGACTTGCCGCCCAGCTCCAGGGTCAATCGCTTCACCTGGGCGGCGCAGCCCGCCATGATCCGGGTGCCGACCTCGGTGGAGCCGGTGAAGCAGATCTTGCGGACCGCCGGATGGTCGACGAAGCGCTCGCCCACCACGTCGCCCCGCCCCGGCAGCACCGTGAACACGTCCTCGGGCAGCCCCGCCTCCCGGGCCAGCTCGCCGAGGCGCAGCGCGGTCAACGGGGTCAGCTCGGCGGGTTTCAGCAGCACCGTGTTGCCGGCGGCGAGCGCGGGCGCCAGTCCCCAGGCGGCGATCGGCATCGGGAAGTTCCACGGCACGATCACCCCGACCACGCCCAGCGGCTCGTGGAACGTGACGTCCAACCCACCCGCCACCGGGATCTGCCGTCCGGTCAGCCGCTCCGGTGCCCCCGCGTAGTAGTCCAGCACGTCGCGCACGTTGCCCGCCTCCCAGCGGGCGTTGCCGATGGTGTGCCCGGCGTTCTCGACCTCCAGCCGGGCCAACTCCTCCACGTGCGCGTCGACCACCGCCGCGAACCGCCGCAACAGCCGGGCCCGCTCCCCCGGTGCCACCTGGCGCCACCGCTCGTACGCCACCGCCGCCCGCGCCACCGCCGCGTCGACCTCGTCCGCCGACACCCCCGCGACCTCGCGCAGCAGCTTCCCGCTGGCCGGATCCCGCACCTCAGCCACGCCCACCCACACTCCCCTCGCCTCGTCTGCGGGCACGGCTCCCCGCCGCCCCCGCCGCCGTCCCCGCCACCCGCGCCCCCACGCCACCCGTGAACTCCGCACCACCCGTGAACTCCGCGCCGATCATGGAGTTGTGGTGGCAGTGAAAGCCGCGAAAGAGGACAGATCGGGTGCCACGACTCCATGATCGGCGCGGGGCAGCGGGGGCAGCGGGAGGCCGAGGCCCAGGCTGACGGTCTGGGGCCGGTCAGAGGCGCTCGAAGCCACGGGCGAGTTCCCAGTCGGTGACGGCGGCGTCGAAGGCGGCCAACTCGACCCGGGCCATGTTGGTGTAGTGGGCGACCACGTCGTCGCCGAACGCCGCCGGGGCCAAGGTGGAGGACTCCCAGAGCGTCAGCGCGTCCCGGAGGGTGCCGGGGACGCGGTCGGCCGCCGCGTCGTCGTACGCGTTGCCGGTGCACTCCTCACCCAGCTCCAACTCCTGCTCGATGCCGTGCAGCGCGCCCGCCATCAGGGCCGCGATCGCCAGGTACGGGTTGACGTCCGCCCCCGGCACGCGGTTCTCCACCCGCATCCCCTGACCGTGGCCCACCACCCGCAACGCGCAGGTGCGGTTGTCGGTGCCCCAGCGCAACGCGGTCGGGGCGAACGAATCCGGCTGGTACCGCTTGTAGGAGTTGATGTTCGGCGCGAAGAAGAGGCTGAACTCGCGCATCGTGGCGAGCAGCCCGGCCAGCACCCGCTGCCCGGTGACGCTCAGGTGGCCCGGCCCGTCGCCCAGCATCGCCGACCCACCGGAGGCGTCCCGCAGCGAGAAGTGGATGTGGCAGGAGTTGCCCTCCCGGGCGTTCGGCTTGGCCATGAACGTGATCGACATGCCCTCCTGGGCGGCGATCTCCTTCGCCCCGTTCTTGTAGATCACGTGGTGGTCGGCGCAGCGCACCGCCTCGTCGTACCGGAAGGCGATCTCGTGCTGGCCGAGGTTGCACTCGCCCTTGGCGCTCTCCGGGGTGAGCCCCGCGCCCGCCATCTCGTTGCGGATGCGCCGCAGCAGCGGCTCCACCCGGGCGGTGCCGAGCAACGAGTAGTCCACGTTGTACTGGTTGGCCGGGGTCAGCTCCCGGTAGCCGCGCTGCCACGCCTGCTCGTACGAGTCGCGGAACAGCACGAACTCCAGCTCCGTGCCCGCGTACGCGGTCAGTCCGTGCGCGGCCAGCCGGTCCAGTTGTCGGCGCAGGATCTGTCGGGGCGAGACGGTCACCGGGCCGGTGTCGCCGGGCCAGTGCAGGTCGGCCAGGAGCAGGGCGGAGCCGGGCTGCCACGGCACCCGGCGCAGCGTGTCGAAGTCCGGCTTCATCGCCAGGTCACCGTAGCCGCGCGACCAGCTCGACATCTCGTACCCGTCGACGGTGTTCATGTCGACGTCCACCGCGAGCAGGTAGTCGCAGCCCTCGCTGCCGTGCCCGACCACCTGGTCGAGGAAGTACGGCGCGTGGAACCGTTTTCCCTGTAGCCGGCCCTGCATGTCGACCAGGGCCAGCACCACCGTGTCGATCTCGCCCTCGGCGACGGCGACCCGCAGTTGCTCCAGCGTCAGCGGGGCTCTCTTCATGAGCATCACCGAACCACCGCCCCCGCCCTTGTGCAAGGAAGGGCCCCGTATTAACGCCTGGAGCACTAAAGGGGACCCTTCCTAACATGCGGCGGCGGGCGGCTGGGTAAATGCGTTGCCCGACAGGTCCGGCCGGACGCATCCTGGGGCGGTGACCTGGTCCGGAACGGGACCACCGCCGGGCCCTCGGCCGGCCCGGCAGCCGCGGTGGCGCGGGGCGAGTCACCTCTCTCTCACCGGTACGCCCATCCGCCGTGCCCATCGACTCGTCCCCGCCACCCGGCACCCACCGCCGTGCCCGCCACTGGTTCACCACCGGCCCGCCACCGACCTGCCACAGCCCGACGGCCCGACGGCTCAGCGAGCGCCGCGCCGACGGCCCACCCGAGCCCGGTGCGGGGCGCACGGCAGAGGTGGGAACGACGCGAACTGGACGGTTCAGGTCAGAACCAGGCCGGTCACCCAGAGCATGCCGATCACCATGCCGGAGAGGAACTCGATCAGCATCGACAGACCGGCCGCACCCACCGCCTGCTTCGTCGCCGGCCAGGCCAGCCGGGTGTCGCCCAGCCGCAGCCGTTCCACCGCGAAGATGCCGCCGACGAATCCGATCACCAGCCCGACGACCGGGATCACGAAGAACCCGATCAGCCCGAGTACCGCACCGGCGAGCAACGAGGTGGTGGGTACCCCGGCCCGCTTGAGGTTGCGGCCCGGCCAGGCGTACTTGACCACGGTGCCGCCGAGCGCGACCAGGGTGGCCGCGCCGAGCACCAGCCACCGGCCGGCACCGGCCCCGCCGAACAGCGTCCACACCAGCACGCCGCCCCAACACAGCGGCAGCGCGGGCAGGCCGGGCACCACCACCCCGGCCAGCCCGGCGAGGATGGCCAGGGCGGCGACCACCGACACCACGCCGTTGGTGTCCGTCAGCTCCACGTCGACTCCCCATCAGCTCGTCTCGCCCACGTCACGTCGGCTGAGATCGTGCCCCAGCACCGCCACCGAGCCGCCGCGCCGGGCCGCGGAACCGTCAGCAGGACACCGCGCCCAGCCGTCGCCCACGCAAGCAGGACACCGCGCCGAGCCACCAAGCCGCGAGCAGGACGCCGCGACACCGCGTGCAGGACGCCTCTGCTCACGACGGTTCGCCGCGCAGTCGGGCGACGATCGCCTCCGCCGGGCCGGGCGCGCCGAACAGCCGCCCCTGCGCGGAGTCGCAGCGCAGCGACCGCAGCCGCTCGGCCTGCGCCTCGGTCTCCACCGCCTCGGCGGTCACCCAGAGCTCCAACGCGTGTGCCAACCGGACCAACGCGTCGACGATCCGTACGTCGCGGTGGTCGGTGGCGGACGGCTCGTCGCCCCGCAGGCCCTCCACGAACGGACCGGCCAGCTTGAGGCAGGTGATCGGCAACCGGCGCAGGTACGCCAGGTTCGAGTACCCGGTACCGAAGTCGTCCACCGCCAGCCGTACGCCGAGCGCGGCGAGCCGGTACAGCGTCCGCAACGGCTCACCGGCGGAACCCATCACCGCGCTCTCGGTCAGCTCCAGTTGCAGCAGCGCGGCGGGCAGCCCGCTCTGGGCCAGGGCGTCGGCCACGGTGTCCACGATCGCCGGGGCGTCGGCCTGGCGAGCCGCCAGGTTGACGCTGACCACCAATCGGGCCTCCGGGAAGTCGAGGTGCCAGCGCTGGGCGTCCCGACATGCCTGCCGCAGCACCCACTCACCGAGGCGGACGATCAGCCCGGTCTCCTCGGCCAGCCCGATGAAGCGGTCCGGTCCGACCAGACCCAGCTCCGGATGCTGCCAGCGGACCAGCGCCTCCACCGCCAGCATCCGGCCGTCCAGCAGGGACACGATCGGCTGGTAGTGCAGCACGAACTCGCCCCGGTCCAGGGCCGTGGGCAGCTCGGCGGCGAGCGCCGAGCGGGCGATGTCCCGGGCGCTGCGCTCCGGGTCGTACACCGCCCACCGGCCTCGGCCCTCCGCCTTGGCCCAGTACAGCGTGGTGTCGGCGGCCTTCATCAACTCGGTGGCGCTGGTGCCGGCCAGGTCCGAGTCGACGATGCCGATGCTCGCCGAGACCGCGAGTTGCTGGTCGCCGATGTGCACCGGGGCGGCGACGGCGGCCAGCACCGTCTCGGCCACCGCGGTCACGTCCTCGATCCGGGCGATGCCGTCGACCAGGATGACGAACTCGTCGCCGCCCATCCGGGCGACCAGGTAGCCGCGATCGGCCACGCAGTCGGCCAGTCGCCGGGCGATCAGCACCAGCAGCCGGTCACCGAGGTCGTGGCCCAGGCTGTCGTTGATCGCCTTGAAACCGTCGAGGTCCAGGAAGCAGACGCCGACCCGGCCGGGTGGGTGCGTCCGGTTCACCAGCCGGCCGAGCGACTCGAAGAACAACGTCCGGTTGGGCAGGCCGGTGAGCGGGTCGTGCAGCGCCTGGAACCGCAGCCGCTGCTGGAGTTCGTACCGCTCGGTGATGTCCTCGACCACCGCCACGGTGAACCGGGGGCGGCCGTCGTCGTGCCGGATCAGCGAGACCGCCAGGTCCGTCCAGACGGCGGTGCCGTCCTTGCGGTAGTAGCGCTTCTCGACCCGGACCGCCTCGTGCTTGCCCTCGATCAGCTCCTGGTACAGCTCCCACATCCCGGCGGCGTCGTCGGTGTGGAACAGCGACGCCACGTTCGTCTGGCGCAGCTCCTCGATCTCGTAGCCCAGCATCTCGGCGAAGCTCTGGTTGACGTCGAGGATGGTGCCGTCGATCCCGGCGATGCCGATGCCGATGGCCGCCCCGCTGAAGACCGCCCGGAACCGCGCCTCGCTGTCGCGCAGCGCCCGCTCCACGTCGTCCCGGGCCTGCCACGCCGAGCGCGCGATCCCCTCCTGCTGGTCGAAGGTGCGGTCGCGCAGCGCACCGGCGAAACCGGCGGCCAGGCCCGCCTGCGCCGCCGCGACCCGGTCGGCGAGGTCGGACCGGTCCGCCCGGACGTCCAGCACCTCGGTGGGGAACCGGACCGCGAGCGTACGCACCGCCCAGCCGATCACTCCCGGCGCGATCAGATGGGCCGCCACCAGTGCCCGCCCGACCTCCTCGGCGGCCGGGGTCACCGGTTCGCCGTGCAGCAGCGCACGGGCCAGCCGCACGGTGTGCCCGAGCAGCAGCCGCTCGGTCTCGGCCGGGCTCAACGGCACGAACCCGAACCCGCGTACGGCACGGGCCCAGTCTGCCGCGTACCGCTGGGCACCGGTCTGGTCCACGGCGTTCCCGCCGGAGTCGCCGACGGCGGACATCAGGTCAGCCGGCGGACCGGTCGTTCCGGGCGACGCCACCGAAGGCGCCGAACCGTTGCGGGTTCGCGGCCACGTCGGACGGCGCGTCGGGACGCCACAGCTCCATGTGCACCACGCCGGGTGGGAGCAGCGTCCAGTCACCGAAGAAGCCGGTGATCTCGGCCCGCGAGCGCAGCGTGATCTCGGTGGCGGTCCGCGCGGACAGCCGTTGCGCGTCCAACATCTCCGGTGGCTGGTCCTCGAAGGTGGAGTGCGAGAGGACCAGGTGGCTGCCGGGAGCGGCGGCGGCCCGCAGGGTGGCCAGGACGTCGGCGGGACGGTCGGGGTCCGGCACGAAGTGCACCACCCCGGCGAGCAGCACGCCCAGCGGGCGGTCGAAGTCGAGCAGACCCAACGCCCCGGCGTCGGCCAGGAGCCGCTCCGGGTCGCGCAGGTCGCCGTGGAGCACGCCGGTCAGCTCGTCACCGACCAGCAGTTCCCGGCTGTGCGCCACCGCCACCGGGTCGATGTCGACGTAGACGACCCGGGCCTTCGGGTTGTCGGCGCGGGCCACCTCGTGCACGTTGCCGACGGTGGGGATGCCGGAGCCGATGTCGAGGAACTGGTCGATGCCGGCGTCGAGCAGCACGCGTACGGCCCGGCGCAGGAACTCCCGACCGGCCCGCATGGTCGCCGGCAGGTGGGGGGTGGTGGCGGCGATCTGCTCGGCCAACCGGCGATCGATCTCGAAGTTGTGAGCGCCGCCCAGGAAGTAGTCGTACACCCGGGCCGCGCTGGGCCGCGAGAGGTCGATCTCGGAGGGGAGTCCGTCGGGGGTCTGCACTGGCACCTCAGCTCGTCACGTGATGCTGACCACTCTAGGCCGGTCGGTCACGCCCGAGGGAGATCCACGAACACCTTTCCCGTTCGCGTCGTGTCGCGTCAGGCGACGCGGCCGGTCAGGCCGCCTCCAGCAACAGCGAGATGCCCTGCCCGACGCCGACGCACATGGTGGCCAGGGCCCGCCGGCCACCCCGGCGGCGCAGCTCCAGCGCGGCGGTGAGGGCCAGCCGGGCGCCGCTGGCACCCAGCGGGTGTCCCAGCGCGATGGCCCCGCCGTTCGGGTTGACGTGCTCGGCGTCCTCCGGCAGACCCAGCTCGCGCAGCACCGCGACGGCCTGCGCGGCGAACGCCTCGTTCAGCTCGATCACGTCGAGGTCGGCCAGCGCCAACCCGCGCCGGTCCAGCAGCCGCCGGGTCGCCGGGACCGGACCCACGCCCATGGTCCGGGGCGGCACCCCGGCCGCCGCCGCACCGCAGACCCGGGCCAGCGGAGTGAGGTCGTACGCGGCGACGGCCGCTTCGGAGGCGACCAGCAGCGCCACCGCGCCGTCGTTGACGCCGGACGAGTTGCCCGCAGTGACGGTGCCGCCCTCGCGGAACGGGGTGGGCAGCGCGGCGAGCTTCTCCAGCGAGGTCTGCCGGGGGTGCTCGTCGACCTCCACCAGCCGCGTCTCGCGCCGCCCGGCCGACACGGTCACCGGCACGATCTCCTCGGCGAGCCGCCCGTCGGCCTGGGCCTTGGCGGCCCGCGCCTGCGACCGGTACGCGAACTCGTCCTGCGCGGCCCGGTCCACGCCGTACTCCTGGGCCACGTTCTCGGCCGTCTCCGGCATCGAGTCGACGCCCCAGCCCTGCCGCATCAGCGGGTTGACCAGTCGCCAGCCGATGGTGGTGTCGTGGATCTCGGCGGCCCGGGAGTAGGCGGTGGTCGCCTTCGGCATCACGAACGGGGCCCGGCTCATGCTCTCCACGCCACCCGCGACCACCAGGTCGGCCTCACCGGCGGTCACCGCGCGGGCGGCGGTGGCCAGCGCGTCCAGGCCGGAGCCGCAGAGCCGGTTGATGGTGGTGCCGGAGACCTGCTCGGGCAGCCCGCCGAGCAGCGCGGCCATCCGGGCCACGTTGCGGTTGTCCTCGCCGGCCTGGTTGGCGCAGCCCAGGATCACGTCGTCGGTACGCGCCCAGTCCACCCCCGGATGGCGGGCCACCAGCTCGCGGATCACGTGCGCGGCCAGGTCGTCGGGGCGTACGCCGGCCAGGGCACCGGCGTAGCGGCCGATCGGGGTGCGCACACCGGCCACCAGGTAAGCCACGGTCATCGCGAGTCCTTCGGGGGTGGGAAGGGCGGGCACCGGCCGCCCGTCGGGTCCCGCCGGACGTCCGGCGGCCAGGATATCCCCGGCGTATCCCGATAGGTTGTCGGCATGGCCCGACCCCAGTTCCGTGCGGAGACCAGTGACGGTGGCGCGTTCGTCCGGCAGCCCAACCGGTTCACCGGGCGGGTCACCCCGCACTCCACCTCGCCGCCCGGCGGCGGGCCGGACGCGCAGGACCGCTGGCCGCTGGAGGCGGGCCGCTACCGGCTGATCTGGTGCCGCGCCTGCCCGTGGGCGCACCGGGCGTTGATCGTGCGGAACCTGCTCGGGCTCGGCGACGCCATCTCGCTGGGCACCGTCGACCCGATCCGCGACGACCGGGGCTGGCGGTTCACGCTCGACCAGGACGGCTTCGACCCGGTGCTGGGCATCGGCTTCCTGTCCGAGGCGTACCTGGCGACCGACGCCGACTACTCCGGTCGGGTCACCGTGCCGGCGCTGGTGGACACGCTCACCGGTCGGGTGGTCACCAACGACTATCCGCAGCTCACCCTCGACCTGTCCACCGAGTGGCGACGGTTGCACGCACCGGACGCGCCGGACCTGTACCCGGTGCCGTTGCGCCCGGAGATGGACGCGGTGATGGCGGAGATCCACCGCGACGTCAACAACGGCGTCTACCGGTGCGGCTTCGCCACCTCCCAGCAGGCGTACGACGAGTCGTACCAGGCGTTGTTCGCCCGGCTGGACGCGTTGTCGGAACGGCTGACCGACCGACGCTTCCTGATGGGCGACACGATCACCGAGGCGGACGTCCGGCTGTTCACCACGCTGGTCCGCTTCGACGTGGCATACCACGGGCACTTCAAGTGCAACCGGCAGAAGCTGACCGAGATGCCGGTGCTGTGGGCGTACGCGCGGGACCTGTTCCAGACCCCGGGTTTCGGCGAGACGGTGGACTTCGACCACATCAAGCGGCACTACTACGCCACCCACCACCAGATCAACCCGACCGGGGTGGTGCCGCTCGGTCCGGACCTGCACGGCTGGACCACGCCGCACGGACGTGGCTGAGCCGTCGACGGCGTACCGCCGGGCGTCGGGACGGGCCGGGCGCGCGGCGGCGGGTGCCGCGCTGGGCGTGGTCACCGGAACCACCCTGGTGGTCCTCGCCGTGGTCGCCGGTCCGGGACCGGGCCTCACCGGGTACGTCAGCGAGGCCGGCGTGGCCGAGAGCGACTACGCGTGGACGTACCGGATCGGGGTGTTCTGCCTGGCCACGGCGTTGCTGCTGCTCGCGGTCGCGCTGCGCGGCGAGGTCCGCTCGCCGGATTCGGCACGGGCCGAGCACCCCGCCCTGGCACTGGTGCGGCGGCTCGCCGGACACCGGGGCGCGGCGGTGCTGCGGCAGGTGGCGACGCTGCCCGGCGCGGTGGCGCTGCTCGGCGCGGGTGCGCTGTGCACGCTGCTGTCCGGGGCGGTGACCTGTAGCGCCGGCTGCCCGTTGCCGCCGTTCGAGCCGGCCGGCGTGGCGGACCTGGTGCACGGCGGGGCCAGCATCGCCGCGACCGCGGCGGTGGTCTTCGCGATGATCGCGATCGCCCTCGCCCCGCAGGCCGACCGACGGCTGCGCGGGCCGGCCACGATCGCCGCGGCGGTGGCGCTGCCGCTCGCCGGGGCGGTCGGTCTGGCCATGCTGCTCGTCGGGCGGGGCTCGCTGGTCGGTGTGCTGGAGCGGCTGCTGCTGGCGGTCACCGTGGTGTGGGGCCTGACCACCGCCCTCGCCCTGGTGTCCGGCCGCCGATCCGCACGGCGCTGACCGGCGATCCGCACGGCGCGGGAGTGTGCCACCCCACAGCTCGCGCCCGGGCCGCACACCCGACGGCCGGGAGAGGATGGCGCGATGAGTACGTTGTTCACTCCGCTGGCGCTGCGCACCGTGACCCTGCCCAACCGGATCGCGATGGCCCCGATGTGCCAGTACAGTGCCGGGCCCGACGGCCTGCCCACCGACTGGCACCTGGTGCACCTCGGCACCCGGGCCGTGGGCGGGGCCGGACTGGTGATGACCGAGGCGACCGCGGTGGTGCCGGAGGGGCGGATCAGCCCACAGGACACCGGGCTCTGGTCCGGTCGACACGTCGACGCGTGGCGTCCGGTGACCCGGTTCCTGACCGCGCACGGCGCGGTGCCCGTCGTGCAACTCGCACACGCCGGGATCAAGGCGTCGACGTACCGGCCGTGGGCGCCGCAGCGCGGCGGAGTGCCCGACGCGGAAGGCGGCTGGACGCCGGTCGGGCCCACCGCCGAGCCGTTCGTGCCGGGATACCGGGAACCCACCGCGCTCGACCCGGGCGGGATCGCCGGGGTGGTCGAGGCGTTCGCGACCGCCGCCGCCCGCGCCCTGGAGGCGGGGTTCGCCGCCGTCGAGGTGCACGCGGCGCACGGCTACCTGCTGCACGAGTTCCTCTCCCCGCTGACCAAC
The DNA here is from genome assembly GCF_044461025.1 of Micromonospora sp. NPDC049900. NCBI lineage: Bacteria > Bacillati > Actinomycetota > Actinomycetes > Micromonosporales > Micromonosporaceae > Micromonospora > Micromonospora sp. NPDC049900. Next base: position 620,592 of record NZ_JBITKM010000002.1, read on the forward strand.
CGGCGCACCGACGGCTGGGGCGGGGACCGGGCGGGGCGGATGCGGCTCACCCTGGAGGTCGTCCGCGCGGTCCGCGCCGCCGTCGGGCCGGACGTGCCGGTGCTGGCCCGCATCTCGGCGACCGACTGGGTCGACGGCGGTTGGACCGTCGAGGACAGCGTGGTGCTCGCCACCGAGCTGGCCGCCGCCGGGGTGGACCTGGTCGACTGCTCCTCCGGCGGCGCCGCGCCGATCGCCGACATCCCGGTCGGCCCCGGTTACCAGGTGCCGGCCGCCGCCCGGATCCGCCGCGAGGCGCGGGTGCCCACCGGCGCGGTCGGTCTGATCGTCGACCCCGCGCAGGCCGAGGCGGTGCTCGCCGACGGTGCGGCCGACCTGGTGCTGCTCGGCCGGGAGCTGTTGCGCGACCCGTACTGGCCGCGCCGGGCCGCCGCCGAGCTGGGCGTCGACGCGGAGTGGCCGCCCCCGTACCGCCGGGCGGTCTGACTCGGCCTCCGCCGCGCTCGGTGCGGACGGGCCGGGTCGAGCGATCCGGCCCGTCCGCACCGGGATCAACCGGCCAGGTGGCCCCAGCGCGACGCCAGTTCGCGCCACGGCCCCTGGGCCCGCACCGCACCGTCGACGAGCACCACCACGTGGTCGGCCCGCACCAGGGCGGCCCGTTTGGAGGTGGAGCCGACCACGGTCACGCCGCGTTCGCGCAACGCCTGCCACAGGGCCAGTTCGGTGGTGACGTCCAGGGCGGACGAGACGTCGTCGGCAACCAGCAGTTCGGTACGCGGCGCCAGCGCCCGGGCCAACGCCAGGCGCTGCAACTGCCCGCCGGAGAGCCGGGTGCCCTTGTGCCCGATGAGCAGCCCGAGGCCACTTCCGGTGGCGGCCAGGTCGTGTTCGAGCTGGGCGGTCGCCACCGCGTGGGCCGGGTCCACCGGGTGGCCCAGGGTGATGTTGTCGGCCACGGTGCCGGAGAGCACCCGGGGCAACTGGCCGACGTAACCGACCTGGTTCGGGCGCAGGAACAGCTCCGGCTCGGTCACCGGCTCCCCGTTCCAGGTCATCGACCCGGTGTGCGGGGCGATCCCGGCCAGGGCGCGCAGCAGCGAGGACTTGCCCGCCCCGACCGGGCCCACCACCAGCACCAACTGCCCGCGCGTCACGGTCAGGTCGACGTCGCGTACGGCGACCGTGCCGTCGGTGTGCCGGACGCCGAATCCGACCAGTTCCAGCCGCCGCAACGGCGTACGCGGGGCCACCGACGGGGCGGTGGCCGTGCCCGCCACCAGGTCCATCCCGGGCACCCGCGCCGAGTACGCCTCGATCCCGGTCATCTCCGCCGTCCGCCGCGTCCACACCCGGGCCGAGGGCACCTGGGAGATCAGCGAGGCGGTGGTCCAGGCGAACCAGCGCGCCGCGCCCAGCGTGGCGATCGACACCAGCGCCGCCCCGGCGGAGATCGTGCCGGCCAGGAACAGCGCCCAGACGGCGATCGGCAGCAGACCGCTGGCCATCGACGGGGTGGAGCGGGCCCAGACCTGGACGGCGATCTCCCGGCGCTGCCGGTCGCTGCGCACCGTGTCGAGGTCGGCGAGGTGGGTCAGCACCGGCCGGGTCGCCCCGGCGAGTTTCACCGTGCGGGCCGCCGACAGTGCCGAGACCAGTGCGGTGGCGAACGCCGCCCGGGCGGTGACGGTCTCCCGTGCCGCGCGTTCCAGCCGGGGGCCGAAGGCCGTGGCGGCGAAGCCGGAGAGCACCATCGTGCCGAGGAAGAACAGCCCCGGCACCACGCTGCCGGTGATCAGGGTCATGCTGACCAGCAGGATCACGCCGACGGCCTGGTCCAGCACGTTGTCGGCGAGCTGCACCACCCGCTCGGTGTCGCCGCCCTGCGCCACCACCTCGGCCGGGGTGTGCCGGCTGACCCGGCGCGGGCCGGTCTGGCCGTACACCAGGCGGGCGCTGATCCGCAGCATCTGCCGGACCCACCAGGCCGGGAACCACAGGTGCGTCCAGTAGTGCGCGGGGATGGCGAGGACCAACCCGGCGGCGATGCCCAGCGCGGGCAGCCACGGGTCACCGGTGCCGTCGACCACGTCCGCCCAGAGCCAGGCCAGCACCGGGCCGTCCAGGCTCAGCACGGCCAGCACGGCGAAGATGCCCACCGCGGCGGCGCCGTAGCGGGGGTCGTTGAGGCAGAGCCGGAAGATCTCCCGCAGGGTCCGCGCCCGGGACGCCGGCCGCCGGTCGACGGCGGCACCGTCGGTCGGTCCCTCGGTGCTGTCCGCGCCCCCGGCGACGGTGGTGGTAGGGGCCGACTCGCGGCCACCGACCTCCCGGGCGGTCACCTCCCGGCCGTCGGTCGGCACGACCGGCTCGGGTCCGACGACGGGCGCGGGATCCACCACGGCGGTCAGCCCGGACGACCCGGTGAAGCGATGGACCTCCGTGACCGCAGCGGTGACGCCGACCAGTGCCGGTTCGCCACGGGCACGGTCGGCGTCCGGGTCGGCCAGCAGGTCGGCCGCGTCGGCGTCCGGGTCGGCGAGCAGGTCGGCGTCACCGGCGGCGAGGAGTTCGGCGAAGCGACGCGACCGGGCCAGCGGGGCCGCCTCGACGACCGCGCCGTCGGCCAGCACCACCACCTCGTCGCACTGCCGCACGGAGGAGAGCCGGTGCGCGATGACGATGCCGATACGGTCGCGCAGCAGTCGCTCGGTGGCCTGCTGCACCCGCGCCTCGGTGACCGGGTCGAGTCGGGCGGTGGCCTCGTCGAGGATCACCACGTGTGGATCGCGGACCAGGATGCGGGCGAACGCGACGAGCTGCTCCTGCCCGGCGGAGAGCACGTGCCCGCCCTCACCGAGCCGGGTGTCCAGCCCGGCGGGCAGTTCGGCGATCCAGCCGGCCAGACCCAGCTCGTGCAGGGCCCGCGCGGCGGCGTCGAGCAGCTCGGGGTCGAACAACGCGACGTTCTCGGCGAGCGTGCCGGCGAGGATCTCGGTGCGTTGCGGCACCACGGCGATCCACCGGCGCAGCAGGTCGACGTCGAGGTCGAGCACGTCGCGCCCGCCGAGCAGCACCGTTCCCGGGGGTACGTCCACCGCCCGGGTGAGCAGCTTGGCCAGCGTCGACTTGCCCGAGCCGGTCCGCCCCACCAGCGCGTACGAGCGGCCCCGGGCGAAGGTCAGATCGATCTCGCGCAGCGCCGGACCCCGCTCGGCGTCGGCCGACGGGTAGTGGAAGGTCAGGTCGCGGATGACCAGGTCGCCGTCGACCGGGGCGGCTCCGCCGACGGGTTCCTGGGCGGCGCCCTGGAGCAGTCGGACCCGGCCCCACGCGCCGAGGGCGTACTGCACCTCGGGCACCATCCGGCTGACGTGCTCGACGGTCATGCCGAGTGAGAGGGCGAGCAGCCAGATCGCGGTGAGTCGGGCGGAGTCGACCCGGCCGGTGGTCAGCGCCCACACCCCACCGAGCACGACCAGCGCGACACCGACCCGGGTCACTCCGGCGGCCACGGTGTTGACCTGGGCGGACAACCGCCACACCCGCCAGCCGCGCCGCAGCACCTCGGCCGCCCGTCCGGCGTACAGCCGCAACACGTACGGGCGGGCCAGGCTGGTGCGTACGTCGTCCTGGCCGTGGATGGACTCCTCCATCACCGCCGCCAGGTCCGACCAGGCCGCCTCCTCGTGCATCCGGGCCGGGGCGATCCGGCTCGCCGGCCGGCGCATGGTGATCGCGAGCAGGACGCAGAGCAGCAGCATGCCGATCCCGGCGGGCCACCAGACGGTGATCGCCACCAGCGTGGAGAGCAGGCCCACCGCCAGCGACTGGGCCAGGCGCACGCCGGGACCGCGGACACCGGAGGCGACGTCGTACACGTCACCGTCGATCCGGTCGAGCATCTCGCCGACCGGCGTGGTCTCCAGGGCGGGGATCGGTTGTCCCATCGCCACCCGGCACAGCCGGCGGCGCAGGTCGGCGGCCCAGTCGGCGGTCACCCCGGCCATCACCAGGCTGACCACCAGATCGCTGGCGACCACCACGACCAGGGCCACCGCGAGCAGCACGAAGAAGCCGCCGGACCGGTGCACCAGCACCGGACCGGCGAGCGCGGCGGTGGCCGCCTGACCGATCCCGCCGAGCACGATCAGGACCACCACCAGGGTCATCCGGCGCGCAGAGGTGACCCACAGATCACGGAGCAGGCGCATGGGTCGGTTCCTCCGGAGTCGTGGCGAAGGTTCCAGACTGCGCCGCGCGCCCGCGCAGCTCAACGCATTTTCGCCGGGGGCAGACCCAGGGGGCGGCGGCGGGCCGACCGGGTGCCGGAACACGGTGACGGAGGCCACCCCGGTTGCGGCGTGACGCGACCGCCAGACCACTCCCGGGTTGCCGGGTGACGGCGTCGCCGGGGCGGCGGGGTGCCTCAGAACAGCACGGTGGCCAGGGTGCCGACGGGCCGGAATCCGCAGCGTTCGTAGACCCGCCGGGCGGGCAGGTTGAAGTCGTTGACGTACAGGCTCACGGTCGGGGCGACCCGGTTCAGCGCGTCACGGACCACCGCCGCCATCGCGGACGTGGCGATCCCCCGGCCGCGCCACTCCGGTGCCACCCAGACTCCCTGGACCTGCGCGGTGCGCCGGGTGACGACCGCGAGCTCGGCCTTGAAGACCACCCGGCCGTCGACGAAGCGGGCGTACGCCCGACCGGAGCGGATCATCTCGGTGACCCGGCGGCGGTACCCGCGACCACCGTCCTCGGCCAGCGGCGAGACGCCCACCTCCTCGGTGTACATCGCCACCGCCGCCGGGAAGAGCAGGTCGACCTCGCTGCCGCGCACCAGGCGCACCTGCGGATCGGCGCGTACCTCGGGCATCGCCTCGGTGGCCAGCAGCGGTTGGTTGGGGCGGACGTCGCGGGCCGGTCCCCAGGTGCCGGCGAGCCGGTCCCACAGTTCCAGGACCGCGTCGGCGCGGCCGACTATCGAGGAACAGAGCCGCTCCTCACCGGCGAGCAGCTCGGCGAAGGCGGCGACGGCCTGCGACGAGGCGAGGACCGGGGTGAGGTTGCCGCCGAGCCAGCAGACCGATTCGAGCTGGCGGCGGGAGCCGTAGCCGAGTACCCGGCCCTCGGCCCGCCACCACGCCAGTCCACGCGCGGCGACCCGCTCCGCGACCTGCGCGCTCGCGTACGGGTCGGAGTCGAGCAACCGTTCGACCGCGCGACGTTCCGACTCCCCCAGTTGCCGCACCGGCGCCGTCAACACGGTTACAGCCTGCCAGATGCGAACGGAGCGCGATGGCGGACAGTGACCGGTGCCCGACGGCGGGACCACCCACTACCGGACGGTGTGTCGCAAAACTCCCCGCCACCCTGCCGGTGACTTGTCGGCGATGTGTTTCCGATATATCGTCGATGCATCAGCGACAGTTCTACGGAGGAGACAGTCTGATGAGGTTCCACCGACGGGCACACGCCCTACACGAGGCCCGGATGCGCGGTTTCGGCTTCCCGCCCTTCCCGCCCGGTCCCCCCTTCCCGCACGGCGGCGACGGACGCGGCCACGGCCGGGGCGGACGCGGCCGGGGGCGGGGACGCCGCCCGAACGTCCGTGGCGCGGTGCTCGCGCTGCTCACCGAGCGGCCGATGCACGGCTACGAGATGATCCAGGAGATCGACTCCCGCACCGGGGGCGGCTGGCGGCCCAGCCCCGGCTCGATCTACCCGACCCTCCAACTCCTGGAGGACGAGGGAGTCATCGCCGCCACCGAGGAGTCCGGCGGCGGGCGCAAGCGGTTCACCCTCACCGAACAGGGTCGGCCCGAGGCCGAGACGGCGGCGCAGACGCCCCCCTGGGCAGAGGTCGCCGAGGACACGATCAACAGTTGGCACGACATCCGGGACGCCGGCGCGCAGGCCATGAACGCGCTGCGCCAGGTGATGATGACCGGTACGGACGACCAGCGCGAACGGGCCGCCCAGGTGCTCGACGAGACCCGCCGCAAGCTGTACGCCATCCTCGCCGAATCCGAGTGACCCCACCCCGCCCGACCAGGCGCGGTTCCACCGCCCCGTCGGCCGCCACAGTCCCCACCCCGTCACGCGCCCGCACCGGCCCTGGGAGGACCCCTCTCAGGGCCGGTGCCCGCCGTCCGCCCCGGGACGGTCCCTCTCTCGGAGCACCCGCCCGGCACCCACTCCGAAAGGCGTCCCCTCGGATCCGCCCTCCGACAGCCGTCCCGGTAGGCGTCCCCCTTTCAGGGCACCCCGCGCCCGGCACCCGCCCGGGAGGCGTCCCCTCGGATCCACCGATCGGCGTCCGCCCCGGGACTGTCCTCCCGGATCCCTCGCCCGACGGCTGCCCGAGAGAACAGTCCTCCCAGGCCCGCCGCCGGTCGGCTGCCCGAAAGAACTGCTCTCGGGCAGCCGACGAGTAGCACGGACACGACCGCGACCGTCATGCCCCCGGGGCGCTCCCCAAGATCGTGCTCGATCCAGGATCGAGTGGTCTCGTCCGGCCCATGAAGCCACTCGATCCTGGATCGAGCACGATCTCGGCCGGCGTCGGGGCCTTACCCGGCGACGACACGCTGACGTGCGGCGACATGCTGCGACGGGCGGCGACGGGGCGGCGACGGAGGCATGGCGAGCGGGCATCACGTGCCACGGGGTGACGTGCGGCGAGCTACGCGGGGACTCCGGCGCGTTGATCGCCGGACGCGCCGAGGGCGACCACCCAGGTTGCGCGGTGGCCGCCCTCGTGCCAGCGGTCTCGGATGCCCGTGCGGATGCACAGGCAGCTCGGCGGGGCCGGTGCCAGCACAAGCCCGGCGATGCCATCTACCGGCACACACCCGCCGGTGCCCGTGCCAGCACAGGCCAGGCGGCCAGCACAAGCCCGGCGGTGCCGTAGCCAGCCCAGGCCCGGCGGTGCCGGTTGCCGGCACAAGCCCGGCGGTGCCGGTTGCCTTCCCGAGGCAACCGGACGCCGCTGCCCGGCAGCGCCCGATCGGCGGTGCCGCACGCCCCGCCGTCGCGGGGGTCAGTGCACGCTGACGGTTGCGCCGGGCAGCAGGCCGCGTAGTTCCTCGGGCAGTTCGGCACCCATCTCGTCGGCCAGGCGCAGCGCCTCCTCGATCAGGGTCTCCACGATCTGCCCCTCGGGCACGGTCTTGATGACCTGGCCCTTGACGAAGATCTGCCCCTTACCGTTGCCGGAGGCGACACCCAGGTCGGCTTCGCGGGCCTCGCCGGGACCGTTCACCACGCACCCCATCACGGCGACCCGCAGCGGCACCGGTAGGCCCTCCAGCCCGGCGGTGACCTCCTCGGCAAGCTTGTAGACGTCCACCTGGGCCCGGCCGCAGGACGGGCAGGAGACGATCTCCAAGCCGCGCTCGCGCAGCCCCAGCGACTCCAGGATCTGCGCGCCGACCTTGATCTCCTCGACCGGCGGCGCGGAGAGCGACACCCGGATGGTGTCGCCGATCCCCTCGGCCAGCAGCGCCCCGAAGGCGACCGCCGACTTGATGGTGCCCTGGAACGCCGGTCCGGCCTCGGTCACACCCAGGTGCAGCGGGTAGTCGCACTGCTCGGCGAGCTGGCGGTACGCCCGGATCATGACCACCGGGTCGTTGTGCTTGACCGAGATCTTGATGTCCCGGAAGCCGTGCTCCTCGAACAGCGAGCACTCCCACAGCGCCGACTCGACGAGCGCCTCCGCGGTGGCCTTGCCGTACTTGGCCAGCAGACGCTTGTCCAGCGAGCCGGCGTTGACGCCGATCCGGATCGGCGTACCGGCGGCGGAGGCCGCGGCGGCGATCTCGGCGACCTTGTCGTCGAACTGCCGGATGTTGCCCGGGTTCACCCGCACCGCCGCGCACCCGGCGTCGATCGCGGCGAAGACGTACTTCGGTTGGAAGTGGATGTCGGCGATCACCGGGATCTGCGACTTGCGCGCGATCGCCGGCAACGCCTCCACGTCGTCCTGGCTGGGCACCGCCACCCGGACGATCTGGCAACCGGACGCGGTCAGCTCGGCGATCTGCTGGAGCGTCGCGTTGACGTCGGAGGTGAGCGTGGTGGTCATCGACTGCACGGAGACCGGCGCCCCACCACCGACCGGCACCGAGCCGACCATGATCTGACGGCTCGCCCGCCGGGGCGCGAGCGGTGGCGGCGGCACGGCGGGCATACCGAGACTGACAGCGGTCACTTCAAGCACTCACCTTGAGAAGATCGAGATCGGGTTGACGACGTCCGCGGTGATCGTGAGCAGCGTGAACGCGCCACCGATCAGGATCACCGCGTACGTGACGGGCATCAGTTTGAAGTAGTCGACGCGGCCCGGGTCGGGCTTGCGCAGCAGCGCGTACACCCAGGATCGGACGCGTTCGAACCAGGCGATGGCGATGTGCCCACCGTCCAGTGGCAGCAGCGGCAGCAGATTGAACACCCCGATGAAGAAGTTCAACGAGATGAACAGCATGATGAACAGTTCCCAGGCGTCGTTGGCGACCGCCTCGCCACCGAGGATGCTGGCGCCGACCACGCTGATCGGGGTGTCCATGTCCCGCTCGCCGCCGGTGATGGCGGTCCAGAGGGCGGGGATCTTCTCCGGGAGCCGCTGCAACGCCTGCGCGGTGGCGACGGCCATGTCACCGATGAAGGTGCTGGTCGCACCGATCGCGTCGATCGGGCCGTGGGAGACCAGGCCGGGAGTCGAGACGACCAGGCCCACGCCGAGCGCGGAGACCTCGGTAACCGGCCCGTTCGGGTCGTCGATCGGCGGGCGCTTGGTGGTGGCCAGGGTGGTCTCGGCGGTGCCGGGCTGACCGTCGCGGACGTACCCGAGGGTGGCGGTGCTGCCCGGCGTGGTGGTCCGCAGGGTGGTCAGCAGGTCGCCGTAGCTGGTGATCGGGGTGCCGTTGATCGAGGTGATCCGGTCGCCGTTCTGCAAACCGCCCGCGCCGGCCGGGCTCGGCGCGTCACCGGCCTCGCAGACCCGGTAGGTGGTGTCCGGCAGGACGCACTCCTGGATCGCGATCACCGCCGGCTCGGCGCGGATCTGCTCCTCGGTGCTCGGGAAGTTGGGGTTGGGCAGGCCGAACGTCATCGCCGCCAGCCAGGCCGCGAAGATCGCCAACCCGAAGTGGGTGATCGAGCCGGCGGACATCACGATCGTGCGCTTCCACACCGGGTAGCGCCACATCACGCGCTTCTCGTCACCGGGCTCGACGTCGTCGTCCTGCGGCGTCATGCCGACGATTTTGCAGAAGCCGCCGAGCGGGATGCCCTTGAGGCCGTACTCGGTCTCGCCCCTCTTGAAGGAGAAGATGGTGGGGCCGAAACCGACGAAGTAGCGGGTGACCTTCATCCCGAAGGCCTTGGCGGTGACCATGTGCCCGGCCTCGTGCAGGCTCACCGAGATGAGGATGCCGAGGGCGAACAGCACCACCCCGAACGCGAACGACATCAAGCTCCTTCCACCGCCGCAGCGATGATCTCCTGCGCGTGCCCGCGCGCCCACGACTCGGCTTCGAGTACGTCCTCGACGGTACCCGGTTCGTCGAAATCGGGAGCGTCCTCCAACACCCGATGCAGCGTGTCCACGATGCCGAGGAACGGCAGTCGCCCGGCGACGAACGCCGCGACGCACTCCTCGTTGGCCGCGTTGTAGATCGCCGGTCGGCAGCGGCCCGCCTCGCCGGCTGCCTTGGCCAGCGCCACCGCCGGGAACGCCTCGTCGTCCAGCGGCGCGAACTCCCAGGTGTGGGCCGTGGTCCAGTCGACGGCCGCGGCGGCGTCGGCCACCCGGTCCGGCCAGCCCAGACCCAACGCGATCGGCAGCCGCATGTCCGGCGGACTGGCCTGGGCCAGCGTCGAGCCGTCCACGAACTCGACCATCGAGTGGATCACCGACTGCGGGTGCACCATCACGGTGATGTCGGCGTACGGCACGTCGAACAGCTCGTGCGCCTCGATCACCTCCAGCGCCTTGTTGACCATGGTCGCCGAGTTGATCGTGACCACCGGTCCCATGTTCCAGGTCGGGTGCGCCAGCGCCTGCTCCGGCGTCACCGCCGTCAACTCGTCGCGCCGCCTCCCCCGGAACGGCCCGCCACTGGCGGTGACCACCAGCCGCCGCACCTCACCCCGGCTGCCGCCGCGCAGACACTGCGCCAGCGCCGAGTGCTCCGAGTCCACCGGCACGATCTGCTCCGGCCGCGTCACCGCCGCCTTGACCAGCGAGCCGCCGGCGACCAGGGACTCCTTGTTGGCCAGCGCGAGCGTACGCCCGGCGCGCAGCGCGGCCAGCGTCGGCGCGAGCCCCAGCGACCCCACCACCCCGTTGAGCACGACGTCGCACGGCCACTGCGCTAGCTCGCTCATCGCGTCCGGCCCGGCCACGATCTTGGGCAGCTTGAAGTCGCCGCTGGTCCAGCCCCGTCGGCTCGCCTCGGCATAGAACGCGAGCTGGAGGTCCTGCGCGGCGGACGCCTTCGCCACCCCCACCGCCTCGACACCGAGTTCGAGGGCCTGGGCGGCGAGCAGCGCGACGTTGCCGCCACCGGCGCCGAGCGCCACCACCCGGAAGCGGTCAGGATTTCGCCGCACGATGTCGATGGCCTGGGTACCGATCGACCCGGTACAACCCAACAACACAAGATCGCGGGGGGATGTCACGCCGCCATTGTTCCCCACGCCCCCTCGGTGCAAGGAAGGGCACCTTGCTAACGCCTCCGGTAAAGCAGGGGTCCCTTGCTAACACATGCACCCGGGGTGCTTCGCCGCCGCTCGCACCGTTCGGACCGGCCAGCCCGCACGGCACGCCATCACACAGACCGTCCGAGCACCGATGATCGGCGCTCGACCGTCCGACGCGAGAGACCGCGCCGACAACGCTCACCGCCCGACCGGCTGCGAGGAGACCCCACCGGTGAAGAGACGGTGGGTAGATCTGTTGTCGCTGGAGCGACAGCCGATCCACCCACCCCGCCACACCTCAGGCGAGCCCGGCGATCAGCGGCTCGTGAAGTTGTGGCGACCCGTCGATCATGGAGTAATGGCTTGCGGATTGCACCTTTTGCACCTATTTGCCGCAACCCCAACTCCATGATCGACGGGTGCAGCGTCGGTCGGCCTCCGCCGCCTCGCCATCGTTCGCCGCTGAGCAATGGTCCGATCGCGGCTACGCACCGGACGTGTCCTGGCGGAGGGCTTCGCGGGACAGGAAATCGGCGCGACGGATCACGTCCGGGAGGCGGTAGCGCGGACTCAGCGTCAGCGTCAACGCGGTCACCCGGTCCAGGTCGGTGCGGTGGCCGACGGAGACGAAGACCGGCTTGACGCCGGTCTGCGTACGCAGGGCGTGGCCGAGCACCTCGTCGCCGTCGCGCAGCGCCGACCGGTCGCCCCGGCGTGGGCCCGGCTCGGCGTACGTGCCGACGAACGGGGTCTTGGCCACGCCGAAGGTGGGCAGGCCGGTGACCACGCCCAGGTGGCAGGCCAGCCCGAACCGCCGTGGGTGGGTGAGGCCGTACCCGTCGCAGACCACGGTGTCGGGGCGGCGGGTGAGCCTGCCCAACGTCGTGAGCAGGATCGGCACCTCGCGGAAGGCCAGCAGCCCGGGGACGTACGGGAACGTCACCTCGCCGGGGACGACGACGGTCTCCACCTCGACGCCGGTGGTCAGGTCGACGAGCACGGCGGCAGCGACGATCCGGGTGGAAGTCTTGTCGTAGGAGACGTCGACTCCGGCCACCAGCCTCGGCGAGGTCGCCGGGCCGCCGGTCAGGTCGAGGTGTCGGCACAACTCCTGCTGGACGCGTTCGGCCTCGGCGACCGTGTGCACCTCGACGGTGGCCAGAGCAGGGTCGGGATGCATGTCAGGCGAACCGGTGCCGGACGAAGGTTTCCAGTTCCTCGCCGCCGTACCAGTCGGTGCGTCGGCCTACGTGGGTCATGCCGAGGCGACGGGCAACGGCCGTCGAGGCGGTGTTGCCGGGCGCGACGACGGCGTGGACGAGGGGTGTGCCGGTGGCGAACTCCCGGTCGAGCAACGCCTCGGCGGCCTCGGTGGCGTACCCGTTGCCCCAGGCGTCCGGGTGCAGGTGCCAGCCCACCTCGATGTCGTCGGTCAGGATCTTCTCGTCGCGGCCGGGCAGCGGTTTGAGCATGGCGGTGCCGACGACCACGCCGGTGTCGCGGACCTCGATCGCCCAGGTGCCGTACCGGTCACCGTGGTCGGCGTGCCGTCGCCGCCACGAAGCGAGGCGGTCGGCGGCCTGTGCCGGGTCGGTCAGCGGCAGGCCGGACGTGGCGCCGAGCCATCGGGCGATCTCCGGGCGGGAATAGATGTCGAAGAGTCGGGTCAGGTCCACGGGTTCGTCGGTCCAGTCGCGCAACAGCAGCCGGGGCGTGGAGAGGATCGCCATGGTCCGCGATCGTAACGGCGACCGGTGACAGTGCGACGCGATCGCCCCGGCCGGGGCGGGTGGCACCGGCCGGGGCGCGCGTCGGTCAGGTCACTGCCAGAGAGCGTTGGCGACCTGGGGGTAGAGGCCCTCGGGGTGGGCCCGAAACAGCGGTTCGGTGCCGAACAGGGTCACGGTCGCGCCCTGCGCCACGCCGCTGACCACCACGGCGTGACCGGCGGCGGCCTCCTGTCCAGCCCAGTGTCCGGCGAGGAAGAAGCCCTCGGCGGCCAGGCGTTGGTCGACGCGTACGCCGTCGCCGACCCGGGTGAAGTACTGCGGCGCGTCGACGAACGCGGTCGGCAGCGCGTTACCGGTGATCGGTGAGGCCGGATCGTTGTGCACCGCGACGATGCCGTTGGCGTCGCTGCGGCCCGCCGCGATGGTGACGTCGAGGAGTCCGGCGCGGTCGTTGAACAGCTTTCCGCTGCTGCCCCGGCCCACCACGGTCCCGCCGTCGGCCAGCCACCGGCTGAACTCCGCACTGCGGGTGGCGTCCAGGCCGAGCGGGTTGAAGGTGGTGGTGGAGACGAACAGCGCGTCGAAGTCGGCGAAGGAGAGCGTCCCGCTGTTGAACGCGGTGTGCGTCACCGAGATCGGCGCGAAGCCCATCTGCCGCAACGCGTGGATCTCACCGGCGTTGGCCGCGACCCCGAGCCGGACCCGGGACACCGGCACGGCGGTACGCGCCCGCGGCGGCGTGATCTTGGTGAAGTCGACGCCGTACGCCTCGGCGATCGGGCGCACCACGGCGGCGCGGGCCGAGACCACGAACGTCCCGTCGGGGGTACGTCCCAGCGTCACCCCGTCGTCGAGGAGCCGGTTGACCGCCTGGATACCGGCGACCGAATCGACGACCAGCGCGTACTGCGTGCGGTTGCCCGGTGCGACCGAACCGGTGGCACGGGCCTCGGTCACCGGACGCAGCACCTTGTCGTCGAGCGTGACGTTCCGGGTCACCCGCCGCACGGTCGCGCCCCAGAGTTGACCGTGGCTCCACGCCGAGATGTCGTACATCGCGTCGAAGTCGTTCGTCACGTCCCGCCCGACGTCGAGCAGGGCGTTGACCAGGCCACGCTTGGCCTGCCGCAGGTCGACGACGTACGCGCCGGCCTCGTGGCGCGTGCCGTCCAGCGTGAACGGTCGCGCGGCACGGTGCACCACGATGTCGTTGTCCAGCATGAACTGCACCAGCCGGGCCGCCGCGGTCTCGCTGCGCTGACCGGCGCCGGCCGGGATCACGTACGCGCGGGGGAAGCCCTGCGGGTGCGTCTTGGCGTTGCCGCCCCGGGCCAGGGAGAGGGCGAGCGGGTCGTCGATGGGTCGGGTCGGCTCCCCGGCGGTCCCACGCCGGAACCATTCGAGCTGGTTGGCCAGCAGCGCCGACCGGTTCTCGGTGGCATACCGCAGGTTGCCCTCGATCGACGCCCGGGCCACCGCGGTGTTGATCCGGGTACGTTCGTGCCGCTCCGCCTCGGTCAGGTTGCCGCGCGGGTTGAGCGGCACCTCGATGGTGTGCCCGATGCTGCCGTGGTACATCGAGTACATCGGCGTGAAGATAGGCGGCCAGTCGTCCCAGCCCTGGGCCCGGTCGCGGAACGGGATGTCGGCACGCCGACCTCCGTTGCCGTCCGCGCACGAGGCCCGGGTCTCGCCGGTGGCGAGGACGGCCTGCTCCATGGCGAGCGCGTTGCGCAGCGCGTGCCGGATGTAGAGGTCGTACTCGTAGTTGTCGCCGTGCGGGCCGGTGGTCGGCTCGATCAGCGTGCAGGAGACGTACCCGTGGATGTCCAGCATGGTCAGCGGGCTGTAGCGGACGAGTTGCGCGCGCACGGCGCGGACCTCGGGTTGCGACGCGGTGATGAAGTCACGGTTCATGTCGAAACCGTTGGCGTTGGCCCGGGTCGCCGCGACCCGGCCGTCCGGGTTGCTGGTCACCACGAAGGCGATCACGTGGCGGTCGAGCATCCCGACGACCTCGGGGTCGGTGGAGAAGGCCAACTCCTGGAGGACCTGGAGGCTGGCGTCGGTGCCCTCCCACTCGTTGCCGTGGATGTTGTTGTTCACGAACAGCGGCGTACGCCAGGTGTCGTAGCCGCCGGCCACCTGCGTGGCCCGCGCCGCGACCGGGTCGCTGAACCGCAGGTCGGAGAGTTTCTGCCAACTCTTCCAGGCGGCGTCGGACATCGGCGCGGTGGCCACCACCAGGTGCAGGTCACGGCCGAGCACGGACTGCCCGATCACCTCGACGCTGATCCGGTCGCTGCGCTGCAACGCCCGCAGCGCGGCCGGGATGTCGTGGTACGGGATGAGGTTGAGCGGGATGGACGCGTCGGTCAGCTCCACCGGCACGTCCTGGATCACGTCGTTGCGCGGTTTGCCGGGCAGTTTCGCCGACGGGACCGGCGGCGCGGGTTGCCGGCCGAGTGCCTCGGCGGAACGGGCCTGCCGCTGCGGTGACCCGACGGTGAACGGCAGGTCGGTGTCGGACTGGCCGCGAGGTGCGGAGACCGTCGCGCCGTCGGGATCCGGGGCGGCCGGGGCCGCCACGGCGGCGGGCGCCGGTCCGAAGAGGAGCACTGCGGCGAGCAGTGCCATGAGTGGTCGTCGAACAGCCACGCACGTACCTCGTCTCGAGGGAGGTGGGATGCCGGGACTCGTGATCGCCGGCACCGTGATGATTGGCTGTTCTACCAGCGGCGACAGTCCTACGTCGATAGCTCGGGGCGGGTCGACTCGAACGTCTCGACCTCGGTGCCGCCGTACCAGTCGGTGCGCCGGCCCAGGTGGGTCATGCCGAGCCGGCGGCAGACCGCCGTGGACCGCTCGTTGCCCGGCAGCACCACGGCGTACACCCGCTCGGTGCCGACGGCGAACTCGCGGGCCAGCACCGCCCGGGCCGCCTCGGTGGCGTAGCCGCGTCCCCAGGAGTCGGGGTGCAGGTGCCAGCCGACCTCGATGTCGTCGGTCGGCGTCAGGCCGTCGGCCCCGGGCAACGGCTTGAGCAGTACGCTGCCCGCCACCACCCCGGTCCGGCGGACCTCGATCGCCCAGAGGCCGTACCGGCCGTCGTACGGGGCGTACCGCTCCCGCCAGGCGGCGAGCCGGGGGGCCGCCTGGTCGGGCTCGGTCAGTCGTCCCGCTCCCCCGCCCAGCCAGCGCATCACGTCCTCGCGGGAGTAGAGGTCGTAGAGCCGGCTCAGCTCGTCCGGCGTGTCCCGCCACTCGCGCAACAGCAGGCGCTCGGTCACATCCACGGTCATGGCCGCCGATCGTAACGACGCCGACCGCCGCGCGTTGGGTGTGCTGCCGGCGACACCAGGCGTGGGCGCAGCCGCGAGGGGGAAGAGAAGCGGGATGGGCGGTGCGTGGCGACGAACCAGACGGATCACCCGGGCCGCCTTCCGCCCGGTACGCGGACGGGACCTGTCCCTGCATGCCGCCGCGATCACCTTCTACGGGGGTATCGCGGTGGTGCCGGTGGCGCTGCTGGCGATCTGGCTCACCTCGCTGCTCGCCGGAGGCGACCGGGTACGC
Source organism: Micromonospora sp. NPDC049900 (assembly GCF_044461025.1). NCBI lineage: Bacteria > Bacillati > Actinomycetota > Actinomycetes > Micromonosporales > Micromonosporaceae > Micromonospora > Micromonospora sp. NPDC049900. Next base: position 636,608 of record NZ_JBITKM010000002.1, read on the forward strand.
CGGCTCACCTCGTACGCCGTGGAGACCCTGCCGGACGCCATCGGCGCACCCCACGCGGTGGCCGCCCTGGTCGACGCCGGAGTGGGTCTCACACCGTGGCTGGCGCTGGCCGCGCTGCTGCCCGCATCGCTCTACGGCGAGGGGCTGCGCCGGGCGTTCGTCTCGGTCGCCGCACCCCGCACCGACGAGCACCTGGTCGGCTGGCGGGGCCGGCTGTTGCTGCTGCCGCTGCTCGCCCCGGCTCCGGCCCTGCTGCTGGCGATCCTGCTGGCGCTGCCGACCACCACCGAGTTGGTGCGGCGGGGCGGCTGGGCGGGGGCGCTCGGCGTGGTGCTGTCCTTCCTGGCGGTCTGGCTGGTGCTCACCCCGGTGCTGCTGTGGGTCTTCCGGGTGGTCGGTCCGGCCTCGCCGGACTGGCTCTCCACGCTGGCGGTCGGGTCGTTCACCGCCGCCAACCTCTCCGGCTTCCTGCACGGGTTCGTGCTGTTCGCATCGCTCCCGCTCGACCTGGGCGTGCCCTTCGGCGGCCTGGTCGAGGTCGGTGCCGCCGTGGCCGTGCTGCTCTGGCTCTATCTCTTCCACGTGATCGTGCTGGCCGGCTACTCCGCCACCCTGGCGCTGGCCGACTGGCGTACCCGCCGCGCCACCCGCACCGAGGTGTCGCCGGCAGCATGATCGACTCGGCCCGGACCAGGTACGGACGGGTTAGGGTGCGGGGATGAGGGATGAGGTTCCGGGTCGCGCGGACGTGGTGGTCGTCGGTTCCGGACACAACGGGTTGGTCTCCGCCATCCTGCTGTCCCGGGCCGGTCTGGACGTGCTGGTGTTGGAGGCCGCCGAGGTGATCGGCGGCGCCACCCGCACCGAGAACCCCTTCCCCAAGGTGCCCGGGCTGCGCCACTCCACCGGGTCCTACCTGCTCGGGCTGATGCCGCCGGAGTTGCTGGCCGCGCTCGACGTCCGTATCCCGGTGCGCCGCCGGGACCCGCACTACTTCCTGCCCACCCCGGGCGGCGTCGGGTCGCCGTACCTCCTCTTCGGCACCGACGCCGCCGCCACCCGGGCCCAGCTCGCCGAGTGCTTCTCCCCCGCCGACGTGGCCGCCGACGACGCGTTGCAGGCGGAGCTCGCCGCCCTGCGCACCGACCTCGCCCCGGCCTGGCTGGCTGAGCCGCTGCCCGCCGAGGACACCGCCGACCGCTACGTCCGGCCGGAACTGCGCCAGGTCTTCGTCGACCTGGTACGCGGCTCGGTCGCCGACTACCTGGCCCGCTTCGAGTTCCAGTCCGAGCTGCTGGTCAGCATGTACGCGGTCACCGACGGCCTGTCCGGGCTCAACGCCGGACCGGACGACCCGGGCACCGGGCACAACTTCCTGGTGCACAACATGTGTCGGCTGCCCGGCTCGGACGGCACCTGGATGATCGCCGAAGGTGGGATGGGCACCGTCTCGCGGACCTTCGCCGACGCGGCACGGGCCTCCGGCGCCCGAATCGTCACCGGCACCCCGGTCACCGCGATCACGCTCGACGGCGGTGCCGCCTCCGGTGTCGTCCTGGCCGACGGGCGGCAGGTCGACGCCGAGGTGGTGTTGGGCGCCTGCGACCCGTACCGGCTGATGGCGCTGCTGCCCGACGGCGCGTTGCCGGTCGCCCTCGGCGAGCGGATGACGGCGGTCCGACGCACCGGCACCACGCTCAAGCTCAACCTGGCGCTGCGCGATCTGCCCCGCTTCTCCTGCCTGCCGCCGGACGCGCCCAGTCCGTTCGGGTCCACCATCCACCTGTTGCCCGGATCGGCGTCGCTGGCCGGTGGCGGGGGCGAGTCGCCGATGGCGGCGCTGCGCGCGATGTGGGCCGACGTGCAGGCCGGGCGGCTGCCGCAGGAGCCGACCATCGAGTGGTATCTGCACACCACCGTCGACCCGTCCCTGGCCGACCCCGACGGGCACCACTCGTCGGCGCTGTTCGTGCAGTCCGTGCCGTACGACCTGGCCGACACCACCTGGGACGCGGCGCTGCCCGGGTACGTGGCACGGCTGGTGGAGATCTGCGAACGGTACGCCCCCGGCACCGGGGACCTGATCGCCGACGCGGTGCCGCTGCCGCCGCCCGGCATCGAGGCGCACTTCGGCATCACCGGCGGGCACATCCACCACGTCGACAACACCGTCTCGTTCACCGACCGGATGCCGTACGCGACCGGTGTCGACGGGGTGTACGCGGGAAGTGCAGGCTGTCACCCTGCGGGCAGCGTGATCGGGGCCGCCGGCCACAACGCCGCTCAGCGCATCCTCGCCGACCTGGGCCGCTGAGCAAGGAAGGGCACCCTACTAACGCCTGGTGTATAGCAGGGGGCCCTTCCTCACACTCAGGCTCAGTCCGTGGGGCGCAGCGCGCGGTACGCCGCCCACGGGACGCTGGGCCGTTGCCAGCCTCGCCGCTCCAGGTAACGACGGGTCGCGGCCCGGGTGGTACGCACCGTGCGCAGCGAATCCGTCATCCGGGCCCGGTGCCGGGCGGCGGGCTCGATCAGTCTCCGGGGTCGCAGCGTCCAGCCGTCGGCGCCGCGGACCAGTTCACCGCGCACGTTGGCGTTGTGCAGGTTCCACAACTGTGCGTCGTGCCGATGGACCAGCAGGGACGCGGTGCCCTCGACCGGGTCCACCCCGTCCGGCACCACCACCCGGTAGCCGTCGGCCCCGGCGGTCGCGGTGGTACGCACCAGCAGCGGTGCGCCGGCAGCGTCGCGGGCCGCCAGCACCACACTCGGGTACGCCGCCAGCACCTCGGCCCCGATCAGCGCCCCGTCCCCGTCCCCGTCCTCGGCCGACGCCTCGCCGACGTGAGTGCTCGACAGCGGACGACCGGCTTCGGTGCTCGGCAGCGGGCGGGTGGTCACCTCGGTCGGGGTGACGGTGATCAGCAGCCGCATGAAGTAGAAGTCGGTGAACATGGTCGCCGGCCAGTCGAGGTACTTGCGGCAGTTCGGCTGACGCTGGAACATCCGGGTCCAGAATTCGGCCAGATCCCCGGTCGGCTCGGTGTGCACCTCGTCCGGGCAGTGCGCGGTGCCGCGTACCAGGATCTGCTCGGGTTCGGTCAGCCCACTGGCCGTCGGGTCGGAGAAGAGCAGCGCCACCCGGCCGTCGCGGCGCACGTTGAACGCCTTCTGCGGATAGCCCAACGAGGTGGTGAGCAGGATGGTGCCGTCCGGACGGAGCAGCCCGGACGTCGGCCAGGCGACCGGTGTCCCGTCCTTGGCGAGCGTCGCCAGCTCACAGGTGCGGTACGCGGAGATCGTTGAGCCGAGCGCGGATTCGGGCACGATGACGCCGGAGGACGGTTGCATCCCGGAATCGTAGTCATCGTCGCAATTCGGCAGTTACGCCGCCCGGCCGCCGGTCTGAGGTGTGTAAGGAAGGGTCCCCTGCTAACGCCTCGTGTATAGCAGGGGACCCTTCCTTACATCGGTCAGCTTGCGGGCTGGACGCTCTCCGGGGTCTCCTCGCCGACCCGGTGGGCGCGGACCTTGTGCCCGACGCTCGTCAGGCAACGGCCACTCGGCAGGTCGAAACGCCAGCCGTGCAGTTGGCAGGTGAGCTGGTCGCCCTCGACGATGCCGAACCGGCTCAGGTCGGCCTTCAGGTGCGGGCAGCGCCGCTGCACCACCCAGTCACCCAGGGTGATGTCCTCGGCGTCCACCGCCCGCTCGTGCTCGTCGTACCAGCCCTCGGCGTACTGGAGGCGCTCGGTGGAGAGGCACTTGAAGAAGGCGTACACGAACTCGTTGTACTGGCCGATCCGGGCGGCCGAGAAACGACAGGAGAGGAAGAGCGAGTTGACCCAGTCCACCTCACCGATGTGCAGCAGGTGCTCGACCAGCGCCCGCTCGGTGCGGAACCGGTAGCGCACCTTCTCGTCCGCGTACGGCCGGACCTGCTTGCCGGGGAAGTCGACCACGATCGACTCGATGCTCTCGCCGTCGTAGCCCACCAGGTCGAAGCGGACCGGGCCGCCGACACCCTTGGCGAGATAGATCGACTCGTCCAGCAGCGGCTCGATCCGGCGCTTCATCTCCTTGAGCACGTCCACCTCGGGGTGCCGCCAGGACGCCTTCTCCGCCTCGATCACCGGCCGCTTGCGCTCGCGCATCTCCTCCAGGTGCGCGACCTTGCCGGCGAAGAACTCCTCGACCGGCACCGGGTGGGTGGTGGTCGCACCCTCGGTGGTCACCTCGGAGACGCTGCCGGGCAGCAGCACGATGCCGTTGGTGCCGCCCACCTTGGCGTACTCGCTCAGGAAGACCGACTGGTCGGGGAAGATGTTGCCCTCGTCACCGAAGATGTCGTTGAACTGCCACAGCTCGTCGTCGAGGAAGCACGGCGGGCCGGCGATCGGGAAGACGTGGTCGGCCTTGAGGTCGTCGATGTAGCGCCAGGTGCGGTCGAACTGCCGGTCCCGCTTCTGCTTGCCGAACGCGGTCTTCGCCGACTGCGGCAGCTCGTACACCATCGGGTACCAGATCGCGCCGGAGAACTGGAGCAGGTGTGCGTGCACGTGCCCCAGCTCGGCGAAGGTGCTCAGGTCGGTGGGGCGGGCGTCGTTCTGGTTGAGCAGCCGGACGCCGTCGTACTCCACCCAGAGCGAGGAGTCACCGATCGGGCCGTCGGTCGGGCTGGTCAGCGCCTGGATCATGATTTTCAGGCCACCGTCCAGCTCGTACACCTCCTCGTTACGGGTCTTCAGGAACTTCGTGAAGCCCAGCGCCCGGAACTCGTCCTCCATCTCCGAGGTGGGGAACTCCGGCAGCAGCACGGTGGCCTTCTTCGACACGTACCGCTTGAGGTGGGCCGCGTCGAAGTGGTCCCGGTGCAGGTGCGAGACGTACAGGTAGTCGACGTCGCCGAGGGTCTCCCAGTCGAGCAACGAGTTGTCCGGGAACGGGAACCAGGAGGCGAAGTAGGCCGGGTTGACCCACGGGTCGCACAGGATGCTGCCCGCAGCCGTGTCGATCCGCATGCTGGCGTGGCCGGTACCGGTCACTCGCACCGCAGTTCCCCCTCAAAAACGACAATCAAGGTGTACGTCAGAACGCTACCGGAGGCAGTCTGGTCTCCGCCCCGCGACGCCGCCATAGTCGCCCGCCCCACCCGGCCGGGCCGAAGGTCCCGAGGTCGGCACAGCAGGCGTCCGGCTCCGCGTATCCGCCCCACCGCAGGTCCCCTCCCGGGTGGCGTGCCAGACTAACCGGAGATCCGAACGCGAGGAAGGACCGACAGTGGCGGGAAGCGAGCCGGTAACGTCGCCAGACCAGCACAAGCCCGGGCACCGCAAGGCCGGGCGGATCGGCGCGGTCCTCACCGCGTTCGCGATGCTGGCCATGCTCTGCGGCAACCACGAGGGCAGGGTCGAGGACCTGTGGCTGGTCGGGGTCGCCGCGCTCCTGCTGCTGATCGTGATCGGCGACGCGGTGCTGCGGCGCAACGGCCTGCGTTCCTGAGGCGTCCGGTCGACACGACGTACGACGAGGGCCCGCCCCTTTCGGGGGACGGGCCCTCGTCGTGTCGGGGGGCCTCAGCGGCCGAAGAGGATGTCCTGCACGTTCTTCAGCGCGGCGTCGACCTCGGCCTCGAAGTAGCCGCCCTGCACCAGCCCGAACCGGAGCGTGTCCAGGTCCTTCGGGTTGACCGGCATCGGGTTCCGGCCGGCCATGCCACCGAGCAGGGTGTCGAAGAAGCGGTCCACCTGGTCCGGGTCGTACCCGCTGCCGAAACGACGCACCTGGAAGCTGCGCCGGATCTCGTCCACCCGGTAGAGGTCGCTCCCGGGCGGTCCGGCCATCGGCGGACCGGCCATGGCCGGCGGGCCACCCAGCGACGGCACACCCATCGACGGGCCGCTGATCGCCTGCTGAGGAAGCCCGGGCGGGCCCCCCTGTGGGCCACGACGCGGCTCCCGGTCCGGCATCCGGATCTCCGCGGTCATGTCGGTCCGGCCGTGGCGTCCCGCCTCGAAGCCGTCGAACCGCTGCTGGTCCGGCGGGCCGTAGCCACCCCGGCCCTCCGGCGGACCGTATCCGCCCGGACCGTCCGGCGGACCGTAGTCCGGCGAGCCGTACCCACCCGGGCCGTCCGGCGGACCGTAGCCGCCGCGCCCCTCCGGCGGGCCGTAGCCACCGGGACCGGCGGGCAGGCCACGCGACGGCGGGCCGCCGTGACCCATCTGACCACCGGGCGGGCCCATCGGGCCACCGGGCCCTGTCGGACCGCCACCGCGCGGTCCGTCGTACCCGCCACGCGGCGAGTCGTACCCGCCGGCGAAGGCGCCGGTCGGTTCGTCGTAGCGACCGTAGGGGCCGGCCTGCGCCGGCATCGACCGGGGCGGCATCGGCGGCTGCGGCACCGGCGCCATGCTCCGTTCGTCACGCATCGGCGGGCCCATCCGGTCGGGCGGCCCCATCCGATCCGGCGGCCCCATCCGGTCGGGCGGGCCCATCCGGTCGGGCGGGCCCATCCGGTCCGGCGGCCCCATGCGATCCGACGGGCTCATCCGATCCGACGGGCCCATCCCGGAGTCGCTGCCCCGGACGCCACCCGTGCCGCCGCGCTCCTCCAACTCGGCCAGCTGCCGCTCGACCCGGTCGAGGTGCAGGTCGACCTGCCACTCGTCGTAGCCGTTGAAGCGGACCCGGAAGACGACGTCGTGGACCTCCTGCGAGACCACCGGGGCACCGACGGGCTGACCCGCGAGAGTCGCCTCGACCCGGTCCAGGAAAGCGTCCACCTCGTCAACCTTGTAGCCCCGGCGGAGCGCCTTACGCCGGAAACGCTGACCCTGACTCGCCACTATGTCTCCTGGTCTCGTTCGCCACGCCCGGTCACGCTGACATCTCCCCGGCCGGGTCGGTGCCCCTGTCCTCAGCGGCAGCCAACTGCCCACACGCCCCGTCGATCTCGCGACCTCGGGTGTCCCGCACCGTGGTGGACACCCCGGCGTCGCGCAACCGCCGGACGAACTCCCGCTCGACCGGCTTCGGGCTGGCGTCCCAGCGGCTGCCCGGAGTCGGGTTGAGCGGAATCAGGTTCACGTGGGCCAGCTTGCCGGCCAGCAACCGCCCGAGCAGGTCCGCTCGCCACGGCTGGTCGTTCACGTCCTTGATCATCGCGTATTCGATCGACACACGACGCCCTGTCCGGGCCGCGTAGGCCCAGGCCGCCGCCAGCACCTCGGACACCTTCCAGCGCTGGTTGACCGGCACGAGTTCGTCGCGAAGCTCATCATCGGGCGCATGCAGCGACAACGCAAGGGTCACCGACAGGTCTTCGCTGGCCAGCCGGTTGATGGCCGGCACCAGGCCGACCGTGGAGACGGTGATGTGACGCTGCGACAGGCCGAGACCCTCGGGAGCCGGCGCGACCAGTCGACGGATCGCCGCGATCACCCGGTTGTAGTTCGCCAGCGGCTCCCCCATGCCCATGAACACCACGTGCGAGAGCCTCGGCGGTGACCCGGCGACCGCGCCGGAGGCCGCCACCCCGGCCAGGTACACCGCCTGGTCGACGATCTCGGCGGTGGACAGGTTGCGGGTCAGCCCGGCCTGGCCGGTGGCGCAGAACGGGCAGGCCATACCGCACCCGGCCTGGCTGGAGATGCAGACGGTGACCCGGTCCGGGTAGCCCATCAGCACGCTCTCCACCAGCGAGCCGTCGTGCAGCCGCCAGAGCGCCTTCCGGGTCGCCCCGTCGTCGCAGGCCATCTCGCGCACCGGGTCGAGCAGCCGGGGCAGCAGCCGGTCGGCCAGCCGGTCACGGGACGCCGCCGGCAGGTCGGTCATCAGTGCCGGGTCACGCACCAGGCGACCGAAGTAGTGGGTGGAGATCTGGCGAGCGCGGAACGCCGGCTCACCCAGCTCCGTCACCAACTCCTTGCGACCGGTCAGGTCGAGGTCGGCGAGGTGTGTCGGGGGCATCGCCGCCCGGCGCGCGCCGGGCGCGTCCGGGTCGACCGGGATCAGGGGCAGACTCGTCATGGCCCGTCCAGTCTGGCACGCCCGCCGAGGAACGCACCCGTCCGGAGGCAGCGCATCCGCTGCGACCCCCTGCGCGACCCGGGCACGCCGGCCTGGTCCATGCCTCAGTTCACCGCCGGCACGAAGACCACGAGCAGCAGGTACGCGGTCGGCACCGCGAACAGGACCGAGTCGAGCCGGTCCATCAGACCACCGTGCCCGGGCAGCAGGTTGCTCATGTCCTTCACGCCCAGATCCCGCTTGATCATGGACTCGGCGAGGTCACCGACGACCGCCGCCACCGAGATCGCCATCCCGAACACCGCACCCCACCAGGGAGCCACGTCGAACAGCAGCCAGAGCAGCACGGCGCTGCCCAGGGCCGCGGCACCCAACGAGCCGACCAGGCCCTCCCAGGACTTCTTCGGGCTGATCGTGGGTGCCATCGGGTGCTTGCCGAAGTTGGCGCCGGCGGCATACCCGCCGGTGTCGGAGAGCACCACGGCGACCAGGGTCACCAGCACCCGCAGCGGGCCGTCCCCGGGCGAGGAGGCCAGCAGCGCGGCGAAGCCGCCGAGGAACGGCACGTACACCGCGATCAGGGTGGCCGCGGTCATGTCCCGCCGGAGACCGCCGACGCCGTCACCGAGCCGCCAGACCAGGGTGCCGGCGAGCGTGACCAGCAGGCCGAGCAGGAGCGCGTCCAGGCCGGCGAACCAGGCCAGGGTGACGGTGAGCACGCCACCGGCGATCATCGGGACCAGCGGGACCCGGGCGCCGCCACGGCGTACCGCCCGGGACATCTCCCAGATGCCCACGCCGTAGGCCGCCGCGATCAGCAGCAGGAACGCCGGGGTGTAGAGGAACAGCGGCAACAGGACGGCGGCGCCGAGGCAGACCCCGACGGTGATCGCGGCCGGCAGGTTCCGGCCGGCGCGGCTCGGCGTCTGCTGGCTCGCCGGACGGCCGGCGCCGGCTCGCCGCCGCCCCCGGTGGCGTCGGGCCTGCGCCGGGTCCGCGTCGGGTTCCGGTGCCTCGTCGGCCGGCACCGGGGCGAGCTGCGTGGTCGGCGCGTCGTCGTGCGCCGGACCGTCGCCGAGGCGTACCGGTGCGAGCTGGGTCGTCGGCGCGTCCTCGTGCTCCAGGTCGCGGCGTCCGTTCCCGTCGGCCCGGCGAGGGGAACCGTCACGCGCGTGGTCCGGGTCGTCGTACGGGTCGGCCGACTCGTCGTACCGGCCGGGGACGTCACGGTCGTCGTACGGCTCGGGTCGGCCGGCGAACCCGGTCCCGGCCGGGCCCCGGTCCTCGACGGGCCGGGCGTACGGGTTGTCGGCCGGCGGGCGCGGGCGGGTGCGCGGCTCGGCGGAGAGTTCAGCTCCGGGGCGCGGGCCGCGCGACCAGGGGCCGGGTTCGAGATCCGGATCGGGCCAGGGCAACGAGGTCGGCCGATCGGGGCTGTCCCAGCCGCGGGCCTCGGCGCCACCGTAGGGGTCGAGGTGGGACATCACGCACCGGACGACAGCGGTACGAGATCCACCACTTGACGCACAGCCACTACCATCCCCTACCCGCGCGAGGCGCTCCGTCTGATTCGCCGGCCGGTAAGCCGGTTGATCTCCACCGTTCACCCCCGGGTCGCCGGGAATCGTGCCGAGCCTACTGCACCGGGAGGCTCCGCAGGACGCACCAGTACCCACCGGCCGCCTCGTCGATCATGAGCTTGTCGTACCGGTCGGAGGGCCGGATGGCGACGACCCCACGATCGACGAGGCCGGGCGTACGAGCCGGAGGCGGCTGCGGATCAGACCTCCAGCAGCTCGGCTTCCTTGTGCTTGACCAACTCGTCGACGTGTGCCACGTAGCGCTGGGTCACGTCGTCCAGCTCCTTCTCCGCGCGACGGCCGTCGTCCTCGCCGACCTCGCCGTCCTTGACGAGCCGGTCCAGCTCTTCCTTGCCCTTGCGACGGATGTTGCGGATGGCGATCTTCGCCTCCTCGCCCTTGTTCCGGGCGACCTTGATCATGTCGCGGCGGCGCTCCTCGGTCATCTGCGGGAGCAGGATGCGAAGCTGGTTGCCCTCGTTGTTCGGGTTCACCCCGAGGTCCGAGTCGCGGATCGCCTTCTCCATGGCGTTGATCTGCGAGTTGTCGTACGGCTTGATGATGGCCATGCGTGGCTCGGGAACGCCCACGGACGCCATCTGGGTCAGCGGCGTGGGGCTGCCGTAGTAGTCGATGATGATCTTGGAGAACATGGCCGGAGTGGCGCGACCGGTGCGGATGGCACCGAACTCCTCCTTGGCGTGCTCGACCGCACGCTCCATCTTCTCCTCGGCCTCGAGGAGGGTGTCGTCGATCACCGCTCTCCTCGCCTCCTTCTTGTGCTCGTCGTGGGCTTGTCGGGTCACCGGGACGGACCGCCGAGGTCACCGTCGACGGTCGGGTCAGGTGGTGATCAGCGTGCCGATCTTGTCCCCGCCCACCGCGCGGACGATGGTGTCGTCGCCCTGCGCGCCGAAGACCAGCATCGGTAGTCCGTTCTCCATGCAGAGGCTGAAGGCAGCCGCGTCGGCGACCCGCAGGTTGCGGCGCAGCACCTCGGAGAAGGTGATCGCGTCGAACTTGCTGGCGGTCGGATCGATCCGGGGGTCGGCGCTGTAGACGCCGTCCACCCCGTTCTTGCTCATCAGCACCACGTCCGCGTGGATCTCCAGCGCACGCTGCGCGGCGGTCGTGTCGGTGGAGAAGTACGGCATGCCCGCTCCGGCGCCGAAGATGACCACGCGGCCCTTCTCCAGGTGCCGGATCGCCCGCAGCGGAATGTACGGCTCGGCCACCTGCGCCATCGTGATCGCGCTCTGCACGCGGGTCTCGATGCCCTCCTTCTCCAGGAAGTCCTGCAACGCGAGGCAGTTCATCACGGTGCCGAGCATGCCCATGTAGTCGGCCCGAGCACGGTCCATGCCGCGCTTCTGCAACTCCGCGCCGCGGAAGAAGTTGCCGCCACCGACCACCACCGAGACCTGCACACCGCGGCGGACCACGGTGGCGATCTGCCGGGCGATGGCCTGGACCACGTCCGGGTCCACCCCGATCTCGCCGCCGCCGAAAACCTCGCCGGAGAGCTTCAGCACCACCCGGCGGGCCCGACCGGGCGGCGGTGCCGTCGGGTCTTCCACCGCCAGCGTCGGGTCACTCACAACCTGCGTCATCCGCCCGTCCTTCCCCCACTGCCGCGCCCGGGTGCGCACATCTGCCGTTGCCGACCTTATGGGACGAGGAGACCGCGGTGTGTCTCGCGTACACCGGCGGCCTCCTCGTCGTGTCGTTGCCCAGCCCGGGCGCGTACGCCCGGCCGGAGGTCAGGACTGGCCGACCTCGAACCGCACGAAGCGGGTGATCTCGATGCCGGCCTCGGCCAGCACCTGCTTCACCGTCTTCTTGTTGTCGGTGACCGACGACTGCTCCAGCAGCACGAAGTCCTTGAAGAAGGAGTTGACCCGCCCCTCGACGATCTTCGGCAGCGCGGCCTCGGGCTTGTTCTCCTCGCGGGCGGTCTGCTCGGCGATGCGCCGCTCGGACTCGACGACCTCGGCCGGCACCTCGTCCCGGGTGAGGTACTGCGGGCGCATCGCGGCGATCTGCATGGCGGCGCCACGGGCGTCGGCGTCGCCGGCCTCGTCGGCCTTGCCGGCGTACTGCACCAGCACGCCCACCGCCGGAGGCAGGTCCTGGGCCTTGCGGTGCAGGTAGACCGCGACCGTGCCGTCCAGCTTGGCGAAGCGGTTCAGCACCAGCTTCTCGCCGATCTTGGCGGACTGCTCCTGGACCAGGTCGGCGACCGAGCGGCCGTCGATCTCGCTGGCCAGCAGTTCCTCGGCGTTGCTCGCGCCGGAACGCTCACCGTGCTCGACCAACTGCTGGGCGAGCGCGATGAAGGCGTCGTTCTTGGCGACGAAGTCGGTCTCGCAGTTCAGCTCCAGCAGGGCCTGACCGGAGTGGGCGATGAGGCCGTTCGCGGCCGTCCGACCGGCCCGCTTGCCGACGTCCTTGGCGCCCTTGACGCGCAGGATCTCGACGGCCTTGTCGAAGTCGCCCTCGGCCTCGGTCAGGGCCTTCTTGCTGTCCATCATGCCGGCGCCGGTCAGGTCGCGGAGCTTCTTGACGTCCGCCGCGGTGATCTGGGACATGGCTCTCTCTTCGGTGTTGGGACTGCGGGTGAAATGGACTGAGGTGACGATTACCCGGTTCCGAGAGGTTCGTGCCCGGTCTGCCCGCCGCCGGCCACCGCCGTCAGGGACGAACGGTGGCCGGCGGCGGTGCGGTCACTGACCGGCGACGGCGGCCGGCTGCTCGGCGGGCTGCTGCGGCTCGGCAGCCGCCTGCGGCTCGTCGGCCTTCTTCGGCTCCTCGAGCAGCTCACGCTCCCACTCGGCCAACGGCTCGTCGGTGGCCACGCCGGCCTCCGGCTTCTCGTCGCCGCCCCGGCGACGACCGGAGCGGGCGATCAGACCGTCGGCGACGGCGGCGGCGACGACCTTGGTCAGCAGCTCGGCCGAGCGGATCGCGTCGTCGTTGCCCGGGATCGGGAAGTCGACCTCGTCCGGGTCGCAGTTGGTGTCGAGCACGGCGATCACCGGGATGCCCAGCTTGCGGGCCTCGTCGACGGCGATGTGCTCCTTCTTGGTGTCGACCACCCAGACCGCGGCCGGGAGCTTCTGCATGTCCCGGAGACCACCCAGGGTGCGGGTCAGCTTGATCTTCTCGCGGGAGAGCTGCAGGGTCTCCTTCTTGGTGTAGCCGGCGGCGGTGCCGCTGAGGTCACCGAGGGCCTCCAGCTCCTTCATCCGCTGCAGCCGCTTGTACACCGTCTGGAAGTTGGTCAGCATGCCGCCGAGCCAGCGGTGGTTCACGTACGGCTGGCCGACCCGCGTCGCCTGCTCGGAGATCGCCTCCTGGGCCTGCTTCTTGGTGCCGACGAAGAGGATGCTGCCGCCCTCGGCCACCGTGTTGCGCACGAACTCGTACGCCTTCTCGATGTAGTCGAGGGTCTGACGCAGGTCGATGATGTAGATGCCGTTACGCTCGGTGAAGATGAAGCGCTTCATCTTCGGGTTCCAGCGCCGGGTCTGGTGCCCGAAGTGAACACCACTCTCCAGCAGCTGACGCATGGTCACGACGGCCATGGTTCGCACTCCTTGCGGTCCCTGGTTGTTCCGCCCGACCGGCGGTCGGGCATCCTGGCGCCCGGTCGCCGGCCATGACGGGCCCGACACGGTCGGGACCAGGGAGGCCGTCGCCCCACGACGATTCGTGGAGAGGGCACGCGAGGTCGACCGCGCGAGGCGGTCGCCAGTCGCCCAGTGTACGCGCCCTCCCCACCCCGCCACGCCCGGGTGCAAGGAAGGGCCCCCTGCTAACGCCTCCGGTATAGGAAGGGCCCCCTCCTTACACCCGTCCTTACACCCCTCCCCGCACCCGTCAGGCGGCGGCCAGCGCGGCGGTGAGGAAGAGCGCCAGGCCGACGGTCAGGTAGGCGGTGGGCGGACGCAGCCAGCCCCGCGCCCCGTCGCTCAGCGAGAAGCCGGTGGTCCGCAGCCCGTAGAGGCCGGCCGCGAAGATCGGCAGGCCGATCATCAGCACCATGCCGGTCAGCACGTCGGCGGCGGAGACCGGATCGGCGGTGACGCCGTGCAGCAGCACCAGCAGGGCGGGCACCTCGAAGACCGCCACCAGCACGGCGAACAGCACCGCGAGCACCGGACGACGCGAACGGTAGACACCGTCACCGGCCGGCAGCCCCGGCTGCGTCGCCAGCGCCTGGTAGCCGGCGGTGGCGGAGTCGACCGGGTACGCGGACTCCGCACCGCCGCCCGGGAAACCGGACCCCGCACCACCGGCGGGGTACGCGGACCCCGCACCACCGGCGGGGTACGCGGACCCCGCACCACCGGCGGGGAAGCCGGTGCCCGTGCCGCCAGGCGGCGAGTTGGTGCCCGTACCGACGGTCTGGTGTGCGGCGGCCGGGTCGGCCAGCGACTCGGCGGCACCGCCGATCGGGTAGGGGTGCTCGGTGTTCGGCAGGTCCGTCCGGGCCGCCACCGGGGGCATCGGCCCGGTCGGCATCTCCAACGGGTTCGCCGTCTCGGCCGACCGCTTGGCCTCCACGATCGGGTACCCGCCAAGCGGTGCCGGCCGGGTCGGGTCGGTCACCGGCAACGCTCCGCCGGAGGTCGGCGTCGCCTCCCGGGCGGCCCGGCGACCGGGACGGTCGGACGGCAGTTCACCGGAGATCTCCGGGTCGACGGCGGCGTCCGGCCGCCGGAAGCGTGACGCCCGGTAACGCTCGGTCTCGGCCGGGGCGTCGCCGAGCGGGTCAGGGGTGCCGAAGCGGCGCGGTGAGCCGTACCGGTCGTCGTCGTCCGCCCGCTGCTCGGGAGCGGTCAGGGGATCGTCGTCGCGGTACCGCGACTCCGAGGTACCGCGCCAATCCGGGTCGCCGTAGCCGCGGTCGCGTTCACCCGGGTACCAGCGCGACTCCTGGTCGTCGGCAAAGCTGCGTCGTCCGTCCACGTCGGCACCGTATGCGACCGGCCGGGTGTACGCCATTCCCGTCCCGCGCCTGGCCAGAGGCCATGTGCCATTTCGACCAGGTACGCAGAGTAACGGCCGGATTCGTGGATTAGCGCACGCCTAGCACACGAAAGGCATGATCGTCTGGTCGTCCACAGCCCCCTCGGTTGTCCACAGGCCGCGGCGACGGGGTCGCCCCGGCAGCACGTACCGGCGCAGGGTGCCGGCATGACCAAGCGGAACCAGGCGGTCGGCGGCTACGGGGAACGGTGCGCCGTCCGGCACCTGATCGAGACGGGCCTACGGCCGGTGGAGCGGAACTGGCGCTGCCCCTCCGGAGAGATCGACATCATCGCCTGGGACGGGCCGGTACTCGCCTTCTGCGAGGTGAAGACGCGCCGTACCACCCGCTTCGGCAGTCCCGCCGAGGCCGTGGTGGCGAAGAAGGCTCGTCGCCTGCGCCGGCTCGCCGCCGCCTGGCTCGCGAGCACCGGCACCACCGCCGACGAGATCCGCTTCGACGTCCTCTCGGTCCGGCTGCCCGCAGCCGGCCGGGCCCGGGTCGAACACCTCAAGGGCGCCTTCTGATGGCGCGCACGTCTCCGGTGGGTCTGCGATGAGCTACGCCCGGGTGCTCTGCGTCGGCCTGGTCGGGGTGACGGGACACCTGGTGGAGGTGGAGGCGGATCTCGCACCGGGCCTGCCCGGAGTGGTCATCTCCGGGTTGCCCGACACCGCACTGCACGAGGCGCGTGACCGGGTCCGGGCCGCAGTGGTGAACTCCGGCCAGCGCTGGCCCAACCGGCGGATCACCCTGAACCTGCTGCCGGCCACCCTGCCCAAGTTCGGCTCGGCGTTCGACCTGGCGATCGCGGTGGCGCTGCTCGGCGGCTCCGGCGAACTGCCGCTGCTGCCGCTTCACGGCGTGGCGATCCTCGGCGAGCTGGGTCTCGACGGCACGGTACGCCCGGTCCGGGGCGTCCTGCCGATGGTGGCCGCGGCGGCCCGGGCCGGTGTCGACCGGGTGATCGTGCCGGCGGGCAACGCGGCCGAGGCCGCCGTGGTGCCCGGCCTGCGCGTGCGGGGGGTGGACAGCCTGCACCGGCTGGTCTCTTTCGTCCGCGACGGCCGACCACTGATCGAACCGCCGGCCGACGACGCACCGGAGACGGTCACCGGCCCGGATCTCGCCGACGTCGCCGGGCAGGGGCTCGGCCGACGGGCGCTGGAGGTGGCCGCCGCCGGTGGACACCATCTGGCCTTGATCGGGCCGCCCGGCGCCGGCAAGACCATGCTGGCCGAACGCCTGCCGTCGATCCTGCCCACGCTGGACGACGACGCCGCGTTGGAGGTGACCGCGCTGCACTCGGTCGCGGGTCTGCTGCCGACCGGCGGGCGGCTGATCCGTCGGCCACCGTTCCAGGCCCCGCATCACACCGCCACCGTGCCCTCCATCGTCGGTGGCGGCGCGGGGCTGGCCCGGCCCGGCGCGATCTCCCTCGCCCACCGTGGGGTGCTCTTCCTCGACGAGGCACCCGAGTTCAGCAAGCCGGCGCTGGAGGCGCTGCGCCAGCCGCTGGAGCACGGTCGGGTGTTGCTGACCCGCAGCCGGGGCGGTGCCGAGTATCCGGCCCGGGCCCAACTGGTGCTGGCCGCCAATCCCTGCCCGTGTGCGAACCCGGCCGGCGACGACCGGTGCGAGTGCGCGCCGGTGGCCCGCCGCCGCTACCTCGCCCGGCTCTCCGGTCCGCTGCTCGACCGGATCGACCTCCAGGTGCGCCTGCCACCGATGCGGGCGGCCGAGCTGATGGAACCGGCCGCGCACGAGTCCTCGGCGGTCGTCGCCGCGCGGGTCGCCGCCGCACGGCAGGCCGCAGCCGGACGGTGGGCGGCGGTGGGGCGTCGACTCAACTCGGAGATACCCGGGCCGGCCCTGCGCCGCGCACCGTGGCGGCTGCCCAACCCGGTCACCGCCGACCTGCGCGCACGACTGGACTCCGGGTCGCTGTCCGCCCGGGGCTTCGACCGGGTCATCCGGCTCGCCTGGACGATCGCCGACCTGGACGGGCGGGCCCAGCCGGACCGGAAGGACATCGCCGAGGCCATCACACTCAGGACGGGAGAGGGCACGTGAACACGCACGAGGAGTCGCGGCTGGCGCGGGTGGCGCTAACCTGGCTGGCCGAACCGGGCACCCGCTCGGTCTACCGGTTGGTCGCCGAGATCGGGCCGGTGGCCGCACTGGACCTGTTGCTCGACGGCGGGGCACCGCAGGAGGGCCTGCGGGACGCCGTGGCCGCGCGGACCCGGGCCGGTGATCCCCGGGCCGTCGCCGCCGAGGCGCTGCACCGCACCGACCGGCTCGGTGCCCGCCTGGTCACGCCCGACGACGACGAGTGGCCGACGACCGTCGAACAGTTGCGCCATCTCCGGCTGGAGCTGCCCGGCAAGCAGCGTCGGGTCGACATCGAGACGGATCCGCCGCTCTGCTTCTGGGTACGCGGCGGGTGGCGGCTGGACGAGACGTTGGAGCGGTCGGTGGCGGTGGTGGGGGCACGGGCGGCCACGCCGTACGGCATGCACGTCGCCACCGACCTCGCCTACGGGCTGGCCGACCGGGAGTGGACGGTGGTCTCCGGCGGCGCGTACGGCATCGACGCCGCCGCGCACCGGGGCGCCCTGAATGCCGGCGGGTTGACCGTCGCGGTGCTCGCGTGCGGGGTGGACCGGCCGTACCCGCTGGGCAACACGGCGCTGTTCGACGGGATCGCCGAGACCGGCCTGCTGGTGAGCGAGTGGCCGCCGGGGGCCGAACCGTTGCGTCCGCGCTTCCTCATCCGTAACCGGGTGATCGCCGCGGCCACCCGGGGCACCGTGCTGGTGGAGGCGGCGGCGCGCAGCGGTGCGACCCAGACCACCCGGCGCGCGCTCGCCCTGAACAGGCGCGCGATGGTGGTGCCCGGACCGGTCACCTCGGCGATGTCGGTCGGCGCGCACGAGATCCTGCGGGAGGATCCGGCGGCCCGGCTGGTGACCGGGTTGGCCCAGGTGCTGGAGGAGGTGGGCCCGATCGGTGACCTGGCGCCGGTGCCGCGCGGTCCGGAGCACCCCGCCGACGCGCTCGACGACGACGCCAGGTCGATCCTGGAGGCACTGCCCCGACGCGGCACCGTCGGCGTGGACGACATCGCCGCGAGGGCCGGTCTGGCCGTCCGCACGGTGCTGCGGACGTTGCCGATGCTTGTGGAGCTGTCCCTCGTGGTGCGACGCGAGGACGGGTACGCCCTGGCTCACCCGGCTGGCCGGACGCCGCCACGGTCCCGGTGAGCCGGCGAGGCCGTCCCCACCCGACGCGAGCGTCCCGCCGGGTCGGCCTGGTCGCGGGCCGTGCCGAGCCATCGTACGCTGGCAGCCGTGCGGGGTACGGGCGGGCAGGGCCGGGACGTCCGCGGCACCCGGGCGGTGCACACGGCGCTTCCGGAGCCGCTGCGTGACGCGGTGGACGACTTCGCCCGCCACCTCGCCTCGGTCCGCAACCGGTCGGCGCACACCGTGCGGGCCTACGTCGCGGATCTGGTGTCCCTGCTGGAGCATGCCCGACGGATGGGCTGCACCCAGGTCGCCGAGTTGACCTTGGACACGGTGCGTAGCTGGCTGGCCCGGCAACGCACGACGGGCGCGGCCCGCACCTCGATGGCCCGGCGTGCGGCGGCGGCGCGGACCTTCAGTGCCTGGGCGCACCGGGAGGGGCTGCTGCCCACCGACGTGGCCGCCACCCTGGCCAGTCCCCGCGCGCAGCGGACCCTGCCCACGGTGCTCCGCGTCGACCAGGCCGCCCAGCTCGTCGAGGCACCGACCCGCGTCACCGCCCCCGCCCCCGGCACCACGTCGAAGGCCACCGGCCACGGCACCGCGCCGGAAACCGCCGGCCACGGTGCCGCGTTGGAGACCAGCGACACCGATGCCGTGCCAGAGGCCGCCGACACCGACGTCGGGCGGACGGATCGGGGACACCGCCCGCCCGCCGACGGCCCCGGCGAGCCGGACCCGGCCGCCGAGGCGGTGCGGCTGCGGGACCGGGTGCTGCTGGAGTTGCTCTACGGCACGGGGGTACGGATCAGCGAGGCGTGCGGACTCGACGTGGCCGACGTCGACCACGCCCGGCGGGTGGTACGGGTCCTCGGCAAGGGTGGTCGGGAACGGACCGTGCCGTACGGGCTGCCCGCCCAGCGTGCCCTCGACGACTGGCTGCGGCACGGGCGGACGGTGCTGGCAGTCCCGGATTCGCGCGACGCGCTGCTGCTCGGTGCTCGGGGCGGGCGCCTGAACCCGACGACCGCCCGCCGGATCGTCGCCGGGTACGCCGACGCCGTCGACCTGCCCCCGACCAGTCCGCACGCACTGCGCCACTCGGCCGCCACCCACCTGCTCGAAGGTGGCGCGGACCTGCGGGCAGTGCAGGAGTTGCTGGGGCACTCGTCGCTGGCCAGCACCCAGGTCTACACCCACGTCTCGGTGGAGCGGCTGCGCGCGGCCTACCGGCAGGCCCACCCCCGCGCCTGACCGGAGCGGGCCGGGCGACGCCGGTCAGCGGTTACGATCATCAGGTGAGCGTCCCGCCGCCGCCCGAGTCGATCTCGGGCGCCCGTCTGCTCTTCTCCCTCGATCCGGCGACCAGTCACCTCAACCACGGTTCGTTCGGGGCGGTGCCGATCGTCGCGCAACGGGCCCAGCAGCGGTTGCGCGACGAGATGGAGTCCGACCCGCTGCGCTTCTTCGTGCAGGGACTGGCCGACCGGATCGCGCACACCCGCCGGCACCTGGCGGGTTTCCTCGGTGCCGACCCGGACGGCACCGCGCTGACCCCGAACGCCACCACCGGCGTGGCGGTGGTGCTCCAGTCACTCGGGCTGCGCGACGGCGACGAGGTGGTCACCACCGACCACGGCTACGGCGCAGTCACCCTGTCGGTGCAGCGGGAATGCCGCCGGAGCGGGGTGACCCACCGTGTGCTGCGGGTGCCGCTGGCCGCCACCGACGAGGAGATCCTGCAGATCGTCCGGTCCGGGCTGCGTCCGGGGCGTACCCGGCTGCTGGTGGTGGACCAGGTCACCTCGGCCACGGCCCGGCTGTTCCCGGTCGCCGCGATCGTCGGGATCGCGCGGGAGCAGGGCGTACCGGTGCTGGTCGACGCCGCCCACGCACCGGGCATGCTGGCCGCGTCGGTGCAGAGCATCGGTGCCGACTTCTGGGTCGGCAACCTGCACAAGTGGGGGTACGCGCCACGCGGCACCGCGGTGCTCGTGGTGTCACCGGACTGGCGGGACCGGATCGAGCCGCTGGTGGTCTCCTGGGAGCAGGAGTCGGGCTTCCCCGGCCGGTTGGAGTGGCAGGGGACGGCGGACTACACGGCGTGGCTCAGCGCACCGGCCGGGCTCTACACGCTGCGCAGCCTCGACGTGGACCGGGTACGCGCACACAACGCCGCACTGGCCGCGTACGGGCAGCGGGTGGTCGGGGACGCGCTGGCGGTGCCGCCGGCCGAGCTGCTCGATCCCGGCGGACCGACCGTCGCCATGCGGATCGTCCCGTTGCCGGCGGGCCTCGCCACGAACCTCGACGCGGCGCGGGCGTTGCAGGCCCGGATCTTCGAGCGGCTCGCCACCCAGGTGGCGGTCATGACCTTCGGCGGACGGGGACTGCTGCGACTCTGCGGTCAGGTGTACAACTCGCCGGACGAGTACGAGCGGCTCGCCGTCCGCCTGCCCGCCCTGCTCGCCCAACGCTGACCACGTCCCGCCGCTGCGCCGCCCCTCGTCCCGGATCGTCGGGGAGTGGGACACGGTCGGGTCCGGGTCGAGCGGCAGCAGCCGGGATCGGCCGAGACCCAGCAGCGCCAGCGGATCGAGGTAGTCGTCTCCCCGGCGCAGACCCCAGTGCAGGCAGGCCGCCTCGGGGCAGCCGGCGTGGCCCGGCAGCAGGGTGCCCAGCGCGGTGCCCGCCGACACCGACGTGCCGACCGTGACGTCCGGCTGGACCGGCTCGTAGGTGGTGCGCAGGCCGTCCGGGTGCCCGACGGAGAGCACCGGACGGCCGGCGACCATGCCGGCGAACAGGACCGTGCCGGTGCCGGCGGACCGGATCGTCGTCCCGGCCGGGACGAGCAGGTCGACTCCGCGATGACCGGGCAGCCACGGTCGGGGTGGCGGATCGAACCGACGGACCGGATGCGGCCGGCCGTCGACCGGCCACCTGAACCGCTCGACCTCCACCGACCGCTCCGGAGCGACTCGCAACGGCACGACCGGGAACGAGGCGGCTGGTGCGGGCGAGGGCGATGCAGCAGTCGCAAGCGGCACGTCCGGACGCGGCGCGACAGCGGGCTGGACGGCCGCACGCCCGGTTCGCACCGGACCGGTGTGCGGCATGACCGCGACCGCCGGCGATGCCAGGACCGGCAGCAGCGCGACGGGACCGGCGAGCAGCACGCCCCGCCTACCGCCTCTGCGGGCCGCCGATCGCAGGCGTGCCGCATCGGCGGGCGGGACGACGGCACACCGGCACGCAAGGGGACACGGAGTGACCGTCAGGCGCGCACGCGCGGCAAGAGATGGCACAACCTCGCCACCCCACGGCGATACGCGCCCGCCCGGGACAGCCACCGATCCGGACCGCAGCAGGGCGGGCCACGCCGATGCACGGGCCACCAGGGCCGACCACACCAGGGCGGGCCATGCCGAGACAGGCGACGCCGGGGCGGCGGAGGGGACGGGTCTGATCAGCGACCGGAGGGACATGTCGGCGATCCTGACTCGACGGATCGTTGTCCGCCGTCCCCCGGGCCTCGCCTGTGGACAGCGGAGCGTCCTGTGGACAAGCCGCGCCGGAGGGAGCCGATCTGCTATGGCACCGCGCCTAGGCTCGACCGGGTGACACGTGACTGGTACGCCTGGCACGACCGGTACACCGACCCCGCCTCGTCGTTGTCCCGACGGGTGACGGAGGTGCGGACCCGCCTCGTCGCGGCGCTGGACGGGGCGCGGCCCGGACCACTGCGGGCAGTCGCACCGACGCGTACGCCGCGACCGGTGCCGGGCGGGGTGACGATGTTCGAGTTCACCGGGCGGCCGACCGATGAGGTCGACCGCTGACCGGACATGGTGGACGGATCGCGGCGGTGGGGGCCACCGACGATGCCCGTCCGGGCGGGGACGTGCGGGTCAGCCGCCGAAGCCGGAGTCGGCGGGGAGGGAGATGTCCGGCTTCTCCAGCTCCTCGACGTTGACGTCCTTGAACGTCATCACACGAACGTTCTTCACGAACCGGGCGGGACGATACATGTCCCACACCCACGCGTCGTGCATCTCGACCTCGAAGTAGACCTCGCCGTCGGAGTTGCGCACGTGCAGGTCGACCTGGTTCGCCAGGTAGAACCGGCGCTCGGTCTCCACCACGTAGGAGAACTGACGGACGATGTCGCGGTACTCCCGGTAGAGCTGGAGCTCCATCTCGGTCTCGTACTTCTCGAGATCTTCCGCGCTCATCGCACTCCGCCTTCCATGACCACATCTTCCCCCACCGACGCCGGAGGCCGAGGCTGCTCGCCCAACGCCACGCCGACGGTACCCCCTGCGGCGGCTGAGCGCTCCATCGGCTCGTCCGGGCTTGCACCCAGCGGTCGCCGGGAGCGTGGCGGCCGACCGTCCCGCCCCGAGGCGGCGGCTACGTTGACGTACGAGAACCGGTGCTGCGGGCACGGCCCACGGTCACGCAACGCCGCACTGTGCTCCGCGGTGACGTACCCCTTGTGTTCGGCGAAGCCGTAGCCGGGATGCACCGCGTCCAACTCCACCATGATCCGGTCCCGGGTGACCTTGGCCAGCACGCTCGCCGCCGCCACGCAGGCGGCCACCCGGTCGCCCTTCCACACCGCCAGGCCCGGCACGCCCAGACCGTCCACGCCGAACCCGTCGGTCAGCACGTACTCCGGGCGCACAGTCAGTGAGGCGAGCGCCCGCCGCATCGCGGCCAGGTTGCACACGTGCAGCCCCCGGGCGTCGACCTCCTCGGCCGGTACGACCACCACCGCGTACGCCAGGGCACGCGCGACGACCTCGTCGTACACCCGATCCCGGCTGGCCGGGGTGAGCAGCTTGGAGTCGGCCAACCCGTCGATCTCGCCGCGCCGCCCCTCGGGCAGGATCGCGGCGGCGGCCACCAGCGGCCCGGCGCAGGCGCCCCGACCGGCCTCGTCGGCACCGGCGACGTGTCGGAAGCCCCGTCGTTGCAGGGCGCGCTCCAGCGCGTAGAGACCGGCGTCGCGGCGCACCACGGTGCGGGGCGGGGTCAGCATGCCGCACCCGAGGTCCGGGCCGGGCCGTCGGCGAGCACCCGGGCCAGCACCTGCGGCAGGTCCTGCGGGTAGTACCGCTCGTCGGTGCCGGCCAGCTCCGCCGCCGACCACCAGCGATGGCCGTCCACGCTGCCTCGCTCGACCTCGTTGAAGCCCGCGGTGTCGACCTCGTGCGCCGCCACCCGGACGACGAAGAACCGCTGCTCCTGCCGATACCACACCCCGTCGAAGGTGAACTCGATCAGGTCGGCGTGGACGGGCTCGCCCATCTCGGTCACGGACAGCCGCAACCCGGTCTCCTCGGCCAACTCACGGGCGGCGCCCTCGGCGTAGGTCTCCCCGGGGTCGAGGCCACCACCGGCGGTGAACCACCAGCGGCCGTGCTCCGGTCGGGCCGGGTCGGCACCACGGAAGAGCAGCAACCTGCCCGCCGCGTCGACCAGGAGCACGCGGGCGGCGCGCCTCGGGGTGTAGACCGTCACCGCACCAGACTGCCAGACCCGGCCGACAACTCCCACGCCACCCGTTGCCGGGCGGCCGGGATCAGGGTTGCGGGATCGACTCGAACTGCTCGGGCACGGTCAGCAGGGTGGCCCGGTCGACCGGCCAGAAGATCGTGAAGGCCCGGCCCACCACGTCCTGCTCGGGAATGGTGGCCGTGTCGATGTTCTGCCCGGACTGCTGGTAGTGCTCCAGCGAGTCGCCGGAGGCGGAGCGGTGGTCACCCATCACCCAGAGTCGGCCCGGCGGCACCTGCACGTCGAACTCCTGGTCCGCCGGCTTGTCGCGCCGCCCGTCGAAGGAGAAGATGTACGGCTCGTCCAGCGGCGTACCGTTGATCACCAGCCGGTCCTGGTCGTCGCAGCAGACGATCCGGTCGCCGCCGACGCCGATCACGCGCTTGATGAAGTCCTCTCCCGCCGGGTTGCCGCTCCACTCGACCGGAGCCTTGAAGACGATCACCTCGCCGCGGTGCGGGGACCGGAAGTTGTACACCAGCTTGTTGACCAGCACCCGATCGTCGATCTTGAGCGTATTCTCCATCGACGGCGAGGGGATGAAGAAGGTCTGCAGTACGAAGGCACGTACCAGTACCGCGACCACGATCGCCACCCCCAGAAGGATGGGCAGTTCCTTCCAGAACGAGTGGCGCGACTTGTCGGTCTGCTCGTCAATCACGGAAGGAGCCTACGTTGCCGGGTCGAGGACCACCGTCCGGAACGCGCGAGAACGGTCAGCGTGGCCGCGATGGGGAGGATCAGGACGACGTCCCCCACGGGTGTGGGCCGGACCGGCGGCGCGGCACCGCCGGCCCCGGCGGGCGGGGCGACACCGGCGAACGTCTCCGGGATCGGCAGCGAGTGCCAGCGGTTCGACGGCCAGACCACCGCGAACGCCCGGCCCACCACGTTGTCGATCGGCACCGGGCCCTGGCAGCGCGCGTCCTGCGAGACCAGTCGGTGGTCACCCAGCACGAAGATCTGCCCCGGCGGTACGACGATCTCCTCGAACCGCCGGGAGCGGCACTCCTCCGGGTTCGGCGGCAACTCCAGCGGCGAGTCCCGCAGCACGTACGCCGACTCGTCCAGCGGGGTGCCGTTGACGAGCACCCGGCCCTCGTCGTCGCAGCAGCTCACCCGGTCGCCGGGCAGCCCGATGACGCGCTTGATGAAGTCCTTCTCGCCGGGCCGGCCGAGGCCGACCAGGTCACCGATGGTGCGGCCCAGCTTGTCGGCGAAACCGGTGGGCGGCTGTGTGTCGACCTGCGGCACCCACTGTTCGGTGCCACGGAAGACGACCACCTCGCCGCGTTCCGGGTCGCGCATGGTGTAGACGACCTTGTTGACCAGCACCCGGTCGTTGACCAGCAGCGTGTCCTCCATCGACCCGGAGGGGATGAAGAACGCCTGGAGCAGGAAGGTGCGGATCAGCACCGCGAGGCAGAACGCGACGACGAGCAGCAGCGGCAGCTCCTGCCAGAGCGGCATCTGCGGTCTGGTGCGCCGGGTGCGGCGTCGCCACGGATCGACCGCGCCGCTGTCGTCAAGCGCCTGTACCACGCCCACTCCCCGGTCCGCAGAAACGACTACCGCCCGGAAGTCTCGTCGAGACCTCCCGGGCGGCAGTGGCGTCCATCCGCCTGTCCGGCGGATCACCGCTTGGCTGCGCCCGTACCGACCAGGGTAGTGCGGTCTGGCCGGTACGGCATACGCGCAGCTCGGGCGGCGTGGCGTAGCGCGATGTCAGCTCGGCTGCTTCTCGCGCAGCTCCTTGATCTTGGCCTTCTTGCCCCGCAGCTCCCGCAGGTAGTAGAGCTTGGCGCGGCGCACGTCACCACGGACCACGACCTCGATCCGGTCGATCGCCGGGCTGTTGATCGGGTAGGTCCGCTCGACACCCACACCGAAGCTGAGCTTGCGGACGGTGAACGTCTCGCGCAGCCCGTCGCCCTGGCGGCGGATGACGACGCCCTGGAAGATCTGGACCCGGGACCGGTTGCCCTCGACGACCCGCGCGTGCACCTTGACGGTGTCACCGGCACGGAAGTCGGGCAGGTCGGTGCGCTTCGACTGGGCGTCAAGGGCGTCCAGGATGTTCATCGTGGTGTCCTCGTGAGGCTCACGGCGCACCGTCACTCGGCGCGCGGATGGGTGATACTGATCCCCGGGTGGTGGCCGGCCGGAACCGACCCCGGTCGGGGATCCTCGCAGCCGTCCACGGTGTGGGCGACTGCGGCAACCCCCCTACTTTGCCACATCCGCCCCGGGCACCTGAAATCCGGCCCGGTCCAGCGCCGCGACGTCCCGCTTGTCGAGGCTGCCCGGGTCGATCGCGGCGAGCATGTCGGGACGACGCCGACCGGTCCGGGCCAGCGCCTCGTCCCGACGCCAACGGGCGATCCGGCCGTGGTCACCGGAGCGCAGGACCGCCGGCACCTCCAGATCGCGCCAGGTCGCCGGCTTGGTGTACATCGGCGCTTCCAGCAGCCCGTGCGCGTGCGACTCGTCGTCGAGCGAGCCGGCGTTGCCGAGTACGCCGGGCAGCAGGCGGGTCACCGCCTCCAGGATCACCAACACCGCGACCTCACCACCGAAGAGCACGTAGTCGCCGAGGCTGACCTCGGTGACCGGCATCCGGGTCGCGGCGTGGTCGAGCACCCGCTGATCGATGCCCTCGTACCGGCCGCAGGCGAACAGCAGGCGCGGCTCGGCGGCCAGCTCGTGCGCCAGCGCCTGGGTGAACGGCACCCCGGCCGGGGACGGCACCAGCAGGCGGGGCGCGGGCAGCTCCGGCGGGGCCAGCGCGTCCAGCGCGTCGCCCCACGGCTCGGGCCGCATCACCATGCCGGGACCACCGCCGTACGGGGTGTCGTCGACGGTGCGGTGCACGTCGTGCGTCCAGGTCCGCAGGTCGTGTATGGCCAGCCGCAGCGTGCCGTTGGTCCGGGCCCGGCCGACCAGTGACAGGTCCAGCGGGGCGAAGTACTCCGGGAAGATCGACACGATGTCGACGCGCATCAGGGTGCTCCCGGGTCTACAGGTCGAGCAGGCCGCCGGGCGGGTCGACCACCACACGACCACCGGCGAGATCGACCTCGGGGACGATCTCCTTGACGAACGGGATCAGCGCGGTACGCCCCTCGGGACGACGCAGCACCAGCAGGTCGGAGGCGGGAGCGTGGTCGATCCGCGCCACCTCGCCGAGGCGCTCGCCGTCCGGTGTGACCACGGCCAGGCCCACGAGCTGGTGATCGAGGAACTCCTCCGGGTCCTCCGGCGGGGCGACCCCGGCGCTGTCCACTCCGACCAGGGTGCCGCGCAACGCCTCCGCGACGTCGCGGTCCAGCACTCCCTCGAAGGCGACCAGCATCCGCCCCTGGTGCCAGCGGGCCGACTCCACGGTCAGCTCGTCGGGCACCTCGAACGGCACCCCGGGACCGGCGGGGGCCGCGCCTCGACCGTTCGCGGCGTTCGCCCCCGCCATGGTGGTCAACACCATGCCGGGGGCGAACCGCGTCTCGGGCTCGTCCGTCCGCACCTCCACGGTGACCTCACCACGGATGCCGTGCGGCTTGCCGATCCTGCCGACGATGAGCAGCATCAGTACGAGTCGACGATGTCGACGCGCACGCCGCGCCCACCGATGGAGCCGATCACCTGGCGCAGCGCCTTGGCGGTCCGGCCGGACCGCCCGATCACGGTGCCCAGGTCCTCGGGGTGCACGCGGACCTCGAGCCGCTTGCCCCGACGGGAGTCGACCATCCGGACGCGTACGTCCTCGGGGTGGTCGACGATGCCCTTGACCAGGTGCTCCAACGCCGGCCGCAGCGCCATGTCAGGCCTGCTCGCCGGACTCGGCGGCGGCCGGCTCCTCGGCCTTCGGGGCCTCGGCCTCGGCGGCCTTGGCGGCCTTCTTCGCCGGCTTGGCCGGCGTCTCGGCCAGACCGGCGGCGGCCTTCGCCTCGGCCTCGTACGCCGCCTTGCGGTCGGCCCGCTCGGGGGCGACCTTCAGCGGCGGCGGGGCCGGCAGGCCCTTGTACTTCTGCCAGTCACCGGTCAGCTCCAGCAGGCGCTGCACCGCCTCGCTCGGCTGGGCGCCGACGGACAGCCAGTACTGGACCCGCTCCGACTTGACCTCGATCACCGAAGGGTCTTCCTTCGGCTGGTAGATCCCGACGAACTCGATCGCCCGGCCGTCGCGCTTGGTGCGCGAGTCGGCGACGACGATGCGGTACTGCGGGTTGCGGATCTTGCCCATCCGCAGGAGCCGGATCTTTACGGCCACGGTTGTTTCGCTCCTGTTGCGATATCACCGGCCCGGTATGGGCGGTGTGCATGGGTGAACGCCGACCGGCACAGTGGGGTTGGGCCGGAGACCGCTCGGGTGGACTGGCGACGCGCCCGGGTTAGAGGGCGCCGGACACGCGCCGGATACCAGCCAGCCATTCTGCCAGATCGGTCCCGGATCCCTCACACCGGACCTGCCCTGCGACACCGACCGACAGGCGAAGGTGACCCGGATCACACCCGACCGGCGGGGTCAGCGGGCTGGTGGGCGGTCCCAGCCGGGCGGCAACTCCGGCGGGACGGTCCACTCCGCCGGCGGGAGGAAGTCGCACCAGGTGCCGTCGAACGGGAACCCGCCCGCCTCTGCGGTCCGGACGGCCCGCTTGCCCTCGGCCCGGACCGCCGCCTCGTCCGACACCCAGTAGTGCTCCGGGAAGGCGAGCCGCTCGGTGAACTCGTCCTCGTCCTTCCACTCCCAGCTCAGGTCGGGACGCACCACCACGTCGAGATCCTGGTCCACGATGTCGACGCCGGCCAGGTCGCCGTCGTCCCAGCGGACCCCGTGTTCCTCCAGGTTGACGTACCAGTGGGCGAAGCACCCCTGCGCGTCCTGGAACCACCAGACCGAGTGGGCGGCACCCGTCGGCAGGAACTTCAGCAGCGGCGGTCCCACCCACCGGCCGGTCGCCATCCGGTACGTCGAGACGACCCACTCCGCGAACGGGACGCCCCGCATGCCCACGCCGGCCTCGGTCACCTCGCTGGCCACCGCCGTGTCCCGGGCCAGCCAGAGGAGCAGGCCCCGGTCGTCGTCGCTGACCACGCGCATCGGGCGCACCCATCCGATCCGGCCCCGCCGGACGTTGCGGTGCACGATCAGGCGGCCCGGTTGGAATCTCACCGTCGCGACCGGCGCCTCAGTACGCGCGAGCCAGGATGGCGACCAGGTCGGGCTCGTCCTCGGTGTCCGGCACCGAGCCGTCGGCGCGGACCAGGCAGCGGACCGTGACACCCTGCCCGTTGGCCTTCGCCTCGCCCTCGACCCCGACCGCCGACCACGGCACCCGGGCCCAGCCGGTGCCCGCCGCTTCCAGCGCCTCGTCCAGGGTCGCCACCTCGACCGTGCGGGACTGACGGAAGGCCAGCGCCTGGTCGTGCAGGGACTGCTGGTCGGTCTCCAGGGCGGCGAGGACCGCACCGACCACGTCGGCCACCGGCGTGGGCGCCTTCGACCCGTCGGTCCGCCGCACCACGACCGCGTTGCCGGCGGCCAGGTCACGGGGACCGACCTCGACGCGTACCGGATAGCCGCGCAGCTCGGCGTCGACGGCCCGGCGGCCGAACGGGGTGTCGGTGCGGTCGTCGAGGGTGACCCGGACACCGGCGTCCCGCAGCGCGTCGCGGAGCTTGGTCGCCGCCGCGCCGACGCCGTCGCCGTCCTTGACCACCATCACGTACGCCTGCACCGGCGCCAGCTTCGGCGGCACCCGCAGCCCGTTGTCGTCGCCGTGGCACATGATCAGGCCGCCGAGCATCCGGGTGGAGGTGCCCCAGGAGGTGGTCCAGGCGTGTTCCCGGCCGCCCTCGGCCGAGGAGTAGCTGATGTCGAACGCCTTGGCGAAGTTCTGTCCCAGCTCGTGACTGGTGCCGAGCTGGAGCGCCTTGCCGTCGCCCATCATGCCTTCGCAGGTGTACGTGGCGGTCGCCCCGGCGAAGCGCTCACGGGCCGTCTTGAGCCCGACCACCACCGGGATGCCGAGCACGTTGACCATCAGGTCCTCGTACGCCTCGTGCAGGATCTGCCGGGCGTACGCGCGGGCGTCGGCGCGGGTGGCGTGCGCGGTGTGCCCCTCCTGCCACAGGAACTCGCTGGTACGCAGGAAGACCCGGGGCCGCAGTTCCCAGCGGACCACGTTGGCCCACTGGTTGAGCAGCA
Organism: Micromonospora sp. NPDC049900; assembly: GCF_044461025.1. NCBI lineage: Bacteria > Bacillati > Actinomycetota > Actinomycetes > Micromonosporales > Micromonosporaceae > Micromonospora > Micromonospora sp. NPDC049900. The sequence goes on from NZ_JBITKM010000002.1 coordinate 666,266, forward strand.
GCGGCAGGTCCCGGTACGAGTCGATCCACTTGGCCATGAACTCGCCGATCACCGTCTCGCTGGTGGGGCGCACCACGACCGGCTCGGCCAACTGCTTGCCGCCACCGTGGGTGACCACCGCCAGCTCCGGCGAGAAGCCCTCGACGTGCTCGGCCTCGCGCTTGAGGTAGCTCTCCGGGATGAACAGCGGGAAGTACGCGTTCTCCGCCCCGGCCGCCTTGATCCGGTCGTCCATCTCGGCCTGCATCCGCTCCCAGATGGCATAGCCGGCCGGTCGGATCACCATGGTCCCCCGCACCGGCCCGTTGTCGGCCAGCTTCGCCTTCGCGATGAGGTCCTGGTACCAGCGGGGAAAGTCCTCCGCCCGGGGAGTCAGCACACGCGCCATGACCGCACATCCTATGCGCCCCACCCGTCCCCTCCCCCGCTCCCACCCCACCCTCCCGAGTTGATCAAGAGGTTCGGGTCGCCGTCAGGCGCGGAACCCGACCCGAACTCCTTGATCGACCGCGAACTCGACCGCGACCGGGCGGGGTGGGGGTGGGTCAGCGGAGGGGGTGGCCGCGGAGGATCAGGCGGGTGGGGGTACGCAGGGCGTTCAGGTCGCGGCGGGGGTCGTCGGGATAGACGGAGAGGTCGGCCAGGCCGCCCTCGACGAGGCCGGGGAAGCCCAGCCAGGCACGGGCACCCCAGGAGGCGGCGGCGAGCACGTCCGTGCGGGACATGCCGGCCTGCTCGTGCAGCAGCAACATCTCCTCGACGGCGAGCCCGTGGTCGATCCCGCCGCCCGCGTCGGTGCCCACGTAGATCGGCACCCCCGCCTCGTAGGCGGCGCGCACCACCTGCGGGAAGCGGTCACGCAGGGCGAGCATGTGGTCGGCGTACCCGGGGAACTTGGGTCGGGCCTGGTCGGCGATGCCGCCGAAGGTCCGAATGTTGATCATCGTGGGGATCAGCGCGGTCCCCTGCCGGGCCATCAGGTCGATCAGGTCGAGGCTCAGCCCGGTGCCGTGCTCCACCGAGTCCACCCCGGCCCGCACCATGATCTCCACCGCGGACTCGCTGAAGGTGTGCACGGCGGCGCGGGCCCCGGCGGCGTGCGCGGCGGCCACCGCGGCGGTCATCGTCTCCGCGTCCCAGGCCGGGGCCAGGTCACCGACGCCCCGGTCGATCCAGTCGCCGACCAGCTTGACCCAGCCGTTGCCGGCGGCGGCCTGCGCGGTCACGGCGGCGGTGACCTCGGCCGCGTCGACCTCCAACCCGATGTCGCGCAGGTAGCGCCTGGGGGGCGCGACGTGCCGGCCCGCGCGGGCCAGGCGCGGCAGGTCGGGCTCGTCCTCCAGCTCCGGGTACGGGAACGGCGAACCGGCGTCCCGGATCGCGAGGACACCGGCGTCCCGGTCGGTACGGGCCAACGCGCGGGCGTGGTCGAGCGAGGCGATCGGCGTGCCGCCCCGGGCGATGCCGATGTGGCAGTGCGCGTCGACCAGACCGGGCAGCACGAAGCCGCCGTCGACGACCGTCTCGGCGCCGGGCACCGGTTCGAAGGTGACCCGGTCGCCGACCAACCACAGGTCGCGGACCTCGTCGTCGGGCAGGAGCACACCACGCACGTGCAGAGCCATGTGACAGTCCTACCCGATCACCACCTCCTCGCGGCCGTCAGGGCAGGTGGAGAGCTCGCAGAATTGTTTCTTCCGAGCGATGATCGGCACGAAAGAGGCTTTCTCGCGGTCACGTCGATCGGTAATCTTTGCCTCGCCGCACACGGGTGGGCCGTTCTTAGACGGTAGGAGTCGCGAAATGATCGAGGCCATCGTTTCCGCCGCACTACTCAAGATCGCAGAAGGGTCCGGGGCCGCGGTCGTCGACGCCATTCGGCAACGATTCCTGCGCAGAAACGAGCCGGACGAGGTCGTCGGGGCGCTGGAGCGGACCGCGGACCGGATCCCGTCCGCTGAGGACACCGCGCGACTGGTCGAGGTGCTCTCGGCGTACGCGGCCGAGGATCCCCGTCTCCTGGAGGCGCTCCGGCAGGTGTCGGTGTCGGGCGGGGCGGTCAACTCGGTCACCTCCAGCACGGTGGGCAAGCTCATCCAGGCCCAGCACGTCGGCGACGTCACCATGTGACCGGCGGACCCGATCGGAAGCTCCGATCTCCGCCAGGAATCCGTTGCCGGAAAGGGCGAAGACATGGTCCCCGCTGACGAGAACACACCACGCAACGTCGCCCGGGAACTCACTGCCAACCAGGTGCTCCAGGTGGGTACGTCCGGGGCGATCTACGTCCAGCAATCACGCTCGACGATGTGGTCGGCGGAAATTCCACGCATGCTTCCCGGTGGGATCGGAAGAATCGTCGGCCGGCACCATCTCCTCCAGGCGATGGACGAGGCGATGGGCGAACCGGGGTCACGCTCCTGCATGCTCTGGGGACTGGCCGGCTCGGGAAAGACCACGCTCGCCCTGGCCTGGGCGAGTTCGCGCATCGACAACTATCCCGACGGTCAGTTCTTCGTCGACATGCGGGCGTACTCCGGCACCCCCCGGATGGAGGCCCGCGACGCGGTACGCACCTTCCTGGCCACGCTCGGGATCACCCGGGGCGACCTGCCGGACAACGAGGACGAGTGGGGCAACGTGTTCCGGTCCGCCACCGCCGGCCGGCGCTGCCTCGTCATCGTCGACAACGTGGGCTCCTACGACCAGGTGCGCGACCTGGTCCCCGGGTACGGGTCGGGACTGGTGGTCACCAGCCGCCGCGCCATCCCGGAGATGAGCGTCCGGCACGAGGCCCGGGTGCTCAAGCTTCCGCTGCTGACCACGGAGGAGGGGGTGGAACTCCTCGCCGAGCGGGTCGGGTTCGTCCGGGTCGAGCAGGGCGACCGCAGCGCCCGCCGCATCGTCGAACTCCTGGAGGGACACCCGTTGGCGCTCGCCATCGTCTCGGCCAAGCTCGCCATCCACAGCAGTTGGACCGTACGCGACGCGATGCTGGGCATCGAGTCGGACCGCAACCCGCTGCGCTTCCTCGACGGGGCCGGGCTCGGCATCGAGGTGGGACGGGTGATCTCCTGGTCGGTCGAGGACCTGGACACACCGGCCCGGCGCGTCCTCTACGTCGCGTCGATGCTGCCGAGCACCGAGTGCTCGCTGTCGGTGCTCTCGTTGATCCTCGACCTGCCCCGGCGCGACTGCGACCGCCTGCTCCAGTCCCTCTGTCTGGCCTCCCTGGTCGACGAGATCGGCATCGGGCGCTACCGGATGCACGACATCATCAAGGCGTACCTGACCGAGACGCGCTCCCGGGTGATGAGCGACGAGGAACAGCAGGCGTACGCACGCCGGGTCCGCGTCGTCCACCTGGCGCTCAGCTACGCCGCCGACCGGGCCATCGACCCGAACCGGCATCCGTCGCCGGTGGACCGGGAGACGGCCGACCTGGCTGACGCCGCCCGCTTCGACGTCACCGAGGCGCTGGCCTGGTTCGAGTCGCTGACACCGTCGCTGACCTTCCTCGTCGAGGAGGCGACGGCCGCCGGGGACTTCACGTTCGTCACCCGGTTCGCCCGCTCGGTGAACACGTTCCTGTACTGGCGACAGGACGTGACCAGGACACTCGCCGTCCAGGAGGCGGCGGTCGCCGCGTCGGTCGCCGGGGACCCGGCGATGGAGGCGTTCTCCCGGCGGGCTCTGGGCCGGGCCCTGGCCGACGTCGGGCGGCTGGCGGACGCGAAGGCGGAGTTGCGGGCCTCGATGGCGCTCGACGCCGCCCAGCACGACGACAGCGGGGTGGCCTCCGCCCAGCACGCCATGGCCGAACTCGCGCTGCGCTCCGGCGAGTACGTCGAGGCGCTGCGGTGGGGTCTGCGTGCGGCCCGGGAGTCGCGCCGGACGGGCAAGCCGGTACGCGAGGCGCGCGGCCTGTACGACGCCGCCCGCGCGCTCACCGAGACGGGTCACCACTGGTGGGCGCACGCCCTCGGGCTGCGCAGCCTGTCGATCTGTGAGGACGCGCAGAACGCCTACGGCCGGGCCCTGGCGCTGCGCCTGCTCGGGGACGTGGGCCTGCGCTCCGGCGACCTGGAGCAGGCCTGCACCTGGCTGGAGCGGGCATGGCGGGTGGAGGACTCGCTCGGCAACGTGCGGTCGGTGCGGACGATCCTGGCGCAGTTGGCGCACGCCTACGCCGAGCTCGGTGACGAGAGCGCCGGTGACGAGGTCAGACGGGCCCTGGCCCGCCTGGAGCGCCATCCCGACCTGACCCGGTCGACGCTCACGGTCGGGACGACCACGCCGTGAGCACCAGGTACGCGCCGCTCGTGTCGGCCGCCGAGTTGGCGCGCCCGCAGGCGTACCGCCAGTTGCGCCGGCCGGAGGTCGCCGAGGACTTCCGGCGCGCCGTCGAGGCGCTCGTCGGGCAGGCGTGTCGAGGCGAGGCGGACGGCGTGCGGCTGGCCGAGGCGTTCGTCGCCATGAGCCGCGACCTCGCCGGTGAGGGCGCGCTCAGCTTCGCCGGTCTGCTGTCCGCGGCCCGCTTCGCGGCGGCCCGCACCGCGTACGACGCGGAGATGAGCACCAGCGGCAGCCGGGGCACGCTGCACAACTATCTGAACGCGAGCCACTCGCGGCGGCTGCTCGACGATCCGCACTTCCGGGAGACGTTCGCCCACCCGCTGCTGGTCGCGCTCGTCGCCCACGCCCTCGGTGGACCGGTGAAGATCGTGGACCTGCGGGCCAAGGACACGCAGCCACTCGACGTGGTCGCCCGGGACAACACCCTGCACATCGACAACAACCCGTTCATGGACGAGTTCAAGGTGATCGTGACCTGGACGCTGGGCACGGATCGCGGGCCCGCCGGGCAGGGGCTCACCTATCTGCCCCGGACCAACCGGCTCTTCCGGCAGTGTTCCGTCGACGCGGGCGGTGCGGCGTCGAGTGACGAGGACAGTTGCATCTTCCCGTCCCGGGCCCGGGTCGACGAGGCGCTGGCCGCCCAGGCCCGGTTCTTCGACGACCGGCAGCCGCGCGTCGTCCACCTGGAGAACCTGACCGCGCCCTGTCACACGATCTTCGCCGCGAGCCGGGTGGTCCATCACCGCTACCGGACCTCGACCGGCGCGCCGCGCAGCGCGATCATGGCGTCCTTCCACCGGGTCGACGACGGGACCGACCAACTCGGCGTACCGGACCTGACCGGCTCGGACCTCGACCGGTTCCTGCTGGCGGGACCGGCCGGGTCGAGCTTCCTGGAGGTCCTCCGGGGCGAGGTCACCCGCATCGTGGCCGCTCTGCGCCTGTCGCTCAGCCGCCCCGGCCTGGTGGTCGACACCGACCGTCGGCTGCTGACGGGTGAGGCCCTCCGCACCTGGTACGCCCGCCAGAGCGCGGGAGTCACGCTGAACCGGCTCCGCGAGGCCGACCTGGCCGGCGACGGCGCCGTGTCCGCCGACGAGCGCCTGGTCCGGCGGATGCGGTACGACCTCCAGGGCCCATTGAACATGCCGTTGTACGCGGACATGAGCGAGGAGGTCCGCAAGCGCGCCCGGATCGTCATCCGGGAGATGGCACCGGAGCAGATCCACGACTGCCTGACGCGGTTGCGGGCCGACTGGGTCCGGCAGGGCGCACCCGCACCCGAGGACGACGACGCGGTGACGGAGCTGTGCCGCTGTCTCGGCGTCCTCGAAGCGGCCATGCCGCAGGCCGCGCCGTCCGGGCGCGTACACCCGGCCTGGGGGCCGACCGACGGGCGCCGGGTGGCCGACTCGCTGCACCGCTTCGTGCTGGACCTCGAACGCACCGCGCGACGGGTCGACGACCCGGACTCGCTGGTCACCGCTGCCGCGTTCGGCGCGCTCGGCGCCGCGCTCGCCGCTGACCTGCTCGTGCTCGACGACGGCGCGCGTCAGGTCACGGCACGGCTGTACGCGCGGTATGCCGCTCTGGTCGCGCCGGAGTTCCTACGGGACGCCGACACAGCCGGACCGGCGGACCGGAACGCCGATGCGGCCAGGTCGGCGGATCGCGACACCGATACGGCCGGACCGACGGATCGCGACGCCGATGCGACCTGACCGGCGGCGACTCGACGGCTACCTGCGGCACGTCAACGAGGAGATGCAGACCGCCAAACTGGCCTCCGAGGTGTGGCTGCGCAGCGCTCCCGGTCATCTGGTCGCCGAGAACGACCGGTTCGTCCGGTCGCTCGTCCGCAGTGCCCTGCCGCGCGGCGGTCCGGGTCCGGATGCTCTCGGCCCGCTCCTGGACGACCCGGCGGCACTCCGGTCGTACTACTGGCAGCGGGTGACCCGGGCCAAGCCGATGGCGGTGCACTTCGGAGCGGCCGACCACGACGAGCTGGACGACTACTTCACCGTGTCCGCCGAGCGCAGCACCTCCGCCGCGATGGCGCGGGCCCGCGCCACGATCGCCCCCGACTCCCCCGCCGGTCACCTGCTCCGCAGCATCGACCGCCGGACCGACCCGGGAACGTCGCCGGCCGAGTCGTGTCGGCAGGTGCTGCACCTGCTCTCGACGCACTGGCGGGATCTCGTCGGACAGTGCCGGGGCGGGCCGGACGGCGTACGCCCCGGGGTCGGCACCGTCCTGGCGGCGTTCGACGAGGCCCTCGCCTCCGGCCGCCTCAGGTCCCGTGGGCCGCGGTCCGGGCCCGACGCACCGCCCCCTGCCGACGCCCGAAGCGGCGACACCGACGCCCGCCGTCGCGACAGCGGCGTCCGACCGACCGACACCGACGCACGAACCAGCGACAGCGACGGCCGACCGACCCACGGCGATGCCCGCCTCACCGAGGCCGAGGTCGGGGAGCTGGCACGCCTCTACCTGCTCGGTCGGCTCTGCTTCTCCGACGAGGAGCTGCGCCTGGCACAGCGGCTGGCCCGCCGGCCCCGCCTCCAGTACGCGCTGCTCGCCACACATCTGCGGCTGGTGGCCGACGCGTCGGCGACGGCGGCCCGGCTGGTGGCCGCCTGGGGCACCACGCGTGTCCTGCTGCCCTTCACCGAGGCGTACGTCAACCGGACCGGCTACCGGTCCCCGGTGATCGACCTGTCGCCCAATCCGAAGCTCGTCACCGTGCTGTGCCACAACGTGCTGCCCGCCGTGGCGGGCGAACTCATCCACCGGGGGGCCGACGAGGACGCCCTCGACTCCGACGTGCTGGCCGCCGGCGTCGAGGCGGCGATCCGGCGCGGCGTGTTCAGCATCACGGTCGGCCTGTTCCACCGGACCGGTCCCCCGGACGCCGTACGGCTGTCCGGCTTCAGCCGGCGCGTCTGTCCCGCCGCCACACCGTTCGCGCGGCACTGCACGCAGTGGCTGCCGTCCTACTTCGACCGGTGGCCGGGCTCCCCGGCCCGGCCCGGTCGACCTAGGGCTTGTCCCGCTTACCCAGCTTGTTGAAGTCGATCTTCGGCAGCTTGAAGCCCGGCGGCAGGCCCTGGCCGGCGGCCAGGTCGTCCGGGCTCATCCCCGGCGGGAGCTGCGGCATGCCGCCCGGGAAACCACCCGGCATCCCGGCACCGCTGCGCGGCCGGTTGCCGCCCTTGGTGCCCTTGCGCTTGTTCTTCGGGCTCTTGGTCGCCTTGCGTCGGCCACCGCCGGGCAGGCCCATCATGCCGCCCATCTGCTTCATCATCTTCTGCGCGTCGGTGAAGCGGTTGAGCAACTGGTTGACGTCCATCACGGTGACGCCGGAGCCGTTGGCGATCCGGGCCCGCCGCGAGCCGTTGATGATCTTCGGGTTGGTGCGCTCGGCCGGGGTCATCGACCGGATGATCGCGGTGATCCGGTCGAAGTGCTTGTCGTCCAGCTCGGCGAGCTGGTCCTTGACCTGCCCCATGCCCGGCATCATGGCCAGCACGTTGGCGATCGGTCCCATCCGGCGCACCGCGATGAGCTGGTCGAGGAAGTCCTCCAGGGTGAACTGCTCGCCGCCCATCAGCTTGGCGGTCATCTTCTCCTTCTGATCGGTGTCGAAGGCCGCCTCGGCCTGCTCGATCAGAGTGAGGACGTCGCCCATGCCGAGGATCCGGCTGGCCATCCGGTCGGGGTGGAAGACGTCGAAGTCCTCCAGCTTCTCGCCGGTGGAGGCGAAGAGGATCGGCTGCCCGGTCACCTCGCGGACCGACAGCGCGGCACCACCACGGGCGTCGCCGTCGAGCTTGGACAGCACCACGCCGGTGATGCCGACGCCGTCCCGGAACGCCTCGGCGGTCCGCACCGCGTCCTGACCGACCATCGCGTCGATGACGAAGATGACCTCGTCCGGCTCGACCGCGTCCCGGATGTCCGCGGCCTGCTGCATCATCTCCGCGTCGATACCGAGGCGACCGGCGGTGTCGACGATGACCACGTCCCGGGCCGACCGCCGGGCGTGCTCGATGGAGGCCTTCGCCACCTGCACCGGGTCACCGACGCCGTTGCCGGGCTCCGGGGCGTACACCTCGACGCCGGCCCGGCCGCCGAGCACCTGGAGCTGCCCGACGGCGTTGGGGCGCTGGAGGTCGGCGGCGACCAGCAGCGGCTGGTGGCCCTGGGTCCGCAGCCAGCGGGCCAGCTTGCCGGCGAGGGTGGTCTTGCCGGAGCCCTGGAGACCGGCGAGCATGATCACCGTCGGCGGCTGCTTGGCGAACTGGAGCCGACGCCCCTCGCCGCCGAGGACCGCGACCAGCTCCTCGTTGACGATCTTGATGATCTGCTGCGCCGGGTTGAGCGCCTGGGAGACCTCCGCCCCCCGAGCCCGCTCCTTGACGTTCGCGATGAAGCCCTTGACCACCGGCAGGGCGACGTCGGCCTCCAGCATCGCGAGACGGATCTCGCGCGCGGTCGCATCGATGTCGGCGTCGGTGAGGCGTCCCTTGCCGCGGAGCTTGGTGAAGATCCCGGAGAGGCGGTCACTCAAGGTGTCAAACACACGAACATCCCGTTTGTCAGTGTTCCGGCGAGCACGAGTGGGGCCGAATGAGCGCTCCGACCACCGCTAGCGTATCCGGCCACCGGTACCCCCGCTCCACGCCGCCTTGGATGTAAGGAGGGGACCCCTCCTATACACGAGGCGTTAGTAGGGTGCCCTTCCTTACACCGCGGCGAGCACGGCGCGTTCCAGGCGGTCGCGCTCGGCGTCGGAGGGCCACGAGCCGACGAGATAGAAGACGTCCACCACGTCCCCGCCCAGGGTGGCGATCCGGGCCGCCCGGACCTGCGCACCGGCCGCGTCCAGCGCGGTGGTCACCCGGTAGAGCAGGCCCGCCGCGTCGGCGGCACGCAACTCCAGCAGCACGGCGTCGGTGGCGGCCTCCCGGTGCCAGACCACCCGGGGCTCGGCCCCGGTGCCCCGCCCGGCCCGGCCGCGCAGACGCTGTGTCACCGACACGTCGCCGCCGACCGCCCGGCGCAGGTCCGCGGTGAGCGCGACCGGATCCGGCGCCAACCCGTACCGCGGCTGCACCCGACACTCCACCAACGCCCGGCCGTCCACCGTCGACGCGTCGGCGGCGAGCACCTCCAGCCGGTGCAGCGCCAGGCAACCGGCCACCGTCGCGAGCAGGCCCCGCCGGTCCGCCGCGGCCACCGCCACCCGGTCCCCGGTCAGGTGTACGACCGGCAGCGGCCCCACCACCAGCGCCGGATCGGGTGCCGGGGGTTGCGGCACGGTGCCGGTGTCGAGCGTGGTCCGGACCCGGGCCACCAACTCGGCGACCAGCCGCCCCTTCCAGTCCGACCAGGCACCCGGTCCGGTGGCGGCGGCGTCCGCCCGCACCAGCGCGTACAGCAGGTCGAGGGTGGTCACGTCGCCGACCGCCTCGGCCACCCGGGAGATGGTCACCGGGTCGGCGAGGTCCCGCCGGGTGGCCACCTCGGGCAGCACCAGGTGCAGCCGGACGAGCGTGCCGATCAGGGCCGCCTCCGGCTCGGGCAGGCCGATCCGGGTGGCCATCGCCTGGGCGATCGGCGCGCCCACGGTCGAGTGGTCTGCGAAGCTGCCGGCGGGTTCGTGCCTGCCGGGCCGCCCGGTGGCACCTTCGCCCGGCAGGCCCTTGCCGATGTCGTGCAGGAACGCGCCGAGCAGCAGCAGGTCCGGCCGGTCCACGTCGCGGGTGTGCCGGCTGGCCTCGTACGCGGTCTGCACCAGGTGCCGGTCCAGGGTGAACCGGTGCACCGGGTTGTGCTGGGGCAGGCTGCGCAGCCGGGTCCACTCCGGCAGCCAGCCGTCGATCAGCCCGTACCGGTCGCAGGTCTCCCAGGCCGGGAGCAGACCCGCGCCCGCGCCCAGCAGCGTGGTCAGCGCGGCGCGTGCCTCGACCGGCCACGGCGTCGGCAGCGGCGGGCAGTACGCGGCCAGCCACTCACAGGTGGCCCGGGCGATCGGCAGCCCGGTGACCGCCGCCGCGGCGGCCACCCGCAGCGAGAGGCTGGCGTCGGGGCGGGCGCCGATGGCGGTGCGGGCCAACACCAGTTCCCCGTCGTGCTCGACCACGTCCCGGGCGACCGGCCGACGGAGCGGGCGACCGTCGGCACCTCGACGGCGACCGGAACGCAGCCGGTCGGCGGCGCGGAACGCGTCGTCGAGAGCATGGCTGACGGTGCGCGCGTCGCCGGCCACCCGGCGCAACAGGGCGTCGCCGTCACCCTCCTCGGCCTGCGCCCGCCGGTCCGGCCCGGGATCGGGCCGATCCGGGTGCGCCGCACCGTCGGCCCCAGTCGGGCGCGACTCGCTCTCGGCCGGCGCCGGCCGGAGCCCGAGCAGCGCGGCCACCCCGGCGCGTTCCTGGGCGAGCAGCCGGTCGACCCGACGACCGAGCTGCTGGTGCAGGGCGTCGCGGGTGTCCAGCAGGCGCAGGTGCGCGGCGTGGATGGCGGGCCGCAGCGCGTCGGTGATGCCGGCGAGCGCGATGGCCTTGAGGATGCCGACGTCGCGCAGGCCGCCGGCCGCCTCCTTGAGGTCGCCTTCGAGCAGGAACGCCAGCTCGCCGTGGGCCTGCCAGCGGGTCGCCGCGCTCTGGCGCAGCGGCGCCAGTTGGCGTACGGCGGTGCGGCGCCAGTGGTCGACGGCGCTGCTGACCAGCGTGTCGGCGAGTTCCGGGTCACCGGCGACCAGACGGGCGTCGAGCAGGCCCAGGGCCACCTTCACGTCGTCCTGGGCGACCGACAGCGCCTCGGCCACGGTGCGTACCGAGTGGTCCAACCGCAGCCCGGCGTCCCAGATCGGGTACCAGAGCGAGGCGGCGAGTTCGTCGACGCCGGGGACCCCGGCGTGCACCAGCACCAGGTCGAGGTCGCCGTACGGGGCGCACTGCCGTCGCCCCAGCCCGCCGACCGCGAGCAGCGCGACGCCCGGCCGGTCCGGCAGCAGCCGGGCCAGCCAGGCGTCGTACGCGTCGGCCCGGGCCCGGCGCGCGGCAGCGCCGATCCCGGCCGGTACGCCGACGACCTCGTCGACCGGGAGTGCCGTTGTGCCGTCGGTTCCCACGGCTGCCCTCCCGGTCGACGAGGTCATCGATGATGTTCTACAGGGCGTCGAGGCCGCGCTCGCCGGTGCGGACCCGGACGACCTCCTCGACACCGGTCACCCAGACCTTGCCGTCACCGATCTTGCCCGTCCGGGCGGCACCGACCACGGCGTCGACGATCTTGTCCACGTCGATCTCGTCGGTCAGCACCTCGACCCGGATCTTGGGCAGGAACTCGACCGTGTACTCGGCACCCCGGTAGACCTCGGTGTGGCCCTTCTGCCGTCCGTAGCCCTGGACCTCGCTCACGGTCAACCCGGCCACGCCCAGCGTGTGCAGGGCCTCCTTGACGGCGTCCAACTGGTGCGGCTTGATGACCGCGGTCACCAGCTTCATGTCCAACCCCTCCATTCCGAGAACGTTAGCCGGCGACCTTTTCGCTTACCGCTTCGGTGGGCTCACTCTTCGGCTTCGCCGAGGGGGTGAGGCCCGCGGCGGCGAACGCGCCGCCACCACCGGTGGAGCTGAACTCGTACGCGCTCTCCGCGTGCTCGGCGTTGTCGATGCCCTCGACCTCGGCCTCGGGGCTGAGCCGGAAGCCGATGGTCTTCTCGATCGCGAAGCCGATGATGTACGCCACCACGAACGAGTACGCCAGCACCGCGACCACACCGATCGCCTGCAGGCCGAGCAGCTTGATGCCGCCGCCGTAGAGCAGACCGTCGTTGCCCTCGCCGGCCAGCACCTCGATGGCCAGGAAGCCGATGAGCAGCGAGCCGATGATGCCGCCGACCATGTGCACGGCCACCACGTCGAGCGAGTCGTCGTACTTGAGCTTGTACTTCAGACCCACGGCGAGCGCGCAGACCGCACCGGCGATGAGGCCGAGGGCGATCGCGCCCAGCGGCTCCAGGAACGCGCAGGCGGGGGTGATGCCGACCAGGCCGGCGATCGCACCGGAGGCCGCGCCGAGCGTGGTCGGCTTGCCGTCGCGGAGCCACTCCACCACGATCCAGCCGAGCACCGCCGCGGCGGTGGCGACCTGCGTGTTGATCAGCGAGACGGCGGCGGCGCCGTCGGCGGCACCCGCCGAGCCGGCGTTGAAGCCGAACCAGCCGAACCAGAGCAGCGCCGCACCGAGCAGCACCATCGGCAGGTTGTGCGGCTTGAACTTGTCCTTGGGCCAGCCGACCCGTCGGCCGAGCACGAGTGCCAGCGCCAGGGCCGCGGCACCGGCGTTGATGTGCACCGCGGTGCCACCGGCGAAGTCGAGTACGCCCAGCTCGCCGATCCAACCGCCGCCCCACACCCAGTGCGCGACCGGGAAGTAGACCAGGGTGGCCCACAGGCCGGCGAAGAGCAGCCACGGGCCGAACTTGGCCCGGTCGGCGATCGCGCCGCTGATCAGGGCGACGGTGATCACCGCGAACATCAACTGGAAACCGGCGAACAGAAGGTCGGGAATGCCGCCCTCGGTGCCGCTCTCCAACATCCCGCGAAGACCCACGTAGGAGAGATCACCGGTGATCCCGCCAATGTCGTCGCCGAATGCGATGCTGTAGCCGTAGAACACCCACAACAGGCTGACCAGGCCGATCGCTCCGAAGCTCATCATCATCATGTTGAGCACGGACTTGGATCGCGTCATGCCGCCGTAGAACAGCGCCAGGCCGGGCGTCATGAGCAACACCAGCGCGGCAGAAGTCAAAATCCAGGCGGTGGCACCAGAATCTAGCTCCGGCACGCTGCCTCCTCTCGGGTTGTATTCCCTCCCTCCCGGCATCGCGCAGCATCGCCCGTACGCCGGTTGCGCGGAAGCCTGATTGTCGGCTGTTTCGCCCAGGGTCCCCGAGTGGTTTCCGAACCGTGACGGCTTGTTTCGTACGTGTGAAGAACGTCGGACGCCTCGGTGACACGGCGGGTGGCGGATCGGCCGTCCGGCGTACCCCGTTCCCCCGATGGATCAGCGCAGGGCGTACTCGAGGGCGTGCCGTTCGTAGTCGAGCAGCCGCAGGTCCCGCATCGGCCGACGGAGGTGGCCCTTGTGCACGATCCGTACGAAGGCGGGCTCCCCGGCGGCGGCCATCCGGCGGATGCCCTCCACGTGGTCCACGATCCGCTTGCGGATGGTCCGGATCAGCCGGTGCCGGTCCCGTGGGATCAACCCGTACGCGTCGGCGAACAGCCGCAGCCGACGCGGCCGGTCCGGATGCTTCCAGCCGAGCGTGATCGAGTCCCGGTCCGAGAAGATCGGCACCCAGGTCCAGGCCGCGTACGCCACGTCGTAGATCCGCGCGCCGGGCGAGGCGAGGTCGAAGTCGATCAGCCCGAGGGTGCCGTCCGGCCGCCAGATCACGTTGTGCGGGGCGGCGTCGTGGTGGCAGATGACCTCGGTGTCCGGTGGCGGCGGGCCGAACGAGCGCCACACCGCCTGCGGGGGCGGGGCGAAGCCGTACTGCGCGTCGTGGAACATCCGCAACATGGTGGCGACGGTGACCAGTGCCTCGTCGGTGACCCAGTGCGGGGCCAGCGGGTACTCCCCGCACTCCCCCTCCAGGTACGACAGCACCTCACGGTTGCGCTCGTCCATGCCGAGGGCGCGGGGCGCGCCGGTGAACCCGACGTACTCCAGGTGACGCAGCAGGGCGTGCACCGCCGGTGTCCACGGGCCGGCGTTGCGCCGGACCGTGTCGCCCACCCGCACCACGGTGCTCACGTTCCCGCCGTGCAGCGGGATCTCCTGCGAAGTCACGTACGGTCTCCCGAGGCGCTGCGACGGGTGGCTCGGGTCGCGCCAGCCCGCGTACGCGCGATCGTCTCTGGTCACCCGAGGTTACGCGGTCGGACCGGAGGATTCGGCACCCAGCAACGCGTCGACGAACTGCGCCGGGTCGAACGGCGCCAGGTCGTCCGGCCCCTCGCCGAGCCCGACGAGCTTGACCGGGATGCCGAGCTTGCGCTGTACCGCGATCACGATGCCGCCCTTGGCGGTGCCGTCGAGCTTGGTGAGCACGACGCCGGTGACGTTGACCACCTCGGTGAAGACGCGGGCCTGCTCCAGACCGTTCTGGCCGGTGGTGGCGTCGAGCACCAGCAGTGTCTCGTCGATCGGGCCGTGCTTCTCCACCACCCGCTTGACCTTGCCCAGCTCGTCCATCAGGCCGACCTTGTTCTGCAGGCGGCCGGCGGTGTCCACGAGCACGGTGTCCACGCCGGTGTCGATGCCGCGCTTGACGGCGTCGAAGGCGACGCTGGCCGGGTCGGCCCCCTCCGGGCCGCGCACGGTCTCCGCGCCGACCCGGCCGGCCCAGGTCTCCAACTGGTCGGCGGCGGCGGCCCGGAACGTGTCGGCCGCGCCGAGCAGCACGGTACGCCCGTCGGCGATCAGCACCCGGGCGATCTTGCCGCAGGTGGTGGTCTTGCCAGCGCCGTTCACGCCGACCACCAGCAGCACCGCCGGCACGCCGTCGGCGGGCGTGGTGTGCAGGGCGCGGTCCAGCGCCGGGTCGAGCGCGTTGACCAGCTCGGTGGCGAGCAGGGTACGCAGCTCGGCGACCGACCGGGTGCCCAGCACCCGGGTCCGCTCCCGCAGCCGGTCGACGATCTCCCGGGTGGCGTCGACACCCACGTCGGCGGTGATCAGGCTGTCCTCGATCTCCTCCCAGACGTCCTCGTCCAGCCGGTCACGGCTGAGCAGGCCGAGCAGGCCCTTACCGAAGACGTTCTGTGAGCGCGACAGCCGGGAACGCAGCCGGACCAACCGCCCGGCGGTCGGCTCGGGCACCTCGACGGTCGGGGCCGGTGCCTCGACGACCGGTGGCTCCACCAGGACGCCGGTGGACAGATCCGACTCCGGGGCCTCGACCGGTGGTCCGGCCAGGTCCTCCTCGGCCCGGGTGTCGACCTCCGTACGCGGCAGCGGCGGCTCCGGCCGTCGGCGCAGCCGCGGCACGACCAGCCCGACTCCGGCGAGGATCAGCACGCCGAGCAGGGCGAGTGCGACGAGGAGGTAATCCATCATGCCGAAATCCTGTCAGATGCCCGCGACGGCGTCTCATCCACCGCTCCCCCGGTCGTCCGCTCCCGCAGCGGTAGGCTCGCCCAGCCAGCAATGCCACGGCCGCCGGCGGGGTAAGAAGAAGAGGTTTCCCCCTCACCTCGGAGGTTCGCCATGCCCACCGCCCGACTGCTCATCGGTCCGCTTCTCCGGCGGGTCGTCGGCACCCGGGCCACCGTGTGGGTCGAGACCACGGCCCCCGCGACGGTCACCGTCCGCACGCCGGGCGGGGCCTCCGGCACGGCCGCCACCTTCTCCGCGTACGAGCACCACTACGCGCTGGTGGTCGTGGAGGGGCTCACCCCGGACAGCGCCACCACCTACGAGGTGCTGATCGACGACGAGGTCGCCTGGCCGCCGCCGGAGGGCCGCTTCCCGCCCAGCGTGATCCGCACCCGCGCGGAGGACGACCGGGACCAGCCGGTACGGCTGCTCTTCGGGTCCTGCCGGGAGACCACCCAGCACGCGACCACCCGCAAGCTCCCGCCGGACGCGCTGGACGCGTACACCCGGCGGGTGCTGGCCGACCCGGACCCGGCGGCGCTGCCCGACCTGGTGGTGCTCCTCGGCGACCAGGTCTACGCCGACGAGACCTCGCCCACCATGAAACGGTTGCTGCGGCGTCGGCGGCGTCGGCCCAAGGACGCCCCCAGCGACCAGGTGGTCAGCTTCGACGAGTACACCAAGCTCTATCTGGAATCGTGGAGCGACCCGGAGATCCGCTGGCTGTTCTCCACCGTGCCGAGCGTGATGATCTTCGACGACCACGAGGTGATCGACGACTGGAACACCTCGGCGTCCTGGCGGGCGGACATGCGCGAGCAGCCCTGGTGGGCCGAGCGGATCGCCAGCGGACTGGCGTCGTACTGGGTCTACCAGCACCTGGGCAACCTGTCCCCGGACGAGATCGACGCCGACCCGGTCTACGCCAAGGTCCGCGCGTCCGAGGACGCCACCGAGGTGCTGCGCGAGTTCGGCGCGCGGGTCGACACCGAGGCCGACCTGTCGCACGACACCGAGCGCTGGAGCGCCGTGCAGTACCAGTGGAGCTACGCGCTCGACCTGGGCCGGACCCGGCTGGTGATGCTGGACAGCCGGTGCAGCCGGGTGCTGGTGCCCGGGCGCCGGACGATGCTGCCGGCCGCCGAGTGGGCCTGGTTCGTCGACCAGGCCCACGGCAGCTACGACCACCTGGTCGTCGGCACCTCGCTGCCGTGGCTGCTGCCGCCCGGCATCCACCACGTCGAGGCGTGGAACGAGAAGCTCGCCGACTCGTCCCGCCCGTGGGTCGCCGGGCTGGCCGAGAAGCTGCGCCGCGCCCTCGACCTGGAGCACTGGGGCGCGTTCCGGCGGTCCTTCGAGGGTCTCGCCGAGTTGTTCGCCCGCCTCGGCAGCGGCGCATCGGGCGGGCCCGACGACCGCAAGGGCGCCGGACCCGCGTACCCGGCTCCGGCCTCGATCAGCGTGCTCTCCGGCGACGTGCACCACTCGTACGTGGCCCGGGTCCGGTTCGCCGACCCGGACGTCCGCACGCCCGTACACCAGCTCACCTGCTCGCCGATCCACAACCAGGTGCCGGCCGGGATGCGCCCGGTGATGCGGATGGGCTGGGCGCGTGGTCCGGCCGGAGCGGCCCGCGCCCTGGCCCGTACGGCCGGGGTGCGCCGGTCCTTCGTGAAGTGGCGCAAGTTGGCCGGGCCGTACTTCGGCAACGCGGTGTCGACGTTGACCAACGCCGGTCGCGGGTCGGAGGTGGTGATCGAGGGCACCACCAGCGACGGCACCCTGCGCGAGGTGGCCCGGCAGCGGCTCACCCCCTGAAAGGAAGGGCCCCCTGCCAACGCCTGCGGTAGCGGAAGGGCCCCTTCCCAACACGTCACGACGCGGCGGCGTGCACGGCGGGCGACCGGGCGCCGGGCACCCGGCCGCAGGGCCCACTCAGGTGGCCAGCGCCGCCCGCAGGTAGCGCAGGTCCTCGGGGCCGCTCCACCGGTGCGCGGACAGGCCCGCCACCCGGGCGCCGCTGATCGCCCGGTCCTCGTCGTCGACGAAGAGCACCCGGCCCGGCGCGGTCTCCAGGGCCTCGCAGGCGGCCTGGAAATACTCGCGGGCCGGCTTGTGCACCCCCACCACCGAGGAGTTGACCACCACGTCCAGCTCGTCGGTCAGCCCCAACGTCGCCAGGTCGTCGTCGAGCAGGTCGGTGGCGTTGGTGGCGAGCCCGACCCGGATGCCCCGACCCCGCACCTCGCGGACGAAGTCGAGCACCACCGGGTCCACCTCGCCCCGGTAGCGCTGCCACTGCTCGACGGCGGCCCGGGCCCGCTGCGGTCCGCCCGCCGAGTCGGCCAGCGCGCCGGCCACACTCGACACCCACTCGGCGTGGCTGACCCGGCCGGTCAGCACCGGTTGCAGCCCCTCCCAGTGCATGGCGATCTCACCGAGCACCCCCTCGGAGAGGCCGTACTCCCGCTCCACCCCGGCGGCCACCGCCGGATCGAAGCGCCGCAGTACGCCGTCGAAGTCCAGCAGGAGCGCCGTCGCGCGTTCCCGAGCCACTACCCGTTCTCCTCGCCGCGGCCGTGCCGCTCGTCGTCGGTGTCGGCCCGGTTGAGCCGTTGACTGATCACCTGGGTGACCCCGCCACGCATGGTCACGCCGTACAGCGCGTCGGCGATCTCCATGGTCCGTTTCTGGTGCGTGATGACGATGAGCTGACTCTTCTCCCGCAACTGGGCCATCAGCGTGATCAGCCGACCCAGGTTGACGTCGTCGAGCGCCGCCTCGACCTCGTCCATGATGTAGAACGGGCTGGGCCGGGCGCGGAAGATCGCCACCAGCATCGCCACCGCGGTCAGCGACCGCTCGCCGCCGGAGAGCAGCGAGAGTCGCTTGATCTTCTTACCGGGCGGCCGGGCCTCGACCTCGACACCGGTGGTCAGCATGTCGTCCGGCTCGGTGAGGATCAGCCGGCCCTCGCCACCGGGGAACAGCACCTCGAAGACCTGCTCGAACTCGCGCGCGGTGTCGGCGAAGGCGCTGGCGAAGACCTCCAGGATGCGGTCGTCCACGTCCTTGACCACGGTGAGCAGGTCACGGCGGGTCGCCTTGAGGTCCTCCAACTGCTCGGAGAGGAACTTGTACCGCTCCTCCAGCGCGGCGAACTCCTCCAGCGCGAGCGGGTTGACCTTGCCGAGCAGGGTCAGTTCCCGTTCCGCCTTGGCGGCCCGCTTCTCCTGCGCCGGTCGCTCGTACCGCACCGGCTCGGGCACCGGCAGGCCGTCCCGTTCGGCGGCGGCCACCTCGGCCTCGGTCGGCGGCACCGGCTGCTCCGGCCCGTACTCGGCGACGAGGGTCTCCACGGTCAGGCCGAAGTCCTCGGCCGCCTTGGCCTCCAACTGCTCGATGCGCAGCCGCTGCTCGGCCCGCGCCACCTCGTCCCGGTGCACCTGGCTGGTCAGCCGCTCCAGTTCACCACCGAGCCGTTTCGCGGCGGCCCGCACCTCCTGTAGCTCCGCCTCGCGGGTGGCCCGTTCCCGCGCCACCGCGTCGCGGTGCTCCTCGGCCCGCGCGATGCTGCTGGTCAGCCGGGTCAGGGCCGCCCGGGCGCCGCCGGCCACCGCCCGGGCGATACCCGCACCCCGGGTACGCGCCGCCCGCCGCGCCGCCGCCCGCTCCCGCGCGGCCCGCTCGGCGGCGGCCTGCCGACGCAGCGAGTCGGCCCGCCCGGCGATCGAGGCCACCCGCTCCTCGGCGGTACGCACCGCGAGCCGGACCTCCATCTCGTTCTGTCGGGCCTGCGGGACCATCGCGGCGAGCTGGTCGCGTTCCTCGGTGGACGGTTCGGCGTCGATCGGGGTCGCCTCGGCCAGCCGCAGCCGCTCCTCCAACTCGGCCAGCGCGGTCAGGTCCCGTTCCCGGGCCGCCTCGGCACGTGACCGGGACTCGCCGAGCCGGTCGGTCTCCGCCGTCGCCGACCGGGCGGCGGCGCCGAGTTCGGCCAGACGTCGGGCGGCGGCGTTGCGGTGGCTCTCCGCCTCCCGCTTGGCGGCGGCGGCGTGCTGCACCACCTCCTTGGCGGCGGTGACCTCGGCTCGCGCCTGCACGAGTTGTTCACGCAGGTCGGCACTGCTCCGTTCGGCGGTGAGCCGGTTGGTCCGGGCCTCCTCGACCGCCGCCTGCACCTCGATGTAGCTGGGCGCCTTCGCCGAGCCGCCGGCCGCCGCGTACGCCCCGACGACGTCACCCTCCCGGGTGACCGCACGCAGCTCGGAGTTGACGGTGACCACCTCGGCCGCGGCGGCGAGGTCGTCGACCAGCACCACGTCGCGCAGCGCCCGGTGCACCGCCGGACGGATCTGTACGTCGCAGTCCACCAGGTCGGGGGCCCAGTGGGCGCGGTCGGGCAGTTTGGGGCGCAACGTGTCGGCCGCACCGGACATCCCCGGCCCGGCGGGGCTGCCGACGAGCAGGCCGGCGCGCCCGGCGTCGGAGATCTTCAACAGGCGCATCGCCTCGACGGCCTCGTCGACCCCGCTGACCGCGACCGCGTCGGCGAGCCCGCCGAGCGCGGCGGCCAGCGCCGCCTCGTGGCCGGGGGCGACCGTGAGCAGGCCGGCGAGGCTGCCCAGCAGCCCGGGCACCTGGTCGGCGCGGGCCAGCAGCGCGCCGGCGCCGTCCTTGCGGCGCAGCCCCAGGGCGAGCGCCTCCTCCCGCGCCTTCCAGGTGGCGGCGTCCTTCTCGGCCGCCCGTTCGGCGTCGGCGAGCGACCGTACGGTGGCCTGTGCCTGCTCCTGGGCACCGACCGCCTCGGCGTGCCGGGTGTCCAGGTCGGCGTTGTCGCGGTCCGCCTCGGTGGACTGCTCGGCGACCGCGTCCAGGTCGGCCTGGGCACGCTCGGCGCGGGTCAGCGCGTCGGTGTGTGCGGCGGCGAGCCGTTCGATCTCCTCACCGGCGCTGGTGGTCCGGGCCCGGGCCGAGTTCACCTGCCCGGTGAGCCGGGCCAGCCCCTCCCGCCGATCGGCGATCGCCTTGGCCGCGGCGACCAGTTCCCGCTCCGCCGCAGCGAGTTGCCGCTCCAGCTCCTGGCGGTGCTCGACCGCCTCGGCGAGCCGGATCTGGTCGTCGGTGAGCGCGGCGCGCAGGTCCTCCTCCTGCTCGCGGATCCGCTCGGACTCGGCCTCCAACTGTTCCGGGTCGCGGCCGGGACGTTCGTCGTCCGGGGTCGCGCTGAGGTGTCGCAGCCGCTCCAGCGCGAGTTGCTCGATCGAGCGGAACCGCTCCTGGAGGGCGGAGAGCCTGTACCAGGTGTCCTGTGCGGCGGCCAGCAGCGGCGCGTCGGAGGCCAGCGCCTCCTCCAACTCGCCGAGGCGGGACTGCACCTCGGCGTGCTCCGCCTCCACCTGCTCGCGGCGGTGGCGCAGCGCCGTCTCGTCGGCGATCTCCTTGTCCAACGTGGTGCGCAGGGTGGCCAGGTCGTCGGCGAGCAGCCGCAGTCGCGCGTCCCGCAGGTTGGCCTGGATCACGGCGGCCCGCCGGGCCACCTCGGCCTGCCGCCCGAGCGGTTTGAGCTGGCGGCGCAGCTCGGCGGTGAGGTCGGTCAGCCGGTTCAGGTTGGTCTGCATCGCGTCGAGCTTGCGCAGCGCCTTCTCCTTGCGCTTGCGGTGCTTGAGGACGCCGGCCGCCTCCTCGATGAACGCCCGCCGGTCCTCCGGCTTGGCGTGCAGCATGCCGTCGAGCCGACCCTGGCCGACGATGATGTGCATCTCCCGGCCGATGCCGGAGTCGGAGAGCAGTTCCTGGATGTCGAGCAACCGGCAGGAGTCGCCGTTGATCTCGTACTCGCTCTCGCCGGAGCGGAACATCCGGCGGGTGATGGAGACCTCGGTGTACTCGATCGGCAGGGCACCGTCGGTGTTGTCGATGGTCAGCGTCACCTCGGCCCGGCCGAGCGGGGCCCGACCGGCGGTGCCGGCGAAGATGACGTCCTCCATCTTGCCGCCCCGCAGGGCCTTCGCGCCCTGCTCGCCGAGCACCCAGGCGATGGCGTCGACGACGTTGGACTTGCCGGAGCCGTTGGGGCCCACCACACAGGTGATCCCGGGCTCCAGCTTGAGCGTCGTCGCGGAGGCGAAGGATTTGAAGCCCTTCACCGTCAGGCTCTTGAGATGCACGTCCCGATCCTCGTCCGGTGGCCGCCGTACCGTCGCCCGGCTGCGCGGACCCTGGTAAACCCGCAGGGTAACCCGGCACCGGGTGGCCCACCCCACGCGACCCGCCTGCCGGCGTCCGGGGCCGGGCAGAGATGCGCGCCGGCACACATCGTGTCGGCGCGCTGCTGTGCGGTGGTGCTATTCGGTTGTGGCGACCAGGTGGGTCAGGTCAGTGCCGGCTCGGCCAGACGGAGCAGATCGTCCGCCTCCGCCGCCGCCGCCGCGAGCCGATCGTTCTCGGCACGCAGTCGGGTGACCTCGAACTCCAGTGACTGAACCCTGGAACGCAGTCGGGTGACCTCGTCGAGCAGACGCCGGTCGGGCGCCGCACCTACGTGGCCATAGAGGGCCTTCGCCATTTTGACTCCTTGATATGCGCTGCCGGAGAGGCCGGCCAACGCGCGCCCTGGTGTACGCGACTACCACTCCCACGAGATCTGGGCATGGCCGGGCGCGACTGGCGACACCTACATATTGAGCCGGGAGCCCCTGATTCGTCAAGTTCTCGCAGGCCGTAGATCATCTCTACGTCGGCCCGACCGATCACCGGCGGCTGCCACCAGGCGCGGACACGCTCTGTCCGGACGCCTCGACTCTACGCTCCGGTCCGGTGGATTACCTCACCCGGATGTACAGGGTCCTCTTAACTCTTCCTTAGCCGGATTGCTGCCCCCAGGGGCGACACGTAGCGTCACGACGGCCCGTACCCGACCCGTGGAGGCGACAGGCGTGCACGGCTGGAACGACCCGCGCGAGCCGGAGGCCCACCCTCGGCGACCGGAAGCCCCGACCGAGGATCCGGCCTGGTTGACCGACCGGCCCGCACCGAGGTCTGCCTACCTGTTCGGTGACGAACCGGGAGGTTCGGCCGACCGGTGGTACGACGACCAGCCGACCGAGCAGTGGCGACCGGACGCCGCGCACTCCCTGCGGCGGGAGGAGACCGACTGGCGGGCCGGCCAGCACCAGGCCGTCGAGCCGGCGGCCGGGTACCACGACCCGACCGGCCGTGGCTGGACGCCGGACGGGCCCGGCGGGCAGAACATCCCCGGGTGGCCCGCACCGGCCGACCCCGAGCGGCCGGCCCGGCACGCCGCACCGGAGACCGATCACCACGGTGCCGACTGGGACACGCAGGTCCGGGGGTACGACGTCCCGGCCGGGCCCACCTCGGGCTACCCGACCGGCCCGGCCCCGGACCGCTACGACGGGTACGCCCCGACCGCCGGCCACGGCCGGTACGACACGGCCGGTGACCGGTACGACATGACCGTCGAGGGCGAGCACGGCCCGTACGCCGGCACCGGCGACCACGGCCGGTACGGCCTGCCGACGGAGCAGCGGGGCACCGCCGACCAGCCGGACGAACCGGCCGGCCCGGACGATCGCGGGGAGCGCCGCCGACTGCGGCGGCCCCTGGTGCTCGGCGGCGCCGCCGCGGCGGCCACCCTCGTGGTGAGCATCGGCGTCGCGGCCCTCGCGCTGCCCGGCGACGACGACACGACCGACCGCACCGCCGCCGACATCCCCGCCGCCACCGCACCGGCCGTGGCGGACGACCCGGTGGACCCGGTGCTGGACCCGAGCGACTCCCCGAGCCCCAGCCCGAGCCCGAGCGTCTCGCCGAGCAGCGCGTCACCGTCGCCGTCACCGAGCCGGGCCAGCAGCAGCCCCACCCCGGCGGCGTCACGGACCACCGCGCCCTCGCGGCAGAACACCGAGCGTCAGGGCAGCCAGAACCGGGCCAGTACGCCCAGCACCTCCCCCTCGGCGGGCACCGACTCGCAGGCGGCGGAGGTGGTACGGCTGGTCAACGTCGAGCGGGCCGAGGCCGGCTGCGGCGCGCTCAGCATCGACGACAAGCTGATGACCGCCGCCCAGCGGCACAGCCAGGACCAGGCCGACACCCGGAACATGTCGCACACCGGCAGTGACGGCAGCAACCCCGGAGACCGGATCGACCGCGTCGGCTACACCTGGCGGACCTACGGCGAGAACGTGGCGTGGAACCAGCGCACCCCGGCTGCGGTGATGGACGCCTGGATGAACAGCGACGGTCACCGGGCGAACATCCTCAACTGCGCCTTCACCGAGATCGGCGTCGGGGTGGCCGACGGCAACGGACTGTACTGGACGCAGGTCTTCGCCGCGCCGCGCTGACCCGCGCCGCGCTGACCCGCGCCGCGCTGACCCGACCCGCCGGTCCCGGCCGGACTGCGAGTCCTGATCGGGTCTGTCCTCGTTTGACCGGGTGAGGTACGCCGTCGCGTACCTCACCCGGGCGGTGTGACGCCGCCCCGCGAGGTGCGGAGACGGCGATGCGGATCGGGGCGGGCCGGACGCGGTGGGTACGCCGGTTGCTACCGGCCGGCCTGGCGCTCACGGTGCTCGCCGCCCCGGCCGCCTGCCGGCCTCCGCGCCCCCCGCCCGGCGCGCCCACGAGCTGGCCGGTGGCCTCGGCGCGCCACTGGCAGTGGCAGTGGCAACTGCGCGGCGAACTGGATGCGGAGGTCCCGGCGAACGTGTTCGTGCTCGATCCGGTCCGCACCACCTCGGCGCAGACCGCCGCGTTACGCGCCCGCGACAGCCGGCTGGTCTGCCAGGTGCACGTCGGGTCGGTGCACCCCGTCGATCCGGACGCCAGCCGCTACCCGGCCGAGGTACGCGGCACCACCTCCACCGGCACCGACCGCACCTGGCTGGACGTACGCCGGTGGGA
The DNA here is from genome assembly GCF_044461025.1 of Micromonospora sp. NPDC049900. Taxonomy (NCBI): domain Bacteria; kingdom Bacillati; phylum Actinomycetota; class Actinomycetes; order Micromonosporales; family Micromonosporaceae; genus Micromonospora; species Micromonospora sp. NPDC049900. Next base: position 690,731 of record NZ_JBITKM010000002.1, read on the forward strand.
CGTGCTGCGTCCGGTGCTGGCCGACCGGTTCCGGCTGTGCCGTGGCAAGGGCTTCGGCGCGGTGCTGCTGGCCGACGCCGACGGGTACGCCCAGCGCTCCGGGTTCCCGCTGGACTTCGACCACCAGCTCCGGTTCAACCGTCAGGTGGCGGCGCTGGCCCGTACCCTCGACCTCTCCCCCGGCCTGCTCGGTGCCCTGCCGCAGGTCGCCGCGCTGGCACCCGAGCTCGACTTCGCGGTCGACGAGGAGTGCGTACGGCTGGCGCGGTGTGAGAAGCTGCTGCCCCTCGTCGACGCCGGCAAGCCGGTGTTCCACGTCGAGTACACCGGCGGCACCGCGGACTTCTGCGTCACCAGCGTCGGCTACGGATTCGCCTCCATCCGCAAGAACCGCACCCTGGACGCCTGGCGACTGCCCTGCCCCGCGCCCTGACCCCGGCACCCTGAACCGACAACCCGTGCGGCTCCCCGACGGTCAGCCGCGCAGCGAGCCCCGGGGGCGCGGCTGACAGCGGGGGCAACTGTACGAGGAGCGGTTCATGAACGCCTCCCGCCGGATCGGCGCACCGCACCGGTGACAGGGCTGCCCCTCCCGGCCGTACGCGTTCAACGACCGGTCGAAGTAGCCGCTCTCGCCGTTGACGTTGACGTAGAGCGCGTCGAAGCTGGTGCCACCTGCGGTGATCGCCTCGGCGAGCACGTCCCGGACGTGGCCGAGCAGCCGCCGGGCGGCCGGTCCGGTGAGAGCGTCGGTGGGCCGGGCGCCGTGCAGGCCCGCCCGCCACAACGCCTCGTCGGCGTAGATGTTGCCCACACCGGAGATCAGCGTCTGGTCCAGCAGCGCGCGCTTCACCTCGGTACGCCGTCGCCGCAGCGCGGCCACGAACTCGTCGTCGGAGAACTCCGGGTCCATCGGATCCCGGGCGATGTGCGCTATCTCGGTCGGCAGGGCGGCACCGCCCTCGCTCACCGACAGACCGCCGAACGTCCGCTGGTCGACGAAGCGCAACTCCGGGCCGTCGTCGGTGAACCGGAACCGCACCCGCAGGTGCGCCTCGTCGGCGGTGCCCGCCGGTTGCAGCAGCAACTGCCCGGACATCCCGAGGTGCCCGATCACGGCGTCGCCGCTGTCCAGCGGGAGCCACAGGTACTTGCCCCGCCGCCGGACGTCGAGCACGGTCCGACCGGCCAGCACGTCGGCGAAGTGGACGCCGCCCGGCTGGTGCCGGCGGACCGCCCGGGGATGCCGTACCTCGACCACGTCGATCCGGCGGCCGATGACCCAGCGGGCCAGGCCCTGCCGGACCGTCTCCACCTCGGGCAGCTCAGGCACGGTGCGCCTGGACCTCGCCGACGGTCTCGGTCCGCCCGTCGACGGTCACCGCGTCCGGCTCGCCGGCCGGGTCGGTGGCCTCGTCCGGGCTCGACTCCGCCTCGGCGTCGGCGGTCAACATCCGCCAGGCGGACTCGGCCGCCCGTTGCTCGGCCTCCTTCTTGCTGCGCCCGTCGGCGCCGCCGTACCGGTTCCCGGCGACCACCACCCAGGCGGTGAAGGTCTTGAGGTGGTCCGGGCCGGTGCCCTCGATACGGTATTCCGGGACCCCGAGCCCGAGGGCTGCGGTCAACTCCTGGAGGCTGGTCTTCCAGTCCAGAGCGGCCCCCCGGCCGGCCGACTCGGCCATCAGCGGGTCGAACAGCCGGTGGATCACGATCGCGGCGGTGTCCAGGCCGTACTGGAGGTAGATCGCCCCGAGCAGCGCCTCCAGGGTGTCGGCGAGGATGCTCGCCTTGTCCCGACCGCCGGTGGTCTCCTCGCCCTTGCCCAGCAGCAGGTACGGGCCGAGGCCGTCCGGGCCCAGACCACGGGCCACCTCGGCGAGGGCGCGCATGTTCACCACGCTGGCCCGCAACTTGGCCAACTGCCCCTCGGGCAGGTCCGGATGGTTGTGGAACAGCGCAGTGGTGATCACCACGCCGAGCACCGAGTCGCCGAGGAACTCCAGCCGCTCGTTGGTGGGCAGACCACCGTTCTCGTACGCGTAGGAGCGGTGGGTGAGTGCGCGCTCCAGCAGGTCCGGGTCCAGCGTCACGCCGAAGGCGGCTTCCAGGTGGCCGACGGAGGGCCTCCGCCGCTTGTCGTTGCTCATGATGTGCGTACCTCGGTGTCGGTGGTGCGGTCGGTGCGGTGGCCGGCGAGCAGCGCGGCGACCCGGTCGGTGGCGTCGCGACGCCAGAGGTGGGCGGCCAGGGCGATGCCGGAGGAGATGTCGTCGGGGCGGGCGGCACCGTGGCAGACGACCACCGTCCCACCCACGCCGAGCAGGGCGGCCGCCCGGGGCGCACCCCCGCCGGGCGGCGGTCCACCAGCCATGGCGTACGCGCCCTCGATGGCTTTGAGCAGCACGTTACCGGTGAACCCGTCGGTGACCACCACATCGGCACGCGTGCCGACGCAGACGTCGTACCCCTCGACCATGCCGACGTAGCGGGCGTCGGCGGGCAGGGTCACGGTGCTGAGCACGGGATCGGTGAGCCGGCGGGCCCGGTCGCCCTTGCCCGCCTCGGTGCCCACCGAGAGCAGACCCACCCGGGGTGCGACGACGCCGTGGGCGGCACCGGCGTAGGCGGCGCCGAGCACGGCGTGCCGGACCAGCGTGGCCGGGCTGGGTTCCAGCGAACCGCCGACGTCGAGCAGCACCACCGGTCCGGAGACGGCGGGCAGGACGGCGGCGAGCGCCGGACGGCGGACCTCGGGCCAGCGGCCCAGGCCCAGTGCGGCGGCGGCGACGGTCGCGCCGGTGGACCCGGCGGAGACCAGCGCGTCGGCCTGGCCGGCGCGCACGGCCGCGACGGCCGCCCGGACGGTGGAGTCGGTCCGCGCGGTGACCAGTTCGTCGGCCATGTCGACAGCGGTCCGCGCGGGCCGGACGGTGACCCGGGCGCGTTCGGCCGGGTCGAGGGCATGGATCAGCACGCCGGCCACCTCGGTCGGGCCGACGAGCAGCAGATGCAGGTGAGGGTCGGCGCGCACCGCCCGCAGAGCGCCGTCCACCACGACGGCGGGAGCGTCGTCCCCGCCGAGGAGGTCAACGGCGATCCGTGCGGTGCCCGGCTCCGTCGCGACGCCGGCCGGCGCGAGCCGGCCGGCGTCGGCGGGAGTACCGGGCGATCGCCGGGGTGTGCGCGTCGCCCGACCCGTGGTCGGAGACGTCACTCGGCGTCCAGGTCAGACCTCGAGGACCTGGCGGCCGTTGTAGGTGCCGCAGACGGAGCAGGCGGCGTGCGGCAGCTTCGCGGACTTGCACTGCGGGCAGGCCACGGTCGCGACCGCCGCGGCCTTCCAGTTCGCCCGGCGGGACCGGGTGTTGCTGCGCGACATCTTGCGCTTGGGGACGGCCACGGTTCTTACTCCTCTGTACGGGTCAGTTGCGACAGGCCCGCCCAACGCGGGTCGATCTGCTGGTGGCTGTGATCGGCCGGCAGATCGTCCAGGTGCACCCCACAGTCGGGGCACAGGCCCGGGCAGTCCTGGCGGCAGAGCGGGTTGGTCGGCAGCGCGAGCACCACCGCGTCCCGCACCGCCGGTTCCAGGTCGATCAGATCTCCCTGCATCCGGCCGACCTCGTCATCCTCGGTGGTGACGTCCGTGGTGCTGTTCTCGTACGCGTACAGCTCCTGGATCGTCACCGACACCGAGTCGTTGATCTCGCGCAGGCAGCGCCCGCACTCGCCCCGGACCGGACCGCTGACGGTCCCCGAGACGAGCACGCCCTCGGACACCGACTCCGTCCGCAGATCGAGGTCGAGGTCCGCGCCCTCCGGCACGCCGATCAACTCCACGCCGAGGTCCGCCGGTGCCGGGACCACCCGTTTGACGGTACGCAACGCACCAGGCCGGCGCGGTAGCTCCCTCGTGTCGAGGACCAGCGGCGACCTGGGGTCGAGTGAAATGGGTGAATTCTTGGGCATAGTCAGACTCCGGCCGGTGAGAGGCCGACAAACGAGGTTACCTGCACCGGCGGCCCACCGTCGAACCGGGGCCGGCCTGGGCTACCCCGGCGTCGGCGGGATGCCATCGGCGGCACCGGCCGGGACGGGCTGGCCGCCGGGCCGCGTCGGCGACAGGCTCGGCGGCGGTACGCCCGCACCGGCGGGTACCGACCGTGGGGTCAGAAGGGCAGTGGGCGCTCCGCCTCGTCACCGCCGAAGGTGCCGATCTCGCGCAGCGCGTGCATCTTGTCCCGGCCGCGTTCGATGGAGGCCAGCGCCCGGGTGAGGAACTGCTCGAAGTTGGCCAGGGCGGTGTCGACGTAGTCGTCGACCTCCTCGCGCAGGCGCTGCGCCTCGGCACGCGCCTCGGCGATGATCCGGGCACCCTCGTGCTCGGCGGAGACCGTGATCTCGTTCACCGAGACCAGGCGGGCGTGTTCCGCCTCACCCTCGCTGATGATCCGGTCCGCCTCCCGCTTGCCCGCCTCCATGATCTTGTCCCGCTCCTCCAGCAGGGCAGCGGCGCGACGCAGGTCGGCGGGCAGCTCGGCACGCAGCTCGTCCAGGGCCGCGATCATCTCGCCCCGATCGACCATGCAGTTGTTGCGCGACATGGGCACGGAGCGCGCCTGCTCCACCATGGCGATCATTTCGTCGATGCGGTCGAGCGGGTCCACCGGTACCTCACTCCTGTCGTTCGTCGGGCCGACCTACATCATGCGGGCTGCGGCCAAGTTCCCGCTTCATCCAATGATGTCGTCCCGGCACCCGCACGACACCCCACCCCCTCTCCCGGCGCGTCGCGCGCGACCCCGTCCGGCACCCGTGTCCCGGGTGGCGCGCGACGCCGAGGGCCGCCGGGTTCTCGGCGGGTACGCGTCAGGTTGGCGGGGTCAGGCGGGCCTTCAACGCCTCACGGACCAGGTCGGGGACGTGCGGGCTGACGTCGCCGCCCCACTTGGCCACGTCCTTGACCAGGCTGGAGGAGAGGAAGGAGTAGAGCGGGTTGGTCGGCATGAACAACGTCTCGACCCCGGCGAGGCCGATGTTCATCTGGGCCATCTGCAACTCGTAGTCGAAGTCGCTGACCGCCCGGATGCCCTTGATCAACACCGTCGCCCGCTGGGTCCGGCAGAAGTCCACCAGCAGCCCGCGGAACGACTCCACGCGCACGTTGTCGTAGGAGGCGGTCACCTCGCGGAGCATCTCGATCCGCTCCTCGACAGTGAACACGCCCGTTTTCGACTGGTTGATGAGCACACCGACGATCACCTCGTCGAACAGCCGGCTGGCCCGACCGATGATGTCGAGGTGACCGTTGGTGACCGGGTCGAACGAGCCGGGACACACCGCACGTCTCATGATCGGCGACCGTACCAAAGGGTGGTCTCGCCGTACCGGCGACTGCGCAGGCCAGTGACGCCCTCCACCCACTCGACCGGGTTGCCGCGACTGGAGCGCTCGACCACCAGCAGGGCGTCCGGCGCGAGCCAGCCGCCGTCGACCAGACCGGCGAGCATCGCGGTGACGCCGTCGTCCGGCAGCGCGTACGGTGGGTCGGCGAAGACCACGTCGTACGGGTCGCCCTCCGGCCCGCCGGCCAGCACGGTGGCGACCTTACCGGCGACCAGTCGCGCCGCGGGCCCGGCCCGCAGCACCGCGATGTTCTCCCGGATCACCCGCGCGGCACGCGCGTCCGACTCGACCAGCAACACGTGGGCGGCACCCCGGGACAGCGCCTCCAGGCCGACCGCGCCGGAACCGGCGTACAGGTCGGCGAAGCGCACCCCGTCCAGGTCGACCTCCGCCTGCACCGCGCTGAACAGCGCCTCCCGTACCCGGTCCGAGGTCGGCCGGGTGCCGGCACCCGGCGGCGCGGCGATCCGCCGGCCACCGAGGCTCCCGGCCACGATCCGGGTCACCCTTCGCTCCTGCTCATGCCCCTGACGCTACGCGAGGACGCGATGACCGTGGCGACGAGTACGCGGCTCTGGACACCCGTCGACCGTCCGATCCGGACGCGAACAGCCCTCGATCCATCACCCGCCGTATATCAATGATCTCGCATTCATAACATCATCCTTAGCCCCCGCTGAGGACTGTCCCGTTCCACACGATCTCGCTAGGGTCTGCCCCGGTGCCGGCCACATATCATCGCCGGCCATCGACACGGGTGGCACCTTCCTCCGGCGCGGCAGCCTCCGCCGGCGCCGTCCGTCCACCTGTGCCGACCCCGACGCTTCTTCACCCCGGGAGTACGCGTGATCCGACCCAAGCTGTCGCTCCGGCGACCGCTGGCTGTCCTGGCAGCCGCCCTCATCGGCATGACCGGAGCAGCGGCTGTGGCCACCCCGGCCGCCGCCCACCACACCACCATCACCGCCACCGCCGTCTGCGACCAGCTCAGTGGCGAGCGGGTGATCACGTGGAAGGTGGTCAACAGCGAGCGCAGGACCGCCGCCACCATCAAGAAGGTGACGGCCTCCCCCTCGACGAAGGTCCAGGTGCTCGTGCCGGGCGCCGAGGCCGTCGACCTGCAGGGCGTGGCGATCCCGCGAGGCGGCTTCGTCGAGGCCGTGCAGCGGGTGCCGGGCGACACCGCGACCGCCGAGCTCGTCGTCGAGGGCCGCTGGGACAACCGGCGGGAGCAGACCAACAAGGGCAGCATCAACCTGGCCGCCGACGCTGCGTGCGCCCCCGCGCCCAAGTGCGTCGCCGCCAGCGACGCCAAGTACAGCCACACGTTCGACGGCCCCAAGGGCACCGCGACCGTGAAGCTGGAGGGCGACCTGCCGCTCTGCGGTGACGCGAAGCAGTACTTCACGCTGGTGTCGTACTTCGCGCCGCGCCCGCAGTTCGCCACCCCGCAGTACGTCTACGGCACGCCGGCCAGCGACTTCCTCGGCGGCACCCAGACCGAGATCGAACTGAACGTCGGTGTCCCGGAGTGCCACACCCAGGTCGACCTGATCTGGGGCGGCCTGGACGAGGTCATCGACCCGCTGGTCGAGAACGGCAAGCGCTACGGCAACAAGAAGCTCGGCGAGAAGGGTGCCCCCGGCAACCGCTCGTCCGGCCCGCCCGGCTGGTACAACGGCGGCAACAAGAACTGCACCACCCCGGCCTCCACCTTCGCCTCGTCCTGCGACGGCACGGTGACCGTCTCGCTGAGCAACGACGGTTCGCTCTCCCGCTACGCCGTCGAGTTCGAGGTACGCGGCGAGAACGGCTGGTCCAAGAAGGTCACCGTCGAGCCGGGCAAGGCCGACAACGAGACCGTGGTGCCCGCCGAGAACGCCGGCAAGATCGAGGTCCTCGTCGACGGTGCGGTCATCGAGGGCGGCACCTACACGTGGCAGCGCCCCGAGGACTGCCCGCTGCCGACCGTCACCACCGACGCCGACTGCGAGACCTTCGCGCTGACCGCCTCGAACCCGGAGGGTGGCGTGCCGGTCAAGGTGGAGTTCACCTACGGCGACAAGACCGAGACCCGGACCGTCGCGCCGGGCACCTCGGAGAAGGTCACCTTCAAGGCCGGTGACGAGGAGACCGCGCTGGTCGTCCTGCCCGAACTCGACCTGGAGCTCGAGGTCGTCTACGCCCCCGAGGACTGCGGCGGTGGCGGTGGCGGCGAGGAGCCCCCGGGCCTGCCGGTGACCGGTGCGGCGGCCGGCGGCATCGCCGCGGGCGCGATCGCCCTGCTGGCGGTCGGCGCGGTGCTGTTCGTGATGGCCCGGCGGCGTCGGATCCACTTCACCGCCTGAGCCGAGTCTGAGGGGCCCCTCCCGCGACTGAGGCGGGACCCCGACGAGGTGTGAGTCCCGAGGGCGCGTCGACCACCCGGTCGGCGCGCCCTCGGCGTAGGCGCCCCTGCCCGGTCCCGGCACACGTCGCGGCCCGGTGATCGTGCTCGATCCAGGATCGAGTGCTTTCCAGCCGCGCCGAGGCCACTCGATCCCTGATCGAGCGTGATCAGCGCAGGCGTTCGGCGCGGGCGTGCAGCGCGGGAGTTCAGCCCTTTTCGAGGTACTCGGCGCGGTCCTCGTCGACCAGGGCGGCGACCGACGCGGCCAGGGCCGGGTGCCGGGCCAGGTCGGGGTCCTCCTCGACCATCTCGATCGCCTCCGTCCGCGCGTCCCGGATCAGGTCCGCGTCACGCAGCAGCGACAACAGCCGCAGGTGCGAACGGCGGCCGGACTGCGTCGCGCCCAGCACGTCGCCCTCCCGCCGCTGCTCCAGGTCGAGTTCCGCGAGCTTGAAACCGTCCGTGGTCGAGGCGACCGCGTCCAACCGCTCCCGGGCGCTGCTGCCCTCGGTCGCCTCGCTGACCAGCAGGCAGAGCCCGGGTGCGCTGCCCCGGCCCACCCGTCCCCGGAGCTGGTGCAACTGGGAGACGCCGAACCGGTCAGCGTCCAGCACCACCATCATCGTCGCGTTGGGCACGTTCACCCCGACCTCGACCACGGTCGTGGCCACCAGGACGTCCAGCTCCCCGGCGGCGAAGGACCGCATCACCGCGTCCTTCTCGTCGGCGGGCAGTCGACCGTGCAGGACGCCGATGCGTACCCCGTGCAGTGGTCCCTCGGCCAGCAGCGGGGCGACCTCGGTCACCGCCAGCGGCGGACGGCGGCCGTTGTCGTCCAACTCCGGCGGCTCCTCCTCGCCGCCGGACTTCGCGTCCGCCTCCCCGATCCGCGGACACACCACGTACGCCTGATGCCCCTTGCCGACCTCCTCGCGCAGTCGGCGCCAGGCCCGGTCGAGGAAGGCGGGCTTCTCGGCGGCCGGCACCACGTGCGAGGCGATCGGCGAGCGGCCCTGCGGTAGCTGGGACAGCGTGGAGATCTCCAGGTCGCCGTAGACCGTCATGGCCACCGTCCGGGGGATCGGCGTGGCGGTCATCACCAGCACGTGCGGCGGTTGGTCGGCCTTGGCCCGCAGCGCGTCCCGCTGCTCGACGCCGAACCGGTGCTGCTCGTCGACCACCACCAGGCCCAGGTCGGCGAAGTCGACACCCTCGTAGAGCAGGGCGTGGGTGCCGAGCACGATGCCCGCCGCCCCGCTGGCGACCTCGGCCAGCGCCCGCCGTCGCGCCGCCGCGCCCAGCGAGCCGGTGACCAGTTCCACCCGGGTGGCGTGCTCGGCGGCACCGAGCTGACCCGCCTGCGCCAGCGGGCCGAGCAGGTCGAGCATGCCCCGGTGGTGCTGGGCGGCGAGCACCTCCGTCGGGGCCAGCAGCGCGGCCTGTCCACCGGCGTCCACCACCTGGAGCATGGCCCGCAGCGCCACCACCGTCTTGCCGGAACCGACCTCGCCCTGCAACAGGCGGTGCATCGGGTGGTTCGTCGCCAGGTCGGCCGCGATCTCCACGCCGACGTCGCGCTGACCACCGGTGAGGTCGTACGGCAGCCGGGCGTCGAACGCGTCGAGCAGCCCGCCCTGCCGCGCCGGGCGGGACCGGGCCGGCCAGGCGGCGGCCTGCTGCTTGCGGCGTACCAGGGTCAACTGCACGGCGAACGCCTCGTCCCACTTCAACCGGCGTCGGGCCCGGTACAGGTCGTCGCGGCTGGACGGCCGGTGGATCTCCCGCAGGGCGGTGCCGAGGCCGATCAGGTTGCGGGTGGCCCGCACGGTGGCGGGCAGCGGGTCCTCCGGCGGCTCGACCGTGTCCAGCACCACCCGTACGCAGCGGGCGATCACCCAGGTCGGTACGGCGGCAGCCGCCGGGTAGACCGGGATCAGCGCACCGGCGAACTCCTCCACCTGCTCGTTGGCCGCGGCCTCCCCGTCGGTCTGGTCGCCGAGCAGCACGTACTCCGGTCCGTTGAGCTGCCGCTTGCCACGGAACTCGGTGACCTTGCCGGCGAACATGCCCCACCGCCCCGGGCGCAGCTCCCGTTCCCGCCACGCCTGGTTGCCGAAGAAGGTGAGGGTGAGCGTGCCGCCGGAACCGTCGCCGACGGTCACCTCCAGCAGGTTGCCCCGGCGCTGGCGCATCGGACGGACCGCGGTGCGCTGCACCTGGGCCAGCACGGTGACCTGCTCGCCGACGTCGAGCGCGCGGATGTCGGTGTGCTCGCCGCGCTCGTCGTACCGGCGCGGGAAGTGGTAGAGCAGGTCCCCGGCGGTGTGCAGGTCGAGGTGACCGGCGAGCGCCTTGGCGGTCCGGTCACCGACGAGCTTCTTGAGCGGCGTGTCCACGGTGGACGCGTCCGAGGTCATTCGACACCTACCAACAGGGGAAAACGCGGCTGTCCGCCCGGATACGTGTGCACCTCCACGAAGGGCCACCGGCCGACGATGTGCGTACGCACCGCCTCGGCCAGCCCGTCCGGCGCGTCCGCGCCGACGAGCAGGGTGACCAGTTCGCCGCCGCCGCCGAGCATCCGGTCGACCAGGGCGACGCTGGTCTCCACCAGATCGGTGCCGATCAGGTGGACCTCCCCCTCGACCAGGGCGAGTACGTCACCGGCCCGGCACGGACCGGCGACGGTGAGCGCGTCCCGTCCGGCCCGGCACACCTCCGCGTGCCGGCAGGCCCCGGCGGCCTCGGCCATCGCGATCACGTCGTCCTCGAAGCGACGGGCCGGGTCACGGACGGCGAGCGCGGCGAGCGCCTGCACCGGCGACCGGGTGGGCACCACGCTGACCTTCACGCCCGACCGGTGCGCCTGGACGGCGACCTGGTTCGCCACCGCCTGCGCGTTCGGGTCGTTGGGCAGCACCACGACCCGCGCCGCCCCGGTCGCCCGGACCGCGTCGAGCAGTTCGCCGGTCGACGGGTTGCCGGGCACCACCACCGCCCCCTCCCCGGCCAGCAGCTCGGCGATGCCCGGTCCGGTGGCCACCACCACGGCACCCCGACCGTCCGGCGCCGGGCCCGGCGCGGCTGCCCGGACCGCGTCGTGCGCCGAGACCGGTTCGGCGGCCAGGGTCGCGCCGGGGGTCGAGGTCGAGGCCGCGCCGGGCACCGGGGTGTGGTCGAGGGCTGGGGCGGCGGCGGAGGCCGGGGTCGCCTCGGGGGCCCGTTGGTCGGCGAAGCGGGTCACCGAGATCTGATATGGGCGACCGGCCACCACGCCCGCCTCGATCGCCGCCCCGATGTCGTCGACGTGCACGTGCACCTGCCAGGTGCCACCGGTTGGGCTGCCGTCCCCCACCACCACCAGCGAGTCGCCGAGCGCGGCCAACTCGGCGCGCATCCGGCGGACCGCCTCGGGCTCGGCGTCGAGGAGGAACTGCACCTCGTAGGCGTACCCGGTGGACGTGCTCTCCCCTGCGGCGACCGACGGCACCGGCCGGGCGGTCGGCGTGCCCGCCACCGGGCGCTCCCCGGTGACCACCTCGACCAACGCGTCCAACAGCAGGCAGAGCCCCCGCCCACCGGCGTCGACCACTCCGGCGCGGGCCAGCGCCGGCAGTTGCTCGGGCGTACGCGCCAGGGCCGTCGCCGCGCCGGACGCGGCGGCCCGCGTCACCCGGGGCAGCTCGCCGTCGGCGGCCCGCTCGGCCGCGTCGGCGGCGGCGGACGCCACGGTCAGCAGGGTGCCCTCCGCCGGCCGGGCCACCGCCGCGTACGCCGCGTCGCTCGCCGCGCGCAGGGCGACGGCCAGCTCCCGGCCGCGCACCTCAGGGACGGGGCCCAGCGCGTCGGCGAGGCCGCGCAGGATCTGCGACAGGATCACGCCGGAGTTGCCCCGGGCCCCGAGCAGGGCGCCCCGGGCCAGCAACCGCAGGGCGTGCCCGTGCGCGGTCGAGGTGCCGTCCGCACCGGTGTCGAGGTCCATCGTCAGGGCCTGCTGGGCCGAGGTGAGGGTGAGCACCAGGTTGGTGCCGGTGTCACCGTCGGGCACCGGATAGACGTTCAGGTCGTCGATCTCCCGCTGGTGCCGCTTGAGCGTGGCCAGCCCGCTGGCACACCAGCGGCGCACGGCGGCGGCATCGAGGGTGTCCAGCACGGTGGAAGCCTACTGGCGTAGGCTGACAGTCGCCGGGCGTGTCACGTCGCGGTCGGGATCTCCGTGCCACTCGGCCGGACCCACCCGCACCGTCGGGCCGCCGCCCTGCGGGCGAGTCTGCCGGATCCCGGCGGGCCGCTCCCGACGCCGTCGAGGGCGGCCGACGGTGCCCGCCGGGGGCGATTGGGCAGCCCGATCAACCATCGGGTACCCTGGCCAGGTTGCCCGGGCAGCACCTGCCGGCGACCTCATGAACGTTTCAAACCCAGGAGTATCCCGTGGCTAGCGTGTGCGACGTCTGTGGCAAGGGACCGGGCTTCGGCCACAACGTGTCCCACTCGCACCGGCGGACCAACCGCCGCTGGAACCCGAACATCCAGTCGGTGCGTACCCCCGCCGGTGGCGGCACGACCAAGAAGCTGAAGGTCTGCACGTCCTGCATCAAGGCGGGCAAGGTCGCCCGCGCCTGACGCGGGATCACACTGTCGTTCGATGCCGGTGGGCCGATGGCCCACCGGCATCGTCGTGTCCGCGCCCGGAAGACGCGCGTCGCTCGGTGTAAGGAAGGGTCCCCTGCTATACACCAGGCGTTAGCAGGGGACCCTTCCTTACACAGCAACCGTCAGAGTGTGCGGCCGAACGACAGGCAGCCGGGCGCGTCGGCGTAGAACCCGAAGTTGGGGATCCGCTCGTAGCCGGCACCGGTGTACATCGCGATCGCCTCGGGCTGCCGATCGCCGCACTCCAGGATGAGCCGCTTGCGGCCGTGCTCGCGGGCCGAGCGCTCGATGGCCGCGAGCACCGTCCGGGCCACCCCTCGACCACGGGCCTGCGGCGCGGTGTACATCCGCTTCAACTCGGCGGTGTCGCCCTGGTCGCCGTGGCTGCGCCAGCCGCCGCAGCCGACCGGCTGCCCGTCCAGGTGAGCGACCAGGAACGCCCCGGCCGGAGGGACGAACTCGGCGGGGTCGACCGGGGTCTCGTCGCCGCTGCCGCCGTACCGGGCGCCCAGGTCGGCCAGCGCGGCGGTGATCAACCGTTGCGCGACCGGGGAGTCGAAGGGCACCACGTGGATCTCGATCTGCTGCACAGGTAAAGGGTACGACCCCTCCTGCCCCTTACCGGGCGGGGTCACCGGAAGTGATCCCAGCCGCCCGGACCGTCGAACGGCCGCCCGTCCACGGTCACCCCGGAACCCTCCCCCACCAGGCCGACCACCCGCCACTCGGCGGGCAGCGCCGTGGTCGGCGGGAAGGTCGCCACCAGGGCGTGATCGTCACCACCGGCCAGCAACCAGGCGTACGGGTCGACGCCGAGCGCCTGGGCAGCGTCCCGCATCTGCGGCGGCACCTCGAAGGCGTCCCGGGTGAGGTCGACACTCACCCCGCTGGCCCTCGCCACGTGCCCGAGGTCGGCGAGCAACCCGTCCGAGACGTCGATCATCGCGGTGGCGCCGAGCCGGGCGGCCTGCGGTCCGGCCGGATAGGGCACCTCCGGCCGCCGGTACGCCTCGACGAGCAGCCGGGGCGTCCGGAACCCTCGGGAGAGCACGGTGAACCCGGCCGCCGCGTACCCGGTGCGGCCGGCCAGGGCGACGACGTCCCCGGACCGCGCGCCGCCCCGGGTCACCGGGGCACGGCCGCCCAGGTCGCCGAGGGCGGTGACCGCGATGGTCAGGGTGGGGCTGGCCGACATGTCCCCGCCCACCACGCTGGCGCCGACCTCGGCCGCCTCGGCACCGAGCCCGTCGGCGAGCTGCTCGACCCAGCCGGTGTCCGCGTCGGCGGGTACGCAGAGCGCCACCAGCAGCGCGGTAGGGTCGGCGCCCATCGCCACCACGTCCGCGAGGTTCGCCGCCGCCGCCCGGCGCCCGATGTCGTACGCGCCGGACCAGTCCCGGCGGAAGTGCCGCCCCTCCACCAGGACGTCCGTGGAGGCGACCACCCGGGCGTCGGGCGCGGCGACCACCGCCGCGTCGTCACCGGGGCCGAGCAGCACCGTGTCGCCGTACGACAGGCGGGAGGTCACCCGGTCGATCAGTCCGAACTCGCCGACACCCGCCACGCTCACGCCACTGCTCCGTCACGCCCCGTGCCGACACGGGACGTCGTCGCGTGGAGCCGCTCCGCTCGCTCGCTCACTGCTTCTCCTTGGCCACCGATAGGGATCACCCCTGGTCCGTAAGGTACTTTCTCCCTTCGGGCCGCTTGACGGCGGCGACGGAGGGAGGTCGAGCGTGGTACAGGCGTACATCCTCATCCAGACAGAGGTCGGTCGGGCACGTGACGTGGCCGGTCTCATCGCGGATCTCGCCGGTGTGGTCCGGGTCGACGCCGTCACCGGGCCGTACGACGTGGTCGTGCTCACCGAGGCCAACACCGTCGATGAGCTGGGCAAGCTCATCGTCAGCAACGTGCAGATGGTGCCGGGCATCACCCGCACCCTGACCTGTTCGGTGGTGCGACTGTAAGTGGACGAGACCACCGAGAAGGCGGCCGACGGCGACCGCGCCGAGGACGCGGAGAAGCCCGACCGGACCACCCGCTCCGCCGCGCTGATCGCCACCGCCGTGGCGCTGCCGGTGGCGTTGCTGGTGGGCGCGGTCGCCTGGGCCAACCTGCCGTCGAGTGAGCCGACCGCCGCGCCCACGGCGTCGCCGAGCACGGCCGCTCCCCGGTCCACCGCCCCGGTCGAGATGGCCGCCCCGGAGCTGGCCGAACGACCGACCGTGGTGTGTCGTGCCCTGCTCTCACAGTTGCCGGACACCGTCCGTGACCTGCCGCAGCGGCCGGTATCGGCCGGTCCCGAGCAGAACGCCGCGTACGGCGACCCGGCGCTGACGGTGGCCTGCGGCGCCGACCGGCCCGCCCTGGCCCGCGACGCGCACCTCTACCTGGTCAACTCGGTCTGCTGGTATGCGGTGGAGGGCCCGGACGCGACGGAGCTGACCACGGTCGACCGGGAGACGGAGGTGACCCTGCGGGTGCCGCACTTCTACGGCGAGGCGTTGCAGTGGGCCGCCCCGATCTCCGAGACCGTCGTCGAGTCGATCCCGTCGGCCGACACGAAGCCCACCGGCTGCACCGCCTGACCCACCCGTCGGCGGCGGGCCGCCGACGAGGGCGGGCCCCGCCTCGCCGGTGGGACTCAGTACTGCCCGGGTCCCCGGGTGAGCGCGGTGCGGATCAGCCGGTCGACCAGCTTCGGGTACTCCAGGCCGGCCGCCGCCCACATCCGGGGGAACATCGACGTCGGCGTGAAGCCGGGCATCGTGTTGATCTCGTTGAGGTAGACGTCCAGTTCCGGGGTGACGAAGAAGTCGGCCCGGGCCAGTCCGGCGCAGTCCAGCGCGTCGAAGGCCCGGACGGCGTAGTCGCGCACCTCTCGGGTGACCCGGTCGGGCAGGTCGGCGGGGAGGTCGTACTCGCAGGCGGACTCCGCGTCGATGTACTTGGCCTCGAAGTCGTAGAACTCGTAGTCACCGACCACCCGCACCTCGGCGAGCACGGACGCCTCCGGCGTCCCGCCGGCCTCGCCCTCCAGCACGCCGCATTCGATCTCCCGACCGACGATGGCGCCCTCGACCAGCACCTTGTTGTCGATCTCGCGAGCGAAGGCGATCGCCGCCTCCAGGTCGGCCCAGTCGCTGACCTTGCTGACGCCGAACGACGATCCGGCCCGGGAGGGCTTGACGAAGACCGGCAGACCGAGCCGCTCCTTGTCCGCCTCGCTGAGCGTCATCCCGCTGCGCAGCACCGCGTACGGGACGACCGGGATGCCCTCGGCGGCGCAGAGCTTCTTGGTGAACTCCTTGTCCATGGCGGCGGCCGAGGCGAACACCTTCGCCCCGACGTACGGGATGCCGGCCATCTCCAGCATGCCCTGGATGGTGCCGTCCTCGCCGTAGGAGCCGTGCAGCACCGGGAAGACCACGTCCACATCGGCCAGCGCGCGGGTCCCCTCGGCCGGGTCGAGCACCAGCAGGCCGCTGCCGGTCGGGTCGGCGCGCAGCACGACGTCCACACCGGACGCGGCGGTGATCTCCGGCAGCCGACGCGCGGTGATCGCCATCTGGGCGGGGTCGCCGTTGGTCAGCACCCACTGCCCGGCCCGGGTGATGCCCACCGGCACCACCTCGAACTCGTCGGGGTCCAGCGCGGCGAGCACGCTCCCGGCGCTGACACAGGAGATGCCGTGTTCCGGACTGCGGCCGCCGAAGACGATCGCCACGCGGGTCTTGCCTGGGGTGGTCACTGCGGTCACCTTTCCGGGACGCACTGCTGGCGCTCTCCCGGATGACCTTACTGTGGGTGGCGGCGACGGGTGACCGATACCCGGCGGGAACGCGGGATGGCCGCATTCGGTCAACGCATCATATACGGTGCGTTACCGGGCCAGGTCAACCGACCAGTTCCCGCTCGCCGAACGCGTGCCGCCGACCGATGGCGATCACCTTGACCCGCTGACGACCCGCGCGCACCATGCCCAGGGCCATGAACGCGCCGGCGATCCGGTCCGCCGCCTCCCGGCTGCTCGCCCCGACGACCTGACGTCGGCGCTCCGGGGCGACCCGCTCGTTGCGTCCGTCCATCTCGTACGGACGGACGTCGGTCAGGACTACCAGGAAACGTGTCATCGCCGGCCGCCGAGGCGCTCGGCGCACACCCGCTGACCAGTTCGCACGTCGATTCCCTTCCGGTGGCCGACAACTGGCGCGGCACGCGGCGGTCGGGTACGGGGGAATAACCCGACCGCCGCGCGCCCCATCCCCTCCGGTCGCTCACCACCACCGTCGCCACGACAACCGGCGGTGAGGACGCACTAACAGACTGACAGGTCCATGGGCGTGAATGCAACTCTCACCGACGTTCTCTCATGTACAGAGTCCCAAATACGTGCGACCATCGATGCATGGCACCGAAGACCGCTCGCGCTCGCCGGTTGGGCCTCGCGCTGCGCCACCACCGGGAAGCCGCCGGCCTCACGTTGGAGGCCGCGGCCGACGAGATCAACAGCACCCGGAGCACGCTCTCCCGCTACGAGAACGCGCAGACACTGGTCAGCCCCGCCACCGTGCGGGCGCTGCTCACCCTCTACGGCGTCAAGGCCGAGGACGTCGCCGCCGCGGTCGCGCTGGCCAAGGACGCGCGCAAGCCGGGCTGGTGGGTCTCGTACTCGTACCTGCTCGACCGGCGCACCATCGACTTCATCGCGTTGGAGGCCGAGGCCACCGGCATCGCCAACTTCGAGCCGTCGGTGATGCCGGGTCTGTTGCAGACCGCCGACTACATCCGCGCGGTGATGCGGGGCGGACCGCACACGCTCAGCGACAACGACGTCGAGGAGCGGGTCCACCTGCGGCTCGACCGGCAACAGCGGGTCTTCGAGCAGGATCCGCCGATCTTCGACGCGATTCTCGACGAGGCGGCGCTGCTACGCCCGGTCGGCGACGAGTCGGCCATGCAGGGGCAGCTCAACCATCTGCTCAAGATGAGCGATCTGCCGAACATCACGGTGCAGGTGATCCCACTGGTCGCCGGCTACCACCGGGGCACCCGAGGGTCGTTGCACATCCTCGAGTTCGCCGACCCGGAGGACCCGATCATCGCCTCGGTGGAGACCGTCGCCGGCCAGATGATCCTGGATCGGCCCGGTGACCTGCGCACCTGCACCAAGATCATGGAACACCTGCGGACCGTCGCGCTCAGCCCGGCGGACAGCCGCGACCTACTCCTGAAGACCCTGAAGGGACGGTAAGAGGATGACACCGACGACCAACACCGTGGTGGCCGTGGCCGGGTGGCGCAAGAGCAGCCACAGCGGCGACGAGGGAGCCTGCGTGGAGGTGGCGGTCGTGCCCGGGACGGTGGCCGTACGCGACTCCAAGGACCCGGACGGCCCGCTGCTGCACTTCCCGCCGACCGCCTGGACCGCCTTCGCCCAGTCGCCCCCGACCCGCTGAACCGGGTCCGCACCCCCTGAGCCGTACCACCACACCCAGGACCGCTGACCGGGCCGGTAAGGGCACCGCCGGCCCGGTCAGCCCCGGCTCGGATGCCCACATCCTTCCCCGCCGGTGCTACCTTCACGGCCGACGTTGCCGCCCAGCAGCCAGGGGGTCCGTGTGGAGAGAAAGTACGGCGTCCTGATCGCCGTCGTCGTGGCGACGGCCAGTCTCGCCATCGTCGGTTCCCTCGTCGGTTACCACCTGGCCGATCCACGGTCGCCCTCGGTCGAGGCCGGGTCGGACCAGAGCCCGCAGAACGCGACGGACCGCAGCGGCACCCCGGCCCGGGACGCCGAGGACACCCCGCCGGACACCGACCGGCAGACGTACCGGCTGGACCGGCAGATCTACCAGGAGTCGTCGTTTCGCCTCACGCTGACCGGTGCCGAGATCTCCGACGGCACGATGCGGCTCACCTTCCGCTACCGCAACGACTCGCTGCTGCCGTGGCCGTTGACCTGCCCGAGCCGTGAAGACGACTTGAACTCCTCGGCGTTGACGCTCGCCGACGGCCGCACCGTACGCCCCACCGACACCTGGTGTGCCGCGGAACGGGCCGGCGAGAACATCATCGTCGCACCGGGACAGTCGACCGACACGTGGGGCGTCTTCCCGGTCTCCCCCGCCCCCACCGAGCCCTTCTCGCTGAGCTGGTACGACTTCCCGGTCCTCGAAGGCGTCCGACTGGGCTGACCGCCGGCCGGGCTCTCGCCGACCAGCGGAGACGGGTCAGTCGCCGACCAGCGGCAGCGGTGCCGGCAGGTCCCGGGCCGCCTCCAGCGCGGCGAGCGCGACCCCCCGCGCACCGGCCATGTCCCGCTCCGGCACCAGCGCGAACGTGGCCAGTGCGGCCTGCTCCGCGCGGAGCGCGGTGTGCTCGCGTACCGCCGTGAGGAACCAGTCGCGGAACTCCGGAGCCGTCTCCACCACGCCACCACCGATGAAGTACGCGTGCGGATCGGTGAAGTTCGCCGCGATGGTGAACAGCGCGCCGAGCGCCCGCGCCTGCTGCGCGAAGATCTCCCGGGCCAGTTCGTCACCGCGTTCGCCGTACCCGCGTACCAGCTTGGCCGCCCGCGCCGGTGGCTCGTCGGCCAGCGGGTGCCCCGGGAAGCGCGTCAGCCAGTACGGCAACAGGTTGCGCCCGATCGCGGTCAGCGAGGCCACGCTCTCCACGTCACCGGCGAAACCACAGGCGCAGGTCGGCACCGGCTGCTCCGGTCCCAACACAGCGGTCAACGGGATCTGCACGTGCCCCAGCTCACCGGCCATCCCCGCCGCGCCGGACACCACCCGGCCGTTCTCCACCACGCCGCCGCCCAACCCGGTGCCGACGATCGCCGACACCGACGACCGTCGCATCGCGTCGGCACCGAAGTGCACGTGGTGGGCGTAGAGCGCGGCGGCGTTGCCGTCGTTGTGATAGACCACCGGCAGCCCGAGCCGCCGCGCCAACGCGCCGCGCACGTCGTACCCGCGCCAGGCCGGCTGGGAGAAGTTCGTCGACCCCTTCGACGAGATCACCCCGGTGGCGCTGGCCGGTCCCGGCGTGTCCAGCCCGACCGCCCGGACCGACTCGCGGGGCACCCCGGTCCGGTTCAGCACACCGTCGAAGGCCCGCGCCATCGCCGCCACCGCCGCCTCCGGCCCGGCCTGCACCTCGCTGGGCGTCTCCACCAACTCGTCCACCAGGAACCGCCCGTCGAGGGTCAGGACCGTGGTGTTGTTGCTCGTACCCCCGTTGTCGATCCCGACGACCACCGGCACCGCTGCGCCATCCACCCGAAACCCGCCTCCCGCCGTCCGAACCTGACGCGAGGTTAGTTCTCGGTCCGCCGGCCCGCCATGCCCACCGGGCCGTTCCCGCCCCGGTGCCCGGCACAGACCGGTCGGCAGGCGGTCATCGCGGTGGCCCCCAGATCGTCGTCACGGACCACCTCCGGCACCAGCCCCGCCCCGGTCAGCACCGCCCACAGCTCGTCCACCTGGTCCTCGCCCACCTCCACCACCAGGTGCCCACCGGGTGCGAGCCATCGCGAGGCGGAGGTGGCGACCCGGCGCAGCACCGCCAGGCCGTCCGTGCCTCCGTCCAGCGCCACCGGCGCCTCGTACCGACGGGACTCGGGCGGCAGCAACGGCAGCGCGGCCGTCGGCACGTACGGGGCGTTCGCCACCACCAGGTCCAGGGCACCCCGGCAGGCGGCCGGCAACGGCGCGAACAGGTCACCGCAGAGCACCGGCACCGCCAGGTCGGCCAGGTTCCGTCGGGCGCAGGCCACCGCCGCCGGATCCAGGTCGACCGCGGCCACCAGTCGGGGTGCGGCGAGCCGACCGGCCAACACCCGGGTCACCGCGCCGGAACCACAGCACAGCTCCACCACGGCCGCGCCCGGTCCGGTCACCGCCACGGCAGCCGAGACCAGCAGCGCGGTACGCGACCGGGGCACGAATACCCCCGGTCGTACGTCGATCCGCTGGCCGCAGAACTCCGCCCAGCCGAGCACGTACTCCAACGGTTCACCGGCGACCCGCCGGTCGACCAGCCCGGCCAGCGTCTCCGGGCCGTCGGCGCCCTCCACCAGCAGCCGGCTCTCGTCCTCGGCCCAGACACAACCCGCCTCCCGTAGCCGGCGCACCAGGGCATCGCGCTCGGCCGGGGAGACGGGCCCCATCAGGCTGCCGCGTCCAACGCGGCCGTCACGTCGGCGACCAGGTCGACGGTGTCCTCCACCCCGCAGGAGAGCCGGACGAAGCCGGGCGCGGTGTCGTCGCCCCACTGCGCCCGCCGGTCGGCGGTGGTGTGCAGGCCCCCGAACGAGGTCGCCGCCCCGACCAGCCGGGCCGCGTCGAGGAACCGGGCGACCCGGTCGGCGTCGGCCAGGTCGAAGGAGAGCACGCCCGGCATCCGCCGCAGTTGCCGCGACGCCACCGGGTACGCCGGATCGTCCGGCAGCCCCGGCCAGCGCACCCCCGACACGTCAGGCCGGGCCACGAGCAGCCGGGCGATCGCCTCCGCGTTCGCCGTCTGCCGGGCCAGCCGCAGGTCGAGAGTGGCCAGCGACCGGTGGGCCAGCCAGGCGTCGAACGCCCCCGGCACCGCCCCGGTGACCGTCCGCCAGGCGGTGGCCTGCTCCAGCAGCGGTGCGGAGCGGGTGGCGAGGTAGCCGAGCAGCAGATCGGAGTGCCCGGTCAACGCCTTGGTGCCGGAGGCCACCACCAGGTCCGCGCCGAGGTCCAGCGGACGCTGACCGAGCGGCGTGGCGGTGGTGTTGTCCACCGCCAGCAGGGCGCCGGCCGCGTGCACCCGCTCGGCCAGGGCGGGCAGGTCCACCACGTCGAGCCCCGGGTTGGCGGGCGTCTCCACCAGCACCAGGCGTACCCCGGTGAAGTCCGGGTAGGGCCCGGCGGTCGGCGCGAACACCACCCGGACCCCGTTGCCGGCCAGCGTGTCGGTGGCGAAGGCGCGCACCGGGAAGTAGCCGTCGGCGGGCAGCACCACGGTGTCACCGGCCCGCAGCACCGCGAGCAGCAGGCCGGTGATCGCCGCCTGGCCGCTGGCGAAGACCCGGCAGCCACCGCCCTCCAGTTCGCCGATGGCCGTCTCCAGCAGTCGGCGGGTCGGGTTGTCGGGCCGCCCGTAGCCGTTCGGCGCCGCCGCCGGTCCCTGCCGGGGATCCAGGTGGTACGGCGCGGCGAAGACCGGCCCGGGCAGGAAGGGCGCGCCCGGCGTCGGCTCGGGCAGTCCCGCGTGTACGCACCGGGTGCCGTCACCGGCCGACCCGAACGTCCCGGCGTACTCCTCGGGGGACAACGAATGCGTCTCGTCCACGCGACTCACTCCGGCTTGGTGGTGCGGCTCATCAGCGCCCGGACCGCGCGCCGCGGGTCGACGCCCTCGTGGCAGACCAGCTCGACCTGTTCGGTGATCGGCATCTCCACGCCGTGCGCACGGGCCAGGTCCCGGATCGCCAGCGCGCTCTTCACACCCTCGGCGGTCTGCCGGGTCGCCACCCGCGCCTCCTCCAGCGTCGCACCCCGACCCAGGTGCTCGCCGAAGGTGCGGTTGCGGGCCGACGGGGACGAGCAGGAGGCGACCAGGTCACCCATGCCAGCCAGGCCGGCGAAGGTGAGCGGGTCGGCACCGAGGGCCACCCCGAGCCGGGCCGTCTCGGCCAGTCCCCGGGTGACCAGCATCGCCCGGGTGTTGTGACCGAACCCCATGGCGGTGGCGATGCCGTACGCCAGCGCGATCACGTTCTTCACCGCCCCGCCCAGCTCACAGCCGACCACGTCGTCGTTGGTGTACGGCCGGAAGTACGGCGTGGTGATCGAGTGCTGCACCTGGGCGGCGCGGTCGGCGTCGGTGCCGGCGACCACGGTGGCGGCCGGCTGCTCGGCCGCGATCTCCGGGGCCAGGTTGGGCCCGGAGACCACCACCACGCGGTCCGCCGCCACCCCGGCGGTCTCCACGATGACCTCGCTCATCCGCTTGGTGGTGCCGAGCTCGATGCCCTTCATCAGCGAGACCAGGGTGGCGTCGGGGTGCAGGTGACCGACCCACTCGGCCAGGTTGCCGCGCAGCGTCTGCGACGGCACCGCCAGCACCACCATCTCGGCGCCCTCGATCGCCTCGGCGGCGTCACCGGTGCCGGTGACCCGCTGCGGCAGCACCATCCCGGGCAGGTACTCCGGATTGCACCGCTCGTCCCGCAGGACGTCGGCGATGGACTGCCGCCGCGCCCAGATCGTGACGTCCCGCCCGGCGTCACCGAGGATCTTGGCGAACGCCGTGCCCCACGACCCGGCCCCCAGCACCGCCACATGCCCGCTCATGCCGGCACTCCGCTCCGCTGCGTGCCGCCACGAGACACCACCGCACCACACCGATGATTCACTCGCTCACGCTCGCTCATGCCGGCACTCCGCTCCGCTGCGTGCCGCCACGAGACACCAACGCCCTGCAATGACGATTCACTCGCTCACGCTCGCTCATGCCGGCACTCCGCTCCGCTGCGTGCCGCCACGAGGCAGACGCTCGCTCATGACGTCGCCTCGGGGCGGTCGGTGTTGGCACGGGAGGCGCGCTGCCACAGCGGCGGAGGTGTGCCGCCCCGGATCTCGGCGAGCAGGTCCCGCACCCGCAGCATGATCACGTCGGTCATCTCCTCCAGCACCGCCCGGCTCGGCGCGGCCCCGGCCCAGCGGCTCAGGTCGACCGGTGGCCCGGCCACCACGGTCACCGGGATGCGGGGACGCGGGTTGAGCCGGGCCCGGCGCGGATCGAATATCTGCTCGGGCCCCCACATCGCCACCGGCACGACCGGGGCACCGGTGGTCAGCGCCAACCGGGCCGCGCCGGTCTTGCCCTTCATCGGCCACAGGTCCGGCTCCCGGCTGGTCGTACCCTCCGGGTAGATGATCACCGCCGCGCCCTCGTTCAGCGCCTTGACCAGGGCTTCCAGCGACTTGGCCGCGTCGACCGAGCCACGCTCCACCGGGATCTGGCGGCACCGGTGCAGGATCCAGCCGACCACCGGGACCTTGAAGACGCTCGCCTTGCCGAGGAACTGCGGCCACCGGCCGGCGTCGTAGACGAAGTGCGCCGACACCAGCGGATCGGCGTGCGAGATGTGGTTCGCCACGATGATCACCGGACCGTCCTGCGGCAGGTGCTCCATGCCCCGCCAGGTACGCCGGGTCCAGACGGTCATCACCGGCTTGACCAGCACCACGGCGAACCTCCGCCAGAACCCCAGCCTGCGCCGACCCACCGTGCCTCCTCGTGCCCACCCCGACCCGCCCACCGGAGAGATCCGGTGACGCCCGCAGCCGAAATCATGCCTGTTCGCCCCTGGTACGGCCAGTGAGGGTACCGCCGCCGGGCTGGCAGGATGACGGGTGTGAGTCAGCCCTGGAGCATGGTGGTGCCGGTCAAACGCCTGGTCGCCGCCAAGTCGCGGCTGCGTGGTGGGCTGCCCGGCGTACCCCACGAGGAGTTGGCGCTGGCGCTCGTCGCCGACACCCTCGACGCGGTGCGGGCCTGTCCCGACGTGGTCGAGGTGCTCGTGGTCACCGACGACGCCCGGGTCCGGGCCGAGGCGCTCGCGACCGGGGCGCGGGTGCTGGCGGACGTCGCGGACGCGGGGCTCAACGGCGCGTTCCGGCAGGGCGCGGCGCAGGTGTCCGGCCCGGTGGCCGGGATCACCGCCGACCTTCCGGCGCTGCGCCCGGCCGAACTGGCGGCGGCGCTGCGCGCGGCACGGGACGCTCCACCGGGCGTCCGCTGCTTCGTGGCCGACGCGCCGGGCACCGGCACCGTAATGCTGGCCGCGCCGGCCGGCGTACCCCTCGGGCCGTGTTTCGGGCCCGGCTCGGCCGTGGCCCACGCGGCGAGCGGTGCCCGACCGCTGGCCGGCGACTGGCCCAGCCTGCGGCGGGACGTGGACACCCCGGACGACCTGGCCGCCGCCGCCGCGCTCGGGCTCGGTCCGCGCACCGCGCGGCTGGCCGCCGACTGCCTCACCGGCTGAGCGCCCCCACCGGTGTACGGTGCTGGGCATGCAGGGCACGGTGGCGACCTTCGACGCGGCGACCCGCAGCGGACTGCTGCTGCTCGACGACGGCACGGAGCTGGCCTTCCCGGCCCGCGCCTTCGACGCCTCCGGACTGCGGCTGCTCCGACTCGGCCAGCGGGTCCGCGTCGAGACCGACCCCGCCGGGGACGTGATCCGCGTGACCCTGCCGACGATGTCCTGACGCAACCCAGCGGAAGTTCATTTTGCGTTAACCCGGATCGGGTGATTATGAGCAGGTGAGCACCCCTCGCGAAGGCAACGCCAGTCCCGCCGGCATCGACGATTACACCAGCCGCGACGCAGGTCGCTCCCGGGGATCCGACGGGCGCTTCCGCCGTACCCGGCGCCCGACCGACCCGGCTGGCACCGACCCGGCCGACGCCTCCACCGGGCTGGAGGAGGTTCTCGACCCGGTGTCCGAACCGGGCGAGACGGCCCCGTCCGGCCACGAGCCGCCGGCCCGGCCGCTGCCGGACGACCGGTTCCTCAACCGGGAGCTGTCCTGGCTCGACTTCAACGCCCGGGTCCTGGCGCTGGCCGAGGATCCGCGCACCCCGCTGCTGGAGCGGGCGAAGTTCCTGGCCATCTTCGCCAGCAACCTCGACGAGTTCTACATGGTGCGGGTGGCCGGGCTCAAACGCCGACTCTCCGCCGGCCTGCCGGTCCGCGGCGGCGACGGGATGCCGCTGCGTACCCAGTTGGCGCTCGTCGCCGAGAAGGCCGCCACCCTGGTCACCCGGCACGCCACCTGCTTCGTCGACGACGTGCTGCCCAAGCTGGCCGACGAGGACATCCGGATCCTGCGCTGGTCCGACCTGGGCGACACCGAGCGGGACCGCCTGCGCGCCTACTTCCGGGAGCAGATCTTCCCGGTGCTCACCCCGCTCGCGGTCGACCCGGCCCACCCGTTCCCGTACATCTCCGGCCGGTCGCTGAACCTGGCCGTGTCGGTCCGCGACCCGGACGGCGGGCCCGAGTTGTTCGCCCGGGTGAAGGTGCCCAACAACGTGCCCCGGTTCGTCCGCGTCGACCGGGACCGGCCCGGCGTGCGGATGGTGCCGGTGGAGGACGTCATCTCGGTGCACCTCGGCCAACTCTTCTCCGGCATGCAGGTGGTGGAGTGCCACCTGTTCCGGGTCACCCGCAACGCCGAGGTGGAGGTGGACGAGGACCGCGACGAGGACCTGCTCCAGGCGCTGGAACGGGAACTGGCCCGGCGCCGCTTCGGCCCGCCGGTCCGGCTGGAGGTGGCCGCCTCCATCTCCGACCACATGCTGGAGCTGCTCGTCCGGGAACTCGACATGGACGCCCAGGACGTGCTGCGGGTCCGGGGGCTGCTCGACCTCTCCGCGCTGTGGCAGTTGTACGGCGAGGCCGACCGGCCCGACCTGAAGGACCCGCCGTTCGTGCCGGCCACCCATCCCCGGCTCGCCGAGGGCGAGGTGCCGCGCAGCGTCTTCGCCACCCTGCGCGACGGCGACGTACTGGTGCACCACCCGTACCACTCCTTCGCCACCAGCGTGCAGCGCTTCGTGGAGCAGGCCGCCGCCGATCCGCAGGTGCTGGCCATCAAGCAGACGCTCTACCGCACCAGCGGCGACTCGCCGATCGTGGACGCGCTGGTCGACGCCGCCGAAGCGGGCAAGCAGGTGGTGGTGCTGGTCGAGTTGAAGGCGCGGTTCGACGAGGTGGCCAACATCGGCTGGGCCCGCACCCTGGAGCGGGCCGGCTGTCACGTGGTCTACGGCCTGGTCGGCCTCAAGACGCACTGCAAGACCGCGCTGGTGGTACGCCAGGAGGGCAACCAGATCCGCCGCTACTGCCACATCGGCACCGGCAACTACCACCCCAAGACGGCCCGGCTCTACGAGGACTTCGGCATGCTCACCGCCGACCCGGAGATCGGGGCCGACCTGACCGACCTGTTCAACGTGCTGACCGGCTACAGCCGGCAGACCGCGTACCGGCGGCTGCTGGTGGCGCCGCAGGGCATCCGCAGCGGCCTGATCGAACGCATCGAGCGGGAGATCGCCCACGTCCGGCTGGGCATGCCGGGACTCGTGCAGTTCAAGGTGAACGCGCTGGTCGACGAGGAGATCACCGACGCGTTGTACCGGGCCTCCCAGGCCGGCGTCCACGTCGACCTCATCATCCGGGGCATGTGCACGTTGCGGCCCGGCGTTCCGGGGCTGTCGGAGAACATCCGGGTCCGCTCGGTCCTCGGCCGGTTCCTGGAGCACTCCCGGGTCTTCCGGTTCGGCAACAACGGCGACGCCGAGTTCTGGATCGGCTCCGCCGACCTGATGCACCGCAACCTGGACCGGCGGGTCGAGGCACTGGTGCAGGTCAGCGACCCGGTGGCGCGGGCCGAGCTGGACCAGGTGCTCGGTGCCGCGATGAGCCCCGACATCGACGCGTTCGAGTTGGCCGCCGACGGGAGCTGGACCCGGCGTACCGACACGACCGACACTCCCCCGGCCCACCTCCAGGGGATGCTGCTGCGTCGGGTCGGTGGCACCGCCGGGTGAGCGGCACCGGAATAGGCTGAGCGGATGATCGAGGAGGAACGGCGACGGACCGGATGACCGACGTGATCGAGATCCGGGCGGCCGGCGGCGTGGTGTGGCGGCCCGGACCCCACGACGACGTCCAGGTCTGTCTGGTGCACCGCCCCCGGTACGGCGACTGGACGCTGCCCAAGGGCAAGTTGGAGCCGGGCGAGCATCCGTTGGAGGCGGCCGTACGGGAGGTCGCCGAGGAGGCGGACGTACGGGCCGCGCCCGAGGTGCGCCTGCCCTCGGTACGGTACCGCAGCGAGGGCAGCCTCAAGGAGGTCGACTACTGGTCGATGCGGGCGATGGGCACCGGTGGCTTCCAGCCCGGCACCGAGGTCGACGCGGTGCGGTGGCTCGACGTGGACGACGCGGTGGCGCTGGCCAGCTACCCGCACGACGCGGAGGTGCTGGCCGCGTTCGCCGCCCTGCCCCGGGTCACCGCCACCATGGTGCTGGTCCGGCACGGCCACGCCGGTAAGCGATTGACCTGGTCCGGCCCGGACACCGCCCGGCCGCTCGACGACCGTGGCTGGTCGCAGGCGCGGGCGGTGGCGCCGCTGATCGCGCTGACCTGGCCGAGCCGACTGCTGTCGGCGTCACCGCGCCGCTGCGTACAGACCCTGGACCCGGCGGCCGAGACGCTGGACCTGCCGATCGAGATCAGCGGCGACCTGGACGAGCCCCTCGCCGGTCAGCAGCCCGACGAACGGGTGCTCGCCGCGGCGGCGCGGATGGCCGCGCTGGCCGCCTCCGGCGCGCGTACGGCGGTGTGCAGCCAGGGCAAGGTGATCCCGGGCGCGCTGGAACGTCTCGCCGGGCAGGACGGCGACTACGCCACCGACAAGGGCACCGGTTGGCTGCTCGCCTTCAGCGGCGACCGCCTCGTCGCCGCCGATCGGCTCTGACCCGCTGCGCCGTCAGCCCGCACCGCCGGGCAGGGTGAGGGTGACCGCGACCGGCAGGTGGTCACTGGCGGTGCCGGGTGTCGCGACGGCGTCCGAGGCGACCAGGTCGGGTGAGACGAAGACGTGGTCGATCTGCGCGCGCGGATCGTCGGCCGGGCTGGTCGGCACCGGACGGGCGGCGGCGAACGCGTCGACCAGACCGGCGTCGGTGAGCGCGGTGAAGGCCGGGTCGCCCGGCTCGGTGTTGAAGTCACCGGCGACCACCAACGGCAGGCCGTCGGCGTACCCGGTGGCGAACTCGGCGACGGCCCGGGCCTGCACCACCGGATCCGCGGCGGGCGGCGGTTGCAGGTGTGTGCTCACCACGGCCAGGCGCACGCCCTCGCTGAAGTCCACCGTGACGCCGAGCGCCTGCGCGCCGGTGGGTGCGCCCACGGCGGGCAGCGCCCGGGTCCGGGCCCGGTCCACCGGCCACCGGCTGAGCACCGCGTCGCCCCAGAGCGTGTCGGCGGCCGGCGCGAAGACGTAGGGCAGGCCCAGCCGGTCGGAGAAGAGATGCAGGGTGTCGTGGCCGCCGTTGAGCAGCCAGCCCCGGTCCACCTCGCTGAGCACCACCACGTCGGCTTCCCGGACCGCCCGCTCCAGGGCGGGCAGGTCGAACCGACCGTCCATGCCGAAGCCCATCCGGATGTTGTAGGCCACCACCCGGATCTGTTCCGGCGGGCCCGGCCGGTTGGTCGCCACCGGCCACGGCTCGTGCACCACGGCGGCGGCGAAGGCGGTCAGCGCGGCGAGCACGGCGATCGGCACCCTGGGCAGCCGGGCGAACGTGGTGGGCTCCCCGGCGGCCGGAGCAGCCGCTGGAGCGCCGAGATCCCCGGTGGCCGGTGCGGTGACCGGACCGGGCCGAAGACGGCCCTCCAGCGCGATCAGGCCGGTCAGCGCGGCCACCAGGGCCGGTAGCCACCCGTTGGGATAACCGAGGTCGTAGGCGGCGTAGTAGAGCACCGAGACGACCGCGAAGACGAGCATGCCGCCCACCGCCGCGTATCCCCGCCGGGTCGCGGACCGCGCCGACGGACCGGCGACGCCGTCGGCCAGCGCCAGGCAGCCGCCGAGACCGGTCGCGCTGAGCAGCACGGCGACGGTGAGCAGCGACGGCGGGCCGTACCCGAACAGCAGCGCTCCGACCAGCAGCAGAACCGGCCACACCAGCCGGGCACGTGGCCGGGACGGAGTCAGGGCGGCGAGCAGGAACACCGCCAACGCCACACCGAGCGGCGCGAACGCGAACAGCGGTGTCGAGGCGGTGCCCGGCGCACCGAACCAGTAGGACGTCGCGGTGCCCACCACCGCCGGCGACAGCGCCACCATGCCGGCCAGTACCGACGCCGGTCCGACGAGCAACCACGCCCGGCCGTCCGGCACCGGCCCGGCCACGGCGGAACGACGGGCGAGCTGGACCTCACCGGCGAGCAGCGCCACCACCATCACACCGCTGGCCGCCCACGCCGCCCAACTCCCCCGCCAGGCAAGGTCGTACGTGCCGACCAGCACGTGCCCGAGCGCCGCGGCGGCCAGTCCGAGCGCCAGTCCGGGTACGGCACGCGCGCCCCGGGTCGCGGTCGCGGCGAGCCACACCAGACCGGCGAGCAGACCGACACCGGCGAGCCAGAGCTGCACGACGCCGCCGGGGCCGGCGGTCAGGGCGAGCCGGGCGACGCCCAGCAGTGCCACGGCGACCACGCCGACGACGTGGCTGCCGACCAGCCGGACGAGCGGCGGCGCGGCGAGCGCCAACACGAACCAGCCGAGGGCGAACGCCCCGAGCAGCTCGGCCGGGGTCGACGCGGCCTGCCCGAAGATGGTGATGACCGACGGTAGGAAGACCCGCAGCACGTCGGTCAGGACGACGAGACCGAGGGCCAGGGTGGCGGTACCGAGATGGCGCTGACGCAGCACGATTCCTCTTTCGCCGAGAGGTGGTCCGGCGATTCTGGGCGTCGTGCCCCGCCCCGTCAACGTCCGCCGGATCCGGGCCTGGGGGCGGACCGGACGGACATGGCGAGGGCGCCCGCCGTGCGGCGGACGCCCTCGTCGTACGACCGGCTCAGCGCCGGGTCGCGCTCTTCCTGGCCGGCGCCTTCTTCGCCGGTGCCTTCTTGGCCGTCGCGGTCTTCTTGGCCGCGGTGGCCTTGGACGCCGTGGCGGTCTTCTTCGCCGGGGCGACCTTCTTCGTGGCGGTCGTCTTCTTGGCCGCGGCGGTGGTCTTGGTCGCCTTGGCCGCGGTCGTCTTCTTCGCCGCCGCCGTGGTCTTCGTGGCGGTCGTCTTCTTGGCCGCGGTGGCCTTCGCCGTGGTCGTCTTCTTGGCGGCGGTCGCCTTGGCACCCGTCGCCTTCGCACCGGTCGCCTTCGCACCGGTGGTCTTGGCGGTGGCCGCGGCGGTCTTCTTCGCCGCCGCCGTGGCCTTCGGCACCTTGCCGTTGGCCACCATCTCCTTGAACCCGGCGCCCGGACGGAAGGTCGGCACCGAGGTCTTCTTGACCTTCACCGCCTCCCCGGTACGCGGGTTGCGGGCTGTTCGCGCGCCCCGTACGCGCTTCTCGAACGCTCCGAATCCGGTGATCGCCACCTTCTCGCCCTTGGTGACCGCCGCCTGGACCTCAGCGAGGACCGCGTCGAGCGCGGCCGTCGCCGTTTTCCGGTCCCCCAGGCGAACGGCGAGCGCCTCGATGAGCTCGGCCTTGTTCACTACTTCCTCCTGATTGTGCAACTGACTCGACGCGAGCCATTCTGCGCGCACGGTATGCCCTGTGCTGCCCGGACACAAACATTCGGTGGAAAAAAGCCCTTGTGTCGTAACGGATTCGCCCCCACCGGTGGCACCGGTGGGGGCGAAATCGGCGACGGAGCCGGGTGAACGGGCTAGGCGACGCGGGGCAGGAAGGGCGACCGGGTGCCCTCGAAGGCACTGATCTGCGCCTCGTGGCGAAGGGTGAGTCCAATGTCGTCCAAGCCCTCCATCAGCCGCCAGCGGCTGAAGTCGTCGAGGGGGAACGACCACGTGGAACCGCCCGCCTGGACCTGCCGGGCGGTGAGGTCGACGGTGATCGCGGCCTTCGGGTCGGACTCGACCAGGGCCCAGATCTCCTCGACGGCTTTCAATTCCAGCTCGACCGGGAGCAGGCCCTCCTTGAGGGCGTTGCCGCGGAAGATGTCACCGAAGCGCGGCGAGATCACCGCCTGGAAGCCGAAGTCGCGCAAGGCCCACACGGCGTGCTCCCGCGACGACCCGGTACCGAACTCCGGACCGGCCACCAGAATCGAGGCACCCGAATATGATTCATCGTTGAGTACGAATCCCGGGTCCTCCCGCCACGCGCTGAACAACCCGTCGGCGAATCCGGTACGGGTCACCCGCTTGAGGTACACGGCCGGGATGATCTGATCCGTGTCCACGTCGGACCGACGCAGCGGCACGGCGGTGCCGGTGTGCACGGTGAACTTGTCCATCTGTCGCAGCCCTTCTCTACAGGTCGGCGGGGGCGGCCAGCCGACCGGCCACGGCGGTGGCGGCGGCGACGGGCGGGCTCACCAGGTGGGTACGCCCACCCCGGCCCTGCCGGCCCTCGAAGTTCCGGTTGGAGGTGGAGGCGGAACGCTGCCCCGGGGAGAGCGTGTCGGGGTTCATGCCCAGGCATATCGAGCAGCCGGCGAAGCGCCACTCGGCACCCGCGTCGGTGAAGACCTTGTCCAGCCCCTCGGACTCGGCGGCCTCACGTACGGCGGCGGAGCCCGGCACCACCAGCATGCGTACGCCGTCGGCGACCTGGTGGCCGCGCAGCACGTCGGCGGCGGCCCGCAGGTCCTCCAGCCGGCCGTTGGTGCAGGAGCCGACGAAGACCACATCCACCGAGAGGTCCCGCAACGGCATACCGGGCCGCAGGTCCATGTACTCCAGGGCCCGACGGGCGGCGGCCCGCTCGGGCTCGGTGCCGAAGTCGTCCGGGTCCGGCACCGTCGCGCCGAGCGGAGCGCCCTGGCCCGGGTTGGTGCCCCAGGTCACGAACGGCGTGATCTCGGCCGCGTCCAGCGTCACCTCGGAGTCGAACGTCGCGCCCTCGTCGGTGGGCAGCGTCCGCCAGTACGCGACCGCGGCGTCCCAGTCCGCGCCGGCCGGCGCGTTCGGCCGCCCCTTGAGGTACGCGAAGGTGGTCTCGTCCGGCGCGATCATGCCGGCCTTGGCGCCCCACTCGATGGACATGTTGGCGATGGTCATCCGGCCCTCCATGGAGAGCGCCCGGATCGCCTCGCCCCGGTACTCCACGATGTGCCCGCGCCCGCCGCCGGTGCCCACCTTCGTGATGAGCGCGAGGACCAGGTCCTTGGCGGTGACGCCGGGCCCGAGCCGGCCGTTGACGGTGACCGCCATCGTCTTGGGCCGCGCCTGCGGCAACGTCTGGGTGGCCAGGACGTGTTCGACCTCACTGGTGCCGATGCCGAAGGCCAGCGCACCGAACGCGCCATGGGTGGCGGTGTGCGAGTCGCCGCAGACGATCGTCATGCCGGGCTGGGTGAGCCCGAGCTGCGGCCCGATGACGTGCACGATGCCCTGGTTCTCGTCGCCCAGTGGGTGCAGCTTCACGCCGAACTCGGCGCAGTTGCGGCGCAGCGTCTCGATCTGCGTACGCGAGGTGGGGTCGGCGATGGTGAGCAGGTCACCACGCCGCTGCCGGAACGAGGGATCGGCGTACCCGGTCGGGGTGTTGTGATCCTCGGTCGCGAGCGTGAGGTCGGTACGGCGCACCTGGCGACCGGCGAGCCGCAGCCCGTCGAAGGCCTGCGGGCTGGTCACCTCGTGCAGCAGGTGCAGGTCGATGAAGAGCAGATCGGGCTCACCATCGGCGGACCGGACGACGTGCGCGTCCCAGACCTTCTCGGCCAGGGTCCTCGGCTCAGGAGTGACTCCCACCATCTGGACATCCTAAATTCTGGGAGGTAAATTTCGGCTTGTGGGACACAGTATGAGCGGTGTCGGCGTTCTCGACAAGGCGGTGGTCATCCTGGCCGCCTGTGTCGACGGCGCCAGCCTGGCCGAACTCGTTGAACGCACCAAGCTGCCCCGAGCCACCGCGCACCGGCTGGCACAGGCACTGGAGATCCACCGGATGCTGGTCCGGGACACCCAGGGCCGCTGGCGTCCCGGTCCACGTCTGGGCGAGCTGGCGAACGCCGCTCCGGACGTGCTGCTGACCGCCGCCGAGCCACTGCTGGCCGCCCTGCGCGACGCCACCGGTGAGAGCGCGCAGCTCTATCTGCGCCGGGCCGACGAACGGATCTGCGTGGCCGCCGCGGAACGCGCCAGCGGTCTGCGGGACACCGTCCCGGTGGGCTCGGTGCTGCCGATGACGGCCGGTTCGGCGGCGCAGATCCTGCTCGCCTGGGAGCCGCCCGAGGCGGTGATGCCGTTGCTACCCCGGTCCAAGTTCACCGGCCGCACCCTCGCCGAGGTACGCCGCCGGGGCTGGGCGCAGAGCGTCGCCGAACGGGAGGCGGGTGTGGCGAGCGTCTCGGCGCCGATCCGCGACCGCACCGGCCGGGTCATCGCCTCGATCAGCATCTCCGGCCCCATCGAACGCCTCGGCCGCCGCCCCGGCGAACGCCACGCGATGGCGGTCGTCCGCGCCGGCCAACGCCTCTCCGGCCTCTAACCCCCACCCCACGACGATCGCGGTTGATCAAGGAGTTCTGGTCACCGACAAGACCCGATCGGGACGCGAACTTCTTGGTCAACTCACCAGGGCGGTGGGGGGTGGGATGGGTGAAGCCCGCCTCGCGAAGGGCGAGACGGGCTTCGGGTGTGGTAGCCCCGACCGGATTCGAACCGGCGCTACCGCCTTGAGAGGGCGGCGTCCTGGGCCGCTAGACGACGGGGCCAAGACTTTCCTGGTTCACCGCCCCTGCGGGCGGTGCGGCAGTAGTCTAGCGGCGTCCTCCGCAGTGCCGGAATCTGGGGTGGGACGAAGTCGTCGGGCCAGGGCCGGGGCAGGTTTTCACCCGATCGGGTGAAGATCTGTCGCCGTCGACGCCCCGGGGGTCGGCACGGCGGCACCGGAGAGTCGGGCGCACCGGGCGGCGAGGCTGCCGACGAGGCCCGCCCCACCGGCGGCCAGCAGGCCAGTGCCAGCGCCCGTCGGCGACGCATCCCGGGAGCGCGGGCATCGACTGTCGGGACAGAGCGAAACGGCCCGACCCGCTGAGCGGGACGAGCCGTCACCTGAATCTGTAGCCCCGACCGGATTCGAACCGGCGCTACCGCCTTGAGAGGGCGGCGTCCTGGGCCGCTAGACGACGGGGCCAGAACACATTGCGACACCACCTCGCGGTGGTGCCGCCACACTCTAACAGAACCCGAGGCCGAGCCCCCTCGCGGAAGCATCGGCGCTGAACTCCACCAGAATCCAGCGACCTCGATTCTTGCGAATCGCGGCTGCGCTGGGGTACCAGGACTCGAACCTAGACTAACTGAACCAGAATCAGTCGGGCTGCCAATTACCCCATACCCCATCGGCCCCTTGCGGCGCCGGGAACAAACTCTACCCTCCCGGCACCGACAGGCCAAATCGACTTCCCCAAACCGCCCTTGAGCTGCACAAACGGCGATCAGGTCGCGGACACGACAGGGTTCGCCAACTCGCCGATCCCCTCGATCCGGACGGCCACCGTATCCCCCTCGATGAGCGGACTAACCCCCGCCGGGGTGCCGGTCAGGACGATGTCGCCGGGCAGCAGCGTCATCACGTGTGAGACGTACGACACCAGGGCCGGCACGTCGAAGACCATGTCCCGGGTACGGCCGAGCTGACGGACCTCCATCTCCTCCGGGTCGCGTCCCACCTCGCAGCGGATCTCCAGGTCGGTGACGTCGAGATCGGTGGTGATCCACGGGCCGATCGGGCAGAACGAGTCGAACCCCTTGGCCCGGGTCCACTGGCTGTCGGACCGCTGGAGGTCCCGCGC
This sequence comes from Micromonospora sp. NPDC049900, assembly GCF_044461025.1. Lineage (NCBI taxonomy): Bacteria > Bacillati > Actinomycetota > Actinomycetes > Micromonosporales > Micromonosporaceae > Micromonospora > Micromonospora sp. NPDC049900. The sequence goes on from NZ_JBITKM010000002.1 coordinate 725,741, forward strand.
GGTGACGTCGTTTGCGCAGGTGTAGCCGAAGATCGCCCGTTCGGCGGCGGCCCGGTCGGCCCGACGGGCGCCCGGGGCGCCGATCACCACGGCCAGCTCCGCCTCGTGCTCGACCTGCTTGCTGAACTCGGGCAGCCGGATCGCGTCCCGGGGGCCGATGACGGAGGTGGAGGGCTTGAGGAAGAGCAGCGGCTCCTTCGGGACCTCGTTGCCGTGTTCGGCGGCGTGCTCGGCGTAGTTGCGGCCGACACAGACCACCTTGCTGGGCAGGATCGGTGAGAGCAGGCGGACGTCGGACAGCGCCCACCGGACACCGCTGAACGTGATCTGGCCGAACGGGTGTCCGGTGATCTCGGCGACGGTCAGCCCCTGCGGACCCGCCTCCGGTTCCCCCTCGACGACACCGAACGACATTCCCTTGGCATGAGCGAAACGAGCGATACGCACCAGCTCAATCTAGTCCGGTCGCAGACCGGCCCCGCCAGCGCAATCTGGTCCGGTCCCGGAGCGGACCGCCCGAGCCGATCCCGTCCGGTCCACGGACCGGCCCGTCCGGACCGACCCCGCCCGGGCGGTTCGGGCGGGGCAGCTTACCCGCGACGGTCGGTGTCGGGGTGGGAATCGTCGCTTCGTACCCGCACGACGTGCGCGCGCGCCTAGCGTCGGCTCCGGAGGTTCGTTCGTATGCCTGCATCGACACGACACCACAGCAAGCTCGCGGCGATCGTGCACTGCGTCGGTCTACTCACGGCGCTGCCGGTCCTGCCGGTGGCGACCGCCCCGGACGCTCCGGCGCCCGGACGGCCGTACGCGGCAGCCGCCACGCCCGAGCCCACCATGCCGTCGGCCCCGCCGGCGGTGCCCACACCGACCCGGGTCGCCTCACCGGCGGCCAAACCCGAGGTCAGCGTGGCGGTGAGACCGCAGAACACCGCCGCGCCCGGGTACCGCATCGAGGTCCGCAACCGGGGCGACTCGCCGGTCTCCACGACGGTACGCCAGGAGCTGCCGCAGGGCGCCACGGCGACGACGATCAGCGGCGGCGGCCGGGAGGTACGCCCCGACGGGTCGGCGGCGACCGAGGTGACCTGGCGTCTGAGCCTGCCGCCGCACAGCACCCGGACACTGGACACCACGCTGGCCACCACCTCCACGCAAGCCCCGCTGACCACGCCCGCCTGCGCCTTCGGCAGCGACGACCAGCAGCCGTACGACTGCGCGTCGGCCACCTGGACGTCGCCGGACGCACCGGCGGCCGGCGCGACGGAGTCGGGCTGGCGGCATCAGGCCCCTGCGCTGCTGGCCGGCGCGGTCGCGGTGCTGGTGCTCGGCGTCATCGGCTTCATCACCTGGCGTCGGCGTGAGCGGCCGGTCGCCGCCGCGCTGGCGTCGGACGGACCGGGGACGGTCTATCCGCGCCCGGCCACCCCACGGCCCCCGACCCGTCGCCGTACGCCACCGGTCTGGCTGGTGGTGCCGGTGGCCGCCACGGTGCTCATCGTCACGATCGGCGTGGCGGCGTGGACCGCCACCCGGCGGGTCGCCGCGATCGACACCGACAGCCAGCCGACCAGCGGCGCTTGGAAGGGCACCGGGATCAGTGGTGGGCTGGGCGTGCCGCTGCGCGAGGACGCGTTCGAGTTCACCGTCTACCGGATGGCCTGTGAGCCGGGCCGGGGCGCCCGCCAGTGCCAGGCGACCGTGGGGGTGCGCAACCTCACGCCGGAACACCAGAGCTGGCACGGCAAGTTGCAGCGGGCGTACCTGGCGGACGGCAACTGGGTCACCACCGACGAGCAGGCCACCCGGCGGGCCAACCGGGGGCGGGACGTCTTCGCCGAGCCGGTGGCGGCGGGCAGCCGGACGGTGCTGCCGCTGGTCTTCACGGTCGACGACGCGAAGGCGTTGCGACACCTGGAGCTGCGTAGCGGCGTCTTCTCCGCCGGCGTACGGGTGGACGTGCCCTGACCGGCGCGCGGGCGGCGGTCGTACCCTGGGACGATGACCGCCGCCCTCGCTCCCGTCGTGCTCGACGTGGCCGACTGGCAGGCCCGTCGCCGCGCCCACGAGGAACGGGTGGACGGCTGGCTGACCGGGCACCTGGAGCGACGCCGTCGGGGTGAGAAGCATCCGGTGGAGGACTTCCTCTTCACCTACTACTCGTGTCGACCGGCGCAGTTGCGCCGGTGGCAGCCGGGCGCGGGGGTGCTGTTGCGCGGGGCGGACCCGGCCGACTTCGGCCCGGACCACCGGGAGGTCGACGGCGCGCTCACCCTCGATGTCCAGGCCGTCCTGGCGCGTCGTGCCGAGTCGGTGCGCTGGATCGCCGCCCTGCTGACAGCGACCGCGGGACGCCCCGCCCACCTGGGTTGTTTCGGGATGCACGAGTGGGCGATGGTCTACCGGCAGACCCAGGAGGAGGTCCGGCACCGCGCCTGGCCGCTGCGGCTGAGCCCGGAACGCACCGCCGAGGTCGTCGAGGAGCGGGGTGTACGGTGCAGCCACTTCGACGCGTACCGGTTCTTCACCGCGCCGGCCCGTCCGCTCAACGTGCTCCGGCCGACCCGCGACACGCAGCACGAGCACGAGCAGCCGGGCTGCCTGCACGCCAACATGGACCTCTACAAGTGGGCGTACAAGCTCTCCCCGCTCGTGCCGTCGGAACTGGTCGCCGACGCGTTCGCGCTGGCCCGGGACATCCGCACGCTGGACATGCGGGCCTCGCCGTACGATCTGGCGGCGCTCGGCTACCCGCCGGTGCGGGTGGAGACGCCGGAGGGGCGGGCCGCGTACGCCGGGGCGCAGCGGGAGTTCGCCGAGCGGGCCGGGGTTCTCCGCGACCGGCTGCTGGCGGCGATCCCTGTCTGACGCTCCACTACGGACAGTCATCTCGCGGCCGGAAGCACCGTGCCACCCGCTCGCCGTCAACTCGCCCCGTGATGCGCGGGCCGCGTCACTCGCCGTCCACCCGGCGGTCGCGTTTGCGCTGCGAGCGGCGCTTCTTCTCGGCGAGCCGACGCTCCTTGGCGGCCCGCGACGGGCGGGTCGGCCGGCGCGGCGGGGGCGGCGGCGCGACCGCCTCGCGCAGCAGTGCGGCGAGCCGCTCCCGGGCCGCCTCGCGGTTGGCGAGCTGCGCCCGGTGCTCGCTGGCGGCGACGGTCAGCACGCCGTCGACCAGCCGGCCGGCGAGCCGCTCCAGCGCCCGCGCCCGCAACGACTCCGGCAGGCTGGGCGACCCGGCCAGGTCGAAACTCAGCTCGACCCGCGAGTCGGTGGTGTTGACCCCCTGACCGCCGGGCCCGGACGACCGGGAGAACCGCTCCCGCAGCTCGGCTGCGGGGACACTCCACCGGTCGGTCACCCGCAGTCCGTCGTCCACGCACCGAGGCTAACGCGTCGGGCATCACTTCGGAGCGCTGCTCGGATTCGGCTCCGGCCGGTTCGACTCGTCGCCGCCGACCGCCGCGTACGCGACTGCACCGACCAGCAGCAGGGCGATCACGCCGACCTTCGTGGTAACCACCTTGATCAGCAGCCAGGCGGCGCGACGCGCGCCGGGCACGGTCTTCTTCGCCGCCTGGTAGTCGTTCCAGCCGCGCCGGGCCCGCGCGTACGACGACCCGACACCACTTCCGATGATGAGGCCCACCAGCAGGAGGACCGCGATGAGAGGACGCTCCACCCACGCCAGTATCCATACTCAGCGTAATATTTCCATTCTCCGATCACCGACCGCCAGAAATCCGACAGACCACGCATCCATTCGTAATTGGACAGTAGCCCTGAGTGACATCAGCCGCCCTTGCCGATGATCGTGTCGGCGGTCTGCTGCACCTGCTCGATCGGGATGGCGAACCCGATGCCGATCGAGCCGTTGCCGTCGATGGTGGCGATCGCGGTGTTCACCCCGACCACCTCACCCCGGGCGTTGACCAACGGGCCCCCGGAGTTGCCCGGGTTGATCGAGGCGTCGGTCTGCACCGCCCGGTGCCGGTTGTCGCCGAGCCGCACCTGGCGGTCCAGCGCGCTGACGATCCCCGCGGTGACCGTGCCCGGCAACCCCAGCGGCGAACCGACCGCCAGCACCGGCTCGCCCACCCGGGTCGATCCCGGCTTGGCCAACGGCAACGCCGTCAGCCCGGCGGACGACGGCACCCGGAGCACGGCGAGATCACTGCCCGGTTCCCGCCCCACCACCTCCGCCGCGAGCCGACGGCCGTCCGGCAGCTCGACGGTCACCTCGCCGCGCCCCTTGGCCAGGATGTGGTCGTTGGTGATGATGTGCTGCTCGGAGTCGACGGCGAACCCGGAGCCGGTCGCCGAGGCGCCGCCGGAGCCGCCCACCAGCACCGACACGACGCCGGGCACGGTCTTCTCGGCCGCGGTGACCAGCTCGGCCGGCACCGGCGCGGCGGAGGCCGCAGCCGGACCCGACACACCGTCACGACCAGCCACCCAGCCACCGGCCAACGCCCCCGACCCGGTGGACAGCGTGACCACCGCCAGCCCCGCCAGCAGCCGACGGCGCCAACTCCACTCCGCCCCGCCCCCACTCGGCCTGTCCGGTCCACCCCGCCCGTCCGGGCCGAGGTCCGGCGAGACGAACCACGGTCCGCGTGGCTCACCGAGTCCGGTCTGCACTGCCATTCGTACGCTCCTCACGTGTGGCGGCCGGGGTCGGTCCGGTCGGGTCGCCGGGTCGGGTCAGGGCAGGCGGGAGAACCACCGCATCGAGCCGTACGCCGCACCCATCGCGAACACCAGTCCGAGCCCGATGAACCGGGACGAGACGTCCTGCCGTACCTTGCGCCAGCCCACCGAGCTGCCGATGTCGTCGTAGACGGCCCGTAGCTCGTCGCTCGTCGCGGCCTCGTGGAAGACGCCCCCGGTCTGCTCGGCGACGGCCTGCAACGTCTCCCCGTCCACCGGCACCTGGATCGGTCGGCCGCCCCGGTCCACGAAGCCGCTCAGCGTGCCGAACGAGATCGTGTGCACCGGCACCTCGACCGCGACGGCGTCGGCGGCGGCCTCCATCGGGTCCATGCCCGAGGTGTTCGCGCCATCGGAGAGCAGGATGATCCGGGCCGGTGGCGGCTGGGTGGCGGCGGCCTCGTCCAACGCCTTCACCGCCCCCAGCGAGGTGCTGATCGCCTCGCCGATCGCGGTGCCCTGCACGCCGGTCACCCCTTCGGCGAGACGCTCGATGCCGTCGTGCAGGGACTCTCGGTCGGTGCTCGGCGGCACCAGCACCGCCGCGCTGCCGGCGAAGGCCACCAACCCGACGTTGAACTCGTCCGGCAGGCCGTCGACGAACCGGCGGGCGGCGCTCTTGGCCGCGGTGAGCCGGTCCGGTTCCACGTCACCGGCGAGCATCGAGGTGGACACGTCCACCGCCACCATCACGGTGGCCCGCTCCCGGGGCACCCGCACCTCGGCCGTGGGGCGGGCGAAACCCACCACCAGCAGGGCCAGCATGGCCAGGAAGAGGCCCGCCGGCAGGTGCCGACGCCAGGTCGGGCGCTTCGGCGCGACCCGGTCGAGCAGCCGCAGGTTCGTGAAGCGGACCGCGTACCGGCTGCGTCGCCGTTGCGCCACCAGGTAGGCGAGCGCCAGGGCCAGCACGCCGAGCAGGAGCCAGAGCCGGAGCGGTGACTGCCAGATCATGCCGCACCTCGCCGGTTCGGTCCGGCACCGGCGGCGGCCAGCCGACGTTGCGCGTGGACGTGCCGCACGATGTCGGCCGCCCAGTCCCGGTCGGTGCGCAGGCTCAGGTGGGTCGCACCGGATCGGCGTACCGCGTCGCGGACCTGCTCGCGCTGGGCGGCGGCGGCGGTCGCGTACCGCTCGCGCAGCCGTCGGTCGCCGGTCCACACCTCGCGCCGCTCGCCGGTCTCCGGGTCGGCCAGGGTGATCAGGCCGACATCCGGCAGCTCCAGCTCGCGCGGGTCGGTGATCTCCACCGCCAGCACCTGGTGCCGCACGGCCAGTTGACGCAGCGGGCGTTCCCAGGTGGCCGGCAGCCGGGGATCGTCGGGCAGGCCGTCGAGGAAGTCGGAGACCACCACCACCAGGCCACGCCGGTGGGCCACCCGGTGCACCCCCGCCACCGCGTCGGACAGGTCGGCCGCGCCCGGCGACAGCCCACCCGGCCCGTCGTGGCCGCCCACCCGGGGCTCGGCCAGCAGCCCGCGCAACAGCCCGAGCAGATGGGTACGCCCACCGCGCGGCGGCAGCCGACGCAGCCCGGAGGTGGTGAGCACCTGGGCGCCGAGCCGGTTGCCCGGGCCGGTGGTGAGGAACCCGACGGTGGCGACCGCAGCGACCGCCAGTTCCCGTTTGTCCAGCGCGGCGGTGCCGTACTCCATGCTGGGGGTGGCGTCCACCAGCAGCCAGGTGGTCAGTTCCCGGTCGGCGTCCACCTGCCGGACGTGCGGCACGGTGGTCCGGGCGGTCACCGACCAGTCCATCCGGCGTACCTCGTCCTCGCCGGGCCGGTACTCCCGGCTGCCGGCGGGTTCGCTTCCCGGGCCGGGCAGCAGGCCCCGGTGCTCGCCGTGCAGCATCCCGTCGAGACGGCGGGTGACGGTCAGCTCCAGCCGACGCAGCCGCTGGTCGGGAGTCAGGTCGGCGAGCACCGGATCAGCCGGTACGGGCACCGGCGCGGACCGGCGGGCCATCAGGCGGCGGCCAGGTCGGGGGTGTACTCGGGCTGGCCGGTGGCCGCCACCCGGGGCAGCGGGACCACCTCGATCAGGCGACGTACGACCGCCTCGGCGGTCACCCCGTCGGCGACCGCGTCGAAGGAGAGCACCAGCCGGTGCGAGAGCACGTCGCCCGCGAGTTCCCGGACGTCCTCGGGCAGCACGTACTCCCGGCCGCGCAGGAGCGCCTGGGCCCGCGCGGCGGCGACCAGGCCGAGCGTGGCGCGCGGGCTGGCGCCGTACGCCAGCAGCGGGGCGATCTCCGGCAGCCCGAACCGGATCGGGTCCCGGGTGGCGAGGATGAGCCGGACCACGTACTCGGCGATGGCGTGGTGCACGAAGACCTGCGCGGCCTGCCGCTGGTAGGCGCGCAACCGGTCCGGGTCGAGCACCGGGTGCGCCCGGGGGCGGTCGGCGCTCATCCGGTAGAGGATGGCCAGTTCGTCGGCACCGTCCGGGTAGTCGACCAGGATCTTCATCAGGAAGCGGTCACGCTGCGCCTCCGGGAGCTGGTAGACCCCCTCCGACTCGATCGGGTTCTGGGTGGCCAGCACGAGGAACGGCTCCGGCACCCGGTAGCTGCGTCCGCCGATCGACACCTGGCGCTCGGCCATCGCCTCCAGCAGCGCGGACTGCACCTTGGCCGGGGCCCGGTTGATCTCGTCCGCGAGGACCAGGTTGGCCATGATCGGCCCGAGTTCGACGTCGAAGCTCTCCTTCGACGCCCGGTAGATGCGGGTGCCGACGATGTCCGAGGGGACGAGGTCGGGGGTGAACTGGATCCGGGAGAAGCTGCCGCCCACGACCGTGGCGAGGGTCTGTGCGGCGAGGGTCTTGGCCACTCCCGGGACGCCCTCCAGGAGGCAGTGCCCGTCGGCGACCAGCGCGATGAGCAGGCGCTCGACGAGGCGGTCCTGCCCGACGATCACGCGTTTGACCTCGAAGAGCGTCTGGTCCAGCTCGGCAGCGCTCGCGTCCGGATCGACCGGGGTGGGCAGGCTGGCCATGGTGTCCGAGATGTCCGTCACGGTGCTTGCTTCCCGAACGGCGCCTCGGACAAACGTCGGAATTACCGGACGTAGTAGCACCAGACCAGCCCAGCGCTACCGCTACCACGTGGACCATCCCGGACCACCCGAAAGGGGCCGGTCGGCACACAACGGCACCGGCCCCCACCCGTCCGTTCGGGTGGGGGCCGGTGATCGGGCCACGCTCAGTGGTGCACGAACAGGAAGAACGGCAGGTCGACGGCGACACCGGCGGAGTTGCGCGTCTGGATGAACACCCCGTTCGGGGTGAGCAGCCGGGGTGCCACCGAGACCTCCCCGGCGGGCGGGATGCAGCAGGAGCCCGCTTGGCCGATCGTCGCCACGTAGATGCCCGTGGTGACGCTGCTGCCGAACTGCACCTCGTACTGGCCGACGCCGTACTTGATCACGACCCCGTCGCCGCGGGCCTTGGTGCCGTTGGCGTTGACCGCCGTCGCGTACCCGGAGGCGCTGGCGGCGGCGACCTCGCCCTTGGACAGCAGGGCCCGGGCGCTGTTCATCGAGGCGGTGGTGACCGCCGGCTGCTGCGCGGCGGCACGGGCGGTGGGCTGGTTGCCCGCCACGGTGGGCTTCGCCGCGGCGATACCACCGCCGGCGAGGGCCAGTGCCAGGGCCGCGATCGACACCGCGGCCGCTTTCCGTCGGAAAAATCTGGTCATGACAGGTCTCCCTTGGTGACCGTGGGGATACGCCGACCCGCGACACGCGGGGCGGATGTTGCCTATTTCCAAGTCGGGCCGCAATGGCTTCCGAAGGCCGGACGCGCCATTTTTTTTCGATCCCGCAAACGGCTGCACTCGATGACCCACATGCACTCTGAGCTGGGAATATCTCCCCGATCGCAACCACCCGACCAGCAGGAACGTAACACCGGAAAATACTGCCGGTCAATAACCCTTCACCCTTTTCGGCGATGTCGGATCATCGCCACGAAATGTGAGAGACGCATTCACGAATCGGGCGTGAGAATTGTTCGGCGGGTCGCGTACGCACCGGATCTCGACCGACCGCCGATCGGCGGGCGACGGCTACCCTGCCTGCTGTGACGATCACTTTCGGCCGGTCTGCGGCGCTGTCCGGGCGTACCGTGCTCTGCTGGCTCGCCGTCGCCCCCGGGGCCGGATGGGCGGTGGTCCGGCTGGCCGGCCTGGACCGGGGACCGCTGGTGCAGATGCTGGCCTTCACGCCGTACGCGCTGCTCGGCAGCCTGATCCCGCTGGTGCTCGCGGTCGCGCTGCGGCGCCGCTGGCCGGCGGCGGTCGCGGCGGTGACCACGGTGGCGCTGCTCGCGGCGGTCGTCCCCCGCGCGCTGCCCGCGCCGCAGCCGACAGTCGACGGGCCGGAGCTCCGCGTACTCACCGCCAACCTGCTGGCCGGTGCCGCCGACCCACGGGCGGTGGTCGCGCTGGTCCGCGACGCGCGGGTGGACGTGCTGGTGGTGCAGGAGTTCACGCCGCAGGCCCGGACCGAACTGGATCGGCTGGGCCTGACCGACCTGCTCCCCCACCGGCAGCTCAACCCGATGGACGGCACCCCGGGATCCGGGCTCTACGCCCGTCACCCGATCGGCGACGGCGGGGTCCGGCAGCTCCGTGGCGGATGGAGCTTCACGCAGGCGTACGCGACGGTGGCGGTGCCCGGGGCGCCGACCGTCCGCGTCGAGTCGGTCCACCCGGCGGCCCCGTACGCGGTGGACCAGGTGCCCGGCTGGCGCGCTGACCTGGCGGCCCAACCGGCGGCCACCCCGGACGGACCGCTGGGCATCCTCGCCGGTGACTTCAACGCCACCCTCGACCACGGTCCGCTGCGTGCCCTGCTGCGCACCGGGTACGTCGACGCCGCCGCCTCGGTGGGCGCCGGACTCACCGGCACCTGGGGACCGTACGACGGCGACCCCATCCCCCCGGTCGTGATCGACCACGTGCTGGTCGACCGCCGGATCGCGGTACGCGCCGTGGAGGTGCACCCGCTACCCGGCAGCGACCACCGGATGGTCCTCGCCGACCTGCGCCTGCCCTCCGCACCGCACCGGATGTGAGGTAAGGAAGGGACCCCCTTAGTGCTCCAGGCGTTAGTAGGGGTCCCTTCCTTACCTCCGCGCCCGGTGCTATACGCGGGCCCGGTCGAGGCCGTACGTCAGCGCGTCGACCAGGGCGTGCCAGCTCGCCTCGACCACGTTGGGGTGCACGCCGACGGTGGTCCAGCCACCGCCCCGGCTGTCGGCGGTCTCCACCAGTACCCGGGTGACCGCGCCGGTGCCGTGGCTGCCCTCCAGGATGCGGACCTTGTAGTCGGCCAGCTCGAAGTTGCGCAACTCCGGGTAGTGCCGCCCGAGGCCGACGCGCAGCGCCTCGTCGAGCGCGTTGACCGGGCCGTTGCCCTCGGCGGTGGCGATCACCCGCTCGCCGCGTACCCGGATCTTGACGGTCGCCTCGGAGACCACCGCGCCGTCCTCGCGGTGCTCGACCAGCACCCGGTACGACTCCAGCGCGAACGGCCGGGCCGGGGCCGCGTCCGGCAGTTCGGAGCGGACCAGCAGCTCGAACGAGGCGTCGGCGGCCTCGAAGGACCAGCCACCGGCCTCCAGTTCCTTGACCCGGTTGGTGACCCGGGACAGCGTCTCCGGATGGCCGGCCAGATCCAGCCCCAGCTCACGACTCTTGAGCTCGATGCTGGCCCGGCCGGCCATCTCGGTGACCAGGATCCGCATGTCGTTGCCCACCACCGCGGGTTCGACGTGGTTGTAGAGCAGCGGATCCACCTTGATCGCACTCGCGTGCAGCCCCGCCTTGTGGGCAAAGGCGGCGGCCCCGGCGTACGCCTGGTGGGTGTCGGGGGCGATGTTGGCGATCTCGGCGATGGCGTGGGAGACCCGCACCATCTGCTCCAGGCAGCCCTCCGGTAGGACCGGCAGCCCGAGCTTGAGTTGGAGGTTCGCCGCGACGGCGAAGATGTCGGCGTTGCCCGGCCGCTCGCCGTACCCGTTGGCGGTGCCCTGCACGTGCCGGACGCCCGCCTCGACGGCGGCGATGGTGTTGGCCACCGCGCAGCCGGTGTCGTTCTGCGCGTGCATTCCGAGCACCTCGGGCGCGACACCGATCCGGTCGGTGAGGTCGGAGATGGCCGCGGTGACCCAGGAGGGCAGCATCCCGCCGTTGGTGTCGCAGAGCACGAACCGCTCCGCGCCGGCCGCCAGCGCCGTCTCCACCACCGACGCGGTGTACGCCGGGTCGTGGCGGTAGCCGTCGTAGAAGTGCTCGCCGTCGACGAAGACCCGCCGTCCCTCGGCGACCAGGTGCGTCACCGTGTCGTGGATCATCGCCAGGTTCTCCTTGGCGGTGGTCCGCAGCGCCCGCTCGACGTGCCGCAGGTCGGCCTTGGCGACCAGGGCGATCGCCGGGGTCTGCGCGTCGAGCAGGCCACGCACCTGCGGGTCGTCGGCGGCGACCGCCCCGGCCCGGCGGGTGGCTCCGAAGGCGACCAGCACCGCGTGTTTGAGGTCGAGTTCGGTACGCGCCCGGCGGAAGAACTCGGTGTCCTTCGGCACCGCACCCGGCCACCCGCCCTCGATGAAGCCGACGCCGAACTCGTCGAGCAGCCGGGCCACCGCGAGCTTGTCGACCACCGAGTAGCTGACCCCCTCGCGCTGGGCACCGTCGCGCAGGGTCGTGTCGTAGACCTGGAACGTCATGGGGAGGATCCCTTCGTACAGGCACCGGCCGACGCAACAAAAAGACCCCCCGCGGATGCGGGAGGTCTGCGCGCTCGGCAGAGGGAAAGCCGGCGCGCTAGTTGCCAATAATGAGGGCGGTGCTGGTCACGGTGGGTACTCTGCCACTCTCGGACAGCCTGTGGGAGGGGCAATCCACATACCGGGACGGGACATCGAGGTGGATTCCCCGCAGCGGGTGTAGAAGACGTCGCGCCGGGTACGTGTCTCCGGGACAGCGAACCCCTTCCTCCGAGGACGACTGGTCACAGTCGGGGCAGGAGAGATCCCATGGACAGGCTCAACCCGGACAGCACGCACGCCACGCCCGACCCGGGGCTGCACGGCACCCAGTCCGACCCGACGCTGCGCGCGGTGTCGAGCGAGGACGTCACCATCCAGGGCGACCAGGGCACGGTGCCCGGCGGTGCCCCCGCCGGCGCCTTCGACCCGTGGACCTACCGGGACGAGGCCGGAGTGGCCGGCGCCAACCTGGTCGGCTACAAGGTCGAGGCCACCGACGGGTCGATCGGCAAGATCGACAGCAACAGCGCCGAGATCAACGCGAGCTACCTGGTGGTCGACACCGGGCCGTGGATCTTCGGCAAGAAGGTCATGCTGCCCGCCGGCACCGTCAACCACGTCGACCACGACGAGCAGAAGGTCTACGTCGACCGCGAGAAGGACCAGATCAAGGCCGCTCCCGAGTACGACGAGACGGCCACCGACCCGGCGTACCGGGACAAGCTCGGCGGCTACTACAACGACACGTACGCGGCCACTCCGCCCGGTCCGCTGCGCTGACAACTGCCCCGCGTGGGCGTACGGCCTGACGGCCGGTGGGCATCCGCCCGCCGGCCGTCTACCGTGACAGGGTGGACGCCATCGAGGTCAACCGCAGGATCCCGTTCACCACGACGTTCAACTTCCGGGACGTCGGCGGCTACCGGGGACACGACGGCCGCACCGTACGCACCGGCCGGCTCTACCGCTCCGACTCGCTGCACCGCATCGACGACGGCGACCGGGAGGCCTTCGCGGCTCTCGGTGTCCGCACCGTCATCGACCTGCGTCGACCGCACGAGGTCGAGCGGGACGGCCGGGTCCCCGACTTCGACGGGCTGACCTACCGCAACATCCACCCCGAGCACGCGGAGTGGGCCGGGCTGTACGAGTCCCACACCGACCTGGCCCGCTACCTCGCCGACCGGTACGCCGACCTGGCCCGGACCGGCACGGCCGGGGTGGCCGAGGCGATCGGCCTGATCGCGGACGCCGCCAACAGCCCGGTGGTGGTGCACTGCGTGGCCGGCAAGGACCGCACCGGCATCGTCTGCGGGCTGACCCTCGCCGTGCTCGGCGTCGACGACGAGGAGATCGCGTCGGACTACGCGCTGAGCACCGAGGCATCGCAACGGTTCGGCGAGTGGATCGCCGCCACCCTGCCGGACGCCGCGCCACTGCCGGCACCGTTCCTGTCCTCGCCGGCCGAGGCGATGCTGCTGTTCCTCAGCGAGATCCGGGCGGGTCACGGCTCGGTCGAGGACTACCTGCGGCACGCCGGGGTCACCGACGAACAGCTCGCCGCCCTGCGCACCCACCTGCTCGCCTGAGCGAGCGCACCCCGACGCCGCCGCCGCGCCCGTGGCGCTGCGGTATTCGGATGTAAGAAAGGGTCCCCTGCTATGCCGTAGGCGTTAGCAGGGGACCCTTCCTTGCATCTCAGAGCATCTCAGTGCGCCTCAGAGCACGCGGTGGACCCAACCGGCCGGGTCGACGCCCTTGCCGCGCTGGATGTCGACGAGCTGCTGACGCAGGCCCATGGTCACCGTGCCGGGCTCACCGCCGCCGACGGCGAACTCCCCGTCGGGGAACCGCACCACGCCGATCGGCGTGATCACCGCCGCCGTACCGCAGGCGAAGACCTCGCGCAGTCGACCGCTGGCGGCGTCGGCCCGCCACTCGTCGAAGGTCACCGGACGCTCCTCGACCCGGTGTCCGGCCGCCTCGGCGAGCATGATCACCGACTCCCGGGTGATGCCGGGCAGGATGGTGCCGGTCAGCGGCGGGGTGGCCACCGAGCCGTCGTCGTAGACGAAGAAGACGTTCATGCCGCCGAGTTCGTCGACGTACTTGCGCTCCACCGCGTCCAGGAAGACCACCTGGTCGCAGCCGTGCTCGATGGCCTGTGCCTGGGCGGCCAGCGAGGCGGCGTAGTTGCCGCCGCACTTGGCTGCGCCGGTGCCACCGGGACCGGCCCGGGTGTAGTCGGGCGAGACCCAGACCGTCACCGGCTTGACCCCGCCGGAGAAGTACGCCCCCACCGGCGAGGCGATCACCGAGTAGAGGTACTCGTTGGCTGGCCGGACACCGAGGAAGACCTCGCTGGCGAACATGAACGGCCGCAGGTAGAGGCTGCCGTCCTCGCCCTCCGGAATCCACTCGCGGTCGATCTCGATCAGCCGGTGCAACGAGTCGACGAAGGTCTCCTCGGGCAGCGTCGGCATCGCCATCCGGGTCGCCGAGACGTTGAACCGGGCCGCGTTGGCGTACGGGCGGAACATCGTCACCCCGCCGTCCGCGGCGCGGTACGCCTTCATCCCCTCGAAGATCTCCTGCGCGTAGTGCAGCACGGCGCTGGCCGGATCCATCGGGATCGGTGCCCGCGCCTCGACGCGGGCGTCGTACCAGCCCTTGCCCTCGGCGTAGCGGACAGTGATCATGTGGTCGGTGAACACCCGACCGAATCCGGGGTTGGCCAGCAGCGCGGCCCGATCGGCGGCGGATACCGGCGCGGGATTCGGACGGATCTCGAAGTCGAGCTTGTCACCACCGCTCATTGCGCTGACCTCCCTGGGGGACGACGACATGCGCCGACCGCATGCCGGAAAACTTTTGTGCCAGAAACTTACCCCGAACGGTCGTTCAGCGGGTAGGTCGACCGACGGATAGCAAGCCGACAACCGGTACGGAGCCCACGGAACGCGCTGATCGACGCGGGGCCGGGCCGAGGTCCGGGAATTCGCCCGGCGCGCACCTCGAACGCCTCGTCACCGGGATCACCGGGGACGCAGCGGCAACCTCAGGCGGCTACCTGGGCGGCGATCCGGTCGCCTACCTCGGCCGTACGCAGGGTTACGTCCGGGCCCCGGGCGGCCAGTTCCGCGCTGACCGCGGCGGTGATCCGGGCGGCGGCGTCGGCATGCCCGAGCTGGTCGAGCAGCAGGGCGCCGGAGAGCACGGCGGCGACCGGGTCGGCCACGCCACGGCCGGCGATGTCCGGCGCGGAGCCGTGCACCGGCTCGAACATCGACGGGTACGTCCCGTCCGGGTTGATGCTGCCGCTGGCGGCCAGGCCGATGCCGCCGGTGACCGCGGCGGCGATGTCGGTGAGGATGTCACCGAAGAGGTTGTCGGTGACCACCACGTCGTACCGCTGCGGCTGGGTGACCAGGAACATCGCGGCGGCGTCGACGTGCTGGTACTCGGTGGTGACGTCCGGGTGCTCGGCGGCCACCGCCTCGAAGGTGCGGGCCCACAACGATCCGGCGTGGGTGAGCACGTTGGTCTTGTGCACCAGCGTCACCTTGCGCCGCTCGCGCCGACGGGCGCGGGCGAAGGCGTCCCGGACCACCCGCTCCACCCCGTGCCGCGTGTTCAGGCTCTCCTCGGTGGCGATCTCCGCCGGGGTGCCCCGGTGCAGCGCGCCACCGGCACCGGCGTAGAGACCCTCGGTGCCCTCACGGACGACCACCAGGTCCACCTCGCCGGACTTGACGGTGGCCAGCGGGCTGGCCACGCCCGGCCACAGGCGCGACGGGCGGAGGTTGACGTACTGGTCGAAGGCGAAACGCAGCTTGAGCAACAGGCCCCGCTCCAGCACGCCGGGCGGGACGGTCGGGTCGCCGACCGCGCCGAGCAGGATCGCGTCGTGCTCGGCCAGCTCGGCCAGCACCGAGTCGGGCAGCACCTCGCCGGTGCGGTGGTAACGTGCCGCGCCGAGGTCGTACTCGGTCGCCTCGACGCCGGGCAGCACCGCGTCGATGACCTTGCGGGCCTCCGCGACCACCTCGGGTCCGATCCCGTCCCCGGCCACCACCGCGATCCGTGCCACCGTCAGCTCCTTCGCTCGTATCGGGTCGACCGTACGCTGCCGTCCCGCCTCCCGGTACGACTGTTCCACTTTTCGGGAAATCTCCGATCCTCGGGATATCTCCGACGCACAGCACCTTCCCAGGAGGCATTCATGGGGCGGTCATGTCCGCTGCCTACGGTGATCTCCAACGGGCCACCGGGTCCGGACGGTCGGCGTAACGGCGCGGCGGACGTCGAGGAAGGGGCGGACACGATGTGGACCGACGAGCAGCCAAGGACCCGCTGGATCGACCCGTCGGTCTTCCGCTACCGCCGGCCCGACCTGCGGCTGGGCACCCGCGATCCCAAGCCGGACCGCACCGGCACGGTGGCCGGTGACCGGATCGCCGTCACGCACACCGTCCGCACCTCGACCGCGGAGTACCGCCTGCTGCTGAACGCCCCCGAGTGGCTCGGCCGCCGAGGCGTCGGCGAAGCGCTGCGGGACGCCGTCGCCGAGCTACGCGCCATCGACCTGACCTACAGCCCGCACCGACCGGAGAGCCTGGTGTCCCGGCTGCGTCGGGGCGAGATCAGCGCCGAGTCGTACCCGCCGCTGGCGGAGCTGGTCGACCGGTGCGCGGCCATGCGGGCCGCCACGGACGGCTGGTTCGACGCCTGGGCGGTGCCCGGCGGGTTCGACCCGGGCGGCCTGCTCGGCGGATGGGCGGTCGAGCGGGCGGCAGCCCGCCTGCGCGCCGCCGGCATCCACGACTACGCCGTGCTCGCCGGAGCCGACCTGGTGGTACGCGGCAACGCCGCGCACGGCGGGCCGTGGCGGATCGCGGTGCACCACCCGACCGACCGGCGCCGGGCACCGCTGGTGCTGGAGATGACGGCGGGCGCGATCGGCACCTCGGGGGTGACCGGACGGCAGGGGCACGTGGTGGATCCGCACACCGGCGAGCCGGCCGACGAACTGGTCGCCGCCACGGTGGTCGGCCCGGACCTCTCGGTGGCCGACGCGTACGCCACCGCCCTGTACGCCGCCGGGTCGGCCGGACTCGCCTGGTTCCGCGCCGATTCGGACTACCACGCGTTGTCCGCCACCCGGCGCTGAGCGGCCGGGCAGGCCCCACATCGGCCCGGGGCGGGAGCGTCGAGTGTGGGCGACAGCAGCGATCGGCCTCCACGGCCGCGGCAACGACCGTGGAGGCCGGTCGGCGACGAATGCGCATGGCTCACGCAATCGAGGGGTGCGGGCCGGTCGGCCGGACGTCGACCTCGCCACCCGAAGACGGGCCGCTGCCACGAACTCGGCCGGTAACCGCCCCCGTACGCTATCGAATTGACGTGATTCGCGGCAAGGGCTCCACAGGGGAGCATCTGGAATGGTTCCAGCGGCACGCTGAACGCATTTGCAACCGGGCCGTTTTCGACAAGGTGCACATCGGATGGCACGCTGTCCGCCGTGAGTTTCGATCTGAGCGTGTGGGCCCTGCCGGACGGGGCGACGCCCGAGGACGTACGAGCGGCGGTGCAGCAGTGCCGGAACGGCCGGCACGGCGAACGCCAACCGGACCCACGGGTGGTGGCCTTCTACCGGGCGATCACCGCCAGCTACCCCGACCGGCCGAACGGCCGACCGACGCCCTGGGCGGCGATGCCGCTGCACGCGGCGGCCGACCACGTGGAGATGAACCTGGATCCGGGCTGCCCCGACCAGGTCCTGCTGGACATCGAGCGGCTGGCCGGCGAATACCGGCTGATGCTGTTCGACGCACAGGACGGCTCGGTCTACCCGCCGCCGGCCGTCCGGCTGCCCGGCTGACCGCGCCGCCCGGCCGCGCACCGACACCCGTCGGTCCCTTCGGGTGACGGTGACACGACGAGGGGCCCGGCCGACGGCCGGGCCCCTGTCGGTCGTGTGTGGACTACTCGTCGCGCAGGTCCGCCGCGCTGGCCGCGGTCGCGCCGATCGAGTCGGCGGCCGAGGTGAGCAGCTCGGCACCGAGCGCCTGGTCGACGGTGAGGGTCATCAGCGTCTCGCCGCCCGCCTCCCGACGGGCCACCTGCATCGCGGCGATGTTGATGCCGGCCTCGCCGAGCAGGGTGCCGACGGTGCCGACCACGCCCGGACGGTCGGCGTACCGGAGGAACAGCAGGATGCCCTCCGCACCGATCTCCACGTCGAAGCCGTCCACCTCGGTCAGCTTGATGACGTCCCGGGTGCCGGCGTGGGTCACCGTGCCGGAGACGCTCACCGTACGGCCGTCGGGCAGCGCGCCGCGGACGGTGACCAGGACCGGGTGCTCGACGGTTTCGGTCTGGGTGGTCAGCGACACCTCCACACCGCGCTGGGCGGCCAGGTGCGGCGCGTTGACGTAGGTGACCTGCTCCTCCACCACCGAGCTGAACAGACCCTTGGTGGCGGCGAGCTTGAGCACGGTGACGTCGTGGTCGACGATCTCGCCGCGCACCTCGACGGTGACGCTGGCGGCGATCCCCCCGGCGACCGCGGTGAAGGCCCGGCCGAGCTTCTCGGCCAGTGGCAGCAGCGGGCGTACGTCCTCGGCGACCACGCCGCCGGCCTGCACGTTGACCGCGTCCGGCACGAACTCGCCCTGCAGGGCCAGCTTGACGCTCTTGGCCACGGCCAGACCGGCCTTGTCCTGCGCCTCGGCGGTGGAGGCGCCCAGGTGCGGGGTGGCCACCACGTTGTCGAAGGCGAACAACGGCGAGGAGGTGCACGGCTCCTTCGCGTACACGTCCACCCCGGCGCCCGCGACCCGGCCCTCGGCCAGCGCGTCGGCCAGCGCCTGCTCGTCGACCAGGCCGCCCCGGGCGGCGTTGACGATCCGCACGCCCGGCTTGACGATGGACAGCTCCTTCTCACCGATCAGGCCCACGGTCTCCGGGGTCTTCGGCAGGTGGATGGAGATGAAGTCGCTCTCCCGCAGCAACTCCTCCAGCCCGACCAGACGTACGCCGAGCTGCGCGGCGCGAGCCGGCTGGATGTACGGGTCGTACGCGATCAGGCGGGTGCCGAAGGCGGCGATGCGCTGCGCGAACAGCACGCCGATGCGGCCCAGGCCGACGACGCCGACGGTCTTGCCCTGCATCTCCACGCCGGTGTACTTGGACCGCTTCCACTCCCCCGCCTTGAGCGCGGCGCTGGCGCTGGCGGTGTTCCGGGCGACCGCGAGCAGCAGCGCGACGGCCTGCTCGGCGGCGGAGACGATGTTGGAGGTGGGGGCGTTGACGACCATGACACCCCGCGCGGTGGCGGCGGGCACCTCGACGTTGTCCAGACCCACCCCGGCCCGGGCCACGACCTTGAGTCGCCCAGCGGCGGCGATCGCCTCGGCGTCGATCTGGGTGGCACTACGGACGATCACGGCGTGGGCCTCGGAGAGCGCCGAGAGCAGGGCCGGGCGGTCGGTGCCGTCGACGTGCCGGACGTCGAAGTCGTGGGCGAGCACCTCGATGGCGGCGGGGGCGAGTTCTTCGGCGATCAGTACGACAGGAGTCATTGGTCCTCGTAGATGTCGTCAGAGCGGTCGGCCGGTGCGGGGACGCTTCGCTGCGCCCGGCGCGGGCGGGGCCATGGCCGTCAGGTGCCGCCTGGAGCACCTACCCGCGATCGTAGGGGGCGGGTAGGCCGGCGTGCCCCGGACTACGGGGTGAGTGCCCTCACAAACCGGACGTGACGTGCGTGTTAACGATCGTTAGCCACCTCGGTGAACAGCACGGCACCCGATCCCGACGTCGGGGAGAACGTCGGGACCGGGTGCCGTCGGTGAGAGTGCTCTCAGGTGGCCGAGATCTCAGGCCGTCTCGGTGATCGGCCGGTCGACCCAGCTCATCATGCCGCGCAGCTTGGCGCCGGTCTCCTCGATCGGGTGCGCCGCGCCCTCCGCCTGCCACTTGCCGAAGTTGGGGCGGCCGGCCTCGTCCTCGGCGACCCACTCGCGGGCGAACTCGCCGTTCTGGATCTCGCCGAGGATCTTGCGCATCTCCTCCTTGACCCGGCCGTCGATGACCCGCGGGCCCCGGGACAGGTCGCCGTACTCGGCGGTGTCGGAGACGCTGTACCGCATCCGGGCGATACCGCCCTCGTACATCAGGTCGACGATGAGCTTCAGCTCGTGCAGGCACTCGAAGTAGGCCACCTCGGGGGCGTACCCGGCCTCGGTGAGCACCTCGAAACCGGTCTGCACCAGCGCCGCGGCACCGCCGCAGAGCACCGCCTGCTCACCGAAGAGGTCGGTCTCGGTCTCCTCCTTGAAGGAGGTCTTGATCGCGCCCGCCCGGGTGCCACCGATGCCCTTGGCGTACGACAGGGCCAGCGCGAGCGCGCTGCCGCTGGCGTCCTGCTCGACGGCGACCAGGCAGGGCACGCCCTTGCCGTCGGCGTACTGCCGGCGGACCAGGTGACCGGGGCCCTTCGGGGCGACCATCGCCACGTCCACCTCGGCCGGCGGCGTGATCAGGCCGTACCGGATGTTGAAGCCGTGCCCGAAGAACAGCGCCTTGCCGGCGCTGAGGTTCGGCGCGATCGACTCGGCGTAGATGTGCCGCTGCGCGGTGTCCGGCGCCAGCACCATGATCACGTCGGCCTCGGCAGCCGCCTCGGCCGGGGTGAGGACCCGCAGGCCCTGCTCCTCCGCCTTGGCCCGGCTCTTCGAGCCCTCCTTCAGACCGACCACCACGTCGACACCCGAGTCGCGCAGCGACAACGCGTGGGCGTGGCCCTGGCTGCCGTACCCGATCACGGCGACCTTCTTCGACTGGATCAGGCCCAGGTCGGCGTCGTCGTCGTAGTACACCTCAACGCTCATGACTTCCCTTTCGTACGGCGGCCGCAGTGGCCCGTCGTGGCTTCGTGGTTGCCGCGGCCGGAGGAGCCGGGCCGGCGGTTAGGTTCGGAGGGCCCGCGCGACGGGCCGACGGTCTCGGGTCAGGCGGCCCGCAGCGCGGGGCCGGCGGTGATGGCGCGCGAGCCGCGGCCGATCGCCACCAGACCCGACTGCACCATCTCCTTGATCCCGAAGGGTTCGAGGTCGCGCAGCAGCGCGTCGAGTTTGTCCGGCGTGCCGGTGGCCTCGACGGTGAGCGTGTCGGAGGCCACGTCGACCACCCGGGCCCGGAACAGGTTGACCGTCTCCAGGACCTGGGCGCGGGCGCTGCGGTCGGCGCGCACCTTCACCAGCAGCAGCTCGCGCGCCACCGACGTCGACGGGTCCAACTCGACGATCTTGAGCACGTTGACCAGCTTGTTGAGCTGCTTGGTGACCTGCTCCAGCGGGGACGACTCGGCGTTGACCACGATGGTGATCCGGGAGACGTCCGGGTTCTCGGTCTCACCGACGGCGAGACTGTCGATGTTGAACCCCCGCCGGGAGAACAGCCCGGAGACCCGGGCGAGCACGCCCGGCTTGTTCTCCACCAACACGGAGAGCGTGTGCATGGTCATGCCACGACCTCGCTGCGCTCGATGATTCGTTGGCTTCGCTCACTCATCAGATGTCATCCTCGTCGAAGGTCGGGCGGACGCCACGGGCGAACATGATCTCGTCGTTGCTGGTGCCGGCAGGGACCATCGGCCACACCATGGCGTCCTTGCCGACCACGAAGTCGATCACCACGGGCGCGTCGTTGATGGCCATCGCGGCCTCGATGGTCTTGTCGACGTCCTCGGCGTTCTCGCAGCGCAGCCCGATGCAGCCGAGCGCCTCGGCGAGCTTGACGAAGTCCGGGATGCGGTGCTTGTGGGTGCCGAGGTCGGTGTTGGAGTAGCGCTCGCCGTAGAACAGCGTCTGCCACTGGCGGACCATGCCGAGGTTGCCGTTGTTGATCACGGCGATCTTGACCGGGATGCCCTCCAGGGCGCAGGTGGCCAACTCCTGGTTGGTCATCTGGAAGCAGCCGTCGCCGTCGATCGCCCAGACCACCGTGTCCGGCATGCCGACCTTGGCTCCCATCGCCGCCGGCACCGCGTACCCCATGGTGCCGAGGCCGCCGGAGTTCAGCCAGGTCTGCGGCTTCTCGTACGAGATGAACTGGGATGCCCACATCTGGTGCTGGCCCACCCCGGCGACGTAGATCGCGTCCGGCCCGACGATCTCGCCCAGCCGCTTGATCACGTACTGCGGGGAGAGGGTGCCGTCGCCGGGCTCCTCGTAGCCCAGCGGGTACCGCTCACGCAGGTCGTCGAGCTGCGCCCACCAGTCGGTGATGTCGGTGCCACGGCCCGCCGCGCGCTCGGCGTTGACCGCCGCCAGCAGCTCATCGATGACGTGCCGGGCGTCGCCGACGATCGGCACGTCCGCGTGCCGGTTCTTGCCGATCTCGGCCGGGTCGATGTCGGCGTGCACGACGGCGGCGTCCGGGGCGAACGAGTCCAGCTTGCCGGTGACCCGGTCGTCGAACCGGGCGCCCAGCGCCACGATCAGGTCGGCCTTCTGCAGGCCGTAGACCGCGGCGACGGTGCCGTGCATGCCGGGCATGCCGAGGTGCTGCCGGTGCGAGTCGGGGAAGGCGCCCAGCGCCATCAGCGTGGTGATCACCGGGATGCCGGTCAGCTCGGCCAGCTTGCGCAACCCCTCGGTGGCGCCGGCCTTGAGCACACCGCCGCCGACGTAGAGCACCGGGCGGCGGGCGTTGCTCATCAGCCGGGCCGCCTCCCGGATCTGCTTGCCGTGCGGGTGCAGGGTGGGCCGGTAGCCGGGCAGGTCCAGGGTGGGCGGCCAGGCGAAGGTGGTCGGCGCCTGGAGCACGTCCTTGGGGATGTCCACCAGCACCGGGCCGGGACGTCCGGTCGAGGCCAGGTGGAACGCCTCGGCCAGCACCCGGGGGATCTCGGTGGCGTTCTGCACCAGGAAGTTGTGCTTGGTCACCGGCAGCGTGATGCCCTGGATGTCCGCCTCCTGGAAGGCGTCCGTACCGATCGAGGGCCGCGCCACCTGACCGGTGATCGCCACCAGCGGCACCGAGTCCATGTACGCGTCGGCGATCGGGGTGACCAGGTTCGTCGCGCCCGGCCCGGAGGTGGCGATGCACACCCCGACCCGGCCGGTGGCCTGTGCGTAACCGGTCGCCGCGTGCCCGGCCCCCTGCTCGTGCCGGACCAGGATGTGCCGGACGGTCGAGTCGTAGAGCGGGTCGTACGCCGGAAGGATCGCGCCACCCGGGATGCCGAAGACGACGTCGACGCCGAGCGCCTCAAGGGAACGCACCAGCGAACCGGCACCCGAGACCTGGGCCTGGGCCTGGGTGGGGCGTACCGCCGGAGTGGGGGTGGCGGCGCGGGCGGCGTCGGTGGTCTCGGCGGCGCTACGGGCCCGCCGGGCGGAATGGGCGAGGGTCTCTGGCGTGGGTCTCGTCATGGCGGTTTGCCTTCGGCTGGAGTGGGTGGGGCTGCTCACGGGTGGACGCGGCGATCCGGCGGCGTCCGATGGGTTCGACGGCAAGAAAAAAGCCCACGTGCCAGATGCACGGGGCCAGCGCACTCTCGGTCAGGAGAGTGCGCTCAGGTAAGTACTCGCAGCGACCGGTTCGACGACATGGGCCAAGCCTGACGCATCTCACGCGATGAGTCAACTGATCCCACATATTGGTTCACGGATCTCGGCGCGTCCTGTCCGGCACGCCGCTCGCACCCGGCCCGACGTGCTCGGACGCTCCCTCGGGTGCGCGCGGAAGGGGTGCCGGGAAGGGGCGCGCGGGCGTCCCGTCCACCGGTACCGGACGGGCCGGACGGGCACCCGGCGACGTCGCCGCCTCCAGCATCGCCTCCAGGTGCTCGGCCGGTACGCCCCAGCCGAACAGCGCGCCCTGACCGAACCGGCAGCCGGCGGCGACCACCGCGGCCAGTTCCGTGGGGTTGGTCACGCCCTCGGCGATGACCTCCAGCCCGAGCTGGTGGCCCAACCGCATCACGATGTCGACCATCGGCGCGAAGGCCGGGCCGTCGCGCCCCACCGGCCGGACCGGCTCGTGCTCGGCGACCAGACTGTGGTCGATCTTGAGGATGTCGATCGGGAGGCGACGCAACTGCCCCAGGGAGGAGTAGCCGGCGCCGAAGTCGTCCAGCGCGATCCGCACGCCGGTCAGGCGCAGCGCGGTCAGCCGTCGGATCAGCTCGTCCAGGTCGGTGGCGACCGCGTGTTCGGTGACCTCCAGCACCAGCCGCTGCGGCGGTACGCGGTGCGCGCGCAGCGCCTCGGTGACCTGCCCCACGTACTCGGCGGCGTGCAGCTCGCGCGGTGACACGTTGACCGACACCCAGACGTCGTGCCCCTCGGCCAGCCAGCGGGACAACTGGTAGCACGCCTGGTGCAGCACCCACGCGCCGAGCTTGGCGATCATCCCGCACTCCTCGGCGAGCGGGATGAACTCGTCCGGCCGGACGTTGCCCAGCTCCGGGTGCCGCCAGCGCAGCAGCGCCTCGGCACCGACCGGACGCACAGACGGCAACGAGGCCACCGGCTGGAAGACCAGTCGCAGCTCGTCGCGCTCGATCGCGCCGCGCAGCTCGTGCTCCAGCGTCCTCCGGCGACGCAGCAACCGGTCGTACGCGCCGTCGTAGCGCTCGATGCGGTTCTTGCCGCGCTGCTTGGCGTAGCGCAGGGCCGCGTCCGCGTGCCGCAGCAGCAGCTCGACGTCGGGTTCCTCGGCCCAGCCGGCCAGACCGATGCTGACCGAGAGGAAGACCGGCCCCTCGGACTGCTCGTAGGCGCCGCCGAGCACCCTGAGCAGCCGTTCGGCCACCACTCCCGCCTCGGCCGGGCCGCCGTGCACGAGCACCGCGAACTCGTCCCCGCCGAGCCGGGCGGCGAGGTCACCGGGGCGCAGGTTGCCGCGCAGCCGCCGGCCCACCTCGGCCAGGACCGCGTCACCGACGTCGTGACCGCGCATGTCGTTGACGTTCTTGAAGCCGTCCAGGTCGAGCCCGAGCAGGACGCAGGGCACCCGGGCCTCGGCGGACCGGTGCAGCGCCTGCGACAGGCCCCGCCGGTTGGCCAGCCCGGTGAGCGCGTCGGTGTGCGCGAGCTGGCGGAAGTGCGCCTCCCGCTCGGCGAGCCGCCGGGCGTAGGCCCGCACGTCGTGCAGGGTGAGGTACTGCCGGGCGACCAGGGCGAAGCCCTCGATGCTGCCGGCGACGATGGCCGAGCCGTCGAACCGGCCGTCCTGTAGGAGGTGGTACATCGCCGAGGCGGCCATCGCGACCATCGGCACCACGGCGTACTCGCTGTCGCGGCGGATCACGTCGACGGCGACCTGGTCGGGCGGGTCGATCCGACGTACCGCCAGGGCGGCGGCGAGCAGGCCCAGGGCGAGCACCGCCGCACCGGTGAAGGTCACGCCCGGCCCGCCCTGGCAGAGCCCGGCCGCGATGGCCAGCCCGCCACCGGTGGCCACGGTGATCCCGCCGCCGAGCACCGCGAGGTGACTTCGGGGCGGCGGGGCGCGGAAGACCATGATCGCGGCCAACCCGGTGCTCAACGCCGCGCTGGCCGACGCGACCAGGATCGCCGGGCAGGACGTCGGGGTGGCCGCGCCGAGTAGTCGGGTCGGCTCGGAGAGCAGCACCCATCCCACGAACCAGAGCGCGGCGCCGACGATCACCCCGTCCAGGGCGAGCCGGGCGGCGGAACTCAGCGAGCCGGCGACCCCCGGCATCCGGAGCAGACCGGCGCCGAAGAGCAGACTGCTCGCCGCCGTGCCGAACGCGACCAGCGTGGCCCAGCCGGTGCGCTCCGCCTGCTCGTGTGCCCAGTGCCCGCCCACGGTGAGGGCCTCGGTCACCCCGAGCAGCAGGGTCAGCAGTGCGATCACGCCGCCCGCGGCCAGCAACGCGTACGCCGGACGGTGCGGGGCGGAGCGGCGGCGTACCGCCAGGGCGAACAGCACACCGGCCGTGAGGGCGACCAGCGCGCTCGACACCGCGACACCGATCATGGCCGGGGGTGTGTGCACCTCGTCAACTCTGCCGGATCGGCTTCCGCCGTGGGGATCGGGTGTGCATCTGTTGGGACACGGTCCGTGTGCCTGTCCGACACCGGGTTCGCGGTGCAAGACTGGTACGCATGCCTGAGCTGCGGTCGAAGACCTCCACGCACGGTCGGACGATGGCCGGCGCCCGGGCCCTGTGGCGGGCCACCGGGATGACCGACGACGATTTCGGCAAGCCGATCGTCGCCATCGCGAACAGTTTCACCCAGTTCGTGCCGGGCCACGTCCATCTCAAGGACCTCGGCGGGCTGGTCGCCGAGGCGGTGGCCGAGGCCGGCGGGGTGGGCCGGGAGTTCAACACGATCGCGGTCGACGACGGCATCGCCATGGGTCACGCCGGCATGCTCTACTCCCTGCCCAGCCGGGAGTTGATCGCCGACGCGGTGGAGTACATGGTCAACGCGCACTGCGCGGACGTCCTGGTCTGCATCTCCAACTGCGACAAGATCACCCCGGGCATGCTGCTGGCCGCACTGCGGCTGAACATACCGACGGTCTTCGTCTCCGGCGGCCCGATGGAGGCCGGCAAGACGGTGGCGATCGAGGGCGTCGTCCACTCCAAGATCGACCTGATCGACGCGATGGTCGCCTCCTCCAACGAGGCCGTCACCGACGACCAGCTCGACGCCATCGAGCGCTCCGCCTGCCCGACCTGCGGCTCCTGCTCCGGCATGTTCACCGCGAACTCGATGAACTGCCTGACCGAGGCGATCGGGCTGGCGTTGCCGGGCAACGGCTCCACGCTCGCCACCCACGCCGCACGCCGGTCTCTCTTCGTCGAGGCCGGCCGCACCGCCGTGGAGATCGCCAAGCGGTGGTACGACCACGACGACGCCTCGGTGCTGCCGCGGGTCGTCGCCTCCCGGGCGGCGTTCGAGAACGCCGTCGCGCTGGACGTGGCGATGGGCGGCTCGACGAACACGATCCTGCACCTGCTGGCCGCCGCCCGCGAGGCCGAGCTGGACTTCACCGTCGCCGACATCGACGCGATCTCCCGTCGCGTGCCCTGCCTGGCCAAGGTCGCCCCGAACTCGCCGCAGTACCACATGGAGGACGTGCACCGGGCCGGTGGCATCCCGGCCATCCTGGGCGAACTCGACCGGGCCGGGCTGTTGCACCGGGACGTGCACGCGGTGCACTCCCCCTCGCTCGACCAGTGGCTGGCCGACTGGGACGTGCGCGGCGGCTCGGCCACCCCGGAGGCGATCGAGCTGTTCCACGCCGCGCCCGGTGGTGTGCGGACCACCGAGCCGTTCTCCACCACCAACCGCTGGTCGAGCCTGGACACCGACGCCGCGAACGGCTGCATCCACGACCGGGAGCACGCGTACTCCGCCGACGGCGGGCTGGCCATCCTGCACGGCAACCTCGCGCCGGACGGCTGCGTGGTGAAGACCGCCGGGGTGCCCGAGGAGTGCCTGACCTTCCGTGGTCCGGCGAAGGTCTACGAGTCGCAGGACGACGCGGTGACCGCCATCCTGGCCAAGGAGATCGTCGCCGGGGACGTCGTGGTGATCCGCTACGAGGGCCCCAAGGGCGGCCCGGGCATGCAGGAGATGCTCTACCCCACCTCGTTCCTCAAGGGGCGGGGGCTGGGTCGGGCCTGCGCGCTGCTCACCGACGGCCGGTTCTCCGGCGGCACCTCCGGGCTCTCCATCGGGCACGTCTCCCCCGAGGCCGCCTCCGGCGGGCTGATCGCGCTGGTGGAGCCCGGCGACGAGATCGTCATCGACATCCCGAACCGGTCGATCGACCTGAACGTGCCGGCCGACGTGCTGGAGGCCCGCCGGATCGCCCAGGAGAAGCGGGACCGCCCGTACACCCCGGTCGACCGGGAGCGTCCGGTCTCCGCCGCCCTGCGCGCGTACGCCTCGATGGCCACCTCGGCCAGCGACGGCGCCTACCGCCGCGTCCCGGAGTGACTGACCGGCACGAGGGTGCGGGCGTGGGCGATGGCGGCCGGTGTGTCCGGGAAGACGAGGCCGTCGCCGCGTAGTCGGGCGGCCACGCCGAGGGTGTCCAACACCTGGTCGTGACCGGGCACGATGCCGGATAGCAGCACCGTGATGCCCCGCCCCTCAAGCCGTTGGATCGCATCGCCGAGAACGTGCGCGCCGGTGGCGTCGATGGTGGAGACCCGTGACATCCGCAGGATGACCACTCGGACGTCGGCGACGTCGGAGAGGCGGAGCAGGAAGGTGTGCGCGGCGGCGAAGAAGAGCGGCCCGTCGAGCCGGTAGGCCACGATGTGCTCCGCGAGCAGTTCCTGTTCCTCGGCGGTGTGCTCACCGGGGTCGAGTGGGACCTGTTCCAGCCGGGCGCTGCGGGCGACCGCGCGCAGCGCCACGACGACGGCCACGCCGACGCCGACGGCCACGGCGGTGACCAGATCCCAGACGACGGTGACGACGAAGGTGAGCACCAGCACCAGGGCGTCGCCCCGGGTGGCGCGGGCCAGCGCCCACAGCGATGCGGCCTCGACCATCCGCACGGTGGTGGCCAGCAGCACACCGGCCAGGGCGGCGAGGGGGATGCGGCCGACCAGCGGCGCGGCGACCAGCACGATCAGGGCGAGGGCCACCGCGTGGGTGAGCGCGGCCAGCTTGGAGACCGCACCCGCGCGTACGTTGACGGCGGTACGCGCGATCGCCGCGGTGGCCGGAATGCCGCCGAACAGCGGGGCGGCCAGGTTCGCCAGGCCCTGCCCGAACAGTTCCCGATCCGGGTCGTGCCGCTGGCCGACCGTCATCCCGTCGGCGACGGTGGCCGACAGCAGGCTCTCCAGCGCGGCCAACGCCGCCACCGCCAGCGCGGCGGGCAGCAGGACGCCGACCGCGCCGAGGTCGAGGAAGTCCAGTGACGGCGCCGGCAGCCCCTGCGGCAGCGCGCCGATCCGGAGCAGGTCGACCGGAGCGAGTTCGGCGAGCAGCGTGGCGGCGGCCACCGCGACGAGCGAGAACGGCAGACCGGGACGCCACCTCGCGCCGATCAGCATCACCGCGGCGACGCCGAGGGCCACCGCGAGGGTGGCCGGCCGAGGCGCCACGACGAAACGGGTGACCGCGTCGGCGGCCACCGCCCAGACCCGCTCACCGTGGACGTCGGTGACCCCGAGTGCGGCGGGGACCTGTTGCAGGGCGATGACCACGGCGATACCCGCGGTGAAGCCCTCGATCACCGGCACCGGCAGGTACCGGACGAACCGGCCGAGGCGGGCGAGAGCCAGGGCGAGCAGGATCAGTCCGGCCAGCGCACCGACCATGAGCACACCGGTGGTCCCGTACTGCTGCACGATCGGCACCAGCACCACCGTCATCGCGCCGGTCGGGCCGGACACCTGGAGGTTCGACCCACCGAAGACGGCCGCCACCGCACCGGCGACCACCGCGGTCACCAGGCCGGCCTCCGCGCCGAGCCCCGAGGTGACGCCGAAGGCGAGAGCCAACGGCAACGCGACCACGGCCACGGTGAGCCCTGCGACGAGGTCCCGGCGGGGCGCGCGACGGACCGCAGACCAGTCCGCCCGTCCGGGCAGCAGCTCGACGAGGCGACGCCCGCCGGCCGCCACGACCGAACGGATCGCGGCAGCCGGCGCGGCCGAAGGGCTACTCATCCCGCCGGTCCGCCGGCACGCAGTTCGTCGAGGAGCGCGTCCCGGTCGGTGAGGACCGCGCCGAGGATCCGGCGTCCGGCAGCCAGCAGGTCGGCGACGTCGGGCGTACTGAGCGCGTACATCACCAGGGCGCCGTCGCGGTGCGAGGTGACCATCCCGGCCCTGCGCAGCACGGCGAGCTGCTGAGAGAGGTTCGACGCCTCGACGTCGATGGCGGAGAGCAGGTCACGCACCGGCTTGGGACCGTCCTGGAGCAGTTCCAGGACCCGGATGCGGACGGGGTGCCCGAGGGTGCGGAACAGTTCGGCCTTTGCCTGGTACAGCGGCACGGACATGCCTCAGCCTCCTCCACGCCCGTCGGCGCACTGAAGACTTTAGCACTTGAAGAGTTCTTCAAATAGACATGGGTGCTCCCGGCCCGCGCCTCACCCCTGGTCGAACATCTGCCCGATGCGGATCTTGTTGCCGAACGGGTCACGGATGCCGAAGTCGATCCCGTACGGCCGTTCCATCGGCTCGTCGGTGATGTCGACGCCCTTGCCGACGAGTTCCTCGTACGTCTTGTGGGCGTCGTCCGTGGTCATGAACAGGAAGCCGCCGGCCGCCCCCTTGGTGAGCAGTTCGCGGACCTGCTCGGCGGTGGCCGGGTCGAGACTCGGCGGGCCGGGCTTCTCCAGCAGGACCTCGCGCTGGCGGTCACCGGGGACGTTCACCGTGAGCCACCGCATGAAGCCCAGATCCTGGTCGGTGTGCACCTCCAGGCCGAGCTTGCCCACGTAGAAGTCGAGCGCCTCATCCTGGTCGAGGACATAGACCTGGGAGCGGCTGATTGCGTTCATCGTCATGCCCGGAACGCTAGTGCAACGCTCTGACCTGCTGCTTATCCAAAACTGCTCGGCCTCGTCCACGCCTTGGTGAAGCAGCCCGGCACCGGCGCGGTCGGTGCGGTGCGCCGCTTGCGGTAGTCGGTGGGCGACTCGCCGACGATCTGCCGGAAGGTACGACTGAACGTCCCGAGACTGCCGAACCCGACCGCGTGGCACACCTCGGTCACGTCCTGCGCGGTGTGCAGGAGGAGGTACATGGCCCGCTCCACCCGACGCCGTTGCAGGTAACGGTGCGGTGTCTCACCGAAGGTCGCCCGGAAGGTGCGGATGAAGTGCGCCTCGGAGACGTACGCGATCCTCGCCAGCGCCGGGATGTCCAGCGGCTGCGCGTACGCGCGGTCCATCGCGTCCCGGGCGCGCAGCATCGCCCGGTTCGTCTGCTCGACCGCCCTGCTCATCTGCTTCCCGTCTCCACTCGACACGATGTCACGGCAGGTCATCGCCGTCCACGTCATCGTTCGACGGCGAGCGCGTCATGGTCACCGAGGTTCGTCTCGCCATGCCGGGCGGACGTTAGAGATCATGGACAGTTTCCGTGGGATGGCGACGGTGCCGGATGCGTGCGCGGCACGTGTTAGAAGGGGACCCCTGCTCTACCGGAGGCGTTAACAAGGGCCCCTTCCTTCCAGGTCGTTCACGCAGCGGAGCACCGGGCGGCGGGTGAGGGCGGTCGCGTCCAGGGGGGCCGACGACCGCACCACGAATGTCGTCGACTCGCCGGGCAGCAGCGTCACCAGGGCCTCATCGACCTCGGCGGACGGGTCGAGCCGGTCGGGATAGATGGTCAGGTCGCGCAGGACGGTGCGGGCGGTGACGCGTACCCGCTGGGTGCCGTCGACCTCTTCCACCACGGCGTCGAAGGACGCGGTCGGCCAGCGGATGTCGCGGTCCTCGGCGAAGAACCACAGCGCCCGGTCGGTGCCGGCGTCCGCGACGAGCGATTCCTCCCGAACCTCGTCCGGCCGGGTCAGCTCCGTCGACAACGGCACGGTCACCGTCGCGTACGCGGGAACCTCCAGCTCCAGGGTGGTCTTCGCGCGCGGGTCGCCGGCCAGGGTGAGCCGGGTGACGGTGGTCGACGCGCGCCACGGTCGGCCGCCGTCGTTGACCGCGACCAGGGCCAGGCCGCCGTCGCGGGGCTGGACGGTGAGCAGGCGGTCGGCGTAGGCCCGGCGCAAGGCGTACCAGAGGGGCTTGCGGCGACCGTCGCCGTCGACGGCGGCCCACGAGGTGACCGGCCAGCAGTCGTTGAGCTGCCAGACGATGGTGCCCATGCAGTAGCCCCGGTGGGAGCGGAAGTGCTCGACCCCGAGCTGGATGGCGCGGGCCTGGTTGAGCTGGGTCAGGTAGTGCCAGTCGTCGAAGTCGCGCGGCGCGGGCAGGTGGGCGTCCAGTCCTCGGCGGAGCTTGAGGTCGCCGTCGGTGGCCTTCTGGTGGTGCGCCATGCCGGGTGAGTCGTGGGCCAGCGGCTCGTCGGACAGGGCCCGCCGCAGCGTGGCGTACGCGGGTGGGGCCTGGTAGCCGAACTCGGCGACGAACCGGGGCAGGTGCTCGCGGTACTTCGTGTAGTCGTCGGTGTTCCAGACGTTCCAGATGTGCGTGGTGCCGTACGCCGGGTCGTTGGGGTGGACGTCCTCGCGGCCGGAGTACGGGCTGCCGGGCCAGTACGGACAGGTCGGGTCCAGCTCGGCGACGATCCGGGGCAGCAGGTCCAGGTAGTAGCCGTGTCCCCAGGTGCGTCCGGCGAGCGGCTGCTGCCAGTCCCAGTCGTGCCAGCCCCAGATGTTCTCGTTGTTGCCGGTCCACAGCACCAGCGAGGGGTGCCCGGCCAGTCGGGTCACCTGTTCGGCGGCCTCGGCGGCCACCTCGGTGCGCAACGGTTCCTCCTCCGGGTATGCCGCGCAGGCGAAGAGGAAGTCCTGCTGCACCAGCAGGCCCCGCTCGTCGGCCAGGTCGTAGAAGTCGTCGGACTCGTACCGGCCGCCGCCCCAGACCCGCAGCAGGTTGACGTTGGCCGCCTCGGCCTGGTCGAAGCGGTGTGCCAGACGGTCCCGGCTGACCCGGTGGGGGAAGACGTCGTCGGGGATCCAGTTCACTCCGCGCACGAAGATCGGCAGGTCGTTGACGTGCAGCGTGAAGGGGGCGCCCTGCGTGTCGGGGGTGGTGTCCAGGCGTACCGAGCGGAAGCCGACGCGCCGGTGCCAGTCATCGAGGGTCGCACCGCCCGGCCCGCGCAACGTCACCGTCAGGTCGTAGCGGGGTTGACCGCCGTGGCCGCGCGGCCACCACAGCTCCGGCTCGTCGACGCTGACGGTCAGCACCGCCGACCGCTCCCCCGCCGGGATCGTCGCCTCGGTCGTCACACCGGCCACCTCGGCGTGCACGGTGACCGGCACGTCGGTGGCGCGTTCGACCTCGACGTGCAGCTCCACCCGGCCGGTACCGTCCTCGACGGTGACCAGCGGACGTACCCGCGCCAGCCGGGCGGTGGACCAGCCGTGCAGGCCGATCTCCTGCCAGATGCCGGCGGTGACCAGGGTCGGTCCCCAGTCCCAGCCGAAGTTGCAGGCCATCTTGCGGATGAACTGGAACGGCTCCGGGTACGCGTTGGGCCGGTCGCCGAGCCGGTCGCGCTGCGCCTCGGCGTACCGGTAGGCGGAGTCGAAGCGGACCACCAGGTTGTTGTCCTCCGCGCGCAGCAGCGAGGTCAGGTCGAAGCGGTACGCGCGGTACATGTTCTCGGTGCGGCCGACCTCGACGCCGTTGAGCGTGATCGTGGCGACCGTGTCCAGCCCCGCGCAGACCAGGTCGAGCCGCTGGTGGTCGCCGTCGGGCCGGTCGAAGGTGGTCTCGTACACCCAGTCGGTACGACCGATCCAGGCCAGCGCGGTCTCGTTGTCGTCCAGGTACGGGTCGGGGATCAGCTCCGCCGCCAGCAGGTCGGTGTGCACGCAGCCGGGGACGGTGGCCGTCACCACCCGGCCGTCGACCTCCGGCGGCACCTGCGGGCCGGGCAGCGGACGCAGGGTCCAGCCGTCGTGCAACGGCAGGCGTTCCGGCCGGTTTCCCCGTACGTCGCTCAAGACTTCACCGCGCCTTCCATGTCGCCCCAGAAGTTGATCGTCAGGGTGATCTCACTGCTGGAGCTGCCGATGGTGCTGCGTCCGCCTGAACCGGATAAGCCAGGCCACCGTAAGGGCGCACCCTTACGGTGTCAACGGCCCGTTATGGACAGCGTCTTCCGGTGATCCGCCCGTCGACTGGATCGAACGAGTGACCGCGCCGGCGGGCCGAACGCGCCGCTGTCGGACCGACACCGGGACAGCAGCGGCCGACCGGTAGCGTTGGTGCCCGACGCCCGCGCCCCCGCCCGGCGGGCAGTCAGAGCGACCAGGAGGAAGGACGCCGGTGAAGCGGCCCACCATCGCGGACGTCGCCCGCCGGGCGGGGGTCTCCAAGGGCGCGGTGTCGTACGCGCTCAACGGGCAGCCGGGAGTCTCCGAGGCGACCCGGCAACGCATCCTCGCCATCGCCGCCGAGATCGGCTTCAGCCCGAGCAGCGCCGCCCGGGCACTGTCCGGCGCGACCGCCCGCGCGATCGGGCTGATCCTGGCCCGACCGGCGCAGACGCTCGGCATCGAGCCGTTCTTCATGGAGCTGATCAGCGGCGTCGAGGTGGAACTCTCCGCCCGCTCGTACGCGCTGACCCTCCAGGTGGTGGCCGACCAGGACGCCGAGATCGCGGTCTACCGGCGGTGGTGGGGCGAACGGCGGGTCGACGGCGTACTCGTCTGCGACCTGCGCACCGACGACCGGCGGGTGCCGGTGCTGGAGGAGTTGCGCCTGCCCGCCGTGGTGATCGGCGGCCCCACGGGCACCGGCAGGCTGACCAGCGTCTGGTCCGACGACGCGGCGGCGCTGGTGGAGACCGTGGAGTACCTGTACGCGTTGGGACACCGGCGGATCGCCCGGGTCGGCGGCCTGCCCGACCTGCTGCACACGGCGACCCGCACCCGGGCGTTCGGTGAGGTCTGCCAGCGCCTGGGGCTGGCCGAGGCGGTGACGGTCTCCTCCGACTACACCGGGGAGGAGGGCGCCCGGGCCACCCGCCGGCTGCTCAGCTCCCGGGTCCGGCCGACCGCGGTGATCTACGACAACGACGTGATGGCGATCGCCGGGCTCTCGGTGGCCCAGGAGATGGGGCTCACCGTCCCGGCCGAGCTGTCCATCGTGGCCTGGGACGACTCGCCACTGTGCCGGCTGGTGCACCCGCCACTGACCGCGCTCGGCCGGGACATCCCCGCGTACGGCGCGCACGCCGCCCGACACCTGCTCCAGGCGATTGAGGGCGCGGCGGCGGTGGTCGTCGAGGACGAGACCGCGCACCTGACCCCGCGCGGCAGCACCGGCCCACCCCCGTCCCGCACATGAACCGGTTAAGCAACATCCATCGTCAACGCGACGTGGACGGGAACTCCTCGAAGTACGCCTCCACCCGTTCCGCAGTCGCCGGGCGGGCGAGCTCGAAGCCCTGGCCGTAGCGGCACCCGGCCCGCTGCGCCCCGTCGACCTGGTGGGCGGACTCCAGTCCCTCCGCGACCACCTCCAGCCCGAGCCGGTCGGCGACGGTGACCACCACGTCCAGCAGCGGCCCGGCCTGGTCCCCGCTCGGGACCACCAGCTCCGGACCGACCTTGAGCAGGTCGATCGGGAGCCGCCGCAGTTGGGCCAGGGAGGCGTGCGCGGCCCGGAAGTCGTCCAGGGCGGTCCGGATGCCCATCGACCGCAGGCCGGCCAACCGGGCCACCACCGTCGACAGCTCGGCACCCACCCGGGGGTCGGACACCTCGACCACGAGCTGGTCCGGCCCCACCCCGTACGCGTCCAGCACCGCCGCCGTGCGGGGCACGAAGTCCGGCGAGGTCAGCTCCCGGGTGGTGACGTTGATCGACATCCAGAGCCGCCGACCGCCGCCGGACCAGTGCGCCAACTGCCGGCAGGCCCGGTCCAGCACCCAGACGCCCAGCTCGCCGACGATGTCGAGGTCCTCGGCGACCGGCAGTAACTCCGCCGGGAACACGGTGCCCAGCACCGGGCTGCGCCACCGCAGCAGCGCCTCGGTGCCGACCGGCGAGCGGTCCGCCAGATCGACCACCGGCTGGTAGACGAGGTCCAGCTCACCCCGGGCGACCGCGCCCGGCAACTCCCGTTCCAGGTCCAGCCGGCGGACCAGTTGCTCCTCCAGGTAGGCGTCGTACCACTCGACCCGCTCCCGACCGAGTTGGGCGGCCCGCCGCCGGGCCAGATCCGCCTGCCGCAGCATGTCCTCACCACGGCCGGGGGTGAGTTCGGCCAGCCCGACGCTCGGTCGCACCCGCAGCACCGCACCGGCCACCTCGTACGGGCGGCGCAGCTCGGCGATCAGGCGGCTGCCCAGCGCGTAGGCCAACAACGGCCCGGCGGCGGTGACCACCGCCAGTCCGCTGCCGGCCAGGTCGAACACCTCGTCGTCGGCGGTCACCACGGTCCGTGCCCGGCGGACCGCCTCGGCCGCCACGTCGTCGCGCAGCGCCACTGCGGGCAACTCGCTCAGGTGCAGGTCCACCACCAGCAGAGCACCGTGATCCGGCCAGTTCGCCAGCGCCCGCAGCAGACCGGCCCGGCCGTCCGGCCCCCGGCTCTCGGCGGTCACCGGCTCCGGTGCGGGCGGGGCCGGCTCCGGCGACGCCGGAAGGTTCTGCGCGCTGCGGACCAGTTCCCGTGCCACCAGCGGCGGCACCGCGGCGACCGCGAGCAGCACCGCCGTGTTGTCCAGCAGGAGACCGGCCTGCAACTGGTGGACCACGGCGAGCACGACGGCCGTGGCCGGGACCACCACCACCGGCCAGGCCCGGGCCGTGCGATTCTCCGGTTCGGCTCCCGCCCGCACCACCTGCCGCATGCCGGCCGCGACGAGCAGGGCCCCGGCCACCAGCGGGCCGACCGCCAACAGCGCCACCCGGCCGGCACCCGCCGGCAGCACCGTCAACAGCACCAGCGCGAACAGCACGGCCGACGCACCGGCCCGGCAACGATTGACACCACCCGCACGCTGGGCACCGGCCAGCACGAGCAGCACGTCGACCGCCAGCACGCCCGACGCCACCGACGCGACCAGCCGCACCGACGGTGCCGTGCCGGCGTAGGGCAACAGCAGCCAGGCGACGAGCACCAGCCAGACGCCGGGCGCGGCGGCGTCCAGCACCCGCAGCAGCCGGACCCGCCACGGAGGTCGCGGCGGCCGGGGCAGGCTCCACAGGCCGCTGACGAACAGGACGGTGGTGCCGAGGAGTCCGACCGTCGCGGCGGTCGGCCGCTGCCCCACGGAGACCAGCGGCAGGACCGCGGCGGTCAGACCGGCGGCCACCACGGCACCGTGCAGCAGGGCGGCGGCGCGACGGGGCCGGGCCGCACGACGACGGGCCAGCCTGCCGCCGTCGCTGGGCCCGGACGACACGTCGGTGCCGGTGGCGAGCCGGGACAGGCGGACGCCCGCCAGCGTGGACCCGGCCGCACCGGCGAGCGCCACCACCGCCAGGGCCGGCACCGCACCGGCCGCGCCGGCCACGACGAGCAGCACGACCGACGCGAGTACGCAGGACTCCGGCAGGAACGGTGAGCGGACGCCGGCACGGAACACGGCGGCTCGGAACACAGACGCGACGGGCACGACGGTCGCCTTCGTGAGGGGGCACTGGGGCGGTGCGGCGGTGCGTGGGCGGCGACAGGTGAGGTCCACCGCCCAACATCGATGAACGAGTCAGTTCGCCGCGAGTGACGGCCAGTCGACAGTGAGTCCGGTCACGTGCCCCGCCGGCGGGGACGACCCGCTGCGGGCGGCGTCCGGCCTGGTGCGATCATCGGGACATGGCTCGCTCCGACACCACCCGGTTCCGGCACAACCAGGCCATCCTGGTGGCCGCGATCGTCGCCACCATCGGTGCCCTGCCGCTGGCCGGCGCCCGTTCCTACCTGCTGCCGGTGCTGCTGGTGCCGCTGGCGGTGGCGGTCTGGGCGTGGCGGGCCGGCACCGACGCCGACCTCGCCGGGCTGCGCCTGCGCGCGCTGGCCGGGCAGCGTCGGATCCCCTGGGACCAGGTGGCCGAGCTGGGTGCCGATCCTCAGGGCCGGGCGGTCGCCCGGCTCGACGACGGTGAGCAGCTCCTGCTGCCGGCCGTCCGCCGGGAGGACCTGCCCCGGCTGGTGGCCGCCGCCGGCCGGGGTGCGCCGGAGACGGCTCAGTAGCCGTCGACCACCACGTTCTCCGGCCGCTCACCGACGGCGAATCGACGGATCTGCGCGCCGACCAGCCGGTAGGCCCGGGGCAGCAGTCCGCGTACCGAGCCGGCCACGTGCGGGGTGATCAGCACGTTGGGCAGCCCCCACAGCGGGTGGTCGGCGGGCAGCGGCTCCGGGTCGGTGACGTCCAGCGCGGCGGAGATCCGACCGGTGGACAGCTCGGCGAGCAGGGCGTCGGTGCGAGCCACCGGCCCTCGCGCAGCGTTCACCAGCAGCGCGCCGTCCGGCATCGCGGCCAGGAACTTCTCGTCGACCAGGCCCCGGGTCCGATCGGTCAGCGGGACCAGCAGCACCACCACGTCGGCGTGCGGCAGCAGCTCGGGCAGCTCGTCGACGCCGTGCACCCCCTGCTCCGCGCGGGCCGTCCGGGCGACCAGCGTGAACTCCACCTCGAAGGGCGCGAGCCGGTCCCGTACGGCGGTGCCGATCGACCCGGCACCGACGATCAGGACCCGCTTGCCGGCCAGCTCGTCGGTGGGCGCCACCTCGTCGTACGCCCACCGCCGCTCGGCCTGGGCGCGGATCATCTCCGGGAAGGCCCGCAGTCGGGACAGGATCGCCGAGACCACCCACTCGGCGGTGGACGGGTCGTGCACACCCCGGGCGTCGCAGAGCATCACGCCGTCCGGCACCCGGCCGGCCCAGGCGTCCGCACCGGCCGAGAGCAGTTGCACCACGGCCAGGTCCGGCAGCTCGTGCGCGAACGGGACGGTCTCCCGGGTGGCGAGGAAGGGCGGCACCCAGAACCGGACACCCGCCACCGACGAGGGCGGTCTCGCCGGGTCCTCCATCGTCTCGACGGTGATCTGCGGCGGCAGCTCACCGAGCAGGGCGTGACCGGACTCGTGCGGGATCCATACCTTCACGCCAGCCGACGATAGACCCGTCGTCCGTACCGCCACCGGGGCGGGGGTCCGCCGACCTCCACGCCGACAGACACAGCGGGCTAGGCTCGGGCGGGTGAGCGCTCCCCCGTACTCTCCGGCCCGTCGGGTCCGCGGGTTCCTCGCGGCCTCCTGCACCGCGCTGCTGCTCGCGGCCTCCGGGTGCAGTCTCGGCGAACCGGAACCGGACCCGGCCGGCGAGCCGCCGAACCTGCCGACCCCGTCGGCCAGCGCCGCGGGCGGCGGCCAGGAGGTGGTCGCCACCGTGCTGGCCCAGGGCCTGCGGGTGCCGTGGGGCATCGCCTTCCTGCCCGACGGCGGGGCCCTGGTCACCGAGCGCGACAGCGGCCGGATCGTCCAGGTCGGCCCGGAGTCGAGCCCGGACGGGCTGAGGATCACCGAGCGGCAGACCGTCGACGACGTGGTCGCCTCCGGCGAGGGCGGCCTGCTGGGCATCGCCGTGTCGCCTCAGTTCGCGCAGGACAACACGGTCTTCGTCTACTACACCGCCGATCGGGACAACCGGATCGCCCGGATGCGGCTGGGCGAGAAGCCCACCCCGATCCTCACCGGCATCCCCAAGGCCGGGGTCCACAACGGGGGCGGCCTGGCCTTCGGCCCGGACGGGCAGCTCTACGCCAGCACCGGCGACGCCGGGGACACCGACCAGTCGCAGGACGTCAAGAAGCTCGGCGGCAAGATCCTGCGGATCACCACCGAGGGCGAGCCCGCCCCGGGCAACCCCTTCCCGGACTCCCCGGTCTGGTCCCTCGGCCACC
Organism: Micromonospora sp. NPDC049900; assembly: GCF_044461025.1. NCBI lineage: Bacteria > Bacillati > Actinomycetota > Actinomycetes > Micromonosporales > Micromonosporaceae > Micromonospora > Micromonospora sp. NPDC049900. The sequence goes on from NZ_JBITKM010000002.1 coordinate 764,792, forward strand.
GCAACGTGCAGGGCATCTCCTGGGTCGGCGACCGGATGTACGCGGTGGAGTTCGGCCAGAACACCTGGGACGAGATCAACCAGGTGACCAAGGGCAAGAACTACGGCTGGCCCGAGGTCGAGGGACGCGGCGGCGACAAGGAGTACGTCGACCCGATCGTGCAGTGGTCCACCGACGAGGCGTCCTGCTCCGGCCTGGCCGCCGGTGAGCGGCTGCTGGCCACCGCCTGCCTGCGCGGGCAGCGCCTCTGGCTGGTCGAGCTGACCGACACCGGCACCGTGCTCGGGCAGCCGCAGGCGCTGCTGACCGGAGAGTACGGGCGGCTACGGGCGATCGCCGCCGCGCCGGACGGCTCGTTCTGGGTGGGCACCTCGAACCACGACGGACGCGGCCGACCCGCACCCGAGGATGATCGCTTGTTGCGGCTTGTTTTCGCAGGTGGCGGCGCCGGGCGAAGCTGAGGCATTCTCGACACGCAGCACCTCGGGTTTGCCAAGATCCTCAGGCGGGCAGGTCAGAATCTCAGCATGGACGATCACGAGAACGAGAAGCCGCACCGCGATCGGGACGGGGACGACCCGACCGGTCGCCCGCGTCGCTTCGTCTCGCCACGGCGCGCCGCCGCCGGTTCGCCCCGCGCCGGGCGGCGCAGTGGGCTGCGCCGGTTGGGTGCCGGCCTGGCGCTGCTGGTCGTCACACTGACCGGGGTACTGCTCGGGGTCCTCGCCGGAGGGCACGTCAACACCGACATCGGCCCGTTCCAGGCCCGACTGTCCGTTTCGCCGGCGGTCAACGGCAGCACCACCGTCGACATCCCACCGCTGGGCGCGCTGCTGCTGGACAGCCACGACGGGCCGACCCGGCTGACCGTGGAACTGGGCGCGTTGGACCAGGGCCGCACCGAGGCCCTGATCGACGACCCGGCAAGCATCAACCGGGCCACCCAGTCGGCCGTAGACGACGTCCAGGAGGGCGTACTGCGGCTCGGGCTGCGGACCGTCGGCGCGACCGTGCTGGCCACGCTGGTGCTGGCGCTGCTGGCGTTCCGGGACACCCGGCGGGCCGCCTGGGCGGGCGCGCTGGCACTGGCGATCAGCGCCGGCAGCCTGGGCACCGCCGCCGCCACCGTCCGGCCGCAGGCGATCGAGGAGCCCACGTACGAGGGGCTGCTGGTCAACGCCCCGGCGATCGTCGGTGACGTCCGCAAGATCGCCAACGACTACGGCCGGTACGCCGAACAGCTCCAGCGGCTCATCGGCAACGTCACCCAGCTCTACACCACCGTGTCGGCCCTGCCGGTGTACGAGCCGGAGCCCGGCACCACGCGGGTGCTGCACATCTCCGACATGCACCTCAACCCGGCCGCCTGGCAGCTCATCCGCACGGTGACCGAGCAGTTCGGCATCGACGTGGTGATCGACACCGGCGACATCACCGACTGGGGCAGCGAGCCGGAGGCCTCCTACGTCGGCTCGATCAGCCTGCTGGAGAAGCCCTACGTCTACATCCGCGGCAACCACGACTCGCCCCGGACCGCCGCGGCGGTGGCCCGGCAGCCGAACGCGATCGTGCTGGACAACACCACCGCGACGGTCGCCGGGCTGACCATCGCCGGCATCGGCGACCCGCGATTCACCCCGGACAAGAGCACCTCACCGGCGAGCGGTGGGCTCAACCAGCCCACCGCCGACGAGCTGATCGCCACCGGGGACAAGCTCGCCGCCACCATCCGCAGCTCCCCCCGACCGGTGAACATCGCGCTGGTGCACGACCCGGCCTCGGCCGGTCCGCTCTCCGGCACCTGCCCGCTGGTGCTCGCCGGGCACACCCACGACCGGCGGGTGAACACGCTGCCCGAGGTGCCGGGCGAGCAGCCGACGACGCTGATGGTGCAGGGCTCCACCGGCGGCGCCGGGCTGCGGGGACTGGAGGGCGAGGAGCCGACCCCGCTGGCGATGACCGTCCTCTACTTCGACCAGGACAAGCAACTCCAGGCGTACGACGACATCACCGTCGGCGGCACCGGCCAGGCGCAGGTGAACCTGGAGCGCACCGTGGTGCAGCCGCCGACGCCGCTGCTGACCCCGCCGATCACCCCCACCCCGACACCGACCCGCTGACGACTACCGCCGGAGAAAGCCCCCCGGCACGCTGAGGCAGGGACCCGGCTCGGGCGCGGGGCTCGATGGTGTCGTCCTCGGCTGCTGTCGAGCTGATCCGCGCATGCTGTCGCGGTTCTCGAACGGTCCGAGAAGCTTCTCTCGGCAGCGGCGGTGAAGAGGGACCGACCCGGCCGGTCGCTGACCGTCGTGAGCGACCTGTCCACGGCGACCCTGCGCGATCCGTCGCGAGGCGACCCGCCGACGGCGGCCTCTGCGATCCGTCGTAGGGCAACCTGTTCACGGCGGGCCTGCGCGATCCGCCGTGAGCGACCTGCCGACACAGCCTGCGCGATCCGTCGACGCTGTCAGCTCGAAAGGGCCCGAACCCCATACCGCGACCTACGCACGCACGCCTACCCCAGCCCGACATGGAGCGACAGATACAGGCACCGACCGGGCTCCGAACCGGCGACACGAGTCCGATTCCCGTCACTCGCTCCAGCGACCCGGGCGCAGGCCCAGGCCCAGGCCCAGGCCCAGGCTCAGGCCAGGCTCAGGCCCAGGGGCCAGCGCCAGCGCCAGCTCTGGCACCGGCACCGGCACCGGCACCGGCCCAGCTCAGCGCAGGGCGAGCGCGGCCAGGGCGGCGTTGACGATGCTGCCCGGCAGCAGGTCGTGCAGCTCGTACAGCTCGGCGACGCTGCCGGACTGGCCGAACTCGTCCACGCCGAGCGGCACCGCCGGCGCACCGACCGCCGACCCGAGCCACGCCATCGCGTGCGAGGCGGCGTCGTGCACGCTGACCACCGGCACCCGGTCGGCGAAGGCGGACCGGAGCGCGCCCGGCACGCTGGGCACGGTGGCGGTGCGTACGCCCTGCCGCAGGGTGCGCTGCCACGCGCGGTAGAGGCGGTCCAGGCTGGTCACGTCCACCACGTGCGCGGCGACGCCCTCGTCGGCCAACTCGGCTGCGGCGGCGAGCACCTCGGGCAGCACCGCGCCCGAGGCGGCCAGTTGCACCGTCGGCGCGTCGGCCAGGTGCGGGTACGCCTGGTGGGCGTCGACCAGCCGGTACGCCCCGGCCAGCACCTGTCGGCGCAGCACCGCGTCACCGAGCCGGGCCCGGGCCGCCTCGAACGGCGCCTGGTCCAGCGGGCGGGTGCTGAGCCGGAAGTAGTACGCCCCGTCCTCGGTCGGCGCGGCGGTCGGCACCGGCTGCGGGGCACCCGCGATGTGCCCGAGCGCGTCGCAGAGCAGCCAGTCCAGGCCGACCGCGTACGCGGGCTCGACGAAGGTCACGCCGGGCAGCGCCAGCCCCACGCTGGCGGTGATGGTCGACTGGTGCGCGCCGCCCTCCGGGGCGAGCGTGATGCCGGACGGGGTGCCGGCGACCACGAACCGGGAACCGGAGTACGTGCCGTACAGGAACGCGTCCAGCCCGCGCAGCACGAACGGGTCGTAGACGGTGCCCACCGGCAGCAACGGCTGGCCGGACAGGTCCCAGGCGAGCCCGAGCTGGCCGAGCAGCAGGAACAGGTTCATCTCGGAGATGCCCAGCTCGATGTGCTGCCCCTCGGGGCTCTCCGTCCAGCGCAGCATCGACTCCGACGCCCAGGAGCGCTGGGCGGTCGGGGCGAACACCCCGGTCCGGTTGATGAACCCGGCCAGGTTGGTCGAGGTGGCCACGTCCGGCGCGGTGGTGACCAGGTACTTCCCCACCTGCTGATCACGGGCCAGGTCGACCAGCACCCGACCGAAGACCTCCTGGGTGGAGATCGGCTTGTTGGCGCGTACGTTCGTGGCCTGCGGGACGGTGACCCCGAGCGCACGCTCGCGGGGCGCGCGGGACAGCGCCTCCCGACGCTGCCCGGCCCGGATGCCGGCCGGGGACGCCGGGTCGAGGCGGTCCCACTCGGTGTCCCGGGTCAGGCCGTGCCCGGCCCGCAACGCGTCGACCTGCTCACCGGAGAGCAACGCCGAGTGGTTGCGCGGATTGCCGGCGATCGGCAGACCCCACCCCTTGACCGTGTACGCGAACACCACGCTCGGCCGGTCGGTCACCGCGTCGCACTGGGCGTACGCGTCGAGCAGCGCCGCCAGGTCGTGCCCGCCCAGGTCGGTGACGAGCGGGCCCAGGTCCTCGTCGGTGATGTCGGCGATGAACGCGGCGATGCCCTCGGGCGCGCCGTCCAGGAACTGCTCGCGCAGCGTCGGCCCGGTCAATCCGAACAGCGACTGGTACTGCTCGTTCGGCATCGCGTCGATCCAGTCGCGCAACGCCGCGCCGCCTGGCCGCTGGTACGCCTCGGCGAGCCGGCGACCGTACTTGACCTCGACCACGTGCCACCCGGCCGCCTCGAACTGGCCCCGCCACTGGTCGATGCGGACGCCGGGGACGACCCGGTCCAGCGACTGCCGGTTGAAGTCGACCACCCACATGACGTTGCCGAGACCGGTGGTGGCCGGGTCGGCGACCGCCTCCCAGATGTTGCCCTCGTCCAGTTCCGCGTCACCGATCAGCGCCACGAACCGGGAGTGCGGGCGCGCCCCGAAGTGCGCGTCGACGTACCGCCGGGTCACCGCAGCGAACAGCGGCGCGGCGGCGCCCAGGCCCACCGAGCCGGTGGAGAAGTCCACACCGTCCGGGTCCTTCGTCCGCGACGGGTACGACTGGAGTCCGCCCCGGGCGCGCAACGTGGTCAGGTACGACCGGTCCAGGTTGCCGAGCAGGTACTGGATGGCGTGGAACACCGGCGAGGCGTGCGGCTTGACCGCGACCCGGTCCTCGGCGTCGAGGTGCGCGAACCACAACGCGGTCATCGCGGTGACCAGGGAGGCGCTGGACGCCTGGTGCCCGCCGACCTTCACCCCGTCCCCGGTGCTGCGGTCGTGGTTGGCCGCGTCCACGATCCGGGTGGCGAGCCAGAGCACCCGGCGCTGGATGTCGTCGAGGACGTCGATGTCGTGCTGGTTCACGATGCGCTCCAGGGGTCCGGCGCGTCGTCGTTGACGCCCGGTCGGGGGACGGGGGGTGGTGGTGCGGATGCAAGGAAGGGACCCTTCCTATACACCAGACGGTAAGAAGGGTCCCTTCCTTACACCTCAGGCGCCGAGGCGCTCCAGGATCAGCTCGCGGACGGTCTTGGCGTCGGCCTGCCCGCGCGTGGTCTTCATGACCGCGCCGACCAGCGCACCGGCCGCGGCGACCTTGCCGCTGCGTACCTTGTCGGCGACGTCGGGGTTGGCGGCGATCGCCTCGTCCACCGCGGCGGTCAGCGCACCGGTGTCGGAGACGACCTCCAGGTTCCGGTTGGTCATGATCTCGGTGGGCGAACCCTCGCCCGCGACCACGCCCTCCAGCACCGTCCGGGCCAGCTTGTCGTTGAGCTTGCCGGCGTCGACCAGACCCTGGAGTTCGGCGACCTGGGCCGGGGTGGCACCCACGTCGGCCAGCTCCACGCCGGTCTCGTTGGCCCGCCGGGACAGCTCGCCCAGCCACCACTTGCGGGCGGCGGCCGGGGTGGCACCGGCGGCGACGGTGGCCTCGATCAGCTCCACCGCACCGGCGTTGAGCACCGACTGCATGTCCGCCTCGGAGAGTCCCCACGCCTCCTGGAGCCGACGCCGGTGCAGCCGGGGCAGCTCCGGCAGCGCCGCCTTCAGCTCGGCCACCCAGGCGGTGTCCGGCGCGAGTGGCACCAGGTCCGGCTCGGGGAAGTAGCGGTAGTCGGTGGCGGTCTCCTTGGACCGGCCGGGGGTGGTGTCGCCGGTGTCCTCGTGGAAGTGCCGGGTCTCCTGGGTGATCCGTCCGCCCGCGTCCAGCACCGACGCCTGCCGCAGCATCTCCGAACGCACCGCCCGCTCGACCGAGCGCAGCGAGTTGACGTTCTTGGTCTCGGTGCGGGTGCCCCACTCCTCGCCGGGCAGGTTCAGCGACGTGTTCACGTCACACCGCAGCGAACCCTCCTCCATCCGCACGTCGGAGACGCCGAGCGAGCGGAGCACGTCGCGCAGCTCGGTGACGTACGCCCGGGCGATCTCGGGGGCGAGCGCGCCGGTGCCGGGGATCGGCTTGGTCACGATCTCCACCAGCGGGATGCCGGCCCGGTTGTAGTCGACGAGCGACTCCGTCGCGCCGTGGATCCGGCCGGTGGCGCCACCGACGTGCAGCGTCTTGCCGGTGTCCTCCTCCAGGTGCACCCGCTCGATGCCGATCCGTACCGTCTCGCCGTTCACCTCGACGTCCAGGTAGCCGTCCACACAGAGCGGTTCGTCGTACTGGCTGATCTGGAAGTTCTTCGGCATGTCGGGGTAGAAGTAGTTCTTCCGGGCGAACCGGCACCACTGCGCGATGGAGCAGTTCAACGCCAGGCCGATCCGGATGGTCGCCTCGATGGCCGCCTTGTTGGCCACCGGCAGCGAGCCGGGCAGGCCCAGGCAGACCGGGCAGACCCGGGTGTTCGGCTCGCCGCCGAAGTCGGTCGGGCAACCGCAGAACATCTTCGTGTTCGTGCCCAGCTCGACGTGGGTCTCCAGGCCGATCACCGGCTCGAATCGCGCGACGACCTCGTCGTACGCGGGCAGCGTCGTGGTCATGAGAACTCCAGCTTTCGGGCGGTGGCCGGCCCGCGCCGGCATCCGGACACAACGCCGCCCAGCCTAGCCGCTCCGCCCGCCTGGCCTCGGTCGGGCGTCACCCCGCGGTGAACCCCTGCCGACGGCGGTACGCCACCACCAGCAGGATGCCGCCGATGCTGAACGCCACGACACCGAGGAGCATCAGCACCAGGGCCGAGTTCTCCCCGGTGACCGGCAGCCAGGCCCCGGTCGTCCGGGACGGCGACGGCGCGGCGGCGGTCGGCGTCGGGCTCTGCGACGGCGTGGTCGGGTACGCGGTCGGCTGTTCGGTGGGGGTCGGCGAGACCGACGGGGTGGCCGTCGGGTCCGGGTAGACGACCAGCGACACCTCCTCGGTGTCACTGGTGGCGGTGCCGGTGGCACGAACGGTGAAGTCGAAGGTGCCGGCGACGGTCGGGGTGCCGCCGAGCACGCCGTCCGCGTCGAGCACGAGCCCGTCCGGCAGCGCCCCGGCGGCCAGCCCGAACCGGATGTCGGAGTCACCCTCGGCGGTGAACCGGAACGAGTACGCCTGCCCGGCCGTGCCGCGCGGCGGCGCGGCCGAGGTGACCACGGCGGCCGGCGTGGCGATCACCAGCGTGACGTCCTGCTGCCCCTGGAAGCCGTTCGCGTCGGTCACCAGCAACGCGAAGCGGTAACGCCCGGCCTGACTCGGGGAACCCGCGAGGACACCGGCCGAGGAGAGCGACAGGCCCGGCGGCAGCGCACCCGACCCCAGCGCGACGGTGTGCCCGGCGGTGCCGCCGGACGCGGTGAACCGGTGCGTCGGATAGACCTGCCCGACGTACCAGGGCGACACCGGCTCCGGCGACGTCACGGTGACGACCGGCTGCACCACGACCACGGTCACCTGGTGGTCGGCGAACTCCCCGCTCGGCGATCCGGTGGCCCGGACGGTGAAGGCGAAGCGGGCGGCCACGGTGGGCGTACCGGTCAGGGTGCCGGACGAGGAGAGCGCCAGACCGGGCGGGATCGCACCGGCGACCAGCGCGAACCGGATCTCGTCGTCACCGGTGGCGGTGAAGGTGTGACCCGGGTACGGCTCGTGGGCGGTCACCCCGGACGGCGGCGGGTCGGAGGTGACGGAGATGGTGACGACCGCCGGATCCACGATCACCGGATCCGCGATCACCGGATCGACGGCGGCAGGTGCTGCGACGACGGGCGCGGCGCTGCCGAACAGCAGCATCGTGAGCACCGAGACAATCGTGATCGGCCGCAGCGTCTTCATCGCAGTTCCAGTCGGCTAGAAGCCCATGCTTGCGTTTCACCAGCGGCTCGGACTCTATCCAACCCGCGCACGTCACCATGCGTTATGAGTCCGAACGGTGACCTCGTGTCACCGGACGGGCCGGGCGACGCGCGGCGGGGCGGTGCGGAACCGCCCCGCACGGCGTCACAACGTCGGCGGCGTGAGAGTGCCGACCGCGCTCTCCAGCGCGGCGGCCACCCGGTACATCCGGTCGTCGGCCATCGTCGGGGCCATCACCTGCAACCCGACCGGCAACCCGTCGGAGAGGCCGCACGGCACCGAGATGCCGGGACCGCCGTACAGGTTGGTCGGGATGGTGAAGAGGTCGGCCAGGTACATCTGGTACGGGTCGGAGGTGCGCGCGCCCAGCGGGAACGCCACGAACGGCGTGGTCGGCGAGATCAGCGCGTCGACCCGCTCGAACGCGGCGGTGAAGTCGCGGGTGATCAGCGTACGGACCTTCTGCGCCTGCCCGTAGTACGCGTCGTAGTAACCCGACGACAGCGCGTACGTGCCGAGCATGATCCGCCGCTTGACCTCGGGGCCGAAGCCGGTCTCCCGGGTCAGCGACATGACCTCCTCCAGCGACCGGTTGCCGTCGTCGCCGATGCGCAGACCGAACCGCACGCCGTCGAAGCGGGCCAGGTTGGAGGAGCACTCACTCGGGGCGATCAGGTAGTAGGCCGGCAGCGCGTACGCGAAGTTCGGGCAGGACACCTCGACGATCTCCGCGCCCAGCTTGGTCAGCGCGTCGACGGCCTCGTTGAAGGCGGCCATCACACCCGGCTCGGCACCCTCGCCGACGAACTCGGAGACGATGCCGAGGCGTACCCCGGTCAGGTCACCGGTCGCACCGAGCTTCGCGGCGGCCACCACGTCCGGCACCGGGGCCGGGATGGAGGTGGAGTCACGCGGGTCGTGGCCGCCGATCGCCTCGTGCAGCAGCGCGGCGTCGAGCACCGTACGCGCGCACGGGCCGGGCGTGTCCAGCGAGGAGGAGAACGCCACCAGGCCGTACCGGGAGGTGCCGCCGTAGGTCGGCTTCGCGCCGACGGTGCCGGTGACCGCGCCCGGCTGGCGGATCGAGCCGCCGGTGTCCGAGCCGATCGCCAGCGGCGCCTCGTACGCGGCCAGTGCCGCCGCGCTGCCGCCGCCGGAGCCGCCCGGGATACGCCCGGTGTCCCACGGGTTGCGGGTCGGCCCGTACGCCGAGTACTCCGTGGAGGAGCCCATCGCGAACTCGTCCATGTTGGTCTTGCCGAGCATCACCGTGCCGGCGGCACGCAGCCGCTCGACGATCGTCGAGTCGTACGGCGGGCGCCAGCCCTCCAGGATCTTCGAACCGACCGTGGTCGGCACGCCCCGGGTGGTCAGCACGTCCTTGACCGCGACCGGCACACCGGCCAGCGGACCCAGTTCCGCTCCGGCGGCCCGCCGGGCGTCCACCTCGCGGGCGGCGGCGAGCGCACCCTCGGTGTCGACGTGCAGGAAGGCGTGCACCCGGTCGTCGACGGCGGCGATCCGGTCCAGGTGCGCCTGGGTCACCTCGACCGCCGAGGTCTCACCGGAGGCGACCAGCCCGGCGATCTCGGTGGCGGTGAGTCTGGTCAGGTCGCTCATGACGCCACTCCGCTCGGCTGCGTAGTGTCATGAGGCACCACGCTGAGTTGATTGTTCGCTCGCTGAAGCTCGCTCACGATGCCACATCCTCGTCCAGGATCCGCGGAACACGGAACCGCTGCTCCTCGGCGTCGGGCGCGCCGGACAGCGCCTCCTCGGGGGTCAGGCACGGCGTCACGACGTCCTCGCGGAGCACGTTGGTCAACGGCACCGAGTGCGAGGTCGGCGGGATGTCCGCGGCGGCGACCTCGCCCACCTGGGCGACCGCCTGGAGGATCACGTCGAGCTGGCCGGCGAAGGTGTCCAGCTCCTCCTCCGTCACGGCGAGCCGCGACAGTCGCGCCAGGTGCGCGACCTCCTCGCGGGAGATGGCGGCCATCGGTGCCCCCTTCGTGGCTGTCCTGCGTCTGCGTACGCCCACCGCGCGGCGTGCGACGCGACGCGCGGTGACCGGAGCGAGTCTATTGTTCCGCGCCCGGCCCGCCGCCCCCGGCTCCCCGGGGCGTCCGGACCGGGGAGCCGGGTACGCGCGGGGCGGGCGACGCGCGGCGGTCCCGCCCTTCGGTCACCGGGGGCTGCGGCGGGGTACGTCCGGCTCCTCGTGGCCACCGATCGGGCGCACCGGCCGGTACCGACCCAGCCAGGCGACCAGTTCCTCGGCCGGCATCGGCCGGGCGTAGAACCAGCCCTGCGCGGCGTCACACCCGGCCGCGTGCAGCATCCGCCAGGTCTTCTCGTCCTCCACGCCCTCGGCCACCACCCGCAGCCCGAGCGCCTTGCCCAGTTCGATCGTGGACCGGACGATCGCGGCGTCGTCGGAGTCCTCGGTCATCCCGAGGACGAAGGACCGGTCGACCTTCACCTCCGACAGCGGCAGCCGACGCAGGTGTTGCAGCGACGAGTAGCCGGTGCCGAAGTCGTCCAGCGCGATGCCGACCCCGATCCGGTGCAACCGGGTGATGGTGGTCAGCACCCGGCGGGGGTCGGCCATCAGCGCGCCCTCGGTGATCTCCAGTTGCAGCCGTTCCGGCGGCACGCCGTAGCGGGTCAACCGGTCGGCGATCTGGTCGGCGATCTCGCCGGTGTGCAGGTCCCGCACGCTGACGTTGAGCGCCGCCCGCAGGCCCAGACCGGCGGCCGACCACTTGGCCAACTGCTCGACCACGTCGTCCACCACCCGGCGGGTGAGCAGGCGCATCACGGCGCTCTGCTCGGCGACCCGGATCAGCTCCTCCGGGTCGACCATGCCCCGGCGGGGGTGCCGCCACCGCAGCAGCGCCTCGACCCCGACCACCTCGCCGGTGGCGATGGCGATCTGCGGCTGGTAGTACATGGTGATCTCGCCCGCGTCCCCGGCCGGATCGCCGCCGGACACCGCACCGGCGGCGGACGGGACCTCGTCACCCGGCCGGTGCGCGCCGACCGGGCCGGACCAGGGCTCGCCGGGGACCACCGCCGGGTCGGCGGGCCGGACGGAACGGCGCAGGATCGGGTCGGCGCCGGTGACGATCCGGGCGATCAGCTCGTCGTCGGACGCGACCACGGGAGGCCGGTGACGACGACGGAACCAGCGGCCAGCGCCGCGCTGCCGCACCACCGGGGTCGCGGTCAACGCGGCCCCGTCCCCGCCCCGCACCACCGGCGCGTCTCCCGACCCGCCGCTCGGCCCGTCCGGCGCGGCGGGCCGGCCCGCCGCGCCCGCGTCCAGCACCCGGCGCAGGTCGGCCAGCAGGCCCAGGCGCTCGGCGGAGTTGTGGTCGGACTCGGCGGTGTAGACGGCGACCGTGTCGTTGCGGTGCTTGGCGTCGTACATCGCCACGTCGGCGTGGCGCATCAGGGTGGCGAAGTCCTCGCCGTGCTCCGGGTACAGCGCGATGCCGATGGAGCCGCCGACGTCCAGCGGCAGCCCGTCCAGCGCCACCGGCTCGGCGAGGACCCGCACCACCTGGTCGGCCAGGGCGCGGGCCTGGGTGACGTCGTCCACCCCGGTCATCACGATGGCGAACTCGTCGCCGCCGAGGCGGACCACCAGGTCCGGCGCCGGCACCAGGTCGGTCAGCCGGGCGCTCACCTCGACCAACAGCCGGTCGCCGACGGCGTGCCCGAGCGCGTCGTTGACGTTCTTGAAGCGGTCCAGGTCGATCAGGAGCAGGGCCAGGCGGGCGCCGGGCTCACCCCGGGCGGCGCGCTCGGCGTGCCGGTGCACCTGCTCGTTGACCTCGCTGAGCAGTGCCTTGCGGTTGGGCAGCCCGGTCAACGGGTCGATGGCGGCGAGTTGGTGCTGTTCGACGGTGAGTCGGGCCATCCGGTAGACCGCGAACAACGGCACCAGCACCAGCGGCACCAGGGCGGCACTGGCCCGCGCAGCGGTGACCAGCACCGGCGCGAGCAGCAGCAGCGACCCGGTGGAGAGCAGCTCGAACGGCAGGCCGTGCCGGGCGTTGGGCCACCACCGCTCGCCGAAGCGCAGCCGGACGGCCGTGGTCACCAGTCCGTAGTTGATCGCGAACCAGGCCACCCCGGCCCCGCCGATGGCGACGATGTCGGTCCACCCCAGACGGCCACCGTCGAAGATGCCGCCCGGCCCGAGTCGGGTGACGGCGTACGCGGCGGCCAGCGCGACGGCGTACTGCCCGGCGTTGAAGGCGACCCGCCAGGGGGCGTGCCGCATCCGGATCCCCGAGACCAGCACCGCGACCGCCTGCACCGCGACCGCCGGGCCGAGACCCCAGCCGAGCAGGATGGCGAAGGTGAAGCAGGTCGACGGGAAGACGGCGGACGAGGAGGGCCGCCGGCCGGGTGGCAGGAACGGACGCGCGTCGCAGGCGACGGCGAGCACGGCCATCGTCCAGAACGCCGCCGGCAGGTCCGGCAGCGTCCCGGCGAACGACACCAGCGGCCCGACGGTGAGGAGTACGGCCACGACCAGCACGAGGCCGACGAAGACCGCGAAGGGCGTGGTGCGCCCGGGCGGGACGAGGTTGCGCGGATCGGGCGGCTCCATCACACCTCCCGCTACGGGCCGCGACGCGTGGGTTCACGCGCCGTGTCCCAATGAAACGCCCCCGACGGCCGGAAACCAGGTACGACAGCCACGAATCGGTCGTAGTCGTAATTAAGTTGGTATCCGGGCGAGTGCCCGCAAGATCGGCACGTCTCGCGTCACTCGTCGACGCGGGCCACCGCGCGCGCCGCGTCCGCGCCGGAGTCGAGCAGCACCCGGAAGCCCTCCTCGTCGAGGATCGGCACCTTCAGCCCGGCCGCCTTGTCCGCCTTGGAGCCGGGGTTGTCGCCGACCACCACGAAACCGGTTTTCTTGGACACCGAGCCGCTGACCTTGCCGCCCCGGGACTGGATCGCCTCGGCGGCCTGGTCCCGCGAGTAGCCGGACAGGGTGCCGGTGACCACCACGGTCACCCCCTCCAGCGGTCGAGGCCCCTCCCCCTGCGCCTCCTCGGCCATCCGTACGCCCGCGTCGGCCCACTTGCGGATCACCTCGCGGTGCCAGTCGACGGCGAGCCACTCGCGGATGCTCACCGCGATGGTGGGGCCGACACCGTCGACGGAGGAGAGTTCCTCCTCGGAGGCGGCGTCGATGGCCTCGATCGACCGGAAGTGCCGGGCGAGCGCCTGCGCGGCGGTCGGCCCGACGTGCCGGATGGAGAGGGCCACCAGCACCCGCCACAGCTCGCGTTCCTTGGCGACGGCGAGGTTGTCGAGCAGCTTGACGGCGTTGCTGCCGAGGCTGCCGTCCTTGTTGACGAAGAACGGCGAGCGGGCCAACTGCTCGGCGTCGAGCGAGAACAGGTCCCCCTCGTCGGTGATCACCTGGGCGTCCAGCAGCGCGGCGGCGCTCTTGTAGCCGAGCGCCTCGATGTCGAACACCTTGCGCCCGGCCAGGTGGTAGACCCGCTCGCGCAACTGCGCCGGGCAACTGCGCGAGTTGGGGCAGCGGATGTCGACGTCGCCCTCCTTCGCCGGGGCGAGCGGGGTGCCGCAGGCCGGGCAGACGGTGGGCATGACGAAGGCCCGGGCGTCGGGCGGACGCAGCTCGACCACCGGGCCGAGCACCTCGGGGATCACGTCGCCGGCCTTGCGGATCACCACCGTGTCGCCGATCAGCACCCCCTTGCGCTCCACCTCGCGCGCGTTGTGCAGGGTCGCGTACGCGACGGTGGAGCCGGCCACCTTCACCGGCTGGAGCAGCGCCCGGGGCGTGACCCGACCGGTCCGTCCGACCTCGACCTCGATGTCGAGCAGGGTGGTGTTGACCTCCTCGGGTGGATATTTGAAGGCGATCGCCCAGCGGGGTACCCGGCTGGTCGAGCCGAGCCGGCCCTGGATCGGCACCGGGTCGACCTTGACCACCACGCCGTCGATCTCGTGCTCCACGTCGTGCCGGTGCGCGGCGTAGTGCGCGATGTAGTCCCGGACGCCGGTCAGGTCGGGCACCACCCGCCAGCGGTCGCTGGTCGGCAGCCCCCAGGCCCGCAACGCCGAGTACGACTCGGACTGGGTGGCCGGCTGGAAACCGTGCCGGGCACCGATGCCGTGCACCACCAGGCGCAGCGGCCGGGACGCGGTGATCCGTGGGTCCTTCTGGCGCAGGCTGCCGGCGGCGGCGTTGCGCGGGTTGGCGAACGGCGCCTTGCCCTGCTCGACCAGGCCCGCGTTCAGGTCGGCGAAGGCGGCGACCGGGAAGTAGATCTCGCCACGCACCTCGATCAGCTCGGGGACCGGCCCGAACTCCGCCGAGTCGGTCAGTCGGCCGGGCACGTCCCGGATGCTGCGCACGTTGGCGGTGACGTCCTCACCGGTGCGACCGTCGCCCCGGGTCGCCGCCCGCACCAGCCGGCCCGACTCGTAGGTGAGGTTGATCGCCAGCCCGTCGACCTTCAGCTCGCACAGGTAGGGCACCGGGCCGCCCGCGTCCCGCTCGACCCGCTCGGCCCACGCCGCCAACTCCTCGTCGGCGAACGCGTTGTCCAGCGACATCATCCGTTCGGCGTGCGCGACGGGGGCGAAGTCGGTGGAGAAGGTGCCGCCGACCCGCTGGGTCGGCGAGTCCGGCGTGCGCAGCGCCGGGAACTCCTCCTCCAGCGCCGCCAACTCCCGCAGCAGCCGGTCGAACTCGGCGTCCGAGACCGTCGGCGTGTCGAGCACGTAGTAGCGGTACTGGTGCTCGGTCAGCTCCTGGCTCAGGGTGGCGTGCCGGTCCCGTGCCTGCGGGGTGGGCTCGGCGCCGGCCGCCGCCTCCTGTGCCGCGCTGACCTGCTCGCCGATGGCTTCCTCGGACACCCCGCGACCTCCTGTGATGGCTACCCCGGCACGGTATCCGGCGGGTCGGACAGTTCGCCGACAACCCCACCGGTTCCCGCCGGTCAGCGCCGCCGCGCCGCCGGGTCAGCGCTGCCAGGCGGCAGCGAGGGCGGCGAGTTGGTCGGCGTACTCGATGCGACCGGCCCAGTCGGCGGGCCAGGCGGTGACCCCCACGGCGGCACCGACGAACGCCCCGGCGAGAGCGGCGATCGAGTCGGAGTCACCGGCGGTCCGGGCCCCCCGGGCCAGTGCCCCGACCGGGTCGTCGGGGTGCCGGACGGCGCAGTGCAGCGCGGTCGCCAACGCCTCCTCGGCGATCCAACCCTCACCGGTCCACCGGCACGGGTCACCGCCGTCGTCCGCTCCGGCGAGCGCCGCGTCGAGCCGGGACAGCGCACGCAGGCACTCGTCCCAGCCCAGGGCGGCGAACTCGGCGGGCGTCCGCGCGCCCGCGCGCTGCCACAGGTCACCGAGCCAGTCGCCCCGGTAGACCTCGCGCTGGTCCCGGGCGCGGGCGGTGAGCAGGCCGGGCAGGTCGGCCAGCGCCGCGCCGTCGACCAACAGCCGCACCGCGTACGCGGTCAGTTCGCTGGCCGCCAGCGCGGTCGGGTGTCCGTGGGTCAGCCCGGCCTGGAGCTGGGCCAGCCCGGCGAGGGTGTCGAGGTCGACGTCGAGCAGACCGACCGGGGTGACCCGCATGTTCGCCCCGCAGCCCTTCGACTCGACCTGGGTGGCCTGCTGCCACGGCAGCCCACGGGACAGCTCGCCGCAGGCCCGCAGGCAGGTCATCCCGGGCGCACGGTCGTTGTCCGGGCTGGCCGCCCAGGCCAGGAAGCGCTGCCGCAGCAGCGGCTCGACCGCGTCGGGGGTGTACGCGGGCGCGTCGTACAGCGCCCAGCCGACCGCGAGCGCCATCTGGGTGTCGTCGGTGACCAACGCCGGATCACCGACCAGGTCCCGGGGTCCGGTCGGGCCGTACCGGCGCTCGATCTCGGCCACGCTGAGGAACTCGGTGGGCTTGCCCAGGGCGTCACCGTAGGCGAGTCCGAGGAGCGAGCCGGCGGCCCACCCGCGCGAGGGGCTGATCATGGTGACGATCATGCCCGCTCGGGCGGGCCGGCGCGACGGTCAGACCTCCCAGCACAGGCAGAACGGGTGCCCGGCCGGGTCGGCGTAGACCCGGAATCCCTCGCCCTCCCCCGGCAGCCGCCGCGCGCCCAGCGCCAGCGCGGCCCGCTCGGCGACCTCGATGTCGTCGACGGTGACGTCGAGGTGTAACTGTTGCGGCCGTTCCGGGTCGGGCCAGGTCGGCGGACGCAGGTCGGGTGCCTGCTGGAAGGCGATCCGGGGCTGGTGGCCGGGATGCCCGCCCAGCACCACCCACTCGTCGCCGTCGCAGTCCTCCTCGATCAGCGGCAGGCCGAGCAGTTCGGCGTAGAAGGCGGCCAGGGCACGCGGGTCGGGGCAGTCGATCACGGTGGAACGCAGTCGTCCGATCATGCCCGGCATGCTGCCCCCGAGCAGCGTGCCGAAACCTCACTCCTCGACGATCCGCCGACCCGCGTCGCGACAGGCGGACAGCACCGCGCGGACGTACGCCGGGGTGGCGCCGGCCAGACCGCACGCGGGGGTGACCACCACCTGCTCGGCGAGTCGGCGACGCGGGAAGCCGAGCCGGTCCCAGACGGTGCGGACCCGGTCGGCGACCTGGGCCGAGGTCGGCGCGCGACCGGCCGGTGCGGTGGTCGGCGCGGCACCGGCGAACAGGCCCAGCCCGGCGTCGATCGCCTCGCCCAGCGCGTCCAGGTCGGTGACCAGGTCCAGGTCGAGGGCGACACCGACCGCGCCGGTGGACCGGATCAGATCCAGCGGTACGTCCGGAGCACAGCAGTGCACCACGGTCGGTACGCCGACCGCCTCGACCACCGTGCCCAGCAACGCCCGCGCGTCCTCCGGCAGCACCGCCCGGTAGGTGCCGAGGCCACTCTCGGTGGGCACCCGTCCGGCCAGGACCGCCGGCAGCGACGGCTCGTCCACCTGGAGCAGGACGGCGGCCCGGGGCACCCGGCGGGCCACCGCCGCGACGTGCGCGCGCAGTCCCTCGGCGAGCGAGCCGGCCAGGTCGCGCACCGCGCCGGGGTCGCGCACCATCCGGCCGCCGACCGGCAGTTCCAGCGAGGCGGCGAGGGTGAACGGACCGGGTGCCTGCACCTTGATCGGGCCGGCGTACTCCTCGGCCTGCTCGGCGAGCTGGTCGAGGTCGCGTTCCATCAGGTCCCGCGCGCGGCGCAGGTCCCGACCGGGGCGCAGGGCCACCCGCCAGCGGGCCGCGTACAACTCCACGGGCAACTCGACCAGCAGGCCGGCACCGCGCCCGATCAGGTCCGCGCCCGGGCCACGGGCCGGCAGCTCCGGCAGGTGGGGCAGGGTGGGCAACTCGCCGAGGACGATCCGCTGCGCCTCGGCGACGTCGGTGCCGGGCAGCGATCCGATGCCGGTCGCCGCGCCGGCCGGCCAGGGCCAAACCTGATCACTCACGGCCGAAGGGTACCGGTCAGTCGGTGATCGTGGCGGAGCCGAGCACGATGTCACCGGCCGGGTCGGGTCGGTACGCGACGATCGCCTGGCCGGCGGCGACGCCCCGGACCGGCTGCCGCAGGTCGGCACGGAGCGCGTCGCCGTCCACGGTGACCTCGGCCGGCACCACGACGCCGTGCGCCCGCAACTGCACCTCGCAGTCGATCGGGCCGTCCGGGCGTGGGCCACCGGTCCAGACCGGACGGGTGGCCCGCACCTGCGCCACCTCCAGCGCCTCGGCCGGGCCGACGGTCACGGTGTTGGTGGTCGGCGTGATGGAGAGCACGTACCGGGGTCGGCCGTCCGGGGCCGGGCGGTCCAGGTGCAGGCCGCGTCGCTGGCCCACGGTGTACGCGTACGCACCGGCGTGCGTGCCCACCACCGCGCCGGTGCTGGCGTCGACCACGTCGCCGGGCGTCTCGCCGAGCCGCTGGGCCAGGAAGCCCCGGGTGTCGCCGTCGGCGATGAAGCAGATGTCGTGCGAGTCGGGCTTGTCGGCCACCGCCAGGCCCCGGTCGGCGGCCTCCTGCCGGACCTGTGCCTTGGTCGAGTCGCCGAGCGGGAAGATCGACCGGTCCAACTGCGCGCGGGTGAGCACCGCCAGCACGTACGACTGGTCCTTGGCCAGGTCGACGCTGCGCCGCAGCAGCCCGTCCGGGCCGAGCCGGGCGTGGTGGCCGGTGACCACGGCGTCGAAGCCCAGGGCCACCGCCCGGTCCAGCACCGCCGCGAACTTGATCTTCTCGTTGCAGCGCAGGCACGGGTTGGGGGTACGCCCGGCGGCGTACTCGGCCACGAAGTCGTCGACCACGTCGGCGTGGAACCGGTCGGCCATGTCCCACACGTAGAACGGGATGCCCAGCACGTCGGCGGCGCGGCGGGCGTCCCGGGAGTCCTCCAGGGTGCAGCAGCCCCGCGCTCCGGTGCGGTAGGTCTGCGGGTTGCGGGCCAGCGCCAGGTGCACGCCGGTGACGTCGTGACCGGCCTGCACCGCCCGTGCCGCCGCCACGGCGGAGTCCACCCCGCCGGACATCGCCGCCAACACCCTCACCCGGACCACGCTCCCTTCCCGCCGAGCCTATCTCCGTGCCGCCGGTCGGCGGTCGTCCCGGTCCGGCGTCGAAGCCGGTCCCACCGCCACGCGTGCTACGTCAGCGGGGCGTCCGCAGCGCCGCCGCCCGTCGGGCCCGCTCGACGGCCGCCGGCAGGGCGGCGATGAGCGCGTCGACCTCACCGGCGGTGCTGGTGTGACCGAGCGAGAAGCGCAGCGACGAGCGCGCCCGGTCGTCGTCGGCGCCCATCGCGAGCAGGACGTGCGAGGGCTGCGCCACTCCGGCGGAGCACGCCGAACCGGTCGAGCAGGCGATGCCCTGGGCGTCCAGCAGGAGCAACAGCGCGTCGCCCTCGCAGCCGGGGAAGGAGAAGTGTGCGTTGCCGGGCAGCCGGTCCGTCGGGTCGCCGTTGAAGACCACCTCGGGCACCGCCTGCCGTACCCGCTGGACCAGGTCGTCGCGGAGTGCGGCGACCCGGGTGGCGTACTCCTGCTGCCCCTTGACCGCCGCCTCGACGGCGACCGCGAAGGCGACGATGCCGGCGGTGTCCAGCGTGCCCGAGCGCACGTCACGCTCCTGACCGCCGCCGTGCAGCAGCGGCACCGCCGCGACGTCCCGGCCCAGCAGCAGCGCACCGATGCCGACCGGGCCGCCGAGCTTGTGGCCGGTCACGGTGAGCGCGGCGACGCCGCTGGCGGCGAAGTCGACCGGCACCTGGCCGACCGCCTGGATCGCGTCGGTGTGGAACGGGACGCCGTACTCGGCGGCGACCGCGGCCAGGTCGCCGACCCCCTGGACGGTACCGACCTCGTTGTTCGCCCACATGGCGGTGACCAGGGCCACCCGGTCGCCGTGCGCGGCCAGTTCGGCGCGCAGCGCGTCGGGGTGCAGCCGGCCGGTCCCGTCGACCGGCAACGAGCCCACCTCGGCGCCCTCGTGCGCGCCCAGCCAGTCCACCGCGTCGAGCACCGCGTGGTGCTCGACGGCGCTGGAGACCACTCGGGTCCGCCCACCGTCGGCGTCCCGGCGCGCCCAGAAGATGCCCTTGACCGCGAGGTTGTCGCTCTCCGTGCCACCTCCGGTGAAGATCACCTCGGACGGCCGGGCCCCCAGCGCGGCGGCCACCCGTTCCCGCGACTCCTCGACCCGCCGCCGGGCGAGCCGGCCGGACGCGTGCAGGGAGGACGCGTTGCCGACCTCGCGGGCGGTCGCGACGTACGCCTCCAGTGCCTCGTCGAGCATCGGAGTGGTCGCGGCATGATCCAGGTAAGCCATCACGGTTCAGCCTAACGACCGTGCCCGCCTCGGCCGCAGTCCGGAGTACCGGCCGCCGGGCTCACGCCGGAACCGCCGTCACCACGACGCGCGGCTCGCCGTCGGCACCGCTGACCGGTGCCGCACCTGGCGCACGATCGGCTGGTCTCTTCCGGCACTCGGCGAGAGCGAGGCGGAGGAGACCGACCGCACCCACCTCGACGGTTGTCCACACTGCCGGGGCAAGTGGGAGAACCTGCGCGACCGACCCGGCCCCACCGGCCCAGACGGTGGTGGCCAGCGCCCGGCTCGACGCGTACGGCAGCACGCCGGCTCGGGCCCGGGGGGACGCGCGGGTGCTCGACAGCGGCGAGCTGCACCCGCATGTGGCGAATCTCCCGGCCGTGCCGGGGTACTACGAGGTCTGGCTCATCAACCCGAACACCATGGAGATGTTCTCGATCGGCGTGCTCGGCACCGGCAACGAGGTGCTGCTGCCGCTACCGCCCAACGTCGACCTGGGGAAGTACTCTGTTGTCGACGTCTCCGCCGAACGGTTCGACAACGACACCGCCCACTCCGGGGACAGCCTGTTGAGGGGCTCTTTGACGGGCTGATCGGCGGGCCGGTTCAGCTCCCCGGCCCGCCGATCAGCTCCCTCGGCTCAGACGACGAAGCCGCCGCCCGGTGTTGCGGGCGGCGGCTTCGCGGTCACGCCTCACTTGCGCTTGCGGATCTCCTCGGCGGCCTGCGGGACGATCTTGAACAGGTCACCGACCACGCCGAAGTCGGCCAGCTCGAAGATGGGCGCCTCGCCGTCCTTGTTGACCGCGACGATCGTCTTCGAGGTCTGCATGCCAGCCCGGTGCTGGATCGCACCGGAGATGCCGAGCGCCACGTAGAGCTGCGGGGCGACGGTCTTGCCGGTCTGGCCGATCTGGAACTGGTGCGGGTAGTACCCGGAGTCGACGGCGGCCCGGGAGGCGCCGACCGCGCCGCCGAGCAGGTCGGCCAACTCCTCGACCAGCTTGAAGTTGTCGGCGTTGCCGACGCCGCGACCGCCGGAGACCACCACACCGGCCTCGGTGAGCTCGGGGCGCGAGCCCTTCTGCTCGGCCACCCGGTCCACGACCCTGGCCAGCTTGTCGGTGTCGCCGACGGTCACCGTGAGCTGCTCCACCGCCGGGGTGGCGGCGGCCGGGGCCGGGGTGACCGAGTTCGGCCGGACGGTGACCAGCGGCAGGCCACGGGTCACCTTGGAGGTGACCACGGTCGAGCCGGCGAAGGCCACCTGGGTGGCGGTGCCGTCGGCGGCCAGGCCCACCACGTCGGTCAGGATGCCGTTGTCCAGCTTGACCGCCAGCCGGGCGGCGATCTCCTTGCCCTCCTGCGAGGAGGCGAGCAGCACGGCGGCCGGCTGCACCCGCCTGACCAGGTCGGCGACCACGGTGGCCTTGGGCGCCACCAGGTAGCCGTCGATCTCCTCACCCTCGGCGGCGTAGATCTTCTCCGCGCCGTACTCGCCCAGCTTGCCGGCGAGCGCGTCGGCGGCACCGGCGCCGCCGAGCACCACCGCCGCCGGAGTGCCCAGCTCGCGCGCGAGGGTGAGCATCTCCAGGGTGACCTTCTTGACGCCGAACTCCCGAGTGGCTTCGACGACGACGAGAACCTCAGACATATCCCGCACCCCTCACACGAACTTCTCGGTGGCGAGGAACTCGACCAACTGGACGCCACCGGAGCCGTCGTCGGTGACCTTGACCCCACCGGAACGCGGCGGGCGCTTGCTGTGCTCCAGCACCGTGCTGGTCGCCCCGGCCAGGCCCACCTCGTCGGCGGCGACCCCCAGGTCGGCCAGACCCAGCGTCTGCACCGGCTTCTTCTTGGCGGCCATGATGCCCTTGAACGACGGGTACCGCGGCTCGTTGATGGTGTCCCAGACGGAGACCACGGCGGGCGTGGAGGCGGTGACCACCTCGTAGCCCTCCTCGGTCTGGCGCTCGACGGTCAACGTGCCGCCGTCGACGGTGAGCTTGCGGGCGCCGGTCAGCGCCGCCACGCCCAGCCGCTCGGCCAGCATGTGCGGCAGCACCTGCACCCGGCCGTCGGTCGACTCGGCACCGCAGAGCACCAGGTCCGCGCCGAGCTGGCCGAGCGCCGCGGCCAGCACCTTCGAGGTGGCCACCGCGCAGGAGCCGTGCAGGGCGTCGTCCACCACGTGTACCGCCTTGTCCGGGCCCATCGACAGCGCCTTGCGGATCGACTCGGTCGCCCGGTCCGGCCCCATGGTCAGGATCGTCACCTCGCCGCCGTGCGCCTCCTTGATCTTCAACGCCTCTTCGATGGCGTATTCGTCCATCTCGTTGATGACGTTGTTCGCCGAACCGCGGTCGACAGTGTTGTCGTCAGTACGCAGGTTGCGGTCCGCGCCCGAATCGGGCACCTGCTTGACGAGTACGACGATGTTCATCGCGCTTCGACGACCCTCCTGCTGTGGTGGTGTGCTCAATCGCCCCTGGTCTGGGGCGCAGCCTTGCGTGTCTGTTGCCGTCAGGTCAACTGTGGGCTGCTGTGCAGTTGCCCACGAGGCGATGTTACCTGTCGGTAGCATAGGCTTCCCCGCGCGACGGACGTGACGCAGCTCACCGGAGGAGGCGTCGGTCAGGACGACTCGCCCAGCACGTCCTTGATCCGACCGATCGCCTCGGCCTCGGCCGGACTGACCCCCTGATGGGCGCGGGCGGTCCGGTCCGCGGCGGTCAGCACCACCTCGCGGTAGACCCCGACGTCCTGCGGCGCCTTCTCGGCCAGGATGCCGACCGCCCGGCGCAGCGCCGGGAGCACCACCGACTCGATCTCCAGCGCCGAGTCGCGCGGCAGTTTCGGCAGCGGTCCGCTGGTCAGCGCCTCCTTCACCACCCCGCTGGCATCGGAGATCGCCCCGGAGGCGGCGAAACTCTCCCGGAAGACCGCCAACAGGCCGGGCTCGGCGTTCGAGACCATGAGGACCGCGCCGAAGGCACCCGTCTTGAGGGTCAGCTTCTCCTCGTCCGTCAGCCGCTGCGTCATGATCACGGAGTGTAGACGTAGGGCGTGGTGGTGGTGACCACGACGAGCCCGAGCCGCTCCAACAGCGGACGACTCTCCACTGCGGCGTCGACCTGCAACAGCGTCCGATCGCGCTGACCGGCCGACCGGGCCCGGTAGGTGACCAGCGCCCGGTGGATCCCCCGCCGCCGCCACCGAGGCCGGGTCGAACCGCCCCAGAGCGTGGCGAAGGTGGTTTCCGCCGGATACCGCACCCAGCCCGCACTGACCAGCGTCTGGTCCGCCTCGGCCACCACCACGGTGATCGACTGCGGGTCGGCGTCGATCTCCCGGGCCAGACCATCGGCCAGGCCGGACAGGTCCTCGCCCCAGAGCTGCGTCTCCAACTCCGCGATCCGCTCCAGGTCCGCGCGGCCGGTCACCTCGCGCAGGCGTACGCCCTCCGGCACCACCGGCAACGCGGAGGCCAGCGGCGCGACCGGCCCGACCATGACGGACTCCTCCGCCTCCGGGGTGAACCCGGCCGCGCGCAGCCGCTGCGGCAGGTCGGTCGGCTCGTCGTGGCCGTGCAGCTTCCACTCCACCGGCTCGCCCCGCTCGACGGCGACCGCCACCTGCCGGGCGATCAACTCGTCCAGCTCGGCGCCGCCCAGACCGTCGAGATCGCGATAGGTCACCAGGCCCCGGCCGTCCCGACCGAGCACCCGGAACACCGGACCGTCCCGCTGGACCAGGACCCCGTCCGGCACCGGATCGGGCAGCCCCGGCCGCAGATGGGTGTCGTACGCCGTACGCAACGTGATCGCGTCAAGATCCGCCATGTTTCCAGTTATGCCCGACCGGAACCGGATAATCACCTGCGTGTGGCAGTTGATCAAGAATTGGTTCGACCCGCAGGAGATGCGGTCGGCGGGGCGCACCCCCGACTACCGCTTCTCGCTGGCCAACGAGCGGACCTTCCTGGCCTGGCTGCGTACCGGGCTGGCGCTGATCGCCGGTGGGCTCGCCTCCGCGCAGTTCCTGCCGGAGATGCCCGCGTCCCACCTGCGCGAGGTGATCTCGGTGGCGCTGCTGCTGCTCGGCGGGGTGGTCGCACTCCGGGCGGTGGACCACTGGGCGCGCAGCGAACGCGCCATCCGGCTCGGCCGGGAACTGCCCGCGTCCCGGTTCCCGGCGGTGCTCGCCCTGGTCGTCGCACTCGGCGCGCTGCTGCTCACGGTGGCGGTGCTGGTCGGCGCGGTGGGCCGATGAGCGCCGTCCGCGATCCCGGGCTGCAACCCGAGCGGACCCGGCTGGCCTGGCGGCGCACCGCGTTGGCGATGACCGTGGTGGTGCTGCTGGCCGTCCGGCTCGCCCTCACCGGCGGCCCCGTCGGGGCGCTGCCGGCCGCGCTGGCCGTGCTCGGCTGGGTGGCGGTGGTCACGCTCTGTTGGCGGCGGAGCAGCACCGTCGGCGCGGCTGCCGGCGGCGGCCGTACGCTCGCCCTGGTGGGGCTGGGGACGGCCGGATTCGCCCTGCTCGGCGTGTTGCTGGTGCTGCGCGGGGTGTGACCATCTCGTCCGGTAGGACATGATGGGTACATGGCCCGGCTGTACATCCTCCTCTTCGTGGTGCAGGTCGTCCTCGCCGTCTGCGCCCTGATCAGCTGCCTGTCCGCCGAGGAAGACGACATCCGTCACCTACCCCGGATCGCCTGGTTGCTGATGATCCTCTTCGCCCCGCTGATCGGCTCGATCGCCTGGTTCGTCGCCGGGCGCCAGCGCAAGGCCGACGGTGGCGGTATGTGGTCGACGGGCGCGCGACCGGCCGAGCGGGGGCCCCAGCGGCCACTCGCCCCGGACGACGATCCCGAGTTCCTGCGCTCGATCGAGGAACGGTCCCGCAAGGAGGACCAGGAACTCTTCCAGCGCTGGGAGGAGGACCTCCGTCGGCGCGAGGACGACCTGCGCCGACGCGAGGGCGACCCGCCGCGCGAGGAACCCCGCCCCGAGGTGTGACCGGCCGGGGCGGGGTCCGCGCTCAGGCCAGGTTCGAGGAGCGCGGGTACGCGTCGGCCGGGTCGGTGAGCACGTTGACCAGGTACGGCACTCCGGCGTCGAACGCCCGAGCCAGGGCAGGCCCGAGGTCGGCCGCCTTGGCGACCGTCTCCCCCGCACCGCCGAGCGCGCTCACCACGTGGTCGTACCGCAGCTCGGGCTGGAGGTCGGCGGCGACGTCGTAGCCGTACATGGCCCGCATCGGGTGCTTCTCCAGACCCCAGATGCCGTTGTTGCCGACCACGATCACCACCGGCAGCTTCTGCCGGACGAGGGACTCGACGTCCATCAGCGAGAACCCGGCCGCGCCGTCGCCCATCAGCACGCAGACCTGCCGGTCCGGGTGGGTGATCCGGGCCCCCATCGCGTAGCCCAGGCCGGTGCCGAGGCAGCCGTACGGGCCCGGGTCGAGCCAGGTGCCGGGCTGGGCCGGCTCCAGGTAGCGCCCGGCGTACGAGACGAAGTCGCCGCCGTCGCCGATGGTGACCGCGTCGCGGGCGAGGACCCTGCGCAGCTCCCCGTAGACCCGGGCGGGCCGGATCGGGTCCGTCTCGGCGGCCATCTCCTCGGCGTCGCGGGCCTTGGCGGCGTCCTCGGCGGTGCGCAACTGCGCCACCCAGTCACCGTGGTCGGCCCGCTCGCCGGTGTACTCGGCGAACGCGGTGAGCACCGCCCGCAGGTCACCGGCGGGAGCGACGGCCGTCTCGACGTGCGAGGCGCGCTGGCTCGGCGCGTCCACCACGTGCACCACCGTGGCGTCGCCGAAGTCGCCGAAGGAGAGCCGGAAGTCCAGCGGGGTGCCGACCACCACGACCACGTCGGCGCCGGAGAGGGCGACCCGGCGGGCCTTGGCGAAGGCCAGCGGATGCTCCGGCGGCAGCGCGCCCCGACCCATGCCGTTGGTGAAGACCGGCACGGTGAGCGCCTCGGCGGCGGCGCGCAGCGCGTCCACGGCGTCACCGGCGTACACGTCGGAACCGGCGACGATGACCGGGCGGGCCGCACCGGCGATCAGCCGCGCGGCGGCGGCCACCTCGTCGGGGTCGGCCTCGACCGCCTCGACGCCCGCCGCCGTGGGCAGCTCGGCGTCGCCCACCGAGAAGATCGCCTCCAGCGGGAAGTCGAGGAAGACCGGACCCCGGTGCGGGGTGAGCGCGGTGCGCAACGCGGCGGCGACCGCCCGGGGGATGTCGTCGGCGGTGAACACGGTCTCGGCGTGCTTGGTGACCGGGGCGACCAGCGGCAGGTGGTCCATCTCCTGGAGGCTGCCCGAGCCCCAGCGGAACTGCGGGGCCCGGCCACCCAGCACCAGCACCGGTGAGGCGTTGAAGTAGGCGCTGGTCAGCCCGGACACACCGTTGGTCACGCCCGGCCCGGCGGTGAGCACGGCCAGGCCGGGGCGACGCTGGAGCTTCGCCACCGCCTCGGCGGCGAAGACGGCGGACTGCTCGTGCCGTACGTCGTAGATCGGGAAGTCGGACTTGTACGCGGCGTCGTAGAGCGGGAACACGTGCCCGCCGGAGAGGGTGAACATCTCCCGCACCCCGTACGCGCGCAGCGCCGCGAGTGCGAGTTCCCCGCCGTGCCCCTCGATCCGCTCCGTCATTCCCGCTCCTTCTCGTCGGCCGACCGGAGTCACACGCTACTGGCCGGTAGCTGGAATGTGAACCATCTTCACCGGCCGGTGAAGTCCGGCTTCCGCTTCGCCACGAACGCCGCCATCCCCTCCCGCCGGTCGTCGGTGGCGAACAGCCCCGCGAAGAGCTGACTCTCCCAGGCCAGGGCCGAGTTCAGGTCCATGTCGAGGCCGCCGTCCACGGCGAGCTTCGCCGCCCGCAGCGCCTGCACCGGGCCGCGCAGGTACGGCTGCACCAGCGCCACCGCCGCGTCGTAGACCTCACCGGCCGGAGCGACCCGGTCGGCCAGACCGATCCGCAGCGCCTCGTCGGCGTCGACCATCCGGCCGGACATGATCAGATCCTTGGCCCGCGCCGGCCCGACCAGCCGCGCCAACCGCTGGGTGCCACCGGCACCGGGGATGATGCCGAGCTTGATCTCGGGCTGGCCGAGCCTGGCGTCCTCGGCCACCACCCGCCAGTCACAGGCCAGCGCCAGCTCGCAGCCGCCACCGAGGGCGTACCCGGTGATCGCGGCCACCACCGGCTTGGGGATCCGGGCGATCGCACCGAGCGCGCTGGACAGGTCGGCCGCCCGGTCGGCCATGTCCACATAGGACATGTCGGCCATCTCCTTGATGTCCGCGCCGGCCGCGAACATCTTCTCGCCGCCGTACACGATGACCGCGCGGACCTCGGGGTCGGTGGTGGCGGCCGACGCGGCGGCCCGCAACTCCTCCTGCACCTGGGTGTTGAGCGCGTTCATCGGTGGCCGGTCCAACCGGATGGTGCCGATGCCGTCCCTGGTCTCCAGCCGCACGAACTCACCCACGCTGGCCCTCACTTCCTCGTCGAAGTCGCCTGCCAACCTTACGGCGCACCTGGTCGGACACGTAGTCTGGCCGCCAGTCCCACCACCCGGAGTTCCCGCGATGGTCACGTACTACGACGACAGGTCCGTTCAGGTCACCTCCCGCGCCGTCACCGTCGACGGCGACTCATACCCGCTGACCGAGATCAGCGAGGTCTGGCACCACCGGGGCACCCTGTCCTGGCGGGTGCTGGCCGGGCGCGGCGCCCTCGGCGCGGCGATGGTCGTCCCGCTGGTCTTCGCCGTCATCGGCATCGTCATCGGAATCTGGCTCGACAAGTCCCCGACCGTCACCGTAGCCGTCATCGGCACCTCCGTGCTGATCGGCCTGGCCGCCGGACCCATCGCCGACCAGCTCTTCGAGTACTTCGACCGCTCGTACGCCCGGGGCAGCCGCCAGCGGGAGGTGTGGATCCGCTGGCGCGGACACCCGGTCCGGCTGCTCCAGACGCCGGACGCGCTGCGGTTCGGGCAGATCTACCGTGCCGTGCAACGGGCCATGGAGGCGACCGAACCGGCCCGGCCGCCCCGCCGTCGCTGACCGAGTTGACCTCCGGGTGACGGAGGCTGACCTCCGCGTGACAGACACGGGACGCCCGGAGGTGGTTAGGCTTAGTGATGGCGCTCTATTACCGGGACGACACGGTGCAGGTGACGTCGGAGTCGATCCGGGCCGCAGGACACGTCATCCCGATGGCCGAAGTGACCTACGTCTGGCACGCCAAGGGACAGACCACCCTCGCCGTACGGGGACGGGTGCTCGGCCGCGGCGTCCTGGTCCTGCTGCTGTCCCTGCCCCCGCTGGTCGGGCTGATCTGCGTGATCTCGCTGGCCTGGTCGGCCTCGGACCGGGGCGAGTGGATGCCCGCACTGATCGTCTTCGCCGCCTGCGTGGTCATCGCGCTGGCGTTGGTGCCGTTCCTGGAGATCCCGCTCGGCTGGCTGGACCGCTCCTACGAGCGCGGCAACCGGGTCAACGAGCTGTGGGTGCAGTACCGGGGCCAGGAGGTGATGGTGCTGCGTACCCCCGACGCGCTGCGGTTCGGGCAGATCTACCGGGCGGTGCAGCGCGCCGTCGAACAGCAGGGCGACCACTGGTGACCGGCCGCGCGGTGCCGCTGGCCGGCACGACGCACACTTGACTCCATGGCGATCCCTCTTCCCCGGCCGACCTCGGTCGTCGGTCTCACCCGTTCCGCCCTCGACCAGGCCGCGTCGTTCGCGGCGGTCCCGACCCGCGCGTTCGCGGTGCTCGACGGCGTGGAGGAGCTGCTGACCCGGATCAACGGCGTGGTCGACCGGATCGAGGGCGTGGTGGACCGGGTCGAACAGACCCTGGACCGCACCGACCAGATGCTCGCCGACGCCGACGGGGCCGTCCGCGAGGTGGCGGTGATCAGCGCGGCGGCCACCACCGCCGTCCGGCAGGCCACCGAGCTGACCACCACGGCGGCCGGGGTGATCGGCGAGGCCGAGCGGGTGTCGGCCGCTGCCGCCACGGTGGTGGCCAACGCCGAGCAGGTGTCGACGGCCGCCGCCACGGTGGTGGCCAACGCCGACCGGGTGGCCCAGGCCGCCGAGGGCGCTGTCGACACCGCGACGTCGGTGGCCGGGCGCGCCGCCGGCACGGTGGGCGCGGCGGCCGAGGCGGCGGCGACCGCGGCCGAGCTGCTGGCCGCGTACGAGCCGGCGCTGCGCCGGGCCGCCCCGATGGCCAACCACTTCGTCGAGCAGCTCAGCGAGGAGGAGGTCACCGCCGCCGTACGCCTGGTCGACGAGCTGCCGAGGCTGCGTGAACACCTCACCTCGGACGTCCTGCCGATCCTCGCCACCCTGGACCGGGTCGGCCCGGACCTGCACGACCTGCTCGACGTCACCCGGGACCTCAAGCTCGCCGTGGCCGGCATCCCCGGCCTGGGCATGCTGCGTCGACGGGGCGAGAAGCTGAGCGACGACGCGGGCTGATCCCGCCCGGGTCCCGGTCAGCAGCCGCAGGCGGCCCGACGGGGCGCGGTCAGCTCGTCCACCGGCCGGCGCGTCACCCCGGTCCCGGTGACGACCGGCAGTCCCTCGCGGACCCAGTACTCGTAGCCGCCGCGCATCTCCTTCACCGGGTAGCCGAGCCGGGCGAACTCCAACGCCGCCCGGGTGGCGCCGTCGCAGCCGGGACCCCAGCAGTACGTCACCACCCGCGCCCCCGGCGGCACCGTCGCCACCGCCTCGGCGGCGATCCGGGCGGTGGGCAGGTGCACGGCCTCGGGCAGTCGGCCCTGCGCCCAGGCGTCGTCGTAGCGGGAGTCGACCACCACCAGGTCGGGCACCCCGGAGGTCAGGTCGGCGTACACGTCGGAGACGTCGGTCTCGTACCGCAGGCGGGCGAGGAAGTGGGTGACGGCGGCGTCCGGCGCGGCGGCCGGTACGGCGAAGGCACGGGTCATGGTCTCGATCCTCGACCGCTGACGGGACGACGACCAGTGGCGGTCACGCCGTACTGCGCTAACATCCCGCCATGGCTCCGGCGGACCGCACCGTCGCCGTGCTCGCGTACCCGGGGATGTCGGTCTTCGAGACCGGGATCGTCACCGAGGTCTTCGGGCTCCCCCGGCCCGAACTCGGCGTGCCCTGGTACACGCTGCGGCTCTGCGCCGAGCGTCCCGGCCCGGTGCCGCTGATCGGCGGCGCCGGTCTGCACAGCCCGTACAGCCTGGGCGATCTGGCCGCCGCCAAGACGGTGATCGTGCCCGGCGTGCCCGACGTGCACGGCACACCGTCGCCCGCACTGGTCGCCGCCCTGCGCCGGGCGCACCGGGCCGGCGCCCGGGTGGTCTCCCTCTGCTCCGGCGCGTTCGCGCTGGCCGGTGCCGGCCTGCTCGACGGGCGTCGGGCCACCACCCACTGGCGGTACGCCGACCTGCTGGCCCGCCGCTATTCCCGGGTGACGGTGGATCCCGACGTGCTGTACCTGGACGACGGGGACGTGCTGACCAGCGCGGGCAGTGCCGCCGGGCTGGACCTCTGTGTGCACCTGGTCCGCCTCGACCACGGGGTGGCGGTCGCGAACGCGGTGGCCCGACGGCTGGTGATCCCACCGCACCGCGACGGCGGTCAGGCGCAGTTCATCGAGGCGCCGGTGACCACCGGCCCGGACGACGACCGGATCGCCGGCAGCCTCGCCTGGGCGTCGGCCCACCTGAGCGAGCCGCTGACGGTGGCGCGGCTGGCCCGGCAGGCGCACATGTCACCCCGCACCTACCTGCGGCACTTCGCCCGGGCCACCGGCACCAGCCCGATCCGGTGGCTGATCGATCAGCGGATCCGATCCAGCCTGGCGCTGTTGGAGACGAGCGACGCACCGGTCACCGAGATCGCCGCCGCCGTCGGATTCGACACGCCGGTCACCTACCGCCACCACTTCGCGCGGACGATGCGGACCTCGCCGTCGGCGTACCGCCGGGCGTTCCGCGCCGACGGCGACGCCACGACGACGCGCGCGACCGGCCCCGGCGACGGACGCCGCAACGGGCCTCCCGGTCAGGGTCCCGGGACGTAGAGCTGGTCGATCTCGACCCGGTGCGGCAGCGACACGCTCGCGCCGAGCCGACGGACGCAGGCCGCGCCCGCCGCCGCCGCCCAGCGGACCGCGTCGACCAGGTCCCGCCCCTCGCCCCAGGCCACCGCGAGTGCGGCGGTGAACGCGTCTCCGGCGGCCGTCGAGTCCACCGTGTCCACCGGCACGGCCGGCACGTGCACGGCGGTGCCCTCCCGGTCGCCGTACCAGGCGCCCTGCCCACCGAGGGTGAGCACCGCCCGGGGCACCAGGTCGAGCAACGCCCGTGGCTCGTCCCGGCCCCGCCCGGTGTACGTCTGCGCCTCGTTCTCGTTCACCACCAGCAGGTCCACGGCGGCCAGCAGCTCCGGCGGCAACGCGATGGCCGGCGCGGCGTTGAGCACCACCCGGGTGCCGGCGGCCCGGGCGGCCACCGCCGCCTCGGTCACCGTCTCCACCGGGGTCTCCAACTGTGCGACCAGCACGTCCGCATCACGTACGGCGGCCAGCTCGGCCTCGGTGAGCGCGCTCATCGAGGCGTTCGCGCCCGGCGTCACCAGGATCGCGTTCTCACCCTCGGCATTGACCATGACCAGGGCCACCCCGGAGGCGCCGTAGCTGGTGCGGAGCTGGCTCGCGTCGACCCCGGCGGCGGTGATCCGGCCCCGCAGGGTCACCCCGAAGGAGTCGGAGCCGATCGCGCCGAGGAAGGTGCAGGCGGCACCGGCGCGGGCGGCGGCGATGGCCTGGTTGGCCCCCTTGCCGCCGGGGACCATGACGAAGTCGGTGCCGAGCGTGGTCTCCCCCGGCCGGGGCAGGGTCGGCGCGGTGGCGACCAGGTCCATGTTCGCGCTGCCCACCACGACGATCCGGGTCTGGCGCACGGAAGCCTCCTGCGGCTGGATCGATGGCATGAAAGGAAGGGTCCCCTGCTATACCGCAGGCGTGAGAAAGGTGCCCTTCCTTTCACGCCGTCAGGCGGCGCGCGCGGTGTACCGCTCGCCGTGACGTTCGACCAGCAGCGGCAGGCCGAAGGTCTTGGTCAGGTTGTCGGCGGTGAGGGTGTGCTCCAGCAGGCCCTGGGCCATCACGGCACCGTCGCGCAGCAGCAGCGCGTGGGTGAAGCCGGGCGGGATCTCCTCCACGTGGTGCGTGACGAGCACCAGCGCCGGGGCGTCCGGGTCCTGGGCCAGCTCGGCGAGGCGGCCCACCAGGTCCTCCCGCCCGCCGAGGTCGAGCCCGGCCGCCGGTTCGTCCAGCAGCAGCAGCTCCGGGTCGGTCATCAGCGCCCGGGCGATCTGCACCCGCTTGCGCTCCCCGTCGGACAGGGTGCCGTACGTCCGGTCGGTCAGCGCTCCGACACCGAGCTGGTCGAGCAGCGCCCGGGCGCGGGACTCGTCGGTCGGGTCGTAGCTCTCCCGCCAGCGGCCCACCACCGACCAGGCCGCCGTCATCACCACGTCCACGGCCCGCTCGTCGGCGGGCAGGCGATCGGCGAGCGCGGCGGTGGTGAGCCCGATGCGGGTACGCAGCTCGGTCACGTCGGTACGGCCGATCCGCTCGCCCAGCACGTGCGCCGTCCCCGTGGTCGGGTGCAGCCGCCCGGCGGCGAGGTTGAGCAACGTGGTCTTGCCGGCACCGTTGGGGCCCAGCACCACCCAGCGTTCGTCCAACTCGACCCGCCAGTCCACATCGTGCAGCAGGGCGGTGCCGGACCGGCGTACGGCGACGCCGTCGAGGCTGACCACCAGATCCGCGTCCACGGGTGAGGGGGCGGGGGTGGCGCCACCGGCGCCAGGGATCAGGTCACCAGTCACCCGCCCATCCAACCACGCAGCAGCGGGCTGCCCCCACGGGCGTACGCGCCCGCCGTAGGGTGAGGCGCCGTGTCATTCCTCACCCCAGGGGCGGGTGCTGGGCGCCTCCGCCCCCCGAGCAGTCGCCGGAGGTGCGGTGGCGTACCGATCGCCCGGGTCGAGGACGTAACAGCGCCTGCACCAACCTGCTGTCCGGCTACTGCGACGGCCTGTACGTCCTGACCTGGCGGCCGGCGCTGGCCGTGCTGCTGTCGCTCACCGTCGGCTCACCGTGACGGCCTTCGTGCTGTTCCGACGCCGCGACCTGACCCGAGCACCGACCCGGAGGCGGCAACTCCTTGCCACCTTCGGGCCAATGCTGAAGAATTCCTTCACATGGACGGCTGCTCAGCCGACCGTGGAGCCGAAGACCTCGTCCCGGACGGCGTCCAGCGCGGTACGCAACGCGCCGTGCAGGATCGGCTCCTCGGTCAGCCCGGTGGACACCACCCGGGGACGGACCAGCGTGATGGCGGCCACCTCGTGCTGCACCCGCTCGGCCAACGCCGCCCCGCCCGCCTGACCGACCTCACCGGCGAGCACCACCAGCGGCGGGTCCAGCACCACACAGGTGCTCGCCACCCCCAGGGCCAGCCGCCGGGCCACCTCGTCGAGCATCGGCCCCCCGGCGGTGCCGTCGGCGATCGCGGCGCGGACCGCGTCGGCCGCCCCGGTGTCCGGGTAGCCGTGTTCACGGGCCAGCGCGCGGACCGCGTCGGCGCCGGCCACCTGCTGGAAGGCCGGCTTGGCCCGTCGGGAGACATCGCGCGGGATGGGCGCGCCGGGCACCGGCAGGTAGCCGATCTCGCCGGCCGCGCCGCTGCTGCCGTGGTGCAGCCGACCACCCAGCATGATCGCCAGACCGACACCGGCACCGACCCAGACCAGCACGAAGTCCGACAGGCCCTGGGCCGCGCCGGACTGCGCCTCGGCCACCGCGGCCAGGTTCACGTCGTTCTCGAAGACCACCGGGGTGTCGAGGTCGTCGCGGAGCGCAGCGAGCAGGCCACGGTGCCAGCGCGGCAGGTTGAACGCGAAGGTGATGTCGCCGGTGCCCGGGTCCACCAGGCCGGGGGTGCCGAGCACGATCCGCCGTACGCTCGACAGTTGCGCACCTGCACTGCCGGCCACCTGCACCACCGCGTTGTGCACCACACCGACCGGGTCGTCGGTGTCCTGGGTGGACTGTTCGACCCGGCCGATCACCGCGCCGGTGATGTCGGCACAGGCGGCCACCACCCGTTCCGGGCCGACGTCCACGCCGACCACGTACGCACTGCTCGGCCGCACCGCGTAGAGCTGGGCGTTGGGCCCCCGCCCGCCGGCCTGCTCACCCACCCGGGCGACCAGACCACGCTCCTCCAGCCGCTCCACGAGCTGGGAGGCGGTGACCTTGGACAGGCCGGTCAGCTCGCCGAGCCGAGCCCGGGTCAGCGGCCCCTGCTCCAGCAGCAGTTCCAGGGCCGCACGGTCGTTGAGGGCGCGCAACAGACGTGGGGTGCCGGGCAACCGGGTCGCACTCATGCCATGTCCTCATGTATTAGTAAACTTTGCTAACTATCTTGCTTTGGTAACAGTAAACCGACCTTGGAACGGGTAGCCGTAGCGTATCGGCCGGGTGGAGGCAGGGCTCTCGGCCGACCCGGTACGAGATCCGCACCGGCCGGCACCGAGAGGAGACACCCCCGTGGGGATCGATCCAGGACTCCGCCGACTGGCGCTGGGCACCCTGCTGGCCGCGTACCCGGGTCCGGTCCCGCCCGACTGGGCGGTCGAGTTGGTCGCCGAAGGTCTGGCCGGACACACCCTGTTCGGCACCAACGTCCACCGACCCGAGCAGGTGGCGAGCGCCACGGCGGCACTGCGGGACGGGCGGTCGGACGTACTGGTCGCCATCGACGAGGAGGGCGGCGACGTCACCCGGCTGGCACACGGCACCGGCAGCCCGTACCCGGGCAACGCGGCGCTCGGCGTGATCGGCGACGTGTCCCTCACCCGCCGGGTCTACCACGCCATCGGCGCCGAGTTGGCCGCCCTGGGCATCACCGTCGACCTGGCCCCCACGGTCGACGTCAACAGCGCCGACGACAACCCGGTCATCGGCACCCGCTCGTTCGGCGCCGACCCGGTCCGGGTGGCCGCCCACTCGGCGGCGGCGACCACCGGGCTCCAGGCCGCCGGGGTGGCCGCCTGCGCCAAGCACTTCCCCGGCCACGGCGCGACGATCGCCGACTCCCACCACGAACTACCCACCGTGGACGCGTCGCCGGATCTCCTGCGCCGACGCGACCTGCCACCGTTCGCGGCGGTGATCGCCGCCGGGGCGAAGGCGGTGATGACCGCGCACATCCGGGTCCCGGCACTCACCGGCGACCTGCCGGCCACCTTCAGCCGCGCCGTCCTGACCGACCTGCTCCGCGACGGGTACGGCTTCGACGGCGTCGTGATCACCGACGCGCTGGAGATGCGGGGGGCCACCCTCGCCGCCGGTGGCGTCGCACCCGGTGCGGTGCGCGCCCTGGCCGCCGGAGCCGACCTGCTCTGCATCGGGGCCACGGTCGACGCGAACCTGGTCGAGAGCGTCGCGGCCGAGATCGTCACCGCACTCGGTGACGGCCGACTCGACCGCGCCCGGGTGGAGCAGGCCGCCGACCGCGTCGCCGCCCTCGCCGCCTGGACCCGCAGCGCGCGCCCCGGGAGCAGCGTCGTCCCCGACGGTCTGGGCTATGCCGCCGCACGTCGGGCGGTACGGGTGGAGGGCGTGCTGGCCGGGCTGGACACGCCACTGGTGGTCCAGTTGTACGCCCGCTCCACCGTCGCGCAGGGCCGGGTGCCGTGGGGGCTCGGCCCACACCTCGACGGCACCGAGGAGATCCGGGTGGTCGCCGCCGAGGCCGACCCGGAGGCCCTGCGCCGCCGCGCCGGCACCCGCCCGATCGTGCTGGTCGGCCGCCACCTGCACCGCCTGCCGGGGGGTCGGGAACTGGCCACCGCACTGGCCGCCACGCACCCGGTGGCGGTGGTCGAGATGGGATGGCCGGCCGCCTGGCGACCGGCCGGCGTCCAGGCCTTCGTCACCACCTTCGGTGCGAGCCACGCCAACGGGCGGGCCGCCGCCGAGGCGCTGGGTCTGACCGGGCACGCCGAAACCACACGCTGAGTCACCCCGCCGCCGGTTCCGTGCCGAGGCGTCCGGCCAGGTCAAGTCCACTTCTCGACAGCACGGGCCACGCGGTGGCTACTTGCCGACCACCACTCGGATACGTAGCGTGATCGCAGCGAGCCGCACGTGGGCCTGGGGGGAGGCTGCGGACCGTGGATCCGGCCCGGGATCCACGGTCCGCGCCCTGCCGTCAGGTCGACGGTCAGCCGGGATAGACGCCGTACGACCGCCAGCCCCGGTCGGGGAAGCCCGCCGCCTCCGCCACCCGGGCCGAGGCGGCGTTGTCCCGGGCGTGCAGATAGGTCGGCACCGCGCCGTCCGCGAGCACCCGACGCGCGGCCTGGGCCACCAGCCGCCGGGCCAACCCGCGCCCCCGGGCGGCCGGGACCGTGCCCACCGCCAGCTCGTGGCCGTGCCGGTCGTGCCGCTTGACGCCGACGCCGGCCAGGTAGCGGCCCCGGTCGTCGCGCACCACCAGGACCGGCCGGTCGAACAGGCGCAACCAGGACGGCAGCCCGGCGGAGCCGGGCGGCACCCACTCACCGACGTCGGGCAGGGGTGCGGGAGCGACGCTCCACCGGAAGACGTCGTCGTGCACCACCCAGCGCGGATGGCCGACCGCCGCCGGCAACGCGTGGGGCAGCGACTCCGGCCGACGGGCCAGTTCGCGGACCGCCGCGACCCGGTCCGGGGCCACCGAGAGCACGGTGCTGGCACCGGCGGTGACCGCGATGGCCGGCCGCAGCCGACCGCCCCAGGCCGGGCGGGCACGCCGGCCGGCACACACCACGTGCAGCCCGGGGCCCGCCGGCCACTGTCCGAGCCAGGTCGCCAGGTGCAGGTGGAGTCGCCGGTCGAGCATCGTCCACCTCCGCACCGTCGCTCCGGCTTCCGCCGATCACGGTACGTCGGCCGCCACGCGCGGCGGTACCGATCAGGTGACCAACGCCTCGTCCGGGAACCCGAGCCATCGACCAGCCGTCATATCCATTTCCATACATGGACAACTTTCTCTGGGACGGTGGGGGACATGCCGATTCAGCCGAACGATCGATCCGCGCAGGACACCAGACGGTCACGACGGTGCGCCGAACAGTTCCCGGGCCAGCCCTCGTACCGCGGCCACCGCGCCGACCTCGGCACACTCTCCTGGCATGACCTGAACGAGCTGCCGGCGGGCCGCTCTCCCCGTCGCCACCTCAACACCCTCTGAGGGCCCCGGCGCCCGGGGCGACCCGGCGAGCCAGCGCGTCCTTTCGCACACCTGTCGGGTAACGTCTGCTGGTCCTCCGACAGGTCACGACGGGAGCAACTGCGCACATGGGCAAGAAGACGATCCGCGTCTCCGACTTCAGCGGCACGGTGCTGGGTCCCGACGACGAGGCGGTCCGCGTCGTCGTCGTCGAGCACCCTGACCTGGTGGCCGGGCCTGTGCAGTTGGACGCGACGCCGGTGGAGGTGGAGACCATCGACGACGCCGCGCTGGACGTGGCGGTGGTCGAGATCCACGACCGGCACGGCAACGGCGAGCCGCGCCGGGTGGTGCTGACCGCGAGCGAGTTCGACGCGATGGCCACCGACATGCCGATGGCCCAACTGCTCAAGACCGCCGAGCGGGTACGCCCGCCGAAGGCGCGACGCGCCGCTGAGAAGATCGATTACGGCACCGTCGAGCATGCCGGGAAGCCGCACCGGGGGCGGGTCACCGAGGAGGAGGCCCGACTGGTGCGCGAGCACCTGGACGAGGTCAACAAGCGCCTCGCCGACGCCGGACTGCGCCAGATCGAGCCGGACGACCCGGAGCACGCGGCCCGGTACGGCTTCCCCACCGAGTCCTGATCCGCTACTCGTTCACCTGGAGCTTGGCCAGGGCCGCCGTGGTAGCCGTCTCCACGGCGGCCTTGTCCACGCCGAGGCCGGTGAGCACACCCTCGCCGTCCTCCTGCTCCAGCAGCGCCAGCAGGATGTGCTCGGTGCCCACGTAGTTGTGTCCCAGGCGCAGCGCCTCCCGGAAGGTCAGCTCCAGCGCCTTCTTCCCGGCCGCGTCGTACGGGATCAGGTCCGGGGACGCGCCCGTGGAGGGCGGCAGCGCGGCGGTGGCCGCCTCGCGTACCGCCTCGGCCGTGACGCCTCCGGCGGCCAGCACGTACATGGCCAGCGCCTCCGGCTCGGCGAGCAGGCCGAGCACCAGGTGCACCGGGCCGATCTCGGTGTTGCCGGCGGCACGGGCCTCGTTCTGCGAGGCCATCACGACGTTGCGGGCACGCGGGGTGAAGCGGTTGAACCCCTGCTGCGGGTCG
The DNA here is from genome assembly GCF_044461025.1 of Micromonospora sp. NPDC049900. NCBI lineage: Bacteria > Bacillati > Actinomycetota > Actinomycetes > Micromonosporales > Micromonosporaceae > Micromonospora > Micromonospora sp. NPDC049900. Next base: position 803,043 of record NZ_JBITKM010000002.1, read on the forward strand.
ATCGGCTCGGCGTCGCTCTTGGCCACGAAACGCTTCTGCGCGGCCTGCTTGGTCACCCCCATGCTGCGGCCGATCTCGGTCCAGGAGGCGCCCGAGCGGCGGGCCTGGTCCACGAAGTGACCGATGAGATGGTCGGCGACCTCGCCGATGTGGTCGGCGACCATGACCGCGTCGGTGAGCTGGTCGAGCGCGTCGGGGTGGGCCTGCTTGATGGCCTGGATCAGGTCGTCGAGCCGGACGGGGTTGTTCATCTGGACGGGATTCGTCATGCGTCAACCATAGGTTGACGGGCCATTGCCGTCAACCTATGGTTGACGATCACTGAGCGTCGCCCCACCCCATGATCGCTGTTAACAACCTTGACTAATTCTGTTGAAATAGACAGACTGCGATATGGAGAGCGCTCTCCCCTCCTCGCCGGGGCGCCAGCCTCATCCGCCCACCCCAAGGAGACCCATCGTGTCCACCATCTCCCGCAGGCTCCGACGGGGCGCCGCCGTCCTCGCCGCGGCCGTCGTCGCCAGCCTGCTCGTCGTACCCGTGACCGCCGCACCGGCCGCCGCCGCCATCGGCGGAATCACCTGGCAGGACGAGTTCAACGCCCCGGCCGGCACGCCGGTCGACCAGTCCAAGTGGCGCTTCGACATCGGCGGCCACGGCTGGGGCAACAACGAGCGGCAGTACTACACCAACAGCACCAGCAACGCGGTGCACGACGGGCAGGGCAACCTGGTCATCACCGCACGCCGGGAGAACCCGGCCAACTACCAGTGCCACTACGGTCGATGCGAGTACACCTCGGCCCGGCTGCTCACCGCCGCCACCTTCAGCCAGGCGTACGGCCGCTTCGAGGCCCGCATCAAGATCCCTCGCGGCCAGGGCATCTGGCCCGCCTTCTGGATGCTCGGCAACGACTTCGGCAACGTCGGCTGGCCGGCCTCCGGCGAGATCGACATCATGGAGAACATCGGTCGCGAGCCGAACACCGTGCACGGCACCGTCCACGGGCCGGGCTACTCCGGCGGCGGCGGGATCACCGGCAGCCGCGTCATCGGACAGCCGCTGGCCGACGCCTTCCACACCTACCGGGTCGACTGGGAACCGAACAGCATCCGCTGGTACCTCGACGGCCAGGAGTTCTTCCGCATCGACCCGAGCCGGCTCGGCGGCAACCGCTGGGTGTTCGACCACCCGTTCTTCATGATCCTGAACGTCGCGGTGGGCGGAAACTGGCCCGGCTACCCCGACGGCAGCACCCAGTTCCCGCAGCAGATGCTCATCGACTACGTCCGCGTCCACGGCTACGTCCCGGACGGCAACACCGGCACCACCCGGATCCGGGGCCAGCAGAGTGGACGGTGCATCGACATCCCCAGCGCCAACCCGTACGACGGGGCACCGTTGCAGATCTGGGACTGCAACACCACCGCCGCCCAGGCGTGGACCTTCGCCGCCGACGGCACCGTCCGCGCCATGGGCAAGTGCATGGACCCGGCCTGGGCCGGCACCGCCAACGGCACCGAGGTCAACCTGGTCACCTGCAACGGCAACCCGGCCCAACGGTTCACCCTCAGCCCCGCCGGTGACCTGGTGAACCTCAGCGCGAACCGGTGCGTCGACGTCCGGGAGAACAACCCGAACAACGGCGGACGGCTGCAACTCTGGGACTGCGCCGGCACCGCCAACCAGAAGTGGTCCCGCGTCTGAGCGCAGTTCCTGTGGGCTCACCGCCGTCGGCGGTGAGCCCACACGCCTTCCCAGCCGTAAGAGTCGGTGACGGGCCCGGCGGGTAGTAGCCCTCTGCGGGCACCGAGGTACGGGAGGCGACGTGGAGAACGCTCAAGCGGCCGACGGGCGACGGTTCTGGTGGTGGCTCGGCGGGGTGCTGCTGGTCCTGGTGGTGGTGCTGGTGTCCACCTGGACCTGGGTCACGGTGCGCGGTGACGGCCGGGCCGGACACGTCGTCACCGGCAGCGCCGACGACCTGCGGGAGGCCACCTTCGTCCTGCTCGACGGCGCCGATGTGGTCCGGCTGCGCACCGACGACCTCGGCGCGGACGCGTACCGGGTGTCGACGCCCCGCGACGCGGGTGTGCGGCCCGCCGTCTCCCTCACCGACGGCAGCGTGCTCACCAGCCTGCGCGGCACCGGCCAGGACGGGCCGGCCATCGTCGAGGTGGTGCTGCACCACTCCGTACGCTGGCATCTCCGGCTCGGCGGCGGCGCCAAGGAACAACACCTCGACCTGCGGAACGCCCAGCTCGGCGACGTCGAGTTCACCGCCGGGGCGAGCCGGATCGAGCTGACCCTGCCGCCGGCCGAGGGCACCCAACGCACCGTCCTGGGCGGCGGGGCGAACCAGGTCGTCGTCCGCCTGGCCGGTTCCGCCCCGGTGCGGGTACGCGCGGGCGGCGGTGCCGGCTCGGTCACCGTCGACGGGTCCACCCAGTCCGGCGTGGCCGGCGGCACGGTGCTGACGCCACCGGAGTGGGAGTCGGCCACCGACCGGTACGACATCGACGCCACCTCCGGCGTCTCCAGCCTGACCGTCGACCGCACCGACGCCGACGGCTGACGATCCGCCGGGGGCCGGGCACTGCCCGCCCGGTCACCGGCCCGCACCGACGGTCCGGATACCGTACGTCGGCGGCGTGGACGTCGTCGCAGGGGAGGTGGTCGCGGCCATGCGGCTGCACGTCGGGTGTGCGATGTGGACACACAAGTCCTGGCAGGGTCGGTTGCTGGCGCACCCGCTGCCGACCTCCGAACGGCTGCGCCACTACGCCGGGTGGTGCGACGCGGTCGAGGGCAACACGACGTTCTACGCCACCCCGACCCGGGACACGGTGGCCACCTGGGCGCAGCAGACCGGCCCGGACTTCCGGTTCGTGGTCAAACTGCCCAAGGTGGTGACGCACGAACGTCGGCTCACCGACGTCACCGAGCCGATGCGGGTCTTCCTGGACGCGATGGCACCGCTCGGCCCACGCGCACACGCCCTCTGGGTGCAGCTTCCCGGCTCGTTCGGCCCGGACGACGTACCCACGCTGGCCCGCTTCCTGCGCCGGCTGCCCGCCACCCACCGGGCCGCGGTGGAGGTCCGCCACCCCGCCTTCTTCACCGAGCCGCACGCGGTCCGGCTGCTGGAGACGGCGCTGGACGAGGCGGACGCCGAATGGGTCCCGTTCGACACCACCGCCTTCTTCGCCGACCCGCCGACCAGTGACGCCGAACGTGACGCCTGGACCAAGAAGCCACGAATGCCACTGCGCACCCGCGCGCTGACCGACCGGCCCATCGTGCGGTATCTCGGCCGCGACGACACCGACCGGACGGTCGAGGGCTGGCAGCGCTGGGTCGACGTCACCGTCGACTGGCTGCGCGAGGGCCGCTCCCCCACGATGTTCGTGCACACCCCCGACAACGCGGAGGCTCCCGTGCTCGCCCGCCGCTTCCACGACGAGGTCCGCGCCCGCGTGCCCGAGCTGGCACCGCTGCCCGAACCGATCCCGGTGGAGCCCACGACGCTCTTCTGACCCGCCGGTCGGCGGCCCGTGCTACGAGCCGACCTTGCTGACCTGCACGAACGGGCGGTCGTCCCACCAGATCGCGTGGATGATGAAGCTGCGTCCCGGCGCGTTGAAGTAGACCGCCATGTTGTCCGGCGAGTTCTGCACCTTCTGCACCGCGTACCCGTCCGCCGGGGTCGCCGTGACCAGCTCGACCACGCCCGTCGAGGTCATCCGGACGACGGCCTGGCCGCCCTCCACCCGGAACGAGCGGACGTAGCTGCGGACGCCGTCGTCGCCCACCGTCACCGTCCAACCGTCCTCGGTGGTCACGGTCGGGGCGGTGGTCCGGCTCGGGCTCGTCGTCGGGCGGCGGCTCTCCACCGGCTCCGGCGTGGCGCTCGGGGTGGGGGTCGGGCTCACGCTGGGTCGCGGTGCCGCCGACGTCGGCGGCGGTGCCGACGAGGGCAGTGGCGTCGGCGGTCCGGGCGTCTCCACCGCAGGCGGTGGGCTCAGCGCCTGGTCCTGGGCAACCGGCTCCCGCAACACGGGCAGGATCGCCATCGACGCGAGCACGATGCTCGACGCGGTGGCGACGCACCATCCCGTGATCGGCGCCCACCAGGAAGATCGCACGAGGACATCGTCTCATCTACCCATATGGTGTACGCCATGGCGATGATCCTGCTGGTCGAGGACGACCGCAACATCGCGGCCGCCCTCACCCGTGCACTGACCGACGCCGGTCACGTGGTACGGCCCGCCGGGCACGCCGCCGAGGCGCTGAGAATCGTCACCACCGAGCGACCGAACCTGGTCATCCTCGATCTCGGACTGCCCGACATCGACGGTGCCGACGCGCTGCGGATGATCCGTTCGGTCTCCGACGTACCGGTCATCGTGGCGACCGCGCGCCGCTCCGAGACCGACATCATCAGCCTGCTCGGTGCCGGTGCCGACGACTACGTGACCAAACCCTTCTCCGGTGGACACATCCTGGCCCGTATCGACGCGGTGCTGCGCCGGGCCCGGCCCACCGCGAACGAGACCCCACAGTCGATCAGCGTGGGCGAGCTGACCATCCGTCCCCGGCAACGCCTGGCCGAACTGCGCGGGCAACCGCTGCAACTGACCCGACGCGAGTTCGACGTCCTGGCGTACCTGGCCGAACGGGTCGGTCAGGTGGTCAGCCGTCGGGAGCTGATGAACGAGGTGTGGCACCAGGCGCAGATCGGTGAGGAACAGACCATCGACGTGCACATCTCCTGGCTGCGGCGCAAGCTCGGGGAGACGGCCGCCCGACCGCGTTTCCTGCGTACCGTGCGCGGGGTGGGCGTGATGATGGTCGACCCGCGATGAGGTGGGCGCTGAACCGGCTGGCCATCGCCATCACCTCGATGGTGGCACTGGCCTTCCTGGTGCCGCTGGCGATCGCCACCGGGCAGATCGCCCGGGACCGGGCCGTCAGCGAGGCCCGCCAGCAGGCCACCGCGCTGGTCACCGTGCTGGGCATGGACGCCGACCCGACGCTGCTCACCAACGCGGTGGCCAGCACCACGGCGGGCAGCGCGGGGCGGCTCGCCGTGCACCTGCCGGACAGCGCGCCGATCGGCAGCACCCACGTCACCGACGCGCAGGTACGCAGCGCCGCCGGGGACCGCCGCTCGGTGCTGGCCCCGGCCGGCGACGGTGTCGCGTACCTGCAACCCACCGTGCTCGCCGACGGCCGGACCGTGATCGTCGAGGTGTTCGTGCCGGAGACCGAACTGCGCCGGGGCGTACGGACCGCCTGGTTCGTGCTCGGCGGCCTGGCGATCGTCCTGGTGGCCGGTTCGACGCTGCTCGCCGACCGGCTCGGTGGGCGGCTGGTGCGCGCCACCCGGGACCTGTCGGCGTCGGCGCGGCGGCTCGGCGGTGGCGACCTGACCGCCCGGGCCGAGCCAGCCGGTCCGCGTGAACTCCAGGACGCGGCCCGGTCGTTCAACACGATGGCCGACGACCTACGGCTGCTGATGAACCGGGAACGCGAGTTGGCCGCCGACCTCTCCCACCGGTTGCGGACGCCGTTGACCGCGCTGCGTCTCGACGCCGAGGCGATGCCGCCGGGCCCGATCGGCGAGCGGATGCGGCAGGCCTGCGACCTGCTCGACGAGGAGTTGGACTCGATCATCCGCGGGGTGCGACGCGGCACCGACGGGCGGGACGGGCAGAGCGCCGACCTGGTGGAGGTGCTCGCCGACCGGTTGGCGTTCTGGTCGGTGCTGGCCGAGGACCAGGAGCGCCCGTGGGAGGTGACCGGCGGCGACGTGCCGGTGGTCCTGCCGATGCCGCGCAGCGAGCTGATCCTGGTGGTGGACGCGATGCTCGGCAACGTCTTCGCGCACACGCCGGACGGCACCGCCTTCCGGGTCAGCGTGTCCCCCGACGGGGTGGTGGTGGACGACGCCGGGCCGGGCATCGCCGACCCGACCCGGGCGGTGCAGCGGGGCGTGAGCGCCGCCGGGTCGACCGGCCTCGGTCTCGACATCGTGCGGCGGGCCGCCGAGACCTCGGGTGGTCACCTGGTGGTCACCCGCAGTCCGCTCGGTGGTGCCCGGGTCGGGATCCTGCTCAGGCCGGTCGACCACGCTCCGGAGTGACTCGGGAGCAGCCACCGGCTTTCATGATCCTTTCCGGAGCCGTTAAGGCTCCTTTATGGAACCGCGCATTAGCGTCCTCGCCGTCACAGCCGCAGCGAGCCGTACGGAGTTCAGATGCGCAGGAAGATCAGCTACCCACTGGTGGCCCTCGGCATGGTCGCCTCGTCACTGGCGGTCTCCTCGCCCGCCCAGGCCCACGGATACGTGTCCAACCCGCCCAGCCGGCAGGCACTCTGCGCGGCCGGGACGGTCACCGACTGCGGCCCGATCCAGTTCGAGCCGCAGAGCGTCGAAGCGCCCAAGGGCTCGCAGCGATGCGACGGCGGAGTGGCCCAGTGGTCCGTACTCTCCGACGAGTCCCGCGACTGGCCGGCCCGCAACGTCGGCAGCTCGGTGACGCTCACCTGGGTGCTGACCGCCCGGCACCGGACCGCCGACTGGCAGTACTTCATCGACGGCAACCTGGTCGCCGAGATCGACGAGGGCAACGCCCAGCCGGACGCGACCGTGTCACACACGATCGACCTGAGCAACTTTCCGGGACGGCAGCGGCTGCTCGCGGTCTGGAACATCGGCGACACCCCGATGGCCTTCTACAACTGCGTCGACCTGATCGTCGGCGGCGGCGGGGCCGCGCCCGCACCCCGGCCGACCACCGCCGCGCCCACCACCGCACCGCCCACGGCCGCGCCCACCACCGCACCTCCCCGGCCCGGCACCGCGCCGTCCAGCGCCGCACCCACCACCGCCGCACCGACCAGCGCGGCCCCGCCGCCGGCAGCCGGCGGTGACGCCTGGGCGGCCGGGGCCAGCTACCGCACCGGTGACGTGGTGACGTTCGAAGGCAGGCGGTACGAGTGCCGGCAGGGCCACACCGCGATCAACAGTTGGGAGCCCTCGATCTACACCCTCGCGCTGTGGCTCCCGCTGTGAGGCGCCGCCTGGTCGCGGCGGTCATGGTCGTGCCGTTCCTGCTCGGCGCGTGCGGATCGCCCACCACGCAGCAGCCGCCCGCCGCGACGAGTGACACCACGGTCGCCGAGATCAAGGCCGGCGACGAGTACAACGACACCGACGTGATGTTCCTGCAGATGTTCGTGCACCACCAGCGGCAGGCCCTGCAGATGACCGCCACCGCGGTGCAGCGTGCCCAGGACCCGGAGCTGAAGACGTTGGCCCAGGCGGTGCAGGTCACCGAGTCCGACGAGCTGAAGATGATCGAGGGCTGGCTCAGGAGCTGGGGCAAGTCCACCGAGGTCGACACCGCGCCCAACCTGCACGCCCACCACGGTGGGCTGCCCGGCACCGGACCCGCCGAGATCGAGGCGTTGACGACGGTCAAGGACGCCGAGTTCGACACCGCGTTCCTGAACCTCTTCCTGGCCCACCAGCACAACGCGATGGAGCTGGCCAACCTGGTCCGCAACGGCGGCGAGAACGCCGAGACCAGGGCCTTCGGCGAGCGGGTCCGCGCCTCCCGGCAGGGCGGGATCCAGCAGATGCTGAGACTGATGAACGGGTAACCGCCGAGACGGGCACGTCAGCGGGGACGGCCGACGTGTCGGCCGTCCCCGCTGACGTACTACCGACGGCGACCGGCGGCCGTCACCAGATCCGCAGCTCGTACACCCGGACGGCGGCGAAGTTGAGGTAGCGCTGCTTCTCCAACGTCGTCGAGTGGTAGCGGCCGGCGTACTCGTAGTTGACCGTCACCTTGTTGTTGCCGGAGTTCACGCGGTGCACCTTGCCGATGTTCACCGCGACGGCTCCGGCGTTCGCGAAGCACTGGGTGGAGCCGATCCCGCTGCTGGTCTCATAGCTCACGGCGAGAAGATCGGTCCGCCCGGCACAGTCGACGCGGTTGATGGCGTACGCGGGATTTGCCGGCAGCGCGAAGGTCACCGCGACCGCGGCGAGAGCTCCGGCGGCGACCTTCTTCAGATTTACCCTCAAGGCGTGATCTCCTGATCGTGGGACGAGACAGGTCCGGACCGACCGCCGTACACCCCGGAACTCGGGTGGGCGGTGGCCCGGCACCTTCACGACGGACCGCGCCGGGGCGACGTTCATCTCTCGGTGACCGCGCGAACACCGGACTCGTCGCTACCCGAGCCGATCCTGCTCCTGTCGACCGCTCTCGTCCGCACGTTCGGCGCGATCGACCGGCATCGGTCGACTTCCCGTCGGTGGCCGGTCGCCGCGCCCGCCCGTCCGGGTCACCCGGTACCGCCGGTTCAGTCGGTTCGGCCAGCCCAGGAACCTGTCGAACATGTCGGCGGCGCTGCCGGTCTGACAGGGATCCAGCCGGTGCAGGTCGTCGATCGCCTCGTGCAGGCAACCCGCCAGATAGACGAAGAGATTGACCGGGGCACCCTCGTAGTCGGCCAACAGGGCGAGCTTGCCGCGGGTACACGGCCAGGGATGACCGCAGTGGCGGCACAACCACAGTGGACGCATCGGCGGATGCTCGGCCGGCTCGGCCACGACCTGGTGCGGAGTCGGCGGCTGACGTTCTTCGGTCATGACCGTGGCCTCACCTGCATGCGACTCCCGCCGACTCGGACGAACGGCGTGCGGCGTACGACCGGCCGTGAGCCGCCGACGCCCCACGCAGTAGGAGGCCCGGCAGCCGGTCCGGCGTTACGAAAAGTGCGTCGCCGAAATCGTGCGTCGCCGGTCGCGCGAGTCCGGGCCCGGCGATCAGGCCCAGGGGGTACGGACCCGGAATGAACTCGCCCGCGCGAACGTCTCCGAACCGTCGGGAAAGTCGATCCAGAACCCGACGTCACGCTCGTGCACCACCAGGTGCGGGTAGTTGTGCGAGCGCATCGTCACCGAGGTGGCCGTCGCTCCTCGTTCGGGACAGAAGGTCGCATCCTCCCGGAACAGCGGGGTGCCCTCGTCCGGGTGCAGGCGCAGGCGCAGGCTCGCGTGCCGCAGGTAACGCCCGTCGGCACTGCGCAGGGTGACGCAGCCCGGATCGGCGAGCCCTCGGCTGACCGTGAAGGTGGCGCGTCGTCGGACCTGCGTACTGCTGGCCCCGGTGACCTCGTCGAGCCCGGCGAGGTCACCGTCGACGGTCAGGTACCGGCCCGGTGCCCGTACGGACTCGAACGACCAGGTGCCCAGCGGGATGGTGCCGGCCGGCCCGGACGGGCGTACCGCCGTCGGTGCTGCGGCCGGGGTGCGGGCCGGGGTGGTGGCGGCCGGAGTCGGGGTGGGGCGCGGCGGGGCAGCCGACGACGTCACCGGCGCCGCCACGGCCGGCGGCGGCGCGGGCACGGGGTCCGGCCGTAGCGCGACGCCGACGGTGGTGCCGGCGATCAGCACGGCACCGGCCGCGACGCTCGCCACCGGATGCGCCACCACCGCCTGGGTGAGCATGCCCAGCACCGACCCGCCCTGCCCGGCGGCCACCCCGCCGCTGACCGCTGCCCCACCGGCGACCGCCGTTCCACCTGCCGCCGTAGTCCCGGCGACGGTGTGCGCCGCCAGGGCCGGAGTGCCCCCGGCCGCACCGGTCAGCAGGCCCTTGGCGACCAGCGCCGCGGTCAGTCCGGTCGGCACCGCCAGCGACGCGATGCCCAGCAGCAGCCGTTCGGCGGGGACGCGGTCCTCGGCACCGGCCCCGCAGTACCGACAGTCGCGGACGTGCCGGGCGATCCGCTTGCGCCACACCGGTGTGGGCCGCCCGTCCCAAACACGGACCGCCGTCGAGAGGTCCGGGCAGGGCGCACGGAGGGACAGCGCCGCGACGATGCTGCGGCCGGACTCCAGTTGCTCCCGCATCCGATGCAGGCGTACGCCGACGTGCGCGACGGTCAGGCCGGTCGCGGCGGCGACCTCGGCCCGGCTCAGCCGCCCGGCGCACTCCTGCCACCACAGCGCCAGCAACGGCCGGTACGCCGGGTCGAGCCACCGGGTCGCCTCGACCAGTTGCCGACGCTGGTCCGACACGTGCAGCCGCAGGATGGCCTCACCCTCGACGTCACCGCCACCGGGCAGGTGCTCCACCGTGGCGACCACGGCGAGCCGGTCGACCGCACCGCGGACCCGGTTCCGGTGCCCGGCGATCTGGTGCAGCGCGATCGCCACCAGCCACGAGCGGAAGCTCTCCGGCGCCCGCAGCGTCGGCAGGTCACGGACCACCCGGAGCAGCGTCTCCTGCACCACGTCGTCCACGTCCGGGTGCCCGCTCAACGCCCTGCCGACGAGGTTGTAGAGCAGCGGAAGGTGCGCCGAGACGAGCTGGTCGCGCGCCGACCGGTCCCCCGCCTGCGCGGCGACGACCAACGCGGCGTGGTCCGCAGTGATCGTCATACCGCACCGCCTCAGCCGTGTCGTACGGGCGGGTCCCGCCGGGCACGACGTCACACGATATCGACTGTCACCGGTCCATGGCCGGTTTCACGAGGGCGGCGAGCCGCGCCTCTCAGGGCCCGGTACTTTCGACCGGGTCCACGGTGATCGGCACGCCGGTCAGCCGCTCGCTCTCCGTCCACAGCCGCGCCGCCACCGCGACGTCCAGCGCCCGCGCGCTGCGGCGGGCCCGCACCGGCGGACCGGAGTTCTCCATCCGGTGCGCCGGCCCCCAGTAACTGCCGCTCTCCGCCTCCGGGTCGGTCGCGGCCCGCAACGTCGGCAGCACCCCGTCGTCGAGCTTCATCGCCACGTACCGCCCGACGGCGTTGACGACGTCGACGAACCGGTCCCGCCCCTGGCCCGGGCCGGTGTACGTCCACCCCGGATGGGCCGCGGTCACCCGCACCGACGCACCCGCCCCGGTCAACCGGCGGTCCAACTCCAGCGCGAACAGCAAGACGGCGAGCTTGCTCTGCGCATACGCGGCGAACCGCCCGTAGCGCCGCCGCTCCCAGTTCAGATCGTCGAAGTCGATCCGCCCGGTGCGGTACGCGTTGCTGGCCACCACGACCACCCGCGACCCCTCGGTCGCCCGCAGCGCCGGAAGCAACCGACCGGTCAGCGCGAAGTGCCCGAGGTGGTTCACCCCGAACTGGGACTCGAAGCCCTGCCGGGTGCGCCGCAGCGGCGGATACATCACGCCCGCGTTGTTGACCAGCAGATCCAGCCGGTCGTGCGCGGCCCGGTATGCGGCGGCGAACTCGGCCACCGAGTCGAGATCCGCCAGGTCCAGCCGGAGGAACCGCACCTCGCCCGACGGGAACTCGGCCCGGAGCCGCGCCACGGCCGCCTCGCCCTTGCCCGGATCGCGGCTGGCGAGCACCACCCGCGCACCCCGGCCCACCAGCAGCCGGGCGGTCTCCAGCCCGAGGCCGGTGTTGGCGCCGGTCACGATCGCGGTACGTCCCCGCTGGTCGGGAACATCGTCGTACGTCCAGCGCCTCATCGGTCACCCCTTCGGCCCGCCGCCGACGACCGGCATCGCAGGCGTGACAAGGCTTACCGCCTCCCGCCGCTGCGTCAAGCGCGGTCGTGTCGGTGGGCTGTGGCAGGGTCCCACCCGTGCACGACCACCACGCCCTGCTGGCCCGGATCACCGCTCGGATCCGTGCGGACGACATCGCCGACGACCTGCCGGCGCCCCTGCCTCCGGACGCCATCGCCCGCGCCGAGCAGCGGCTCGGCTTCCGCCTGCACCCGCTGCTCGCACAGCTCTACGGCGAGCTGGCCAACGGCGGTTTCGGCCCCGACTACCAACTCCTCGGCCTGGTCGACGGAGCCGACGGCGACCAGGCCGTCGACGTCTACCTCACCGCCCGCACCGACGCCGCCGGTACGGAGTGGGCCTGGCCCGAAGGCGTCCTGCCCATACTCGACTGGGGCTGCGGCATGTACGCTTGCGTGGACTGTCGATCCGCCGACGGCACCGTGCTGCTCTTCGAACCCAACCCCGGCGACCCCGATGCCGCCTGGTTCGTCGACTCGCCGAGCCTGCACGCCTGGCTCACCCACTACGTCGAGGACACCGGCTGGTGGAACGCGGCGGAGGCGGGCGAGGACCCCGGCGAGATGCCCCTCTGGGACGAGGCCCGCGCCCGCGCCGCCGACTGAGCCGGGCAGGGGACGTCGCGCGTGTCCCCGGCCCGTCACGTTGCGTTCCTGCTCAGGCGGCCTCGTCCGAGCGCTGGCGCAGCTCAGGCGGTTCGTCCAGGCATCAGCGCAGCTCAGGCAGCCTCGTCCAGGCGTCGGCGCAGTTCGGTCGGCAACGTCAGGTCGGCCGCCGCGAGACACTCGTCGAGCTGCGCCACCGAGCTGACCCCGACGATCGGCACGATCGCCGGATCGCCACCGGTCAGCCAACTCAACACCACCTGGTTCGGGGTGACGCCCAACTCGGCCGCCACCTACCCCAGCACCCGCAACCGGCGCTCGGTGCCCGGGTGCGCGTAGTGCTCCGGCAACGGCTTGTCCGACCGGGTGTAGGTGCCCCACAACAGCGTGCTGTACGCGAACATGGTCAGATCGCGGCTGCGTACCAGGTCCAGCAGCTCGTCCCCGGCGTGCACGTGCCCACCCTCCGGCAGCACGGTCGCCGGACGCGGCAGCAGATACGAGTAGCGCTGCTGGACGACCGTGTACGGGGTCCAGCCCCGCGCCGAGGCCAACGCCCGCGTCTCGGCCAGCCGCCAGGCCGCGTGGTTGCTGGCGCCCAGTGTCCGTACCCTGCCCTCGGTCACCGCCTCGTGGAACGTGGCCAGCGTCTCCTCGTCGGAGGTCACGCGGTCCTCCCGGTGGGCATAGTAGACGTCGAGATGGTCGACGCCGAGCCGCTTCAGCGAGCCGGCGAGCTGCTCCCGGATCACCGACGCGCCGAGTCCCTCGGCCCCTCCGCCGGCCGCCAACCCGGAGCCGACCTTCGACGCCAGGACCAGATCGTCCCGGTTGCCCCGGCTGGCCAGCCAGCGACCCAGCACCGTCTCGCTCTCGCCGCCGGACCCACCGGGCACCCAGAACGAGTAGCAGTTCGCGGTGTCGATGGTGGTGCCACCGGCCTCGACGAACCGGTCCAGGATCGCGAACGAGGTCGCCTCGTCGATCACGGTCCCGAAGGACATCGCACCGAGACAGAGTTGGCTGACCTGGATTCCCGAGCCACCGGACAGTTCACGTCGTCTCATCGTTCCTCCAGAGATGGGCGGGATCCGCCGACCGGAGCCTGGGTACTGCGCCGGACCTCCACACGACCGCGCGTCGAGGTGGATTGTGACGCTACTGAACCGTGGCGGATCTCGAAGGGACCTGTCGGTCAAGTCTGTGGCGCCGCCGGGCGGGTGAGGCTGCGCCAGAGCCATCTTGCCGCGACGGACGCATCGGGGAGAGGGTCGCGTCGGAGCCAGGCGGTGATGATGCCGATCGTCATGCCCGACAGTGCGGCGGCAAGGACGTCGCGGGGCAGGTCGTCCTCGTCGAGGGCGGTCGGCGCGTCGAGGCCGCTGGTGATCAGTTCCTCGATCCGCTCGCGGAGAGCTGCGGCGACGATCGAGGATCTGTTGCTCTGCAGGACCTGCCGGTAGACGGTCGCGTTGGCGGCGATGTGTTCGAGATAGAGCCTCATCTCGGGTGCGGTACCCGGGACGAGGGGGTCCCGCCTGGTGGTGTGGATTCCGGCGGAGGCCTGGTCGACGGCGCTCTTGAGTGCGGCCGTCAGGAGTTGTTCCTTGTCGTCGTAGTGCTGGTAGAAGGTGCTGCGGTTGATGCCCGCCCGGCCGGTGATGTCTCCGACGGCGATCTCGTCCAAGGGGCGTTCGCGGGCGAGGGCCAGTAGCGCTTCCTGCAGGCTCGTCCGTGTTCGCGCCACCCGTGGATCCATGGCTCGATCCTGTCACGTCCTTCTCGGCGGCAACTTAACCGACATGTGTTGGATAACCAACGAGTGTTGGTTTACTGTCTGGTGGCCGGGCGGGCCACCTGCCCGGAGCCGCTGTCAGGGGAGGACTTCGTGGCAATACTTCTGCACCGTCTGGGGCGTTTCGGCGCTCGCCGGTCCGGGATGGTGATCGCCGGATGGCTGGCCGTGCTGGCACTCGCCGTCGGCGGGCTGGTGACCTTCGGAGGCTCGCTCGCCACCGGTTTCTCGATCCCGGGCACCCCGACCGAGAAGGTCAACGAACGGCTCGTCGAGGCGTTTCCCGAACTGACCGGCGCCACCGGCTCGGTGGTGTTCACCAGTGCCGAGGGGGCGTTCACCCCCGCTCAGCAGGCACGGATCGGCGAGGTGCTGGCGGGCATCGGGCAACGCGACGGCGTAGCCGCGGTCATCGACCCGTTCACCGCCGCGCAGCAGCGCGCCGAACAGTCCAGGCGGCTCGATGCCGGTCTCGCCGCCCTGGAGAGCGCCCCTCGGCCGTTGACGGCCGAACAAGAGGCCCAACTCCGCCAGATGGAAGACGCCACCACGCTGAGCGGTGCCGCCTCGTCGATCCGGACGGTCAGCGAGGACCGAACCGTCGCGGTAGCCGCCGTCATGTTCCGCGACGGCATCTTCAACCTGTCACCGGAGCTGCAACGCGACATCGCCACGGCGCTGGACGAGGCGGATATCCCCGGAGTCGCGGTCGACTACTCCTCGACCATCGCCGCGACGGCCGGCAGCCCGTTCGGCATCGGCGAGGTGATCGGGCTCGCCGTGGCGCTGATCGTCCTGCTCATCCTGCTACGTGCGCTGATACCCGCCCTCACCCCGCTGCTGACCTCGATCGTGGGCGTCGGCGTCGGTGTGGTGGGATCGATGGCGTTCAGCGACGTCGTGGACATGACGTCGGGGACACCGATCCTCGGCGTCATGCTCGGACTCGCCGTCGGCATCGACTACTCCCTGTTCATCCTCGACCGGCACCGCCGTCAGGCCCGCGACGGCATGCCGGTGCACGAGTCGATCGGTGTCGCCAACGGCACGGCGGGAACGGCGGTCGTCTTCGCCGGCTCCACGGTGGTCGTCGCCCTGGTCGCCCTCGCGGTCACCGGCATCCCGTTCCTCACGGTCATGGGCGCGGTCGCCGCGTTCTGCGTCATGGTGGCGGTCCTGGTGTCGATCACCCTCACCCCGGCACTGCTGGGCCTCATGGGCAAGCGCGTCCTGCCCGGACGGAGCCGGGCCACCGTCCGGCGACAGAAGCCGCCACAGCCCATGCGCACGGGACGGGCCGTCGCCGCGACGGTACTCGTCGTCGCCGTCCTGACGATCATCGCCGTACCCGTCATGTCCCTGCGTCTCGGCCTGCCGGACGGCTCCTCGGAACCTCCGGACAGCCCCCAGTACCGCGCATTCGTCAAGGTCGCTCAGGGCTTCGGCGAGGGAATCAACGGGCCACTGCTCGTCGTCGCGGAATCTCCCACGCCGGTCGCCGAAGCCGACCAGGTCGCCACCCAGGCCGAGATCGTCACGACGATCCTGCGACAGCCGAACGTCGTCGCCGCCGCACCCGTCGCGGTCGCCGCCGACGGCAAGACCTTCGCCTTCCAGGTCGTACCGGCCGAAGGACCGAACAGCACGACGACCGAACAACTCGTCAACGACCTCCGTGCCCTACCACCACTCGCGGCGGACATGACCATCGGCGTGGCCGGCCAGGCCTCCGGCAACATCGACATCTCCCGGAAGCTCGCCGACGCCCTACCGGTCTACCTGCTCGTCGTGATCGGGCTGTCGCTCCTGATCATGATCGCGGTGTTCCGGTCCCTGCTCGTGCCCATCGTCGCCACCGCCGGGTACGTCCTCTCCCTCGGCGCCGCACTGGGCGCGGTGACTGCCATCTACCAGTGGGGTTGGCTGGCCGACCTGTTCGGCGTGCACAGACCGGGGCCCGTGCTCAGCTTCGCGCCGATCGTCATCATGGGCATCCTGTTCGGCCTGGCCATGGACTACCAGATCTTCCTGGTCTCCGGCATGCGCGAAGCCTTCGCACACGGCCGACCCGCCCGACTCTCCGTCACCATCGGGCACCGCCGAGGACGCGTCGTCGTGACCGCCGCAGCCATCATCATGATCGCCGTCTTCGGTGGATTCGTCTTCTCCCACCTCACGATGATCCGGCCACTCGGCTTCGGCCTCGCGGCCGGAGTCCTCTTCGACGCCTTTGTCGTCCGACTGGTCCTGGTCCCGGCACTGATGCATCTTCTCGGCGACCGCGCCTGGTGGCTGCCGGCCTGGCTCGACCGGGCACTGCCGAACGTCGACATCGAAGGATCAGCCCTGTCCCGGAGCGAATCCCTCAGTGCGGTGATGACTCCGATGTCGCGCACGCTCATGTCCTCGCCGGTGTCTGCGGATCGTCCGTAGGCGGGCGGCGGCTGCGGTGCCGGGTGGGCCAGCCGAGGAATCGGTCGAAGACATCGGCGGTGCCACCGGTGTCGTGGGGGTGGAGCTGACGCAGATCGTCGATCGCGTCGTGCAGGCAACTGGCCAGGTAGAGAAAGAGGCTGACCGGGCTGTCCCGGTGTTCCGCCAGAAGGGCGACCTTCGCTGCGCCGCACGGCCACGGCTGGCCGCACCGCCGACACAGCCATAGCGGACGCATAGGCAGATGCGGCCGGGACGGCTCGACGCGGACTGCCTCGACCGGCCGCCCTGGCAGCGCCATCGGCCGTAACGGCGGTTGCTCCGATGGCGCGGGCGATCCAGCGCCGACGGGACGGTCTTCGTCGCTGTTCATCGCGGACCGCGCTTCCGTGCCTGCCGCTCGAACACAGTCCGCCAAACGTGTGTCAGCAGCGGCGGGTCGGCCGGTCCCGGCTGTACCGGCGGAGCCGATGTCGACCGGTCTCGCGGCAAATCGCCCAACTTCGCGTTGCGCGAGACGTACACACTCACCGCCGGCCCCCACTCGGACCCGCTGTTGGTTGGTGGTGGGGGGGGGGGGGGGGGGGGGCCGCCCCCCCCCCCCCCCCCCCCCGCGCGCCCCCCCCCCCCCGCGCCCCCCCCCCCCCCCCCCCCCACCCGCCCCCCCCCCGACGA